>CBFHHA010000081.1:0-1070 GCA_965655625.1 Flavobacteriales bacterium | reverse complement strand
CCTTTATGATTTGATTTAAAAGTATTAGTGTAGGTCAACCAATTTAAATCAAAAGATATTTTATCTGTTGATGCAATGAAATAATTGCCTATTTTGGTAGGAGGAAGCAATGATTTGTCTTGAGTGTATTTGACTATTTTTTTTTCTAGACCATGTATTGAGCTCTCCCTCATGGATAAAAAACTGTTGTTGATTCCAAAAGTGTCATATTTTATGTGAAAGTCATATTTCACTAATCCTTTTTCTTTTTGTATTACTATTTCTTTTAAGTCATCTGAAAGTTTATTTCTAAAAGAAAAGAAGTCTTTTTCATTTGTTTTTCTATAGTCGAATACTTTTTCTCTTCGTGCAAATAAAATGTTTTTAATTTCATAACACTTTTTTAATTTATCGGCAATCCTAGGCGAATTAGGTTTCAAAAGAAGGTATTTTTCAAAAGTCAAAATTGCTTTTTCGTAATTTGAAAGTTGGAACAATGAATCTCCAGTTTTTTCAATAGAGGCTAAGTTATGATCCAATTTATTTTCGGTTACTTCCTTGATTTTATTTTCAATTAAATAAGAATTGTTTGAGTATTTTAAAGCTTGTTTGAGGTGATCCAAGGCAGCATCAAAGTCATTGATTAACAAAGCAGCTTCAGCTGAGTTCGTTAAAACATTAGACTTTGCCAGTTTGCTTGTCTCAATTTTAGAGTCAACTTGAAAGTTATCGTCAAATGGACGAGCTCTTTCATACATTTCTATGGCAGAAACATAGCTTCCTATTCCAAATAAACTATCCCCAATTTTAATTATTTTGTCGAATTCTATATTTCGCTCTTTTATCAACAAAAGAGATTCGAGTGAACCTAAACTGGACTCAAAAAAATCAGGTTTAGGATAAAGATCTAAAAACTGAATATCTTTGGAAAGTAAGTTGTAGTTCTTCTCGTAATATGAGATATATTTCTGTGCTATATTTTGTGATGACAGTAAAGATGATTTTGCCTCTTTTAAAAAATTTTCTTCTAAAAAATTTTCTCCTTGTATAATAAAAGATTCAAAAGAACTTTTCATTTCCCACAACTCTCC
>CBFHHA010000080.1:0-1079 GCA_965655625.1 Flavobacteriales bacterium | reverse complement strand
GGACATGCTTTGCTATCATTGTTGCCATGGATATTTACCATTCGAAAAACAGGCTGCCTTTTACTTGATAAAGGCTAGAACTCCCAACTTTCAGCTATTTCCCAATTGGATCGAATATCAATTTCAATTGGAAAATAAAAGACTTGTTCAGGTTTTTTCTTCAGGTAGTAATCTCCAGTGTCCCAACGGCCATTTTTGTTTCGGTCCTCTAAGGCTTTTAGTTTGTATTTACCGGGTTTCAACTGAGAAAACGAAACGGTAGATACCCCCATAAAATTCTGAGTCCTCACCTTTTCTCCTTTTTCGTTCACTAAATAAAGAATGTATTGAACGGAGTCATTTTTAGGAAGTATATTGAGTGTAAAACTACCATAAAAACTAGTTTTGTTAATCGAAATAAGCCCTTCTAACGTGTCTTTTAATTTGTTCCCAAAGATGTCTTCCACCGATTGAGGCAACAACCTATAACGATAGTCCTGATCTTCAGATTTAGGAAAATAAACACTCAAAGTTTTCGTAGCTAGAGAAACACTATCTATGGGAATAAACGAGGAATCTTTCAAAACGGAAATTAAGTCGCGATTGACCTTTGAAAGGGCGTTGTTGAAAATGATCGAAAGTGCGGATTTTGAATGAATACTTCGGTCTGATTTTGTTTTGCTCAATTCAATTTCCTTGGAAGGGATTTTGTACTTGTATACATTTATAACAGATGTATGTGTATCAAGTTTTACTGTTAATTTAGTTTTTTGGTTGGCAAGCTCAACTCCCCAGAGTACGAGTGAATCTTTCTCATCATTAATTTCACTTTTTATAAAACCTAAATCTAAACTATCTGTATAGGCAACGTTCCAATTCTTGACAGGCCTTGCAAAAGTAAGAGTAAGTTTTCCGGGATATTCATACTTTTTACTTGTAACAGATTGTTTAACAAAGTCCTTGGCGAAAAGTGAAAGCAAGTGGTAAGAGGAAAGAGTGTCTAAAAATAATGAAACAAGAGAATCGGGCGATGCAACTTGTTCATTGGGTAAATCATACAAAAAATTCCGGTTTTCATCTTTTAAAGCAAATAGTTTGTA
>CBFHHA010000079.1:0-1088 GCA_965655625.1 Flavobacteriales bacterium | reverse complement strand
GATGACAAATCACCTTTTGTAACTTCTGGAATAAGAGTTGGAACTCCTGCAATTACCACACGGGGGTTGAAAGAGGTTGACATGCCCAAAATTGTGGAATTGATTGATGAAGTCCTTATGAATAGAGACAATGAAGAAAAAGTAGCAGGAATAAAAGCAAAAGTAAACACCTTGATGGGAGGAAGACCACTCTTTGGATATTAACATACTACAGTCAATCGTTTGAGCAGATGCGTTCACTGAGAGATGGCTATTGATTATTCCCTTTTTACCTTTCAGTTTTCGGAAAGTTTGATTGTATGGCTAGAGAGAATCCGAACCAGTTTTTTTAAAAAAAACGTAACATTAGTCTAACTAAACTACCTACTTTTTAATTCCCTAGTTGTTCAGAAGCATGCACCACTTCCAATAAAGTTCTAAAGGCTGCAAACCTACCAGCATACTTAGTTGAGTGTGATTTTTGTAATTCTGGAGCAAACTCAGTTTGGTAACGAATGTAAGTTTCCATATCAGGTGCAAAGTATTGAATCGAATACGCTTTTCCGCCTTCTTCTTCTGCCAATATTCTACAAATCTTGTTTTCTTTGAAGCATCCAGTTTCCATTACTTCCGGAATATGAATGTCTTTCATCCAAGTAAGCCATTCGCTTTCGATAGACTCGTCAATACTTACTGTTACGTTATATAGAATCATTTGTAATAGAAATTAAAGTAGTAATGTTTTCTGTAAATAGTTTGATTGCAATTGAGAGCAAAATAATTCCAAATACTTTTCGAAAAACGGCTAATCCACTTTTACCGATTTTTCTTCCAATGTAATTCGAGCTTTTCAGGATGGTATAAATAATAACCACGTTGATCAAAATTCCAATTAAGATACTGCTCGGTAAATACTCTGCTCTCAGAGAAATAATAGTTGTCATGGTTCCAGCTCCCGCAATTATGGGAAACGCAATGGGTACGATTGAACCGGAGTTTGAGCCCTCCGTTTCTTTGAATAAGGTGATTCCTAGCACCATTTCAATTCCCAAAAAGAATACGATAAGAGAACCTGCCACGGCAAACGAACGAATATCAACTCCAAACAA
>CBFHHA010000078.1:0-1169 GCA_965655625.1 Flavobacteriales bacterium | reverse complement strand
TCGGGCGATGCAACTTGTTCATTGGGTAAATCATACAAAAAATTCCGGTTTTCATCTTTTAAAGCAAATAGTTTGTATGTTCCCGTTTTGAGATTAGTAAGCGAATAGCTTCCTTCTTTGTTCGTAATTGCATAATAATCTGGACGTTGTAAAGAGACAACAGAATCCGTGGTGTTTTCGTATAGCATCACGAGAACATTGGGTTTTGGTGTGCCAGAAAATGCGTCAATTACCTTTCCAGTAGTGCTCATCGAATCGATGAAATTACCTGTCGAAAAGACGTATTTGAAATCAGGAATAGCATTGCCTACAGAATAATCTGAAATAGCATCTCCAAAATTGATGGTATAGGTCGTGTTTGTCCTGAGAGTATGGTTCAAAAGAATTGTAAGTGTTTTTCCTTTTACCAAAAATTCAGGTTCGTTTTCTATACTGGGCGAGAAAAAAACATTCTGTTTGGGGTTTTTGAGAACGAAATATTCATTAAAAGTTAAGGTGAGTTTGTCTCCTTTGAAATGGGTGGAATAATTGAGAGGAATTGTACCTAAACTATCCAATATTGGAGGAGTCGTATCGGGAGCACCTCCGGTAGGCGCAGAAATTTGAGCACAGCTCTGAATCAATAAGAGGCCACAAAGTATCGAAAGGGAGTAGAATAGTTTCATGTAGTAAAAGTGGTAACCCAAAAGTTAGAAATTTATTTCATTCATGAGTAACGATAAATAATTGGCGTCAACCTCATCAAAAGTATTCAATTCTTTGCTATCCAAGTCCAGTATAGCAATTACTTCATTGCTTTTGAAGATAGGAACAACAATTTCTGACTGAGAAAGAGAACTGCAAGCAATGTGTCCGTCAAATTTAGAAACGTCTGGAACAACTAAAGTCTTTGCTTGTTGCCACGAACAACCACATACTCCTGTTCCTTTCTGAATTCGAGTACAAGCCACTGGACCCTGAAACGGACCAAGAACAAGTTCCTCATTTTTCACAAGATAGAAACCTACCCATAAAAAACCAAATGCTTCTTTGAGTCCGGCTGAGACATTAGCAAGATTAGCAATTAAATCACTCTCTCCTGAAATTAATGCCGTTAGTTGAGGAATTAATTCCTGATACTTTTCCTCTTTAGAGGTTTTGGTTAAGGTTAAATCTTCTGCCATGGTTTA
>CBFHHA010000077.1:0-1187 GCA_965655625.1 Flavobacteriales bacterium | reverse complement strand
AAGTAAATAATAAATCCAGGTAATATTGCAACGAACGAATACCAAATTTTGATGGGATCTTCAATTGCAAAGCTAACAATCATCCATAAAATCATGGAGATAAAAATAATAGGGGTAATAGGATAACCAATTGTTCTTACAGGACGTTCATGTACTGAATATTTCTTACGAAGTATGAATACACCAAAAACAGTTAACAAGGAAAAGAAAGCGAGTGTGATTCCTAATGTTTCAATTAATTCTTGAAAGCTAGAAAATAAAACAAGAATAATTGAGATGAACGCCTGGAGTAAAATTGCAAAAACTGGTGAGCCTCCTTTCGATTTTTTAGATAGTTTAGTAAAAAATGAAAAATCATTTCCAACCTGCTCTGACACCTTCGGTCCAGCAATTACCATAGCACTCATTGTACTGAGCAATGCCAGGGAAAAGAAACCTGCAAAAACTGTTCCTGCCCTAAAGCCAAATAATTCAATTGAAACAATATTCCCTACGTCTTCTTGATACATCATTTGCTCGAAAGTGCAAAAAAACAAAAAAGATGCATTCAGTAATACGTAAATGAATGTAACCAACAAAACACCAATAATTAATACAAAAGGAATGGATTTATTTGGATTTTTTATACTACCAGCAATATAGGCGGCTGAATTCCATCCTGAATAAGCATACATAACCCAAACTAAGGCAGAAGCAAAGGGCAAGCTATAAATTATTGAAAAACTTGAAGTTGTTGGAGAAAAATTTTCGAAAAGACTTATCCCATCGCGGTAGAAGATAAAGAATGGAGCCAAACAAAAAATTGTTAACAGAAGTATCTTGATTCCGGTGAGAATAGTTTGTAATAAGCCACTTGTTTTTACACTCCGCAAATGAAAAATTGAGATAATACAAATAACAACACACCCTACTATTTTTTGATTAGTTAGAGGCAAACCAAAAAAATAAATATGTGAAGAAGGATCAAAACCAAGCGCAGGACCACTATACTTTCCAATTGCCAAACCTGTAGATGCGATTGCCCCCGAAAACCCCACAATCAAACTTATCCAACCACTTGCAAATCCAAGGCTTGGATGATATAATTTACTTAAAAATGTATACTCTCCACCATTTTGCTTCAATGTTGTAGCAATTTCAGCATAGACAAAGGCACCACATAGAGAAATAAGTCCTCCGATTAGCCA
>CBFHHA010000076.1:0-1248 GCA_965655625.1 Flavobacteriales bacterium | reverse complement strand
ATTTTCCTTCAATCTAATTGCAGCCGGAATCGTTTGGTCAACTAGTGTTTCAACCGAATCTACGCCAATTTCTTTCAACATCAATTCTTTGTCGTTTCCTAAAGTACCAATGTGTCTGGTTTCGAACAATTCTTTATTCATGGAATGTGTTTTTTATGAGTAAGAGGTAGTTTTTAAATCACAAAATTAAATCATTTTTAATTAAATAATCCTAAAATTAATAGATAATTGTGTGCTAAATTTTCTCAACAAAAAACCAATCCAGAGCACTGTATTACAGTGAATTGATTCGATTTTAACACTGGCTTGAGTAGTCCCTAATTCTCACAAACTAATTTTCATTGTTTTTTGAAACAAAATTAGTGACAAAATTTGCAACTCATATTTTCCATCTTTTTCTAAAGTTCAAAAAAAAAGCGATGACAAACATCGCTCTTTTTCTACATCATGATTTCTCTGGATTCTCAGTTAGTCCACCTTCACTTGAGAAGCGAGATTTTTTGTTTTGGATATTAGTTCATCCATGTTGCACCCTATTTTATCGTACCCCAAGGCAACCGCCATTCTTCTGTAAGGCCTAGTCACTTGTTTTCCAAATATTTTGATGTCGGTATTGGGCTCAGCGAGTAACTCTTCGATACCTTCATAGGTGGGATTTTCACCATGTTCCTTGGCTAAAATTACTGCACTCACGCCAGCTTGTAATTGCTTAATTTCGGGGATTGGAATTCCCATAATAGCTCTAAAATGCAACTCAAATTCATTGAAATTTTGAGTATTTGCCAGAGTTACCATGCCAGTATCGTGAGGCCTTGGTGATAATTCTGAAAAGTAAACTTCTTCTTTAGTTAGGAAAAATTCAACTCCCCAAATTCCAGCTCCACCCAATTCTTGGGTTACTTCAGCAGCCATTCTCTGTGCTGTTTCTAACAAAGAATCCTCAATGGCTGCAGGCTGCCAACTTTGTTGGTAATCTCCCCTTTCTTGTACGTGACCAATTGGTGGGCAAAACAATGTATTTCCGTTTCTTTGGGTTACCGTAAGCAAAGTTATTTCTGACTCAAAAGGAACAAATTCTTCTACAATTACTTCAATCAAATCTCCTCTCGAACCTTGAACGGCATAACTCCAAGCTTTCTCAATGTCCTCTGTTGTTTTAATCACAGATTGTCCTTTACCGGAAGAAGACATCAAGGGTTTCACCACACAAGGCATTCCTAATTTATCCACTGCTGTTTTCAGTTCTTC
>CBFHHA010000075.1:0-1545 GCA_965655625.1 Flavobacteriales bacterium | reverse complement strand
TTATGCGATAAAAGAACACATGACTAAACCCAAACCACCAAAGACCGGTCAATAAAAAACCTATTCTGGAAGCTTGAGCCTTTCCTGATTGTATTATTTCTCCATCTGGATCAAGCATATCATGAGTGCCCATAAACTCGGGTAAAGCATTATTAAATGTTATCATTATTAGGCAAATAACTAATAAAAGTACACTGCCAATATATCCCATCGAAAATCCACCAGCACTAATTCTATCGTGGTCTTTTTTCTCTGCAATCTCGGGTAAATAGGCGTTATAAAACACCAAACTTCCCCAAAAACCAATCAGCGCAAAGAAATAAAAGAGAAAACCGAGCTCAATGCTTTCGTACTGGAAGAAATACAGTCCCATACACGAAAATGAACCGAGGTAAACAAAAATACGCATGAACATTTTCTTTCTTCCAATATAATCTGCAACACCCGAAAGAATAGGAGAAATAAAAGCTACGAGCAAAAAGCCTATTGC
Source organism: Flavobacteriales bacterium (assembly GCA_965655625.1). GTDB lineage: Bacteria > Bacteroidota > Bacteroidia > Flavobacteriales_D > CAJJDF01 > CAJJDF01. Next base: position 1,055 of record CBFHHA010000075.1, on the reverse strand, counting down.
TCCCACATAGGTAATCAGCGAAGTATTGATCCATTCAAAACCAAAAGCCTCAACCATTACTTGTTTATGACCATTTACCATAACCTCACGTCCATTTGCCTTGGTCATTCCTTCATAAAATATGGGAAAAATGGCTGAACTAATTACCAAATTGTACACCGAATTGGCCCAATCATACATCATCCAGCCACGAATGTTTTTCTTGTTTCCTTTCTCTAAACTCATGGCTAAATATAAAACTATTTTTTATATTTGATTTCATCAACTATCGAACTCAATGAAAAATATTATCCTTCCCTTTTTGGCTTCTTTATTCTTGCTTGCAGGATGTTAGAAAGCCAATGAATTGAGCATATTTGACCTCAATTACGAAACAATTACTGTAATTCCATCGGCTATAAATATTAATTTACCGTTCGACATTAGTACTCCCGATATTGAAACAAATTCTGAAACTAAATTTGAACTAAATAAAACCAGCTCTGATAGAATTGAGAGTATCGAATTGAGTAAAATCCAATTAACGGAAACAACTCCTGATGGAAATGATAAATCTACTTTCACCCTAGACGCCAAAGTAATTTGATTGGGCTGATCAATTCAGAAAGAACAAGCAGATTTTACTCCTTCATTACTTTTTTTGATATCCGTCCTTTGGATGTCTCAATAACCAATATGTATACGCCTTCTTTGATACCGTTCATATTAAGCTGATTTGTATTGATGTATTCAGAAACAAGTAGCTTCCCTGTCCAATCATACAATTCCAATCGATTGATGGGCTCACTAGAAGCAATCTTCAACCAATCTGTTGTGGGATTTGGATAAACCGAAACTTGAATAGGGTCTTCTTCCCAAATACTTGTGCTTGTATTATCAATTGGCAAAACCAATCTACTGGGCGTTGCAGTTCCTAAATGAATTTTATTTGTTGCAAAAAGTGGATTAAAAACAGAATCCAAATTATTTCCAGGATACATCACTTCCCCATTATTCATATTTCTATTGTATTTAGGGTAATTACTTCCTGTCACAATGAGTCTAAGCTTGTTACC
>CBFHHA010000074.1:0-1772 GCA_965655625.1 Flavobacteriales bacterium | reverse complement strand
GGTTGGTTAAACTCAGTAAAAGTAGTATTAGGATTTTTAGAATTAGCACTTGCTATCAAGTTCCTATCGAATGCAGATCTCGTTATGCAATGGGGATTAATCAAAAGAGAAGTATTCTTCGCTTTATGGATATTAATTGGATTAGGATTAGTGGCTTACCTTTTTGGTCTTATCAAATTTCCTCACGATCATGGAAAAACAAAACTCTCTTTCTTCCGAGTATCTTTTGCTGTTATGATATTGGCATTTGTTGTGTATTTAATTCCTGGATTAACTGGCGGTGAAAATGCAAACAGAAAGCTCGTGAGTGGCTTCCCTCCACCGATGCACTACAGTTATTTTGGAGGAGAAATGTTCCATGCATACAAAGATTATGAAGAAGGACGAAAAGCAGCCGAAGAACAAGGAAAGCCAATGCTGATTGACTTTACAGGTTGGGCATGTGTAAATTGTAGAGAGGTTGAGGAGAACATTTGGCCAAATGAGGAGGTAATGAAATTGATTTCAGAGGAGTATATTTTAGTTTCACTTTACGTAGATGAGGATATTGAGCTTCCAAAAGAAGAACAAGGAGAGGTGGACATCAAATATGACAACGGCAAAGTAAAAAAGAAGAAGATTAAAACCGTTGGTGATAAATGGTTTACCTTCGAAACAATCGTATTTAAGAACAATGCTCAACCCAGGTATATTTTGCTTTCTGAAGACGGAACATTATTAAATAACCCAATCAGTTACGCAGACATCAAAAAAGGAGGAGGAGCATCTTTTTATGCGGATTTCTTGAAGTGTGGACTGGAAGCTCATAAAACGATGAATTAAGAAATAGAACAACTAACTTTAATGAAAAACCCATTTATTGCCATAGCGCTAGTGGCTAGCGTTTCGTTGTGGTCGTGCAACGAAGAGAAGCCTCAAACACAAGAATTTCCAGATGAAATAGAGGTGGTAACACCCGATATGAGGTTTGGATTTGATTTCAATAATTTTGATGTAAAAGAAGGATTAGTTCAAAGGGATTGGACCTTGAGTCACCTTTTTGCCAATTATGACGTATCACAGGCCGAAATAAACGAAGCCTACAACATATCAAAGGATAGCTTAGATTTAAATTATATCTCACCCAACAAAGAATATTACATGCTTTGTAGGATAGATGATGATTCGGTAAATAATTTACAATATGCGATTTATATCAAAAATGCAGTAGAGTATTTCATTTTTGATTTTAATGACACGGTAGCAGTTCAGGCAAAGAGAAAAAAGGTTACTGTTGTGGAGAAAGAAATCAGTGCGCGTATCAGAAAAGGAGGTAACTTATCTTTTGCGATAGACAGACAAGTGCAAAACCCAACAATTACCTATCCTTTGGTAGATGAAATTGCTACTATATACTCCTGGTCAATCGATTTCTTTCACTTGCAAGTAGACGATAAGCTAAAAATTATGTATGAGGAAAGAACAGTGGGAGATGAGGCTATCGGTATAGGAAAGATAAAAGCGATTTTATTCAACCACAAAAACACAGATTTTTATGCTTTCGGTTACTCTATTGATTCGAGTTATAGTTTTTACACAGAAAAAGCAAAAACAATGAAAAGTATGTTTTTGTCAGCCCCGCTCAAGTATTCTCGAATGAGTTCGGGGTACAATTTGAAGCGATACATTAAACTGTATGGAAGGGTAAAACCCCACCTAGGAACTGATTATGCCGCGCCCTACGGAACTCCAATTTGGACTACGGCAGACGGAACCATTTCAAGAGCCGGATA
>CBFHHA010000073.1:0-2206 GCA_965655625.1 Flavobacteriales bacterium | reverse complement strand
TGAGCAGCTCCTTCCCTATTTTGCTGGATACAACAATATCTCGCCTTACGGCATTGCCACTCCCAACAGAAGAGGAATTTATGTAAATTTATTGAGAACTGACTCTGTTAAATTTAGAAACAGCTTTTTAAATGCTTCTTTTATGAGTCAATCGAGAGGAACTGGTACCGTAAATAAGAAGAACTTTATTCTGCTTACTGCTGGCACTGATATTTACATGAATGATTTCTTTGGTTGGAAAAAACAACTAAAAGTTGATTTAGGAATACGCTATGAAAACACGACTCGAAATGGGGAAGAATACGAAAAAGGAAATCTAAATAGCACCTTCATCGATGCGGGAATTTCGTGGGAATTCGCCAAAAAACTTGATCTACTTGTTGGCACAAAGCTTTGGCTTGTAAATGGAACCGCTTATGTAAATCAAAGAAATCAGTTTAATACTGTTGTCAATTTTGATGTGATTGATTATCATTTTACAGAAAACACTTATGCTGCTGGAATGAGGTATAGATTCAGCGATAAAAACACCTTATCTGTGCAGTACCAAGTATTCGATATACAACATAAACAGTCAAATTCTGTCGATTACGGAATTTCACAATTTTCATTTCTTTACTCATTATTCTTTTAAACTATGAAAAAAATAGCCCTACTACTGATAGTAATCTTGTTTTCTTCTTCTTGTCGAAAAGAAGATTCCAACAATTTTGATGGTCCAAATTTAAATGACTTATTTGGCCCTTTTTCCATTGTTGAAACGATCAAAATAAACAAAAATACTGCGGATTTCCCGTCAGATAACGAGTTGTTTTTTAGCGGTGAATTGTCCAAAAACACTTCCTGGGTAATCACCATTACAGGAGAAACAACTGGCGCTAAAAGAACCCTGACAGGAACAGATAGAATACTAAGTACAGACAATGCAGCATGGGATGGCGGAGCCAATACTTTTCCAGGATTCGGATTAGAAAATGCTTTTATTGAAATCTCTTTTCCAAAAGAAGAAAACTCTCCCGTGTTGTATGACACAGTTTCAATCACTAATACGAAAATTGATAATGGATACCTCATTACAAGTTTCGAAAACGGAGAAGGAGCTAATTGGAGTAAATTTAACCAAACAACAGTAAGAGGACAAATAGATTGTGGTACAGGGGAATCTGCCAAAGGAAATTGTCACTACGGATTTAACGGAACAGTTCCTTGGGATTGGGCGATTGGATCTGTCATGGTAAAACCTAATTCTGGAACATTTGGTTTACCTGCTTCTGCCTCCAATTTGTATTTCAATATGGCATTCAAACCACTTGAAAACACTGGGATTGGAAATACTTTTTTACAGTTTTGGTTTGATGAGGATGACAACGGTGATGGGGTTTTTGATGAAGCTACTGAAGATCGTTTCATTTATGAGTATTGGTATGAACAAGGCGGTTGGAATTTGGTCAGTTATAAATATTCTGATATTCAATTTGATGAAGATGGAAATCAAATTTCAACTAATGGAAACGGTCTTCCAGAACCTTCCAAACTTGTTTCGATCAACGTCTTTTATTTGGCAAATAAGGATAACGGAAATGCCAAAGCATTAATAGACCACTTAATTTTTACAACCAATAAACCTTACACTCCTTGAGAAAAATTTTTATCATATCGTGTGTTTTAATTATTTACAATTGTGAGAGCATAAAACTGAAAAAACAGGTGCTATATGACAAATACGAGCAACCTGCACCAAAAGAAAATTATTCTCAAGTCATTTTCAGCGAGGGTAAAGGTACCATGTGGAACTCATTATTTGATTGCGGAAATTTTGAAATAACAAATTCTGTTGCCTATTCAGGGAAATCTAGTATAAAATTAGATTGGAATAAAGGGGATTGCGAATGGATAGGTTTTGGCAACAGTTTTAATAACTGGCAACCTGTAGACCTAAGTAATGACCGATTTACAAAAGCCCTCAGATTTTTCGTGCGAACCCAATCCAAAACTGCAAAAGCGATTCCAATCGTAGCCAACCTTGAGGATTTTTCTGGTGGTGGAAGTTATTATTTTATTGATGCCGGTAAATACCTAAATGGACTAGAAATTGATACAACCTGGAAAGAGATTACTGTTCCATTGTGGCATTTTCCGATTGACCCGGAAGAAGTGGATATCTTTTCCATCAAGCAAATGCAGTTTCAACTTGAAGGTTCTGGAT
>CBFHHA010000072.1:0-3100 GCA_965655625.1 Flavobacteriales bacterium | reverse complement strand
TACATCGGATTTAGATGTGTATCTAGTTTCTTAGGAAGAGGCGGAAATGAAAAAGGAGGAGACGTAAACTAATAGTATCAAACAATTTATCGAAGATTTTACCCCATTTGAATCAGACGTTCAAATAATAACATATTTACTAATAAACTAAAAAAGAAAAAAAGTCTATGAAACCAGGAACTAAAGCATGGAAAAATTTTATGTCTAAACTGTACGGAATTGGTGCAGCAGTTGTAATTGTTGGAGCCTTATTTAAAATTCAACACTGGCCAGGAGCAGGATTGATGCTTACAATAGGTCTTGGAACAGAGGCAATTATATTCATATTCTCAGCGTTTGAACCAATTCATGAAGAATACGATTGGACATTGGTTTACCCAGAACTAGCTTTGGGTCATGATTCTGACGATGATGAAATCACATCTTTGACAAGCAGAGGGACAGTAACTCAGCAATTAGATGGAATGCTAGAGGAAGCAAAAATTGATGGAGCTCTTATCGAGAGTCTTGGAAATGGAATGAGAAACTTGTCCGAAACTGCAAACAAAATAAGTAACATGTCTGATGCTACTTCTGTTTCTGCAGATTATACTAATAGTTTGAAAAATGCTGCCTCTAAAGTAGACGGATTAGCTGACTCGTATACAAAAGCAAGTGAATCCCTAATGGGATTAACAGATGCCACAGGAGCAGGACAATCTTTTGGAGAAGAAATGCAAAAAGTTGCAGGAAATCTTACGGCCTTAAATAAAGTTTACGAGATGCAATTAGAAGGAGCAACTGAGTCGTTAGAAAACACTAAGAAAATTCAATCTGGAATTGGTGAAATGATGGGTACTCTTGCAGATTCTGTTGAAGATACTAAGAATTACAAAACGAATATTACAGAGTTGAGTAAAAACTTACAAGCTCTAAATAAGGTATATGGAAATATGCTGAATGCCATGAATATTAACCCGAATGGGTAATCATTCAATTGTATTAAAACAATTATTAACTTTTTAAAACAAGAAAAAAATGGCAGGTGGAAAAGAAACCCCAAGGCAGAAAATGATTGGAATGATGTATTTGGTACTAACAGCAATGTTGGCACTAAATGTTTCCAAAAGTATTCTTGATGCCTTTATTACAATAGATGAACAGGCGCTTGAGCAAAACACCAATATTGTGCAAGCGATTAATGGCGTTGGAACTAAGATAGCCTACTTGAAAGAGGATCCTCAATCAAAAAAGACTGCAACAGAGATTGAGCCAGTGTTCAACAAAATAAAAGAATTTTCTAACAGTGCAGATGATTTGTTTTATAACGAATTAAATGAAATGTTTAAAGAAACTGAAGGAAAAGTATGGTTTAAAAAGGACCCAACTTCTCAAGTAACTGAATACACACCTTTGGACGAAATCAAAAAGAAAGATGATTATGATACGCCAACTCGATTTTTTGGAGGAGATACTCCAAAATCTATCAAAAGGGGTAAAGCGCTTAGAGAAAAACTAATCGAATACAGAGATCAACTTATTTTGACAGTTGCTGATTCGGTTAAAGATGATCAAAACAAAGTTCACCTCATCACCAAAGCGAATTTAGGAAGTTTTGAGGCTTTTGCCAAGTTCTTAAAAGACGATGGTCACCCAAACAAGGCCGAGTTAACCGAGATATATTCAAGTTTGACCAAGCCCGAAAAAGTGAATCAACACAAAGAAATGAAAGACTGGAACGTTGCTAGGTTTTACCACCAGCCAATGGTAGGTGTTGTAAGTACCATGACTTCATTGAGAAATGACATTAGATTGGCTCAACAAAAAGCGTCAAAAATGTTGTTGTCTCGAATTGACAAACCCATGATGAACATCAACAAAGTAGAAGCCCAAGTTATTGCCTCTACTCAATATCTAAATGTGGGTGAAAAGCTTGACGTGAAAGTTGGAATTGTTGCATTTGATTCAACAAAGAAGTACCCAATTAAATATAGAATGGGCGATGCAGGAGATTATGCTACTTCAGATTCTGGTGCTTTTGTGATTAGTGCAGGATCGCCAGGAAAAAGAAATTTGGAAGGAAACTTATTGGTAGAGTTGGCAGGAACTCCAACGGAATTGCCATTTGACTTTGAATATACTGTAGGAAAACCTTCGGCATCAATTGCAGCTCCCGAGCTTAACGTGATGTATAGAGGATACGATAATAAGATACAAGCAGTTGCTTCAGGTTATCCACCAGATGCGGTAAAAGTATCTTGTTCGGGTTGTAAGTCTTTTTCTAAAAAAGGAGATTTATACATTGCACAAGTTGGTGGTGGAAAAGAGGCAACGGTTTCTGTAACGGCAGACGGGAAAAAAGTAGGGATACAAAAGTTTCGAATAATGCCAATGCCCAAACCACAACCTTATTTCGCAGGAAGAACTTATGGCGATAATACAATAAAGAGTGGTTTGTTAAAGCAAACTCCACCCTTGACTGCTAAATTAGCTGACTCTCCTTTGGATGTTCGGTTTTCAGTGAAGTCATTTACTTTGGAATTAATTGTAAATGGAAAACTGATTGAAGAAAAAGGAAGAGGTGGATCATTAACACCTAAAATGAAGAATTTGTTGAAAAACGCTAAGAAAGGACAGAAAGTATATTTCAGTAACGTAATGGTTGCTGGCCCAGATGGCAAGTCTAAACCAATTGGAGGGCTTACTTTCAAAGTGTTATAATCACAACATTTAGTATGGAATTGCGTACTAGTTAAATACGGATTAAAAAGAAACGAAATGAAGACGAAAATAATAGCATTAGCAATAGCAGCATCTGCAATGATCGCTGGAGTTGCGTTCGGTCAATTGCAAAGCACAGGAGTTTCTCCTTCAAATGTGTTGGATGGTTTATATGTTCAACAGCATATACCGACTAAGAAAGTGATTTCTTACGTACCTTTGAGAGAAGCGGATGTGATGTGGAGTAAGAGAATTTGGAGAGTGATAGATGTCCAGCAAAAGCTAAATTTCCCTTTGTTTTACCCAAGAGAGCCGCTTACAGATAGAATGGCATTATGGGATATAATTAAGTACGGAATCGAAACCGAAGGAAGTTTAACTCCCTATGAAATAAATGGAG
>CBFHHA010000071.1:0-3251 GCA_965655625.1 Flavobacteriales bacterium | reverse complement strand
TCTTAATCCCCGAGACAAGAAACATAATTCCTAAACTTACCATACCTACAAAAGCAATGTGAGGACTCAAGTTAGCTGCAAAAACAGGAATTGAAGCAAGTAATTCAACTGGTCCCAATCCAGCATACAATTCCGGATTTACACCCAAAAGAACGGGAATCTGTTTGGCAATGATGATGATACCGATTGCGGCCAACATTCCATGAACAGCCGTGTGAGGAAAAAAATCAGTGAGAGATCCTAATTTCAGAAAACCCAACGAAATTTGAAGAATAGCCATTGTCACGATAATGGCACAAACCGTTTGCCATCCAAACTGTTCACCACCAAATTCTGTTACTGCAGCAGCCGAAATCGTGATAAGGCCAGCAGCAGGGCCTTTAATTGCCAGCTCTGAAACTCGAAAAAATAAAGTCAAAACCCCTCCAATTATTGCAGTTAAAACACCCATTGATGCCGGAAATCCACTTGCTTTCGCAATTCCTAAACTTAAAGGAAGTGCCAAAAGAAAGACAAGAAAACCAGCCGAAATATCAGACAGGATGTGCCGTCTTAATCCATTGACAATTGTAATTTTTCCTCCTTTATCACTCATCATAAAAAATTGAATTTTCCACTAAGATAATAGTTTATCTAAATTTTTCTTCGTTTGTCGAATAATTGAATGAGGAAGAAGATGAGTTTGGTTAAGTGAAATGCGATTCTTGCAAGTTAAAAGGAATGTTCTATGCTTACTGATAAAATAATTTATCTTGGAAATGTAGTAGAAATAAGTTTTGTAAAAGTATCCCGATATTTCTCGGGATTCTTGGTTGGGGCGAGAAAATAAATAAGCAATGAGGTACGAAATTGTGTTTTATTTTTCTTGCAAAGTGGGACAGTTTTGCTCGAATACCTTCTATCCCTTTCATCATATTCTCACATTAATTTCTCACGTTCATCTTTCTAAACCGATTGCCATTACCGCTAAAGCTCAAATGTCAATCTGCGGGTTTAATGTCTCAAATTTTTCATTCCAAGCTGCGGGAGCTTTTTGCTTGTAACTTTTTTACAATTTTCCAATTACCTTCATCAGACTCTAAAAGATAAGTTATTGTCATGTTACTCTTGATAATAGGATAAAATGAAATTTTAACCCTTTTATCTGATTCAAAATCTTGAATTATTTTATAATTGTGATATTTAAAGCAAGAGGTGAATTTTTTTGAACTACTAACTATGTTGTTTAAGATTTCTGATTGATTAACCCAGTAATCTTTAATAGATAAACCATCTTTTAAGTTTATTTCTTTAAAAACACTAGCTAAATCAATATACTTTTCTGCTTCTTCATAATCTCTCATTGCTATAGAAGAGTTATACTTTATAATAGTCAATATAGGTTTATCAGACTGATTTTGCTTACATGAAAAAATAAATAAAGTACAGAAAATCAAAACTGATATTTTAAAATAATCCATTTTTCTTAAATTTAATTTGCTGGTTTTACAACTTAGTTCATCTTTCTAAACCGATTGCCATTACCGCTAAGGCTCAAATGTCAATCTGCGGGGGGTTTTACTTTCAAAACAACTTATCTATCCCAATTTTCATCTATATAATTCTTTACATATTTATCACTTATTTCCAAAGTATTGGGTTTCATATATCCCCAACCAATAAATGTACTTAGAACCCCCCTAGTTCTAATCCGTAAAGGAAGCAATGTAATACGTACTGACCAGCATTTTCTTCCGATTCATTGAAGGTGAATTCTTCTATCAAAAAAGATTCTCCTGCCGAATTAACCACAGTCAGGCTAAATTTTTCATTCCCCTTTTCAATCGATTGCCGAAGTGAGGTTGAAAAACTAGAAATGTGAATTTCCAGGTCTTGTTGTTTTTTTTCTGGAGTAAGACTATTAAAAATCGATTTATATGGACCTTTTTGACTAGAACTCGATCCAATCCTACCCTCAGAAATACTAAAAGAAACACTCTTGCTTTGCTCTTGCTCTTCCTCGCGATAAACAATTTGAGCTGTATAAGAACCGTTTTTTAAACGTTCCTCAATCCAAACCACCAAAATTTCTTGTTCTAATTCATCAGAATATTGTTTCTCAAATTCTCTCGTCCTAAAAATAACGGTGGAAGTAGCATCGAGAACTTGAGTGGTTAGACCTTCAGATTCGATAGCTCCCTGAAAGGATTCTGATAAATCAAAAATTACTACCTTAACCATCCCTCCTTTCTCATCCATCTCTCGAGCCTGCAAGGAAAGGGAAGGAGTAGATTGAGAAAAGGAAAATACCCAAAGCATCAAAAACGTAAATGTAACTTGTAATTTTAACATACCTAAATGGTTTTAATGTTGCCGGATGTAGGGCGTTCCTATATTAGATTGAAAATTCTCTACCGTGGCTTGGTAATACAAGACTGATGGCTTTACTCCATTTAGTGTAAATGAGATCATTCCCCATTGCCTCTTGTACCCCATACTGGAGGGCAAACTCAACGTAGAGTCATACCAATTATACACTCCTTGATGCACAGTACTCGAACCATAGCCCTCACCTACGGAAATATGAACTTTCGATACATTGAGCGTATCTGTTAAATGTATTGTTACTAGCAAGTCATATAAACTATCTCCTTGGAGAGTGATAGAATCCAACTTTACATAGTGAGATGTGATTCCCATAACTTGAGAAGATTGAGCTAAACTCATAGAAATCCCAAATAAAGAAAAAAGTAAAAAAAGTGAAAGTTGTTTTTTCATAGAGCTAAGGGTTTTAGGCTCAATCTCCTTCCTTTTTTCTTTTGAAAAAAAATTTTAAAGAAATTTTGAATACAACATTAAGCCTAGAGCTGAAAAAAAATCGGTCGTACAACTCGATTAACTCCCATCAGAGATTCTTAATGTTCAATGGATTCTCAATAGAGAATTCTATCAATGTGAGATTAAGCTTTAGTTTGTTGTTTTTCGGTTTATTAAAAGTTGAATTTGAACAGTTTATGTAGTTAGATTGTTTGAAGCTAATCAAAAATCTCACAATACCAAAAATTACTCCGTTTTTATTTTTAATTTACCTTTTACCTCTATTATTAGGCACAATACCCAACCATAATTTGATGATATTGACCGCTTTGTACACAACATTAAACTCAATGAAAATTCCAAAAATTGTTAGCTCTCAAAATAGCTGTAATTGTTAAATCCTAACCCTAAAACAACTCTTTGAAACGCTAAAAACAAATTATGTTTAACCCAAT
>CBFHHA010000070.1:0-4603 GCA_965655625.1 Flavobacteriales bacterium | reverse complement strand
AAATCCCCTTAGTGTTCGTACTTCCTCCAAAACTGGATAAAGTGGAACTCATTAGTCGCTGGCTTGAGGCTGATAGGCTGGTAGAAAAGATGACTAGAGTTAATAATGTTTTCATATTGTAAAACTAAGTTTTTATCCAATAATATTTTGCCCATATTAAGCCCATTTATTAGAAAAACATAATTATTGAAAATATAGAAGATTTTAATAACTTCGTATTGTATTTCGAACCCACAAAGGGTGCCAACCGAGTGAAGACACCACGGTGGCAAAACGATACGGACTCAAGGTCAAAATGAACGTACCCATTTCCAACAGTTTTTCGAATGATTTAAACCAGTCAGAGTTGATATTATGCCTATTTGAATGCCATATTAACCTGACAACAACAAATTATTTATGAAGAAATTAATCTTACACATCCCCCACTCTTCCTCAGCCATTCCTATATTAGATGGCTACGTTGTTCCTCAATCTATTTTGGATTCAGAAATTCTAAAACTCACCGATTGGTATACCGATGATCTCTTTCAGAATGACATAGACAGAGATATTGTTGCTCCATTCTCTCGAATATTTTGCGATGTCGAACGTTTTTCGGAAGATGAAAAGGAAGTCATGTCGAAATTTGGAATGGGTGTGTTGTATACAACTCTCGATAATGGAGAAAAAATGCGAGATGTTCCGACTGAACTCCGAAAATTAATTTTAGATGAATATTATTGGATTCACCACAACAGGTTAGAAAAAGCTGTTGAAGACTGCCTTTCAGATCAAAACAAATGTTTAATTGTGGATTGTCATTCTTTTCCGAATGTTCCAATGAAAAGAGCATTAGACAAAAAATTGAATAGACCTGATATTAACATAGGTACCGATTCTTTTCATACACCCAAACACATTGTAGAAATAAGTGAAAAATTCTTTTTAGACAAAGGTTATTCCATCGGTATAGATTGGCCTTATACTGGTTCTATGGTACCAACAAAATTTTATCAAAAAGACAACAGAGTATCTTCCGTTTTAATTGAAATAAACAGAAGGCTATATTTAGAAGATGGAATAAATAAAAAGTCGAACGGTTACAATGAGATAAAATTAGCTATTCAAGAATATTTAGAGATGCTCAGGGGAATCTGTTAGAAATACGTAAAAAAAGTTTCTAAGTAATCAAATATTCTATCTCTTCTTAACTATACCCGTAAAGGTATACTAACATCAAAATTATGTATGTTGGTACCCGAAAAGGTATAAAAAATGACCCAATTAAGTAAATTTGTAAAGAAAAGAAGAAAAAAGCTTGGATTAACGCAAGAAGATTTGTCATTTAAAGCTGTCATGGGACTGCGGTTTGTAAGAGATCTTGAACAAGGAAAACCAAGCTTACAGATGGATATGGTAAATCAGATATTATCATTATTTGGCTATGAACTTTGTCCAATTGAATCAGAGAGAAATGAAAAAAGCTAACGTATATGAATAATCAAATAGTTACTATACTCATCTTACTCGGGATATTTTCAACTAAGTCAAATGGACAATTAGTGAAACAGTATGACTTAGACACCCTGATTCACTATGATAAAACTGTTGAGGAATATAATTTCATCATTGAAGGTAAAAAGCAAGGTTTGTATTGGGATACATTAAATGTTTTCAATATTAATACCATTATTAAAGTAAAAAATAATACAAAATCAACCTTAACTATTTTAAGGATTGGAGGGGGTGATGGGGCAATACTATTTCTTCCGAGAATTGGGGCAAAAAGTTTTATTATACATGCACCTGATTCCACACTGTTACACCCTGATTCTTCTATCTATTTATCACCTTATATCAATAGCAGAAAAGGTCAATTTACCAAACCGTTAAGCATTTCATATTCTAAACGTGACACCATACTTAATTTTACAATTATAACTTGGGGTTATATTCCAAAGTCAATTGCGCGTCACGATGAACTAATAAAAAACCGAAAAAAATCTAACCCTCTCAAACCATTAATTTCCAGCGATTTGGGGATTGACAATAAAGATTCGGTTCGTTTTGTTGCAACCAATACAAATAAACAAATTGAAATGGACTCCGCATTGTTTGAGCCAAGAGTACCTTCTTTTGCTGGTGGAAATACTGCCTTGCTCGATTTTATCGAATCGAATTTCAATAAAGAACTGATTAAAAAGCATAATGTTTCGGGAACAATTTTAGTTTCTTTCATGGTGAATATTGATGGAAGCTTGACTAACATAGAGATATTAAAGTCTGTGCATCCAATATTGGACAAAGAGTTGATTCGGATTTTAAAAAAATCGCCCAAATGGATTGCAGCAGTATGTTGTATGATCGACCTTGCTTGGTATGAACCAAACCCAGATAAAAGTAACCCTCCTTGTAAATATTGTAAAGCAAAAGTGATAATCCCTTACAAAATAACTACTGCCAACACAAAATAAACGCCATTAAAACAGGCGTTTATTCAAAGCGTTCAGACCAGATACCGCGCTGGACGAGAATTTCTATCACATATACCTTATATACTTCAAAAAACATCAGCCTCTGATTGAAATCATTTCTTCCACATCTCTATAACTCAATGTAATTCTCAATTTGAAATAAACAGCTTGTAATATAATTACTCTTGGATATCGGTGACGCTCAAACATAATTTATGTATTAGATGAAGTCAAATCTAAACATTTATTAGTTACACTAAGTTAATGCGACAGAACCCAGAACCCAATTCAGAAAGGACTTAAGAAAACCTATTCGAAAAGGAATTAAAGTAAGTATTCCGTATTAACAAAATTAGAGTGTTCTGAATTCAGCAATTCCTTTAAAATTTTATTGTTGTAGTCATTATCCTTGGACGCCACAAAAGTACGGATAGAAAAGGATCTCAAGGCATCAAAAACGCTTAAGGTACTTACTGCTGAATTTTTTCTTCCTGTAAATGGATAAACATCTGGTCCACGTTGACATGAACTATTTAAGTTAACTCTACAAACCAAATTGGCTAGTATGTCTATTAACGGCCCAATCTTGCTTACATCTCTTCCAAAGAGGCTTACCTGTTGACCATATTCTGATTGCGCCATATCATTCAAAGGCTCGTTAATGTCCTTGAAAGGTACCACAGGGATAATAGGTCCAAATTGTTCCTCATTAAAAACGCGCATAGTGCTATCTGCGGGGTAAAGCACTGCAGGAAAACAAAAATTTGGAGATAATTGTCCACCTCCATCATTAATAATCTTAGCTCCTTTTCCTACAGCATCATCAAGTAACTCTTTAATGTAGTTGGATTTACCTTTTTCTGGTAATGGAGTTAAAAAACTTCCTTCTTCCCAAGGTAAACCATATTTGAGAGCATCAACAGCATTTGAAAACTTCTCCAAAAATTCATCTACAATGTTTTCATGAACATACAACACTTTTAATGCGGTACATCGTTGTCCGTTGTAGGACAAAGTACCAGATATACATTCTTTTATGGTATGCTCCAAATCAGCATCAGGTAGAATAATGGCTGGATTATTTGCTTCAAGGCCAAGTACAAGTCGTAATCTGTTTTTATTTGGATGCAAATCTTGAAGAGCTACAGCAGACGAACTATGCCCTATCAGGGCTAGTACATCTATTCTTCCCGAACTCATTATGGGAGCTGCAATATTACGACCTCTGCCAAATAGAATATTCACTACACCCGGAGGAAATGCTTTCTGAAACGCTTCAATTAGAGGAGTAATTAATAAAACCCCAAGTTTTGCAGGTTTAAAAACTGCAGTGTTACCCATAATCAATGCAGGTATGAGCAAACAAAAGGTTTCATTTAAAGGGTAATTATATGGGCCTAAACATAAAACGATACCCAATGGTCCTCGTCTAATATGTGCATGAATACTGGATTCTTTTTCGAATTTAGCACTTTTTCGATCTAACTTTTTATAGGCTTCGATAGTATCTATGATATAGTCAACAGTTCTATCAAACTCCTTAGCAGCAGCTTCTTGATTTTTACCGATTTCCCACATCAATAATTCAACAACTTCTTTTCGGTGTTTGCGCATGTGCTTCACGAAAGTTTCAACACAGGCTATACGTTCCTTGACTTTCATCGTGGGCCAATCTCCTTGTCCTCTTCCAAAAGCATTAACCGCAGCGTCTAAAGCTTTTAAAGCAATTTCACTATCCATATCAGGAATCTCTCCTATTTCAGTTGGTTGGTCCTCTTCATCCAGAACAATGTAAGAATGTACTTTTGACTGAGGGCCATGCCAAGTCTCCAATCTACCATTTAATAAATAATGTTTCGTTTTTAAGTAAGGCGCCTTATCTTTTGAGGAATTTTTCATTTTATCAATTATTTTGTTTAACTAATATAGTATTTTTTTAAACAAAATTATGATTTTAAACCCTAAAACCAATTTTGACTATGCAACGCATGGACTTTTTATCCTTCATTAAGATTGACTTTCACATTTAATGGTTCTGTCGCATTAACTAAACAATCACTATTTGAAGCCTAATTCATACAAAACAAAAAATCATAAACCGTTGAACTAATGTGCGATAACTTTTTAAACATTCAAAGAATTTGATG
>CBFHHA010000069.1:0-4920 GCA_965655625.1 Flavobacteriales bacterium | reverse complement strand
ATAATAGATTACTCAAAAGAAGAGTATGCAACATCTCGTTTATTGGTTGAGCAAATGAAACCGAAAGGAGCGTTTAACCAAACTGTGTATAGAAAAGGGAATTTTGAGGAAGATGTTTGGGGATACCAGAACAATTCCTGCCAAGAGTTAAAAGAAATGAAAGATTCCCTTGGAAATACTCAAATCCATTGGAAATACGATTCAGAAAACTGTGATTGGGCCAAATGGGGAGTTAATTGGAATGGTTGGTACGCTATCAATTTAAGAGGTGTAAATGAAACCTCCGCCATTCATTTTAAACTAAAGTCGTCAGAAAATAGCGAATTTATAGTGATGATCGAAGACTTCAAAGGACATAAAACCAAGTTGTTTTCCAATGAAAATGAGCAAATATCAGCTGATAAAGAATGGCAACATATAGTGATTCAACTAAAAAATTTAGATCTGAAAGAAAAAGACTTTGTCCTTGATCAAATCAAACAAATCACCTTTGAGGGAACTTCATTTGGCGAAGTATTTATAGATGAAATTAAAATTACAAAATAATGTTTACTCTCAAAACAAACTATTTACTCGGGTTCGGGATATGGCTACTGCTCTATTCGTGTCAAACCAGTACTTCTGAATCTTCCAACTCTGACTCTGACATTGAATCCCTAATTTCAAACATGTCGATTGAAGAAAAAGTGGGACAAATGACTCAAATCAATATCGATGTTATTTCCAAAGGAGAATTGTATAACCTCGAAGTACCTCATCAACTGGATAGTACAAAATTAGATTCAGCCATCAATCATTATTATGTTGGTTCTATTCTCAATGTAGGAGGACATACCTATACAAGAGCCCATTGGCAGGAGATAATAACTGAAATACAAACAAAGGCAATCTCACAAGGGAATAAAATCCCAATAATTTATGGAATTGACGCAATACACGGAGTAAATTACACGGTAGATGCTACACTTTTTCCTCAGCAAATTGGTCAAGCTGCAACCTGGAATCCCGAACTTGTTCAACAAGCAGCCTCAGTAACGGCCTACGAATGTAGAGCCTCTGGAATACCCTGGAATTTTTCGCCCGTTTTGGATATTGGCAGACAACCACTTTGGTCACGTTTTTTTGAAACTTATGGAGAAGATGTTTTTTTAGCAAAAAAAATGACCCAAGCTTGTATCCGAGGATATCAAGGTACTGATCCTTCTAACCCAGAAAAAGTTGCTTCTTGTATGAAACACTTTTTAGGTTACAGCACTCCACTTTCCGGGAAAGACAGAACTCCAGCTTGGATTCCAGAGAGGCAATTGAGAGAATATTACTTGCCTACTTTTGAAAAAGCAATTCAAGAAAATGCACTTACCGTAATGATTAACTCTGGCGAAATCAATGGCGTACCAGTTCATGCAAATCAACTCATACTGAAAAATTTATTGAGAGATGAACTCGGATTCAAAGGGCTTGCTGTAACCGATTGGGAAGACATTATTAAATTATACACCAATCACAAAGTGGCTCGAGATATGAGGGAAGCAGTCAAAATTTCTATTCTCGCTGGGATAGATATGAGTATGACTCCGAATGACTATTCTTTTAACCGCGCATTAATTGATTTGGTGAAAAGCGGAGAAATTCCTGAAAGTAGACTAGATGAATCGTGTAGAAGAATACTTTGGGTAAAAAAACAACTTGGCCTACTTGAAACTCCCATTCCAGACTTTGAATATTATGAAAAATTTGGTTCAAAAGAACACCAAGAAATTGCTCTTAACACTGCGTTAGAATCAATAACTTTATTAAAAAATGAAGAGAACATATTACCCTTGGAGGAAAATACATCGATTTTGGTATGCGGCCCTGCGGCAAATTCTCTTACCATTCAAAACGGAGCATGGACACATACATGGCAAGGATTAGATTCTTCCTACAACACCAAAGGAGCAAAAACATTTTTCCAAGCGATTAAAGAACAAAGCAAAGGAAAGGTACTTTATTCAGAGGGAGCCACGCTCACTGAAAAATCAAATTTGAAAGAAACTATTGCCAAAGCAAAGCTTTCAGAGGTAATAGTACTATGTGTTGGAGAATTACCAGGTACTGAAATCCCAGGAAATATAGAGGATTTAAATTTACCTGACGCTCAAATTGAATTGGTAACCGAACTAAGCAAGATCAATAAGCCCATTGTTCTAGTTATGAGTCTAAATAGACCTCGAATTCTTCAATCCGTTGTAGCTCATTCTAATGCTATATTGCATACGTACTTGTCTGGTGATTTTGGAGGCGAAGCTTTAGCACAAATTCTATTTGGAAAAACTAACCCATCGGGAAAATTACCATTTACCTACCCCAGACATACTGGGTCTCTACTAACTTATGACCACAAATATACCGAAGTATTTGATAAGGATTTTGGTAAGACAGGATTCAACCCGCAGTGGGAATTTGGATTTGGACTTAGCTATTCCAACTTTTCGTATTCCAATTTAGTCCTTTCTAAATCTACTTTCAATCAAGATGATACCCTATCCTTTTCAGTAGACATTACCAACAACTCCGAAATAAATGGGAAGGAAGTTATTCAAATTTATGTCAGTGATACGGTGGCTTCAATTACACCCAGTGTAAAAAGACTGAGAGGTTTTAATAAAAAACTAATCAAAGCAAATACGACAGAAACTATTTACTTTTCAATTCCAATTTCTGAATTAGCTTTTGTGAATAATAAAAACAAATGGATGGTGGAACCCGGCTGTTTTATCCTAAACGTAGGGAACCTCCAAAAATCTATCATCGTAGAGTAAAGTTGTTTCTGAAAATTTAATTTGTTATATTCGTAATCACTAATTGTAAAAATAACAATAAGGGAGAACCATATAAGTTCTCATTTACAAATCAATTTAAAACGCATTTTCATGAAAAAAAGTTTACTCTTTCTTATTTTAGCAAGCCTTACCTATTTCCAAAATGACGGATTATGCCAGAGTTCATGGGATGATTTTGATGTTCAAGGAAAAGTTATCTATCCTTTTTTCAACGGTACTATTTTTGATCAAACATTTGCTAATCCTGCAACGACCGGTGTAAATACGAGCTCACTTTGCGCTCAATACGCTCGTAGTTCAGGTTCGCAATATGATGTCATTTTAGTAGAGCCCTCAGGTACCAATAAAATAGGAAGCGTTTCTGATTACAGGACTGGTACAAAAAAAATGACCATGAAAGTATACAGTACGGTGGTTGGTAAAACAATTCAAATTACTCTGGAAAATAGGACCACCGCACAACCGACAAATTTTCCAACTGGACGTCATAGCGAGTATACCGCTGTAACTACAGTAGCAAATAGTTGGGAAACACTCACTTTTAATTTAGTTAATAGGCCCGATCCAACCGTAGCTGACACAAGTGTAAGTAGAATGGTCATACTGTTTGACCCAAACAGTTACAATTCTGACACGTATCTATTCGATGACATCATGGGACCTGATATGTTGGACCCTTGTTCTTCAGTAGCTATAGATACTTCCATTGGGGAAGACTATGAATGTCAGAGAAATGTTGCCTTTACTTTTGCAAATGGAACTCATTTGCAGTCAGAAACTAATCCATCCCAATCAGGAATAAACACTTCTGCCATTTGCGGAAAGTTCATCAAATTTACTCCACCAACCAATGACGGAGCATTTGGGGGTTCATTTAATCATAGTTTCTATTCTACCACTTTCAATAAGGCCCGAATCGATCTTTACAATCCAAATGCCACTTGCGATTTTATGATGGTAATGCAAGATAATGCAGGCAATAACGTTAAAGACACAACCTTTACCGTTCCCTCCTCAACAAATTGGGCAACTTTCGAAATGGATTTAACTTCCATTTCACCAACTATTGAGTTAACTAGTTTCGTCCTTCTTTTAAACCCCGCTACATCAACTGTGGACACCATTCATATCGATAATTTTGAGTTTTTCAAGGATAACTCAACTAGTCAGAAAGAAAACAATGGGATTGCTCAACTTAGTTTATATCCAAATCCTTTTAGCGACCAAATAACAATTTCGAGCGATAACCAATTGTCCGAAGTTACTTTATTGGATCTTACAGGAAAACGAATTCGGTATATTACCCAAATAAACTCAAATAGAATTGAATTAGATCTGACAGTATTAAAAGAAGGATCCTATTTTATCCAGGTAAAAGACAAGGAAGGACACCTTAAAACTAAAAAAATCATTAAATCAGTTAAAAAATAAGACATGAAAAATTTAATTACACTCATTACCGCTGCCTTCTTGGTTAATGCGTCATTTGGACAAGTTGTATTCCAAAGTGATTTATCTTCTTGGAGTGGTGGAAATCCGACCGATTTCTTTGGCTCAAAAACAAGTATAACGAGTTCAAATGTTACCGAAGTTACTACTGGAGCTATCCATGGTACTTCCTATGCTAACCTTGTTAGCTCATCGAGTAGTCATAAGAGATTTACGACTCAAGCTGTTACAGTGGTACCTGGAACCAAATACTCCATAAAAATGTGGTTAAAAACTGTACCAGGTGATACAACCAGTGTCAGAGTTAGTTTGTACGATTTAACGAATAGCACCTATACATCTTATACCCCATATCAGGATTTAACTGATACTGTATTTACAATGTATGAGGACTCAGTGATAGCACCAGCAGGATGTACTAGTTTGGAATTTATTATTTCATCTAGGTACAGTGATGTGTTAGGATTTGGTTTAGATTCTGTTTCTATATCAGGGCCAATGGCTCCTCCTCCTGCACTGTCTCAAATTGACTTACCTGTTACCTTTGAGGATACTACAGTTGATTACACCATGACCGATTTTGGTGGGAATGCTTCCCTGTTAATGACAGATCCTACTTCGGCAACTAATAAGGTGATGAGAGTAATCA
>CBFHHA010000068.1:0-5489 GCA_965655625.1 Flavobacteriales bacterium | reverse complement strand
GTCAATTTCAGGTTCGTTGTCTTCACCTTCGTTAAAAAACTCGATTAACACTTCCAACTCTTCTTTCATGGTAACCAATGAATCAAAAGATTGGGTCCAATATTTTTTTCCGTTTATAACCTTGAGTAATTTTTCGGCAGCAGCTGGATCATCCCAGAAATTAGGATCGTGAGTTTTTATCTCCTCTTCCTCAATTTCTACTCGCTTTGTGTCTAAGTCAAAGATAGCGGTTTAAGTCCGCCAGTCTTTGTGTTAGTCCGTTTAATTGGTCTTGATTTATCATGATACAAAGCTAATTAAATTGTGATTGAAAATGAATTTATAACAATTGATAATTTATAATTAAAACAAAAATAATCTCCCATTGTCCTTCCCTTGAAAAAGGGAATCTTATTCATCCGGTTAATACTCATAGTTATATTCAACCTCACTTATCCACCTTTTCTATGTGTAGAAAAAATTAGAACCAAAATTGAAAGAGAGGTTTTGCGAGGGACATTCTTGAACTAAAAACCAACCAAAGGATAATGAATTCATTTGATACAAAAGTTTAAAACAATAATATCATGGATGCCCAAGAGGGTTTTTTTCATGAATTTTCCAAAATTAAAGAAGAAAAAATAAAATTCAATGTTGAAATATAAAATTCTCGTGTCAAGATTCCCTTTTTCAAGGGAAGGACAAATGAAGAGGTTTCGCAGTTCGATTTAAACTCAAATTCAAAGTAATTAACAAATTGACAAATCAATAATGACAATTCGTCATTCAATTTTATTAATTTTACCGTAATAATCGGATAAAATGAGCAAACTACATATTTACAATACCTTAACGGGGAAAAAAGAAGAATTCAAATCTATCATTGACAATCATGTAGGTATGTATGTATGCGGCCCGACTGTTTACAGCGATGTTCACATTGGAAATGTACGAACTTTTTTATCGTTTGATATCGTGTATCGTTACCTGAAATACTTGGGCTACTCTGTGCGTTATGTGCGCAACATTACGGACGTAGGGCATCTTCTGAACGATGCCGATTCTGGCGAGGACAAAATTGGAAAACAAGCAAAACTCTTGAACCTAGAACCAATGGAAGTAGTTCAACACTACACCAACGGGTTTCATGATGTGATGAAAGCTTACAACATCACCCCACCAAGTATCGAACCTTCTGCAACCGGACATTTAATTGAACAGATAGAATTGGTACAAGAAATTATCGATCAAGGTTTTGCTTACGAGTCTAATGGCTCAGTTTATTTTGATGTGGAGAAATATAACGAGTCACACCACTACGGACAGCTATCAGGCAGAAAAATTGAAGATTTACTCTCGAATACTCGAGAGCTCGATGGGCAAAGTGAGAAACGAAATCCTTTGGATTTTGCGATTTGGAAAAATGCAGACGAAAGTCACATCATGCGATGGAATTCTCCTTGGGGAGAAGGTTTTCCAGGTTGGCACTTGGAGTGTACAGTGATGAGTACAAAATATTTAGGTGACACTTTTGATATTCATGGAGGTGGAATGGACCTAAAGTTTCCTCACCACGAGTGCGAAATTGCACAAAGCAAAGCAGGCGGAAAATCAGATCCTGCAAATTATTGGATGCACACCAACATGCTCACAATGAACGGAGCCAAAATGAGCAAGTCAGTAGGAAATGTTGTCTCCATCGAAGAATTGAAAACTGGGAATCACGACTTGCTAGAAAAAGGATTTTCTGAGAATGTCATACGATTCTTCATTCTACAATCTCACTATTCAAGCACTTTGGATATTTCGAGTAGCGCACTTTCGGCTTCTGAAAAAGGATTCGAAAAATTAATGAAGGCGCTCGAAACGTTAAAAGAACTTAATTCCTCAGATACTTCTTCGGTTGATGTGCCAGCATTAAGAGAAAAATGTGTTTCTTCCATGAATGACGATTTCAATACACCCGTTTTAATCGCTCATTTATTTGATGGAGTAAAAATGATAAACGGAATTGCAGCTGGAAATGAATCAATTTCAGAAGAAGATTTAACCCTTTTAACCCAGACAATGAGCCAATTTGTGGAGGAGGTGTTAGGGCTTCAAACTTCGGAAAAGTCTGTGAATCAAGAAGGAATAACAGAAGAGTTGATGCAGCTTTTTATTCAGTTAAGAAAAGAAGCAAAAGACAACAAAAACTTTGCTCTGGCAGATGAAATTAGAAATAAATTAACCAGTTTGTCTATTGAATTAAAAGACTCACGAGAAGGAACAACATGGGAAAGAAATTAAGCATAGTTGGTGTAGGATTATTACTGCTTGCAAGTTGCGGTGGCGAGGAAACACAGACCATAAAACCTGCAAATGAACAAACTAAACCTACTGATTTTGTAGTTGTACAGACTCCCGTTTTCAACCAAGATTCTGCTTACCAGTTTATCCAAACTCAAGTAGATTTTGGTCCCAGAGTCCCTAATACTCAAGCGCACAGTAACTGTGCCGATTGGCTAGAGAAAACACTCGCAAATTATGGCGCAACAATTTTGGTTCAAAAAGGGGTGGTTACCGCTTTTAATGGAGACAAATTGAACATGAAAAACATCATTGCTCAATTTTCACCAGAAAAATCAAAACGAGTGATGCTGTTTGCTCATTGGGACACAAGACCCGTAGCCGACAAAGATATCGAGAGAAAATCGGAACCAATTGATGGAGCCAACGATGGAGGAAGTGGTGTAGGAGTATTGCTAGAAATGGCAAGGCAATTTAATTTGAAAGAACCCACAGTGGGCGTGGACATCATTCTTTTTGATGTGGAAGATTATGGAACATTCGAAGGAAGTATAAGTTCCATGAAGGATAGTTGGTGTCTTGGTTCGCAATATTGGGTAGAGAATCCGCCAATTGCAAATTATCGCCCCGCCTACGGCATATTGTTGGATATGGTGGGTGCCGAAAATGCCCAATTTCCTAAAGAGTATATTTCGATGTATCACGCAAGAAATGTAGTCGAAAAAGTGTGGAGTACCGCCAAAAAACTAGGGTATGGTAATTATTTTATCGATACAGAACTCAACCAATATCAGGCCATAACAGATGACCATTTGTACGTAAATGCGTTGGCAAATATTCCTAGTATTGACATCATAAGCTACGACCCAAAACAAAACACGTTTGGGGATTTTCATCATACTCACGAAGATAATATAGACATTATTGACAAAAACACCTTAAAAGCTGTGGGACAAACCGTGATGGAAGTGGTTTATCAGGAACGTTAAGTTTTCGCTAAATTTAAAAGAAAACTGCGCTATACTAGTGAAAAACCAAATATTTGTGTACATTTGCACCGTAATGGAAGAAAGGAAGGAGCTGAATAGCTCCTTTTTTATTGGAAAAAAATGATAAAAAAAGACACGGTACTCGCATTAATTGATGAAAAACTAACAGAAACTCCTGAGTTTTATTTAGTAGAGCTAAAAATTAGCAATGCCAATAAAATTTACATTGAAATTGATCACAAAACAGATCCTATTTCAATCAATGACTGCATTGCTTTTAGTAGGCAAGTAGAGCACAATTTGGATAGAGAGGAAGAAGATTTTGAATTGGAAGTGACGTCACCAGGATTGAGTGTGCCGTTTAAGGTTTCCCAACAATACATCAAAAACCGAGGTAAGGAGGTGAAAGTAATGCTGAATACAAGCAAAACCATTGAAGGTGTATTGAAAGAAGTGAACGAAAATGGGATAGTGTTGACCAATGAAACAAAAGAACGAGTAGAAGGCAAAAAGAAAAAAATTAAAGTAAATAACGAATTCAAACTGTCGTTTGAAGAAATTAAAGAGACAAAAATAATAGTAAAATTTAAATAAAAAGAGATGGACAGTATCAATTTAATTGACTCATTTTCTGAGTTTAAAGAATTTAAAAACATTGACAGAGTGACAATGCTCGGTGTGTTGGAGGAGGTATTCCGTGCGATGATAAGAAAGCAAAATGGAACAGACGAAAACCTGGATGTGATTATCAATGTGGACAAAGGAGATCTAGAACTTTGGATAAACAAAATGATTGTGGAAGACGGAATGAGCGAAGACGATGCGCTCGAAATTGAATTGTCTGATGCTTTGAAAATCGAAGATGATTTTGAGGTAGGAGAAGAAATAGCAATTGAAGTAAAAATTGAAGATTTTGGAAGAAGAAATATTTTGGCTTTGAGACAAAACCTGATTAATAAAATCATGGAATTGGAAAAGGACAATGTATTCAAAAAATACAAAGATAAGCTTGGTGAACTGATGACAGGAGAAGTTTACCAAATTTGGAAAAGAGAAATGCTTATTCTAGATGAAGAAGGAAATGAATTAATCCTTCCTAAAATGGAGCAGATTCCTGGAGATTTCTTCAAGAAAGGAGACACAATTAGAGCCGTAATTGAGCGGGTGGATCACATAAATAATTCACCAAGAATTATCTTGTCCAGAACTTCTCCACAATTCCTAGAAAGATTATTTGAATTGGAGATTCCTGAAATTTTTGACGGATTAATCACAATCAAAAAGATTGTAAGAACACCAGGAGACAGAGCAAAAGTTGCCGTAGAATCTTACGATGACAGAGTAGATCCAGTAGGAGCTTGTGTAGGAATGAAAGGAGCGAGAATACACGGAATTGTACGTGAACTGAGAAACGAAAACATTGATGTAATCAACTACACAGAAAACGAAAAGTTATTAATTCAAAGAGCTTTGAGCCCTGCGAAAGTAGGTTCAGTAGAACTTGTAGCAGAAACAGGAAGAGCGAATGTATACTTGCATCCGGATGAAGTTTCAAAAGCAATAGGAAGAGGAGGGCAAAACATCAAATTGGCAGGTAAACTTACTGGATACGAAATTGATGTATACAGAGAAGGAGCAGAAGACATTGAAGACGTGGATTTGAATGAATTCTCTGATGAAATTGATGCATGGATTATTGACGAGTTGAAAGCTATTGGGTGTGATTCTGCAAAAAGCGTCCTGGCTATAGGAAAAGAAGATTTGGTTAAAAGAACGGACCTAGAAGTAGAAACGATTGAAGAGATTTTATCGATTCTTAAATCCGAGTTTGAATAAAATAATTTGAATTTCACCAAATAAACTATATTTTTAAAGAAAAGAGCAAAACAACATTACTACATGGCGGTTAAAAGACTAAGTAAAATAGCAAAAGAGTTGAACGTTGGAATTTCCTCCCTTGTTGATCATTTAAAATCAAAAGGCGTGGAGATAGAGTCGAGTCCGAATACGAAAGTGGAGGAAGACGCTTACAATATTCTTCTTGAAGAATTTGAGGATGCTAAAATAGAAAAAGCCAAAGCCAAAGAAGTGGTTGCAAGCAGAGAGAAAAAGCCTGCTGTTGAAGAAGCTCCTGAAGTAGTGGATGAGGTAATTAAGGCAAAAGCCGAAGAATTGAAAAAACCTGAAGTGTTGGGTACAGTTGATTTGAACCCGAAACCAAAAAAGGTAGAA
>CBFHHA010000067.1:3073-5701 GCA_965655625.1 Flavobacteriales bacterium | reverse complement strand
ACAATATATACGAACAAACTAGGCTGGAAAGATACAGGATTGAATTTAATAACACTAATAGATGATCAGAAATTTAATTATACAATACCTTTAGATATAATAGTCCCAACCAAGTATTATGTTAAAAGTGGTGAAACTTTATTAGGCATTTCCAAACGCCTGGGGGTAAACTTCGATCTAATAAAAAGCCTGAATGAAATACAAAACGATAATGATATTAAAGTTGGCCAAATAATACTATTAAAATGAGGCTGTATAAAGTTACCGCCATTAATAATTAAAGTTTCAACTCTATCAAAAAATAAAATGATGATTCGAGTTGTAGTATTTTGTTTGTAAATGGCAGTTCTCTCGTATCCGTTAGACAAGAATTTAAAAGCGCAATCAATTATATTCTTAGAGACCAATTTCATGAAAAATTTAAATACGCTTCTAAATAAATCAACTGATTTTTCATAATCATTCTGACAATTTCAATTTCTCATAAAGTTCCTCTAGCAGATTTATAATCTTTAAATATGCTACCTTTTTGAATTCGCTATTTGATAAAATGGGTATCTTGGTCCTCTATTTTGTTTAAGTAATTATATTTCCTGATTCAAATTCTTTGTTTTGTCTATTATTTACGTTTATTATAAATAACAATGACACTTGAATTTGAAAAGCTTTTGAAATTAAAGCTATACCAAGGTTATTTGTATCCGTCTAATTAAAATAAATTACGAAACAAACCGACAAGTATACAAGTTTCGCGTTTTTCAGTTAAAAAAATATGGTATTTGGCTAATATTGGAATAAAATAACACAACAAACTTTTTTAATAAACGTGGGATTATTTCTATCTTAACGCAAACAAATTGTACCGAGAATATTAAAGCAATAACAAACAACACAATATGAAAAAAAATCTACTAATTCCGATTATTCTTATTCTAACGAGTTCATGCTCCATGAATTGGAGATTGCCATTACACAACGGTAAGGTTCAATATGAATTTGACAGTAAACAAATACAATCGAAAAAACAAACACTATGCGAAAATTATTTGTCAGCCAATACAAGAATAGATTTTTTCACACTATTAACAGAGTCTACTGCAAATGGAAAAGACGGTTTTTTTCGATCGTCCAACTCAAATTTTGTGGGATCTACTCTATATGGTGCTGATGTAACAGTGGGTGACTTGCAGATTGCGCCTTGTAGTCCAGGAAATGATACACTGATAGGCTCTTTTGTTCTGACAATTAATCAAAATAGGATAGATTTCGGACTAAGTAATGAGTCTCGAAGCGTAGTTGTAAAATGTTTGTTCAGAGTGGTTCTTAAGGAGAACTCGTATAACTTGAAGTTTAGAGGATTTAAAATTACAGAAAGTAATATTTCTTTTTTAGGCAAAGTGACAACGGAGACAAAGCCTATAGAGCAGATGTATAAAGAAAGTACAAAAGCATATAGTGGACTTTGGGATAGGTCTGACAGATTTTTGTGGTCTAATTTAAATACGTATATTGAAATGTTTCACATTAATTTGGAAAAAGCTATGAGCCGACAAGAATCAGATTTTAATTTTGATGATTAGGAAAAAGTTTAATACTATGTGTTATGTTTGAGGAGCCCTCTAGGGCACATCAATTGCATAATTCTCATACACAAGGACCGTTATAGCCAAACAAAAAAATAGAGATTACAATTAAAATAATACTTAATAAGAATATTTAACAAAAAAAGTATTAAGAGACGAATTAGGTGCAGATAAAGCAAATAAGAAAGTAAAGCGTGATTTTCTAATGGAAGGTATGAAGCTTGAAACTCTTGGAATAGTTTTTAAAGACAAATCTGAATTAATTAAACAAGATGCTGAATGGAAATATCTTGAAAATTAAGAAAGCCAGACTATAACACCGTATATAATTTATTGTTAGCTTTTTGGCAACTTACGAAAGTCCTCACGGACTTTCTTGGTTAGTAAATATTTATTAAATTAGTTGCTTTAACCATGCAACAAACCATATACAACAACGTTGCCAGCAATTTGAGAAAAAGTAATATTTGGTTACAATTCTGACCAAAAGAAAACCTACTTGGACAAACCTATGAAGTCGCCAAAAATTATTATTTTTAAATATAATTTTCTTATTTTTTACATAAAAAAATCTCATTATGAAACGAATTGCTATTTTTTCAATAACAATATTTCTATCTATACATGTTAAATCACAAAAAATAGCTGTCACTGAATATGCCAATCAATCAGAAATAAAAGTTTTTGTGGTGGACTATGCTAACCAAGCCGACTTAAAAGTATTTAAAGTTGATTATTCCAATCAAGCCAAAGGAAACGAAGGCCTTTGGCACTTTGTAAAATACAACAATCAAGCAGATAAGAAAATCTATTTTGTCGACTATTCCAATCAAAGTGACTTAAAAGTCTTTTTCGTAAAGTATAAAAATCAAGCAGGTTGGAACAATAAATCTAAACAACATTTACTTTATTAACTGCATTAATAAGAGTTACTCTTTTTTATTCGATCTCTTATTTTTTCAGCCGTCATTTCCGCAACACTTGGTCGTCCTTTTTTTATCCACTCTTCAATCTCAAATCGTGAGAAAGTTAAAGGCTTACCTGA
>CBFHHA010000067.1:0-2974 GCA_965655625.1 Flavobacteriales bacterium | reverse complement strand
GATCTTTTAATTGCATGAATATTTCAACAAAATCAGTGAACCTGTAATTTCTACTGTCAAAGATTGACTGATCATCAAAATATTTTTGAATAAGGAATGTCTTATAATCTAAGTTAATCTCTGTGTTAACCCTTGTTCCATTTTTCACCAATTGATTATGACTTAAAAACAACTCACAACCCCATGTCACAGTTCCTTGTTTAAAACTATTATTTCTATTGTTATTGATCCAACTGTTTATAGCTGCAATTAAATTTTCGGAAAAATAACCCTCTGATTTTTGAATTAAAACTACATTCACAGACTTTAAAAAACGATCAAAATCCGAATGAAACAAAAATTCTAAATTGTAATCAAGAAAACTGAGTCAAGGTGAAAGTCTCCCTTCAAAAAAATGAGCCTGTCTATGATTTCCAGTTTTTAGGATCTCTGCTGCCATGCAAAAGTTAGCCACCGAAACCGTTATGCATCAAGCAGAGATGATTGCGGCTGAATTTCAAGACTAAATCATGAATTATAATCAAACTAAGTATGGAGTGAAACACTTAAAATGATGTATATTAATTTGGTATAATTTGATTTAGGTCAAGGATACTTTGATTGTTCACTTCCCAATACAAAAAGTAACTATACAGTAAAATAAGTACTTATAGAGCGTTAGGGTACAAATACGGTACAAAAACGTTAAAATTTACCATCACTAAAAAGTTCTTAAAAACACTAAACAGCTGTTAGTATATTGATAGTTAATGAGTTGCATGTTGTTGTCTAATAAATTTATAACACCTTACAACTTTTTACGGAAACAAAGGTAAAAAATACCTCAAAAAATAGTTCCTTTTTTTGGTTAAAACTATCTTTGGGAAATAACACTTTATTGATGACCGCAGAAGAACTCAAACAATTAGAAACACGTCTTTGGAAAGCAGCTGACGATTTAAGAGCAAACAGTAAGCTAAACGCTTCTGAATATAGTTTCCCTGTGTTGGGGCTAATATTCTTACGACACGCACACAGTCGTTTCGTTAATGCAAAAGAAGAAATAGAAAAAACACTGCCTGTTCATCCTGTTCGTGGGGTGCGACCTATTGATAAGAATGACTTCTTAACAGCAAAAGCAATTTATTTACCCGAAAATGCTCAATGGGATGCAATCGTTAATCTACCCGATGCTTCGGATATAGGAGAAGAGATAAACAATGCTATGCGTTCAATTGAGAGCGAGTACGAAGTACTTCAAGGTGTTTTACCTAAAGAGTATAGCTTATTTGATAAAGAGTTGTTACAACGCTTAGTTCGTATCTTTAATGACAAAGCATTAAACTTTGCAAAAGGAGATGTGTTTGGACGTATCTATGAATACTTTTTAAACAAATTTGCAATGAGTGGTGCTTCCGAAGGTGGTGAGTTCTTTACTCCTCCATCATTGGTAAACACCATTGTAAATATCATTGAGCCATCTCACGGAACGGTTGCTGATTTAGCTGTTGGTTCGGCAGGTATGTTTGTGCAAACAGCACACTTTCTTGAAGAAGAAGGTTTTGATGCTTCTAATAAGGTTACTTTCTACGGACAAGAGAAAGCGGAAACCAATACCAAGTTAGCCAAAATGAATATGGCTGTTCACGGGTTAGAAGGTTCTATCTTGCAAGGGAACACTTTTTATGAAGATAAGCACGACCTATTGGGTAATTGTGACTTCATAATGGCAAATCCACCCTTTAATGTTGATGGGGTTGATAAGAGTAAAGATGTTGTAAAGAAAGACCCTCGTTTACCTTTTGGGTTACCCAAGAGTGATAATGCTAACTACTTATGGATTCAGTACTTCTATTCTTGCTTGAATGAAAAGGGAAGAGCAGGTTTTGTTATGGCTTCTTCGGCTTCTGATGCAGGTCATTCAGAAAAAGAGATTAGAAAGCAGTTGGTAGAAACGGGTTCTGTTGATGTAATGGTATCTATTGGTACGAAGTTTTTCTACACGCTATCGCTTCCTTGTACATTATGGTTTTTCGATAGAGCCAAAGAGCAACACGAAGTAAGAAAGAATGAAACCTTAATGCTCGATTTAAGAGATGTTTACCGTAAGGTATCGTCTAACTTGCACGACTTCACAGAGGAACACCTAAAAAACATACACTCGATTGTAGCTTTATATAGAGGTGATAATAGCTACTTTAACAACACCATTAAGCATTACTACAATAGGGTTAATAATGGATTAGAGAAAGCGGTTAAACAAGCGGATGCAATTCAAAATGCTTATTACAATGCACTGAAAGATGAAATTGATGGATTCCTTAACGATGAATGGAGTGCCAAATGGGAAAAAGCTATAAACCTTGAAGATATTTATTGGACAGCTCAACTTGACTTTTATGGTGATGTTCGATTAGAATATTCTGAAAAAGGAGAATTACGCACGCTCGAACAAACCAACGTTGAGCATTTTAAGAAAGCTAAGAAAGCTGTTCAGAAATTCTACAAAGACATTGATGCGTTTACTAAAGAAGCTGCTAAAACGCTGAAATTAAACAGCAACAAAGATTGGAAAGAAAAAGTAATTGGAAAGCTGAACGAAACCAACACAAAAGTTGCTGATTACGTTACAACATTGGAAGAAGTACTTTACTTCAATAAAGAAGCTGATTGGCTAATTAGCCGTTTTCCCGATGGAGAATATCAAGACATAGAAGGCTTATGCAAAATTGCTAACCGTGAGGAAATAGCTAAAAACGATTATAGTTTAACGGCAGGTAGATATGTGGGGGTAGCTTCTCAAATTGATGAAGATTTCGACTATGAAGCACGTATGGCTGATATTAAAATGGAGTTGCAAGACCTTAACGCAGAAGCAGTTCAATTAGCTGAACAAATACAAACCAACTTAACTGATTTGGGAATATGAGTTTAAATACGGTTAAAATTGAAGATATATGTCTCGTAGGTGATGGTGCACACGCAAGTATCAAAA
>CBFHHA010000066.1:0-6167 GCA_965655625.1 Flavobacteriales bacterium | reverse complement strand
CTTTTAAGTTTGCCGGAGTTAAAACTAAATGACTGACGCTGGAACATTCCGGTTCCTATTTCTGTTTTCACTTTGAGTTCGGGTCTGGAATCTATTCCCTTGGTAAAAATATTCATGGTACCACCAATAGAGGGTACTGCAAGTTTAGAGACACCTAGTCCTCTTTGCACCTGAATTGTTTGGGTAACCATATCCAATCCAAACCAGTTGGACCAATACACCCAACCGTTTTCCATGTCATTTACAGGCACACCGTCAATCATCACGGCCAAGTTCCGTTGGCTAAATCCTCTGATTGTTATTCTTGCGTCTCCATCTCCCCCACCACTTTGTGTGGCATAAACACTGGGTGTCGAGTTCAAAACCATTGGGATGTCTTGAGAAGCTAATTCTTCATCCAACTTTTCTCTCGAAATGTTGGTAAAAGCTACCGGTGTTTCTCTTTCCTTGGCAATGTCAGCAACAATCTCTACCTCCCTCATTTTTTTTGTTGAAAGTTTTACATCTAGAAATTGTGTCCCTTTTTTTACGGTGATCTTTTTCACTTTCGGTAACATCCCCACGTAAGAAAAAGTGATAGATTGAGCTCCCAAAGGCAAATCGAGCTGATAATTCCCATCAATATCAGTGGTAGTTCCTTTCCCGTTTCCATAAGTAACAGAGGCTCCAATTAACGTTTCTCCCGTGATTTCATCAGTTAAGGTTCCCTTTAAGGTTCCTGTTTGAGCAAAAAATCCTACCCCTGAAAACAGAGATAGGATTACTAAGATTGTTGATTTTGTCATGTTTTATTTGACTGTTAGTTTAGGACAATTTTTTTGGTAAGTCTTTGCCCATTTTCAAAAGTTAAGGCTACAAAATAAACTCCTTTTGGTAAAGAAGTTGTGTTGATTCTTGTGGAAGTTGAGTTCGCTGTTGTTTGAATCACTTTGCTTCCAAGGATCGAAATGATTTCAATGTGTGTAGGTACCGAAGTTGTACTTAAATTCAGAATCCCTGTATTGGAAGGGTTTGGGTAAGCTCTGAATGCTTCTTCTCTTGCTATACTGTTGGTACTTAATAATCCAGAACAGTTGCAAACATGTGTTCTTAAGTTACTAAAGTTTAATGGGGATAACGTATCCCATTCTGTTCTTGGGTCAAAAGCGTCAAGTGCATTTACATCTCCCTGAGTGACACTAAATTTCCTTACCATTACGTGGTCTTTTGTCCAAGCAGTAGAATCACCAGATACTGAGATTAAAGGCCAACCATAGGATTTATGGTTACTTGGAACTCCGTTTACCGTTCCAGGATCTTCTCCTGCTTTTCCTATTACATCAATTGGAGTTGTACCTTTAAATAGGGCAACTACATCATTTCCGTTGAAATACATGACGTTGTTCACATTGTAATCTGGACAGGCAAAAACGTCTGCTTGATTTTGTAGCGTATCCCAAACTGGTGCTTCTTGACCTGTTCCGGTAGAGTCTCTTTTATCGATTACAATGACGAAAGTTCCTTTTGCGGCAATCATTCCAGATAGTTGCAGCCTTTTTTTGCTGTCAGCCGAAGAAGATCCGTTTGAATATCTTCTCAATTCGTATTGAGAAAGATCGATTTGTGCATTTGTTGGGTTAACGAGTTCAATGGCTTTGTTGTTTGACCATCCTTCCACATATTCTGAGATAAATAGTTCGTTGCATTGACTGTTAAGTCCTAGGGCAGCTGTTAGTCCAACAATTGAGAGTATAAATTTTTTCATAACGTTTACTTTGTGATATTTTGTTGGACAAAAGTACTATTAAAATTCTTTCGTTCCCAAATATCGTGTTAACAAATTATCAACTATTTTGTTTTGTGAAGGGATAAATAAATTGCCATATAGAAATATTTATCCTTACTTTTGTTGTGTTACTATGCAAGAATTTAAAACAACTAGCCCCAAAACACACTTTTGTTTGTTCAGCGAATTATCCCGCGAACAAATTGCCTCATTGCGGTTGCAAGAAGTAGATAGGGTGTACAAAAAAGGCGAATTGCTTTTTCAAGAAGGAGGCTATCCAAAGGCACTTTATGTGGTGTACAAAGGAATTGTGAAGATTCACAAATATGGAATGAATGGCAAGGAACAAATAACGAGGTTGGCTTCAGCAGGAGATTTAATTGGGTACCGCTCGATCTTGAATGAAGAAAAGTACGCTGCCTCCGCCAGTGCTATCGAAGAAACAAGGCTTTTTAAAATCCCGTCAGATGCGTTTATAAATTTAATTAAGGAAAATTCAGATTTTTCGTTGAAAGTAATGAAAATGCTGGCTGAAGATTTAAGGCACGCTGAAAAGCAGGTGATAGATATGGCCCAAAAATCCGTAAGAGAAAAGGTGGCAGAAGCTCTTATCTTACTTTCTGATAAATTTGGTGTGAACGAGCACACGGCTGCACTTAATTCTATTCTTACCAGAAAAGAAATTGGAGATATTGCAGGAGTAACAACAGAAAGCGCAATTCGCACGATTTCGGATTTCAATAAAGAACAAATTATTGAAATAGATGGAAAACGGATCTTAATCAAGGATGTAACCAGACTCCAAAGAGAAATCATTTAAACGGATTTTTTTGGCTTAATAATTGACTAATCCATACTAAATCTGGTTTAGTTCAGTTAACTTTGAGTCATGCGTTATTTTCTTATCCTATTTCTTTTCTTTTCTTTTTCGGGATTTGCTCAATTTGGTTTTGATAAAATTGATCATGATTTTGGCGATATCTATGCAGGTAACGACCGGGTAGTAGACTTGAAATTTCGGAACACAACTCCTGATAAAATATTTTTGTTGAGAGTAAAACATGGAAGGGAAATAAAAACACTAGTTTCTGGACAAACAATTAGGCCCGATAGTTTGCTCATTATTCGGTTTAAATACAACCCAGATCAAAAAGGAAAGTTTAACATTGAGATCCCCATTTACCTCAGCAATAGTTTGGAACCTTTTGTTTTTACCCTCAAAGGAAATGTTCGTGAAATTGATAATTCGATGGGATTGGCTTGCCCCAGTTTCGATAATCCCAATGCCGGAATTCCGCCACTTTTCGAGTTCAGAGGACAGGTCCTTGATCAGGAAACGAAGCAACCAATAAAAGGAGCTACCATCACCTTTGTGAGCAATGGAACTATCTCGCAAATAGAGAAGACAAACAGGGAAGGGAAAGTGGAAACAAAAGCAATGATTGGTCTGTATTATTTTGTGGTGGATGCGGATGGGTATATCGGGAAGGAGTTTCCTCGGTATATGAACAAGAATAATGATTCCATTTTGGTGCATTTAACAAAACCTAAAATTCAGCTAGAACCCATAGACTCTATTATGTTGGCTGAAGATACCATTTCGAAGCACGTATTTCAATATGAATTAGACAGCGCTCTTTTGTCGCAAGTTTTTGGCGATTCTGCCATTCTTGACTCTGCCCTTATTTTATCCGATTCTCGAGGTAATACCCAACAAGAAGAACAGGTTGTTTTACGAAAAGATACGGTTTTGCCTGTTGTTCAAAAAGAACCAAAGTTTAAATCCAACAATATTATTTTTTTACTCGATGTCTCTACCTCAATGAATTCTGATGGTAAATTAGATTTGCTGAAAGCATCGTTGATCGAAATGGTGAAAAAGTTGAGCGAGAACGACACCATTACCTTGATTTCTTATTCTACTTTTTCTAAGGTAATAATAGAAGGTATTTCGGCAAAGGAAAAAGACTTATTAATAGAAACAATAAAAGGGATAAAAGCCCAAGGAATGACAGCTGG
The DNA here is from genome assembly GCA_965655625.1 of Flavobacteriales bacterium. GTDB lineage: Bacteria > Bacteroidota > Bacteroidia > Flavobacteriales_D > CAJJDF01 > CAJJDF01. Next base: position 2,383 of record CBFHHA010000066.1, on the reverse strand, counting down.
CGGTGACGGAATGAAGTTGGCTTATCGCCAAGGACGAGAGCATTTTATAAAAGGAGGGAATAACCAAGTAATTATGGCCACTGACGGAAAGTTTAATCGAGGTAATATGAACTTGGATAAATTGGTTGAGAAAAACTATAAAAGAGGAATTGGGCTAACCGTTTTGGGAATCAAGAATAAACCAGAAGATGCCGAAAGTATGAGTGCAATCGCACAAATAGGAGGAGGGCGATTTTTGCTGATTCAGAATTATGAGGACTCCAAAGAAATGCTTGTTTCCGAAATCAAGAGAACTTCCCTGGTTTATCCTCAGTAGTTTTTTTGAATCATCAATTAATACGACATAATTAGCTACCTTTGTCTGACAATTTACATGCATTGATTTCAAAAGACACGATAGCGCAAATATTTGACACGGCTCGAGTAGAGGAAGTGATACAAGACTATGTAACTCTTAAGAAAAGAGGAGTGAACTTAATAGGAAACTGTCCTTTTCATGATGAGAAAACACCTTCGTTTACGGTTTCTCCAACAAAGGGAATTTACAAATGTTTTGGTTGCGGAAAGGCTGGAAACTCAGTTAATTTTGTCATGGATCATGAGCAATTAACTTACCCCGAGGCGCTGAGGTATTTGGCAAACAAGTACTCTATAGAAATAGAGGAAAAGGAACAAACTCCCGCTCAAAAAGAACAGCAATCGGTAAGAGAATCGCTGCAAATAGTTCATTCATTTGCACAAAAGTATTACACCGAACAATTGCTCGAAACGGACGAAGGGAAATCAATTGGTTTGTCCTACTTCATAGAAAGAGGATATTCCATGGAAACCATTCATAAATTTCAGTTGGGTTATAATCCTGATTCTTGGAATGGGTTTACAAGTGAAGCCATAAAAAAAGGATATAAAGAGGAGTATCTCTTAGCTTCCGGTTTAACCAAGGGCGAACCCGGAAAAAGATTTGATTTTTTTAAAGGCAGAGTGATGTTTCCTATTCATACTATTACCGGACGAGTAATAGCATTTGGCGGTCGTACTCTCAGAAACGACAAAAAAACAGCAAAGTACTTTAACTCACCCGAAAGTGAACTCTACAACAAAAGTAAGGTCCTGTACGGCTTGTATTTTGCCAAAAAAGACATGGTAAAAAAAGATGTTTGCTACCTTGTGGAAGGCTATACAGATGTGATTTCTCTTCACCAACGAGGAATAGAAAACGTGGTGAGCTCTTCGGGAACCTCTCTCACAACGGATCAAATTAAATTAATAAAAAGGTACACACCTAATATTACGATGCTGTTTGATGGTGACGTAGCCGGAATAAAAGCTTCCTTCAGAGGAATAGATATGATCTTGAAAGAAGGACTGAATGTAAAAGTTGTGCTTTTCCCTGATGGCGAAGATCCAGATTCTTACTCCAAAAAATTAAGTCAGCCAGAACTCCAAGATTTCATAGAAACCAATTCAAAAGATTTCATTCGTTTCAAAAGTGATTTGCTCCTAGCTGATGCGAAAAATGACCCAATAAAAAAGGCTGAATTGGTGAAGGATATTTTAGGAACAGTATCCGTTATCACAGATGAGGTAAAACGTGCTATCTATATGTCAGAGGTGTCTTCGATGTTTGAGATTGGTGAGAAAGCATTGTACAACGAACTAAACAAGACTTTACGAAAATCCTTTAACCAAGAAAGAAGAAGTAATAAGGAGCCGGAAGAGGATATTCCGTTGCCTCATTACAAAGACGATTCTCAGCAGCCAAAATATGCGGATAGCGGCCTTGATCATTTGGAAAAAGATGTCATTCGATTGTTGTTGAATTATGGAGCGCACGAGGTAGTGTTTTTTATCAAAAATTCAGAAACGGATGAGGTGGATGAAATTGCCACAACTGCCGCAAATTACATTGTGGTTACCTTAGTTCAGGACGAAATAAAATTTGAGAATAAAATTTACCAACGAATTTTTGATTTCTACGAGTCATTGGTGAATGAAGGTAAGGAGATAGCCAACAAGTCTTTGATGTTGAATACTGATCCTGAAATAGTGGAAACTGTTGTCTCACTGGTTTCTACTAAGTACGAATTAAGTGAGAATTGGAAGAAGGCCCATAAGATATATGTAACAACCGAAGACATGAAGTTGAGGTTTGCGCTCGAACATGCTGTGTTGGCTTTGCAGTTAAAAAGAATAGAGCAAGATATTGAAAAGATTCAGGTAAGATTAAAAGAGGTGCCACAGGAAGACGAAATAATAGATTTGCTAACCTCTCAGTTGACCTTAATAGAATTAAAAAAAATTGTCTCGGATAAACTTAACCGAGTGATACTGAAATAGAAGATAAAATTGGAAAAAAAACAAAATAACCAGCAGAGTAAAAAGA
>CBFHHA010000065.1:0-6189 GCA_965655625.1 Flavobacteriales bacterium | reverse complement strand
CCCCGTGTCTAAATATATCACTCAAATTAATGTATTTTTAACCCAAGTAAATCCTAGGTAATGAATGAATTAAAAGGACTTGGAGTAGCCATGGTAACTCCATTCAAAAAGAACAAAGAAATAGATTTTGTAGCACTCGAAAAACTAACAAATAAACTGATAGATGGTGGGTTAGATTATTTGGTTGTAATGGGTACAACAGGTGAATCTGCCACGCTTTCTGCCGAAGAAAAACAGCAAGTTTTGAATTCTGTAAGGACCATAAATAATGGGAGATTGCCCCTAGTTTTCGGAATAGGAGGGAACGACACCGCGAAAATGATGAAAGAATTCAATTCGTTTGATTTGACAGGCGTTTCTGCAATTCTCACAGCAAGTCCTTATTACAACAAACCCAGTCAAGAAGGAATTTATCAGCATTACAGTGAACTTGCCAAAGTGAGTAAGTTACCCATTCTATTGTACAATGTGCCGGGAAGAACAGGTAGCAACATGACATCTTCTACAACATTGCGCTTAGCCAAAGAGTTTGACAATATCATGGGAATAAAAGAAGCATCAGGAGATATGGGGCAAGTAATGGAGATTATTCAGGAAAAACCCGCTGATTTTTTACTCATTTCAGGTGATGATGCGCTTACTTTGCCAATGATAGCTTGTGGAGCAGAAGGTTTAATCTCGGTAATTGCTAATTCACACCCGGAAACTACCAAAGAATTGGTAGAGAAAAGTATGAAAGGAGATTTTGACTCAGCAAGAGTGGCTCATTATGCATTACTCAAATTGATTGACGGAATTTTTGAAGATGGAAATCCAGGTGGAGTGAAAGTATTGCTGCACGAACAAGGAATAATGGAAAATGAGTTGAGACTACCTCTGGTTCCGGTAAATAAAGTTTTGGAAGCTCGTTTGAGGACATTAAATTAAAAAAAAGTTAAAAAAAAGATCATTTTACTTTGGAATAAAAACAGAGGTTTCTATATTTGCACCTCGTTAGCGATTCAGTAGCTCAGTTGGTAGAGCAACGCCCTTTTAAGGCGTGGGTCCAGGGTTCGAATCCCTGCTGAATCACTTGTATAAAATCGCCTTCAATACACTTGTTTTGAAGGCTTTTTTATTTCTATTATCTCGTCTTGAGGTAAGATCCAGCTAACGAGTTTATCTTCTTTAAGAAGATGTTGATTCAGTAGCTCAGTTGGTAGAGCAACGCCCTTTTAAGGCGTGGGTCCAGGGTTCGAATCCCTGCTGAATCACAGAGAAAGCCCTTTCATACTTTATGTTTGAAAGGGTTTTTTGGTAAATTTCTATTTTTAAAATATTGTTGGTAGTTGGGTATCAATGTATAGCTCTTGAAAATTACCAAGATTTGGAAATTTTATATATTGAATTATAATCTACAGACCTACTTTATTCTTATTCAATTATACTATATTTGCAACCTGAATCAATTGCCCAGGTGCTGAAATTGGTAGACGGGCACGCTTGAGGGGCGTGTGTACTTCGTACGTGCGGGTTCGACTCCCGCTCTGGGCACTTTATTAAATCTCAATTTCTTTGTTCTCAAAGTAATTGAGATTTTCTTTTTTTTGCGCCATTCCTAAACCTTTCAGTAGAACCAATCCATTTCGATTCAAAGCCACTTCCCAAAAAAAGTATAAAATCTTTTTTCCAATATCTAACATCTATTTTTTACCTTTGTTCTATGAATTTAGACTGGATAAAAAACGATGAGAATTCCCTTATTTACATCGGTGACACGCTGTGCTCTTGGTGTTATGGATTTGCTCCTGAATTGGATGCATTTGTACAAAATCATCCTGAACTAACACTAAGAATGGTGCAAGGAGGATTGAGACCGAATGGGGTAGAGATGGTCCATGAAATGGAAGATTTCTTGAAATCGCATTGGATAGAAATTGAACAAAGAACAGGTCAACCTTTTTCATTTGATCTATTTCAAAATGAAGATTTTGTTCTCGATACAGAACCTGCGAGTAGAGCAGTGGTGGTATGCCGACTGATGGCTCCAGAAAAAGAGCTCGAATTTTTTAAGGCGGTTCAAATTGTATTTTATGTAAAGAATAGAAATACAAACAAGCTTGAAACTTTTTTGGAGGTTGCGCAAGAATTTGAACTTGATACAAAAAAGTTTGCGGAATTGTTTGAAAGCGAGGAAGCTAAATATGCAACTAAAACTGATTTTCAGCTCTCCGCAGAGATGGGAATAAAAGGATTTCCTTCGGTTGTGGTTAAGATAAAAAATCAATTCTTTATGATAGCCAATGGTTTTAGTGAATTAAAAGACTTAGAGGAAGTGTATACGAATGTTCAACAAGAAGTTTCGAACTAATGGAAGATAATTTGAACAAAAAGAAACTGTCTCAGCAAGAAATAGAAGAGTGCATTGCCACACTCAATAACTTATTAGAGAATACGGATCAACTATTTGACCTTTCGCAAGAGAAAAGAAAAGAGTTGATGATGGCCGCAGGAAAATTATCAAGACCTACAAAAGAGGAGCAAGACAAAAGAGTAAAAAGTGCCAAGAAAGTTGCTCAAAGAAAGAAACGAGAAAGAGAAAAGCATGCGAGAAAGAACACAGGAATAAGAAGTGCCAGAGAAGATGCAGTTTTTATTGCACCAAAAATGTTGGCGGATACATCAACAAAAAGTCGGGGAAAATTAGAAAGTCCAAGAAACTGTTACGTGTGCAAAGCTGAATTTACAGAGTTGCACCACTTTTACGATACCATGTGTGAATCTTGCGGTGATTTTAATTATGCCAAAAGATTTCAAACTGCTGACCTAACAGGACAAGTTGCGGTAGTAACAGGCTCGCGATTAAAAATTGGATACCACATCACATTAATTTTACTTCGCTCGGGCGCAGAGGTGGTTGCCACTACCAGATTTCCAGTGGACTCTGCTTTGCGATTTGCCAAAGAAGATGATTATCATGAATGGAGCAAGAGATTACATATTCATGGATTAGATTTAAGACATATTCCGAGTGTAGAGATTTTTTGCAATTTCATTGAATCCAAATTTAGTCGATTGGATATTTTGGTAAACAATGCCGCTCAAACGGTAAGAAGACCAGCTGGTTTTTATTCTCACATGATGGAGTACGAAGAAAAACCTTTTGAGGAATTACCAGAAAAAGCAAGAGAATTACTCAAGGATCATAAAGCTTGTTTGGATGAACTGAATCAGTTTTCAGAAAAAACAATGGATAAAAAGAACCTACCTGTTTCTTGGCATAGTAACAGGCCAGGAATAGGGATTAGTGCTTCGGCTAAATTATCTCAAATACCTTATAGTTTTGACAACGCTATTGCCAGCAAAGAGGTATTTCCTGAAGGGAAGCTTGATGCAGATCTTCAGCAGGTAGATTTGAGAAAAACCAATAGCTGGCGACTGAAGTTGGGTGAAATAGAAACCTTAGAAATGGTAGAAGTACAGCTCGTTAATGCGGTAGCTCCTTTTGTTTTGTGTAATAATTTATCCAATTTAATGAGAAAAGAAAACACAGGAAAGAAGCACATAATAAACGTTTCTGCGATGGAAGGTAAATTCCATACTTTTCATAAGATTGCTCGTCATCCACACACCAATATGGCAAAGGCTGCTCTCAATATGATGACTCATACATCAGCTAGTGAATTTGGAAAAGACGGAGTATTCATGAATGCGGTAGATACGGGTTGGGTAACAGATGAAGACCCGGTTCAATTATCCAAAAAGAAGGAAGAAGAACACGATTTTCAACCTCCGCTAGACATTGTAGATGGAGCTGCTAGAGTGTTGGACCCATTGATTGACGGAATAAATACGGGAAAACATTGGAACGGACAGTTTCTCAAAGATTATATGCCAATTAGTTGGTAGTAGTTATAAACCTTACCTTTACATTATGAAATTTAGTCAATACAGTTTTACCCCAGAAATTATCAATAATTTGGAAAAAGTAGGGTTTAAGAAACCTACCGATATTCAATACAAATCTATTCCCGCCATTATGAAAGGGGAAGATTTGTTGGCAATCGCCCAAACGGGTACTGGAAAAACTGCAGCCTTTGCAATACCTATCATTAATGACATCCAAAAAAAGAAAAGAAACCACAAAGAACCTGTAATTAGAGCTTTGGTAATGGTTCCTACCCGTGAATTGGCGCAGCAAATAGGCGAGGTGTTTAATAAACTAGGAAAAGGAACGAGAGTAAAAACTATGGCTTTGTTTGGTGGAGTTGACCAAGAAGGACAAATTGATAAATTACTAAATGGAGTAGATGTATTGGTTACTACTCCGGGGAGAATGTTTGATTTGCATCATCAGCGATTTCTGTCTCTTGATAAAGTGCAAACTTTGGTTCTTGACGAGGCAGATCACATGCTAGATTTAGGGTTCAAAAAAGACATTGTTGATGTGATGGAAAGGATGCCAAAAGTTCGCCAAACCTTGTTTTTTTCTGCAACGATTAATCAAAAGATAAAGAAAACGGCTTATGATTTGATTAAAAGTAACGCCATTAGAATTCAAATTGCTCCTAAAGACCCAGTTTCGAAAAACATCAAACATTCGGTTGCTTTTGTTCAACTAGATGACAAGCGGTTTTTTTTGGAAAGGCTGATAAAGGAGAACCCCAAAAGTAAAATATTAGTATTTGTACGAACAAAAGTACGGGCCGAAAGGGTAAAAAAAGCCATGGATAGAGTGGAAATAGAATCCATGACAATTCACGGAGACAAGGCTCAAAAAGATAGGAGTTCGGTGATGAATTTTTTTAGAACGGGGAAGGTACATGTAATGATAGCAACAGATGTTTCGGCTAGGGGAATTGATATTGCGAATGTGGATTACGTGGTAAATTATGATTTGCCTGATGTAGCGGAAAATTATGTGCACAGAATTGGACGAACGGGAAGAGGAAAGGAAAAAGGTGATGCTGTATCGTTTTGCTCACAAGAGGAAAAACCTTTGTTGGACGAAATTGAAAAATTTGTTGGGAAGCCGATCAAGGTGCTAGAACTGAAACAAGATGAGTATAGACAAACGGTTGATTTTAGTGAAGACAAGAGTTTGAGCGTGAAAGAATTGATGGGACAAATTGATGAAATCGAAAAAAAAAGGAAGAAAAAGAAAGGAAAATAAAATAGTTATGTCAAGTTTTTTTTGGTAAATTAAGTCATTATAACCAAAATCAATTTTTTTTAAAACAGAGACTTTTCGTCTTTTAAAACTTACTAACTATGAAAAATCAATTATTATCCTTTACATTTATTTGTTTGTCTTTTCTCTCAATTGGTCAATATTCATTTTCCAAAAGAACAGGAGTTTATGCTAATCTCTCTGGGGATTCTTCACTTACCAAAGGTCTCACTTGGATTTATCCTCAATTAACGATTCCTATCGGATTTAATTTTACTTATTTTGATACGACAATAAACACGGTCTACATCGAAGATTTGGCTCCCGGTGCTGGATTGACAGTTAGCGATTCTGAATCTGGAATTATCCCGGCATTAACAGTATTTGGAGCCGATATTATCGATTGGAATTTTGATACAATATTGGGAGCAGGAGCATCCGGAGGTATCTCACCCATTTCTTATAAGTTATCGGGTCTTTCTGGAAATAGGATTCTTAAAATTCAATGGAAAAATGTTGGATTTGTTGGAGACATGGAAGCTAATGGCATGTCCATAGATTATGTTAATTTCCAATTGTGGTTGTACGAGGATTCCAATACAATCGAGATTCACTTTGGCCCTAATAATATTACACAACCATCACTTTGTTATTCAGGTGAGACAAGAGTCTTTATCGAACTAATTGCTGAACTTGATTTTTCTACTTTTGATTATGGAAACAGCACGTTTATTTTAACAGGAAATCCTTCAAATCCTACTTTTAAAAATGTCAATTCTATTGATTCAACAGAGCCTTTAAATGGAACAATTCCCAATGGAACAATATACAAATTCAAGAAAACATCAGGCAGTGTTTCCATTTTTGAAATAAAGAATGAATTAAATTTTTCTATTTTTCCTATTCCTTCTCAAAACTACCTACAAGTGAGAGCCATTAATTCCCAAATGAGAATAATTACTGCCAGAATTATGGATGTAAACGGAAAATTGGTCAAAAATGTAACGAACAATTTAAATTCAATTGACATCAAAAATCTT
>CBFHHA010000064.1:0-7050 GCA_965655625.1 Flavobacteriales bacterium | reverse complement strand
AACGCAGAAAGTTAGCAATTAGTTTAACATCAGGGTCTTCGGCAATCAAAAGACTCTCACTCGTTAATACATCATAGCCTTTCTCAATTAAATAGTTAGATACTTTTGTGCCCGACTTGTTTTTACCAACAAGAATAGAAATGTCTTTTAATCGAAAACCGTCTGCTTTGCATTCTTCAATTTTTTGAGTGATTTTTTCAAGATTGATCTCTTCTAGTTCGTCTTTTTCACCCTCCAGAAATGATACTTCTACTAATCCTTCACTCTTATTGTTAGTTAATTGTGAATGTTCAGTATATATTTTTTGAGTTTCCTCCGGTAGAAATTTTTTTAATCCTTCAAAGAACCAATTGTTGAACTCGATTACTTCTTTGTGTGAACGGTAATTGGTTTTTAGTTCTTTGGGTTTGTGATTATTCATCAGGGCAATCTCCCTTTCCTGAAGCACAAAATCGTTTGCGGTATCAATTAGTTTAGGTAGCGAAACAAATTGTTCTACTTTTCCACCTCTAAATCGATAAATGGCTTGTTTTGCATCTCCTACCAAGAGAGTTTTCTCGCCTACCGAAAGAGAATTGTCAATAAGCGGAATGAGATTATGCCATTGCATCACACTTGTATCCTGAAACTCATCAATCATGATGTTTTTATAGCGTTCGCCAATCTTTTCGTAGATAAATGGGGCGATTTGGTTTTTAATTTCTTCGCTAATGAGTTTATTGAAATCAGAAATCATCAAAATATTCCCTTCTTCTTTTATGGTACTAATGGATTCAGCAATTTCTTTAATCAAAAAAACATTGTAACTATTCTCAGCCAATAATTTGAATAGGAAAAACTCAGAAGCCACTTCTACCATCTTTTTATGGTTTGATTTTAATTCTTCTTGGATTGACACAATCGCAGATTTTGCGTGGCTGCTCGCTTTGCCTACCAACCATTTATCCTCATCCAAGGCTCCTTGTAGTGCTTTAGTGTAAGGTTTTAGAAGTCCAGAAAATTCTCCTTCCCCAAGTTTTTTGTAAAAGTTGTAAATTGTTTTTCTCGAGAAATCTGAATCGACAATTCCGTTCGATTCAATCAGCGCTATCTGTCCGTTGGCATAGTCTGTTACTTCTTTTTCTTTTTCTTTTTTCTGAATCAAAACAAACTTTTTTGCCTTAGATAAATCTTCAGAATCCATTTTTTTCAATGATTCCAAAAAATAATCGTTGTCTTCTTTCAGAAGTTCTTTTGCAAAGTGAAAGAGGTCTTCTTCAATTTTCCAGTTTTTTTCATCGTCAATTTTACTGTTTAGGTAGTCGAGAAGTACATTGGAAAGCTGTTTGTCTGTGCCGGCTTTTGATATCAGCAAGTCAATAGACTCCTGCAAAATACTATCAGAATCCATTTCTATTTCAAAATCTGAACTCAAATTCAAATCCTTGGCAAAAGCTCTAATGATTCGGTGAGTAAATTTATCGATTGTCAGGATTTTTAAATCACTGTAATTATGCAACACCGATTGAAGAATCAGACGTGATTTTCTTTTAATTACTTGAGAATCCATGCTAAACTCTTTTGCGTAATCTTTCAATAAGTCGGAATCTAGCTCTGCTGATAATTCTTTGAGGTTATCAAGTACTCTTTCCTTCATTTCGGCCGCAGCTTTATTCGTGAAAGTGATGGCCAGGATGTTGCGATATCTTGTCGTTTCTTCCGATTCAATCACAATTCTCAGAAACTCCCGAACCAATGTGTAAGTTTTTCCGGAACCGGCAGAGGATTTATAGACGATAAAATTCTTGAGGTTTTCCACTTTTTTCTTCTTCTAATATGAAAAGTTAAGTTACAAAAATGTCGAAATAATTAATACCTAGGCGTTGTTTTATTTGTTTATTTTCTTTCTTTTCATCAAAATAGTTTGCATTTTTAAATCTCACCAACACAATTCTCTTATGTTACTTATTATTCTGGTTTTAGTTTATGTTGGAATTTTATTCAAACGACTTGCAGAAAAACACAAAAAGAATCCCACGGCATTTGCCGTTTTAGGAATTGTAATCTTTCTTGTTGGGTTATTTATTCTTTCATTTCTCTTAGGAATTGTGTTGGCTCTCGTTGGGTACGAGGTGCAGAATCTAAATAAGTTTGTGTTAGAAATTTTGGGCTATGCCATGGGTGGGGTAGTAGTTTGGGCCACACATTGGTACCTAGACAGAAAATGGTCTCAAAGTAAATCAAAAACAGATTTTGATATTATAGATGATTCTTGGGACGAAAACTAAACAGTCCAATTAAATACACTTAAAATATTCAAACGGTTCTAAGCAATCATTGCATTTATAAAGAGCTTTACAAGCTGTTGAGCCAAATTGACTACTTAATTCAGTATTTTCAGAATTGCATTTTACACAGGGTACAACTTTGGGCCCACTCTGAAAAAGGAAGCCTTTATCTTCAGTACCGTCAATGGGAGGTGCAATTCCATAGACTCTTAATTTTTCTTTTGCTTCGTCCGAGAGCCAATTTGTCGTCCAAGCTGGCGAATATTGCATAACAATATTCACTTCCAAAATCCCATTTATTTTTAAAAAATCCCGTATGTCTTGCATGAATCTTTCGGTGGCTGGACATCCGCTATAGGTCGGTGTGATATTTACCGTTACTACATTACTCGCTATACTTACTTTTCTAACTACACCTAGCTCTACAATAGAAATTGCTGGAACTTCTGGATCCGGAATCGTATCCAAAATTGCCCAAATTTCATCAACAGTAAGTTTTATTTCACTTGTGTTCTCCATAAATAGTGTAAAGTTTTTCCCTCAGGGAAATAGTTAGGACGGAATTTACCACTCAGCGTTTGGGTAGGCCCTTTGTAAATACTGCATATCTCCTAGTAAATGACCCAAAAACTCAGAATGCAATCCATTTAAGCTGCCATTTTGCATAAAGCCATCTTCCGGTTTTTTTAATGTGGCTCTGTATAATACTTCTTCCACGGTTTTATACCAGTTGTATTTTATCACAGAATAGTCAGGAGCAATTCCTGCTTTAGTCAAAGCGTTAATTTGGTCATCTGTTGCAAACATGTCGCCAGTGTACTCCCATAAACTATTAATTGATTCTTGAATTTTTTCTTTGCTCTCCTCAGTTCCATCTCCAAGTCTCACTATCCATTCGCCCGAATGACGCACGTGATACTGAACTTCTTTAAGGGATTTTCCTGCCAAACCAGCCAAAAAATCATTTGTGCTTTTGGTCAACTCTTTGTAAAAATGAAATTGAAAAGCATCAAACAGAAAACTTCTTGCTATTGTATCTCCAAAATGACCGTTTGGTCTCTCCACAATAAGTGCATTATAAAATTCTCTTTCATTTCTTTTAAATGCATAGTCATCTTCGCTTTTACCATTGGCTTCAAGTTCCGCTAAGTGGCTAAATATCATTCTGGCTTGTCCAAAGTTATCAGGCGAAATGTTGGTAAGAGCAACATCTTCCTCCAATGTTGGGCCTTTGGAGCACCATTCGGCTAATCGCTGTCCTAATATGAGCGAATTATCTCCCAATCTGTATAAGAAATGAATTATGTGTTCGTTTTCTGTCATTATAATGTGTGTATTAAAACCTGAACCCAGAGAGTTTTATTTCCTATCTCTCCGAATAATAAGTTTCGTATCGGTATTTCGTTGGGCGTTTATATATGTTTTGCTCCTTCTGGCATCTTATAGTAGGTAGCTTGTCTGTATGCCTTATCATCCATTGGATCAAAGAAAGAACCAAGTTCTTCGGGAGACGAAGCGACAATGTCATCAAATTTTACAACCCAAATACTTATCCCCTCTTTTCTTCTTACATACATGTCTCGAGCATTTTGAAGGGCCATTTCTCTTCCCATTGCTTGAATATTACCCACATGTTTGTGGGCAAGTCCTGGTTTAGCTTGTACAAACACTTCCCAAACTTGTCCCTGATTATCTTCGCTCATCTTTTTTAATTTTTTTAATTTTTTTTTCAATTAGTTGCATTCCCAGAGTACATTTTTTTACTACTATGAAGGGAGATATTATTTAGGGAATACTGGTGTTTTTAGTATGTCATGTATTGTAGGATACTTGAAAACCTAATATCACCCATTTTTCAAGGCATACGCATTGGCAGCTTTTCTTACCCAACTTCCGTTTTCATGAGCATCTATATGATGCTGAAGTCTTTGCTTGTTACAAGGTCCGTTCCCATTCACAACACTCCAAAACTCATCCCAATTCATCTCCCCAAAATCATAATGCCCTCTTTCTTCGTTCCATTTCAAATCAGGATCAGGAATGGTAAGTCCAATAACCTCTGCCTGTCCAACAGTTTTGTCTATAAATTGTTGGCGTAAATCATCATTAGTCTCTCTTTTTATTTTCCATTTCATGGCATTTCCAGTTCTTGGCGAATCTCCATCATGCGGTCCAAACATCATAATGGAAGGCCACCAAAATCGGTTCAATGCATCCTGAGCCATTTCTTTTTGTTCAGGAGTTCCATTAGCCATTTGTGCCATTATTTCATAACCTTGTCTCTGATGAAAACTTTCTTCTTTACATATTTTTACCATCGCTCTAGAATAAGGTCCATAGGAAGTTCTCTGTAGGGATACTTGATTTACTATTGCAGCTCCATCTACTAACCAACCTACAGCTCCCATATCAGCCCAAGTCAATGTGGGGTAATTAAATATGCTCGAGTATTTTGCTTTGCCACTTTGCAATTCATGAATAAATTCGTCTCTCGTTTTTCCTAATGTTTCTGCAGACGAATATAAGTATTGTCCATGTCCCGCTTCGTCTTGAACTTTAGCCAGTAAAATTACTTTTGCTCGTAACGAGGGTGCTCGCAAAATCCAATTCCCTTCAGGCTGCATACCAATCACTTCAGAATGAGCATGTTGTGACATTTGTCTTTGTAAATGCTTTCTGTAATCATCCGGCATCCAATCTTTAGGTTCAATTTTTAAGTCGTTTTCGATTTTGTAATCGAATAATTCTTGCCCCGTCATTGTAGCTTCTCCTATTGTACTCATAAAAATAGTTATTTAGTGAATAATTAATATGTAAAACATTGTTTTTCAATACAATGTAAGTATAGTTGAAATAAATAAAATCAATGATTAGATTTGCACTCTATAATTACAGTCGTATTGCGAAATCAAAGATACAAATTGAAATACGAAAAGTAAAGTCAAATTTGCATTATTAAAACAAGATAAAAAACTATAAATCCCAAATCAATATGAATAAATTTTCCCCGCTCAAGGTTGTGGAATTGAATAAAGTTACTTCGGATTCAGTTTCAATAAAATTTGAAATACCTGACCAACTAACACATGAATTCAAATTTATCGAAGGTCAATACATTACTCTCAAAGCCACAATAAATGGAGAATCAGTTCAAAGAGCTTATTCAATCTGGAAAGCGCCTTATGAAAATGAATTAGCGGTTTTGGTAAAAAAAGTGGAGAACGGTGTGTTTTCAACTTACGCCAACCAAGAATTGAAAATAGGTGAGGTGATTGATGTAATGGCACCTCAAGGTAATTTTGTGCCAGAATTAAATTCGTCAAACAAAAACCATTATACGCTGTTTGCTGCGGGTAGTGGAATTACACCTATTTTTTCAATCTTAAAGGGAATACTCAAGAACGAAGAAAACTCAACAATTGATCTTTTCTACTTAAATAAAACAAAGGAAAGTGTCATTTTTCTTGAGGAATTGAACGACATTTCGTCAAACAATTTGAACATTCACTATATGTACACCAGAGAAGATGTGGGAAATCCTGTCTTAAATGGTAGGATAAACAAAGTCAAATTATCGGAACTTACTGAATCTAGTTTATTGAATCTAAACTCATATCAATACTTTTCTTGTGGTCCTGAATCAATGATTCTTGATATTAATGAATTTTTAAAGTCTAAGAACATCGAAGATTCAATGATAAAGTTCGAATTATTTACCACTTCTGTATCAAACAATATTGAGGAAATTGAAACTGAAATTTCAGAATCATCAATCACAATAACAATTGATGATGATGATTTCGAATATTTATATAAGGTAGATAGTGCAGAATCAATTTTGGATGAAGGGATTGAGCAAGGGCTTGATTTGCCTTATTCTTGTAAAGGTGGTGTGTGTTGTACGTGTAGAGCGAAAATTATCGAAGGTTCCGCAAAAATGAAAATTAATTATGCACTTACAGAACAAGAAGTAGCAGATGGCTACGTACTAACTTGCCAGACAGTTCCTACGTCAGCCGTGTTAAAAGTTAGTTTCGATGACTAACCATTTAAATATAATAGTAACCGGAGCAAGTTCCGGTGTTGGGTACCACACTGCCTTAGCTTTAGCTAACCAGGGACACACGGTTTACGCCCTTGCTAGAAGAAAAAATAAATTAGTTGAATTAGCTACCAAGGTAAAGGGTCATGGGAAAATATATCCGGTCGTAATTGATTTGGAGAATTTCACCGAAGAAGAATTAAATGAGACCTTCAGTAAAATACCTTCGGTTGATAGACTAATAAACAACTCGGGAAAACTACTAAATAAAAATTTTCTCGAAATAACCGAAGAGGAAATTGACTCGGTTTTTAATTTGAATTATAAAGCAGTTGTCAAATTGATTCAATATTTTCACCCTAAAATGGTGGTGTCTCAAAACGCACACATAGTCAATATAGGAAGTGTTGGAGGGGTGACTGGTAGCGTAAAGTTTCCGGGTTTGTCTATTTATAGCTCAAGTAAAGGAGCTCTCTCAATTCTTACCGAGTGTTTGGCAGAAGACTTTCGAGAAGACAATATTCAAGTAAACTGCCTGGCATTGGGCTCAGTGAATACAGATATGCTTCGATCAGCATTCCCAGATTTTCAATCACCAACGAATCCTGATGCCATTGGGAATTATATTGCGGACTTTGTTATTTCCGGAAACAAGGTGATTAACGGCATTACTCAAGTAGTTTCTGTGAGCAATCCATAGTGTAGTATTTTGATTGTAAGCAATTTAAAATTTATTTCGAT
>CBFHHA010000063.1:0-7140 GCA_965655625.1 Flavobacteriales bacterium | reverse complement strand
TTGGACCTACAACGATTACAGAACGTGCAGAATAATCTACCCTTTTTCCAAGTAGGTTCTGTCTGAAACGTCCAGATTTTCCTTTCAATGAATCCGAAAGTGATTTCAAAGGTCTGTTACCATCCGCTTTTACTGCACTTGATTTTCTTGAATTATCAAATAAAGAATCTACAGATTCCTGCAACATTCTCTTTTCATTTCTCAAAATTACTTCTGGAGCTTTAATCTCAATCAATCGTTTTAAACGATTGTTTCTAATAATAACTCTTCTGTACAAATCATTCAAATCCGATGTGGCAAATCTTCCTCCGTCCAATGGTACCAATGGTCTCAATTCAGGCGGAATAACTGGAACAACCTTAACAATCATCCACTCAGGTCTGTTTTCAACAGCCTGGTTTACAGAGTTTCTCATTCCTTCAACAACTTGCAATCTTTTCAGCGCCTCCGCTTTTCTTTGTTGCGAAGTTTCTGTATTAGCTTGATGTCTTAGGTTATAAGACAATTCATCTAAATCCAATCCTTTTAACAAATCGTAAAGAGCTTCTGCTCCCATTTTAGCGATAAATTTATTTGGGTCAGAATCATCAAGATATAGGCTTTCTTTCGGTTGCTTTTCTAGAATATCTAAATATTCTTCTTCCGTAAGGAAATCCATAAATTGAACAGGTTCACCTTCTGCATTTATTGTTCCTGCAGCTTGAATTACAACGTATCTTTCATAGTAGATAATTTGATTCAGCTTTTTTGTAGGTAATCCCAAAAGGTAACCAATTTTGTTTGGCAACGATTTGAAATACCATATGTGAGCTACTGGCACTACCAATTGGATGTGTCCAGTTCTTGTTCTTCTCACCTTTTTCTCAGTTACTTCTACTCCACATCTATCACATACAATTCCTTTGTACCTGATTCTCTTATATTTTCCACAGTAACATTCGTAATCTTTTACTGGGCCAAAAATTCTTTCACAGAACAAACCATCTCTTTCTGGTTTGTATGTTCTGTAATTGATTGTTTCTGGCTTCAGTACTTCACCATGCGAACTCTCCAAAATAGTTTCTGGAGAAGATAGACTAATGGTTATTTTGTTGAACTTTTGAGGTTCTTGTTGGTTATTTTTCCTGTATGACATAGGTTACAGTTATTTTAAAATGTGTAATAAAAATTAATCTAAAGTAAGGGTCAATCCTAATCCTTTCAACTCGTGCATAAGTACGTTGAACGATTCTGGAATACCTGGCTCAGGTATGTTGTCACCTTTTACGATAGCCTCATACGTTTTCATTCTTCCATAAACATCATCAGACTTAACTGTCAATATTTCTCTCAAAATGTGAGCTGCTCCAAATGCTTCAAGAGCCCATACTTCCATTTCTCCAAATCTTTGTCCACCAAATTGTGCTTTACCACCAAGTGGTTGTTGCGTAATCAATGAGTAGGGTCCAATAGATCTAGCATGCATCTTATCGTCAACCATGTGACTTAGTTTAAGCATGTAAATGATTCCTACAGTAGCTGGTTGATCAAATCTTTCTCCTGATCCACCATCGTACAAGTATGTCTTACCAAATCTTGGTACTCCCGCTTCATCTGTGTATCCATTTATTTGATCAATAGTAGCTCCGTCAAAGATTGGTGTAGCAAACTTCTTTCCAAGTTTTTCTCCTGCCCAACCTAACACAGTTTCATAGATCTGTCCTAAGTTCATCCTTGATGGTACACCAAGTGGATTCAGTACGATATCTACTGGAGTTCCGTCATCCAAGAATGGCATATCTTCATCTCTTACGATTCTCGATACAATACCCTTGTTTCCGTGACGACCTGCCATTTTATCACCAACTTTTAGTTTTCTTTTCTTAGCAATGTAAACCTTCGCAAGTTTTACAATTCCATTTGGCAATTCATCTCCAACCGTTACTTTGAATTGTTTTCTTTTGAATGCTCCTAATAAGTCGTTTGCTTTGATACTAAAGTTGTGAAGTAGCTTGGCAATATTTGAATTGATTTCAGCATCCGAAGTCCAATTTTCTGAACTAATGATAGTAAAGTCAATTTTCTCCAAATTCTTTGCTGTAATCTTGATTCCTTTTTTGATTACCTCCTCTTTGTAGTTATTGAAAATACCAGCACTTTTATTCGTGTCTATTAGTTTCAATAATTTCTCAATCAATACATTTTTCAAAGATGCGTAATCTTTGTTGTATTCAGCTTCTACTTCCAATAACAAGGCTTTATCAGCGGCCCTAGATTTCCTGTCTTTTACAGCTCTTGAAAATAATTTCTTATTTACAACAACACCTCTTAATGAAGGGGAAGCTTTTAAGGAAGCATCTTTTACATCACCTGCTTTGTCACCAAAAATTGCTCTTAGTAACTTTTCTTCTGGTGAAGGATCAGATTCTCCTTTAGGAGTAATCTTTCCAATTAATATATCTCCTTCTTTAATTTCAGCACCTTCTCTAATGATCCCGTTTTCATCCAGATTCTTTGTTGCCTCTTCACTTACGTTTGGAATGTCAGATGTTAATTCTTCCAATCCTCTCTTAGTATCTCTCACATCCATAGTATACTCATCAATGTGCAAAGATGTAAAGACATCGTCTCTCACGACTCTTTCGGAAATTACAATAGCATCCTCAAAGTTGTATCCTTTCCATGGCATAAATGCTACTTTCAAGTTTTGACCAATTGCCAATTCTCCTTTTTGCGTTGCATATCCTTCTGATAAAATCTGACCTTTCTTAACTTTCTGACCAACTTTTACCAATGGCTTTAGGTTAATACAAGTATTTTGATTTGTTTTTTGGAACTTAATTAAGTTGTACTCCTTCTTATCTCCATCAAAAGAAACCAATTTTTCGGTGTCGTTTCTCTTATACTCAATTACAATTTTCTCTGCATCAACGTAATCTACTACCCCATCACCTTCAGCGTTGATAAGTGTTCTTGAATCTCTAGCTACCAATCCTTCAATTCCAGTTCCTACAATCGGAGAGTTTGGTACTAACAATGGCACAGCCTGACGTTGCATGTTGGATCCCATCAAGGCTCTGTTGGCATCATCATGCTCCAAGAATGGAATTAAGGACGCTGCAATTGAGGCTATTTGATTGGCACCAACATCCATGTATTTCAATGTACCTGGTTCAACCAATGGGAAATCTCCTTCAAGTCTTGCTTTTACTTCATCAGTTTTAAAGTTACCTTTTTTATCAATTTCAGTGTTCAGCTGTGCAATAATAGTATTGTCTTCTTCTTCTGCACTTAAATATATTGGTCCTTTTTCTAACTGCACTTTACCTTTTTCAATCTCCCAATAAGGAGTTTCGATAAATCCTAGTTTGTTAATTTTTGCGTAGACGCACAAAGAGGAAATAAGACCAATGTTTGGTCCTTCTGGTGTTTCAATTGTACACAATCTTCCGTAGTGAGTGTAGTGTACATCTCTTACCTCAAAACCTGCTCTTTCTCTTGATAAACCACCAGGTCCAAGGGCAGAAAGTCTTCTTTTGTGCGTTACCTCGGCCAATGGGTTCGTTTGATCCATGAACTGAGACAGTTGGTTTGTTCCAAAGAATGAATTGATGACAGATGACAAAGCTTTTGCGTTTATCAAATCTGCAGGCGTGAACACCTCATTATCTCTTACATTCATTCTTTCACGTATCGTTCTCGACATTCTAGCTAATCCTACTCCAAATTGGTTGTATAACTGCTCTCCTACCGTTCTTACACGTCTGTTACTCAAGTGATCGATATCATCAATTTCTGCCTTAGCATTTATCAATTCTATCAAATATTTGATTATATTAATGATATCTTCTCTAGTCAAGACTCTTTGGTCCATTCCTAAATCTGTACCTAATTTCTTATTAATTCTATATCTTCCTACTTCCCCTAAATCATACCTTGCCTCTGAGAAAAATAATTTATCAATTACTCCTCTTGCTGTATCAATGTCTGGTGGTTCAGCATTACGCAGTTGTCTATAGATATGTTCAACGGCTTCTTTTTCAGAATTGGAAGTATCTTTTTGAAGTGTATTGTAAATAATCGAGAAGTTAGAAGCGGTAATATCTTCCTTGTTAATGATAATTTTCTTTACACCTTCTTCAATGATTAAATCAATATTTTCTTCCGTAAGAACGATGTCTCTATCAAGAACTACCTCATTTCTTTCTATCGATACAACTTCACCGGTATCTTCATCTACGAAATCTTCTACCCAAGTTTTTAAAACTCTTGCAGCCAATTTAGATCCAACCAATTTTTTCTTTGAAGATTTACTTACACTTACTTCATGAGCAAGGTCAAAAATCTCTAAAATATCTTTATCAGTTTCAAATCCAATAGCCCTTAGTAAGGTAGTAACAGGAAGCTTCTTCTTTCTGTCAATGTATGCATACAGGATATCGTTAATATCTGTAGCAAATTCAATCCAAGAACCTTTAAAAGGAATTACTCTTGCCGAGTACAATTTGGTACCATTGGCGTGAGTACTATGCCCAAAGAACACACCTGGTGATCTATGAAGTTGTGAAACTATTACACGTTCAGCACCATTGATTATAAACGAACCTTTTGGCGACATGTAAGGAATAGTTCCTAAATATACATCTTGAACAATCGTTTCGAAATCCTCATGTTCTGGATCTGTACAATATAATTTTAATTTTGCTTTCAGAGGAACACTGTAAGTTAATCCTCTATCGATACACTCCGTAATGGAGTAACGTGGTGGATCCACGAAATAATCGATGAATTCCAATACGAATTGGTTTCTAGTATCCGTAATTGGGAAATTTTCACTAAACACCTTGAAGAGACCTTCGTCTGCTCTTCTGTCTGGTGCTGTTTCTAGTTGAAAAAAGTTTGTAAATGATTCCAATTGAATTTCTAAGAAATCCGGGTAATCAAATTTGTTGTGATTAGAAGAGAAGTTTACTCTTATTGGGTCGAACTTTATATTAGCCATGTAAAATTGTTGATTTAAATCCTTTTATTCTAAATCTTGCTGATTAAACTCTGAGCTTAATCACTGATTATAAGTTTCTTAGAATCAGTTTATTCTTTATTGCTACTCTCTACAAAAAAATGGTTCTTATAGAAACAACAAAAGGTTTAGATGCATAAAGCACCTAAACCATTAGTGTTTTTAAGTAGTAAATTACTTAATCTCAACTTCAGCACCAGCTTCTTCGAGAGATTTTTTCAATCCTTCAGCTTCGTCCTTAGCGATTCCTTCTTTGATAGTGTTTGGTGCACCATCAACCATATCTTTTGCTTCTTTCAATCCTAAACCAGTCAATTCTTTTACCAATTTTACAACTGCTAATTTAGAACCACCTGCTGCTTTCAAGATTACATCGAATTCAGTTTTTTCTTCTGCTGCATCAGCTCCACCTGCTGCTGGTCCTGCAACTACTGCTGCTGCCGCTGCTGGTTCAATGTTGTACTCATCTTTCAAGATTGTTGCCAATTCTTGAACGTCTTTTACAGTTAAGTTTACTAATTCTTCTGCTAATTTTGCTAAATCTGCCATTTTTTATTTTTTTATTGTGTGTTATTCTATTTATTTAATATCCTTGAGAGAAGCATCCGTTATTCTAACAGAACTCAAGAAAAATTCTTTATTTATCTTTCACCTAAAGTTTTTACAAGACCTGCAATTGTGCTTCCTCCCGAATTAAGGGCAGAAATAACATTTTTAGCAGGTGATTGAAGAAGTGTGATGACTTCTCCAATAAGCTGCTCTTTAGATTTAAGGGCAACTAATGTATCGATTTGATCATCTCCTACAAAAATAGCTTCTTCTACAAAAGCTCCTTTTAAAATAGGCTTGTCACTTTTCTTTCTGAATTCCTTGATAATTTTTGCAGGCTCATTCCCTTTCTCGCTGATCATTAAAGAGGTTTGACCCTTCAATAAATCATAAAATGGAGACATATCTTTACCTTCAATATTCTCAAGAGCTTTCTTCACTAAAGTATTTTTAACTACTTCTAAAGAAACTTCACCCTTGAAACATCTTCTTCTCAATTTACTTGTTTCATCAGCACTAAGTTCTGATGTGTCAGCCAAATAAAAGATACTTGCATTACTAATCTTATCAGTTAAGTATGCTATTTGTTTACTTTTTTCGTCTTTATTCATTGCTGTTTTTTTAAATAGAACTTACGTCCACATTAATACTCGGACTCATTGTAGATGACATGTAAATACTTTTTACGTACTGACCTTTAGCAGATGCCGGCTTCAGTTTTACAATTGTATCTATCAA
Organism: Flavobacteriales bacterium; assembly: GCA_965655625.1. Classification (GTDB taxonomy): domain Bacteria; phylum Bacteroidota; class Bacteroidia; order Flavobacteriales_D; family CAJJDF01; genus CAJJDF01. Next base: position 854 of record CBFHHA010000063.1, on the reverse strand, counting down.
CTCTTTTGCATTCCCAAAAATATTATCTCCTGAGAAAGATGCTTTTCCAATTAAAGTATGAATAATTCCAAATTTATCTACTTTGAAATCAATTTTTCCACCTTTTGAATCTTTCACAGCTTTCGCTACGTCCATAGTAACTGTTCCTGTTTTTGGATTTGGCATTAAGTTTCTTGGTCCTAGGATTCTTCCTAGAGCACCAATTTTACCCATTACGTTCGGAGTAGAAATGATTACATCTACATCTGTCCAGCCTCCTTTGATTTTTTCGATATACTCATCTAATCCTACGAAATCAGCACCTGCTTCTTTTGCTTCTGCTTCTTTGTCAGGAGTACACAATACCAACACTTTCATATCTTTCCCTGTTCCATTTGGAAGTGATACACTTCCTCTCACCATTTGGTCAGCTTTTCTCGGGTCAACATTAAGCCTGATAGCTAAATCTACTGTTGCATCAAATTTTACTGTCGTAATTTCCTTAATTAAATTACTCGCATCTTTTAGTGAATACGACTTTTCCAAGTCATACTTCTCTAAAACTGCTCTTTTTGCTTTTGACATTTGTTTTTATTTATTATTAGTTATTGCTCCACGGTGGAGTTCCTTGTACTGTTAATCCCATGCTTCTTGCTGTTCCTGCTACCATTCTCATTGCTGATTCGATCACGAAACAGTTTAGATCAGGCATCTTGTCTTCTGCAATTGCTTTTACTTGTTCCCAAGTTACTTTGCCCACTTTTACTCTGTTCGGCTCAGCTGACCCAGATTTAAGTTTTGCTGCTTCCAATAATTGAACTGCCGCCGGTGGGGTTTTAATTACGAAATCGAAAGATTTATCCGAGTATACCGTA
>CBFHHA010000062.1:0-7733 GCA_965655625.1 Flavobacteriales bacterium | reverse complement strand
GAGAGTTTTTGTATCCAGTAGTTGCCCCGCAAGGAAATACAAATGATTCAAATTACAAAACGTCAATTGACAATTTGTTATACAATACTTCTCAAGTTCAGAAACTGGACGAGAATGGGGAGCCAATGTTTGACGAGGAAGGTGATGATATCTTTATTACTTCAAAAGATCCAGTAACGGCAGAGAATATCATGCAGTATTTGGTGAAGGAAGATTGGTTCTTTGATAAGCAAAGATCAGTAATGGATGTAAGAATCATAGGGATTTGTCCAATCATTGCTACTTACGATGAGGACGGAGAATTTAAGGCACCAAAACAATTATTCTGGTTGTACTTTCCAGAGTGCAGATATGTATTTCAAAACTATTTTGTGTACAACAGACAGAACGATGCTCAAAGAATGTCTTTCGATGATTTGTTTTGGAAAAGACAGTTCGCTAGTTACATCTACAAAGAGTCTAACGTATACGACAGGGAAATAAATCACTATGAGAAAAACGGTATAAAAGTTTTACTTGAAGGTGAAAAGATTAAAAACAAAATGTTGATTATTGAACACGATTTGTGGCACTTATAATCTTCAGTTAATACTAATAATTTGGCTGCTTAGAGTTTCTATGCAGCCTTTTTTATGAAAAAGAAGAAGTGATGAAAAAGATATTAATAACGGGTGGAGCAGGTTTTATTGGTTCACATGTTGTGCGCTTGTTTTTGAAAAAATACCCCAACTATGAAGTGGTAAATTTGGACAAATTGACCTATGCAGGAAATTTGGAGAACCTAAATGACATAGAAAGCAATCCAAATTATACCTTTTCCAAAGGAGATATTGTAGACGAAGTGTTTATTGCGAATTTATTCAAAGAACATAAGTTTGATGGTGTGGTTCATTTAGCTGCAGAGTCTCACGTAGATAGATCAATTTCTAACCCTACGGAGTTTATTAAAACGAACGTTATGGGTACGATAAACTTGCTGAATGCCGCACGTAATTCGTGGGGGAATGAATTTGAGAACAAAGTTTTTTATCATATTTCTACAGACGAAGTATACGGTTCATTAGGAAAAGAGGGGTTTTTCGTGGAGGAGACGCCTTACGACCCAAGAAGTCCTTACTCTAGTTCTAAGGCGAGTTCAGATCATTTGGTGCGAGCGTATTTTCATACGTATGGGATGCCTGTAAAAATCTCAAACTGTTCGAATAATTATGGGTCGCATCAGTTTCCAGAAAAATTGATACCGCTGATGATTCATAATATCAAACTGAATAAGCCATTGCCAGTCTATGGCGAAGGACTAAACATAAGAGATTGGTTGTGGGTAAATGACCACGCAAGAGCTATTGATGTTATTTTTCATAATGGTAAATTGGGAGAAACTTACAACATCGGTGGAAACAATGAATGGACAAACATTGACTTGGTAAAGCTATTGTGTAGGACAATGGATAAAAAATTGGACAGAGCTGAAGGGGAAAGTGAGAAACTCATCACCTACGTAACAGATAGAGCTGGACACGATATGCGTTACGCGATAGATGCCTCCAAAATAAAAAGGGAATTGGGATGGGAACCTTCCATTACCTTCGAAGTGGGATTAGAACAAACGGTAGAGTGGTATTTGAATAATGAAGAATGGCTAACAAACGTTACTTCAGGTGAATATCAGGGCTATTATGACAAACAATATAAATAATAAAAAAAGGTAATTCTTAAGAATTGCCTTTTTTTATTTTATTCCACATAAAGATGGAATTATTGTCTGTGAGTTGGTCTGGTGTTTTTGCCATTAAAATATAAACTATATCGATGGCAGGAAGGATAAAAAAACCGCCACCTAACGTAAGGGTATAAGTGATAGGAATGCGAGGAGAAGTGCCCAAATACATCCTGTGAACTCCAAAGACACCCAGGGTTACAGCTAATGCAACAGCGGTTGCCTTCATTTTTACAAAATCATGGACGGAAAGACTGTCTGAGTCGTTTAAAATGGCCAAATGTCCAACCTTGTCAAAAGTTTGCTCTTTAATAGTGACAGAAAAACTAGAAATGCCTGTTTGAGGGATTAGAAATAATAAAACACCGATTACCAATAGCTTCATACCAAAAATTTTTTACCTCTAAATTACGAGAAAGTAAGAGAAATAAAAATTGAGATTCGAAAAGGTAAATATTTCTTTTAATTAATAAAAAAGAAAAATGACTACCTCCAAATAGAAAAATTATTGAACGAATTTGTCTAAAATTTTTTCTGCGTTCGACATGTCAATTCTTAGTTGTTTTTTGAGTTGTTCTAGCCCTTCAAATTTCACTTCAGACCTGAGTCTTTTAAAGAAATTTAATGTGATTTCTTGTCCGTAGATGTCGTCTGAAAAATTTAATAGATGTACCTCTACAGATACATTATCTAGGGAGTTTACCGTGGGGTTGGTGCCGATATTAAGCATTGCCTTATGCCATGTGTTAGCTACTTTCGCCAAAACGGCATAAGCTCCATTCATTGGAATTATTTTTTGAGCATCCTCGATGAATAAATTTGCAGTAGGAAACCCAATGGTATTACCTATTCGTTTGCCTTCAACCACATCGCCAGTAAGGGAAAAAGGATAACCCAAATACTCATTTGCCAAATGAATATTCCCATCTAGTATGGCATTCCTAATTTTGGTTGAGCTTACATTGATGTCATTGATATCTTGTGCAGAAATCTCCTCTACCTCAAAATTATATAACTCGCTTAATTCTTTTAAATACTCAAAGTTTCCCTCGCGATTTCTTCCAAATTGATGGTCATACCCAATGATGAGATTAGATACCTTCAGTTCTTTTACCAAAAAATCACGCACATACTCAATAGCAGAGATTCGTGAAAATTCTTTCGTAAAAGGGTAAATGATCAAATGATCTATTCCTGATTTCTCTAGCCTTTCTATCTTTTCTTCTAAGGTATTGATCAACTTGAGACTCACGTTATCCGGGAATAAAACAAGCCTTGGATGAGGCGAGAAAGTAAGCATAACGGATTCTCCTCCATCGGCATGGGCTTTTTTGTTAAGGGATTCGATTAGTTTTTGATGACCAAAGTGAATTCCGTCAAATGTGCCTACTGTTAAGAATACTTTTTTGGTCGGATTAAATTCGGTAATGTTTCGGTATATTTTCAAGTCCAAAGAGTTTACTTCTTCAAAGGTATTTTTTTTTCTTTAAATCTATTGGTTATTGTTTCAAAAAAAGTAATTTTGTACCAAATTTGAATTTTCAATTTAACCTAACTCAAATAATATGTCTGTAAAAGGAAAAATTTCTCAAGTCATTGGACCCGTAGTTGATGTTACTTTTAGTGACCAACAATCGCTACCAAAAATACTTGATGCATTAGAAGTAACAAAAGCAAGCGGGGAAGTTGTTGTGCTTGAATGTCAACAACATACCGGTGAAGATACAGTAAGAACAATCGCAATGGATGCAACCGAAGGTCTGAGAAGAGGACTAGAAGTAACTGCAACAGGAGCTCCTATCAGTATGCCAACTGGAGAGCAAATTAAAGGAAGATTGTTTAATGTTATTGGTGATGCAATTGATGGGTTAGGAGAAACAACTCAAGAAAACAAAAAGCCAATACACGCAAAACCACCAAGATTTGAAGATTTATCAACTTCTACTGAGGTTCTTTTCACGGGAATTAAAGTAATTGATTTGATTGAGCCTTATTCAAAAGGAGGAAAAATTGGACTGTTCGGAGGAGCAGGAGTAGGGAAAACAGTATTGATTCAGGAGTTGATTAACAACATTGCAAAAGGGCACGGAGGATTGTCTGTATTTGCAGGAGTTGGAGAAAGAACAAGAGAAGGAAATGACTTGATGAGAGAGATGTTAGAGTCTGGAATTATCAAATATGGAGAGAAATTCATGGAATCTATGGAAAATGGAGGATGGGATTTGTCTTTAGTTGACAAAGAAGAAATGAAAGAATCAAAAGCGACATTCGTTTTTGGTCAAATGAACGAGCCTCCAGGAGCAAGAGCAAGAGTTGCACTTTCTGGATTGACTCTAGCAGAATATTATAGAGATGGTTCTGGAGATGACAACGAAGGAGGAAAAGATATCCTTTTCTTTATTGATAATATTTTTAGATTTACACAAGCAGGTTCAGAGGTGTCTGCACTTCTAGGACGTATGCCTTCTGCAGTAGGTTACCAACCAACTTTGGCTTCTGAAATGGGAGCTATGCAAGAAAGAATTACTTCTACAAAGAGTGGTTCTATTACATCTGTACAGGCTGTTTACGTACCTGCGGATGATTTAACAGATCCAGCACCGGCAACTACATTTGCTCACTTGGATGCAACAACAGTATTGTCTAGAAAAATTGCTGAGTTAGGAATTTACCCAGCGGTAGATCCATTGGATTCTACTTCTAGAATTTTGACTGCAGAAATCTTAGGGGATGCGCACTATAACTGTGCGCAAAGAGTAAAAGAAATCTTACAACGATACAAAGAGCTTCAAGATATTATTGCAATTCTTGGAATGGACGAATTGTCTGATGAAGATAAATTAGTTGTATCACGAGCAAGAAGAGTGCAAAGGTTCTTGTCTCAACCTTTCCACGTAGCAGAGCAGTTTACAGGACTTAAAGGATGTTTGGTTGATATTGAAGATACAATTAAAGGATTCAACATGATTTTGGATGGAGAAGTAGATCAGTATCCAGAAGCGGCATTTAACTTGAAAGGTTCAATCGAAGAAGCAATTGAGGCAGGAAAGAAAATGACAGCAGGAGCTGAAGCATAATCGATTCAATTACAAAAGAAAACAAGGCTATGTTATTAGATATTATCACACCAGACCAAAAATTGTACTCAGGGGAAGTAACTTCTATCGTGCTACCTGGTATAGATGGTGAATTAGGAGTTTTGAATAATCACGCTCCATTGATTACCGCCCTCAAAGAAGGAACAATCAATATCATCAAAGAAACTGGAGAGAATGAAGCTTTTGAAACAAAAGGTGGAATCGTTGAGGTACTCAATAACAAAGTGATCGTGTTGGCTGAGTAAGCACAAACAGTAAAAAAGTGAATAGCCCGATTAAGAATTCTTTAATCGGGCTTTTTTGTTACAACAATCATTGTTGAAAATATGATTTAAATTCTTTTTTTAGTAACAATTTATGTTCTTCTAATAGTTCAAAATATTTTGATTTCCAGTACATCGTATTTCACGTATGATTTAAACATTCTGATGTATATATTTATAATAGGATTTACTTTAAGCTCCTTATATTATTTAACAAAAAGTATTGGAGCTGCAATTGGTGTTCATTTTATTATTAATTTTCTGTCCTCTCTATCCAGTGAAGGTGACAACACCATAATAACCTACGATAACTTCTTTGAATGTGTTGTGTCAAATGAAATAATAAATTTATTTATTGTGCTGACTTTTTTATATTGGTTAATTCTAAGGTTCCAAATTAAATATAACGCACGAGAATTCTAAATCAATAGTTATATTGGATTATCTCCAAGTCTTGCCATTTCTTGGGCATAGTCATTCGTCAATTCAAAAAGAGCTACTTCCCCATGCTCAGATATTTTTATCTTTATTGTTTTATGATTTTGTTTGTTCCAATGCTTCCGTTTCTTGCGGTTAGTTTTACTAAGTAAATACCTGTTGGAACATCAGTTAAATTTAATCGATAGGACAACGATGCACGATTCATGTTTTTTGATTTTACTAATTTCCCATCAGGTTGAAGTAACTCAATCGAGGTGATGATTTCTGTTGTGCGAATAGTCACATAATCTTCCGCGGGATTAGGAAATAAATTGAATTGGAGCAGCTCTGGTTCCACCAATGAAACGGTTGAATCCAAAAAGCTAAGTGCCGAATCCACTTTGCACCCATCCGGAATACCCCAGCCGTATATATTGTCAGGACTTCCTGCTCTGTTTGAGTTGTATTTTATCGCATCCATGACTTCAAAATTGCTTCTTGCAGGATGGGCTTGCACCACACAAGCTGCTAATCCAGTCATAAGTGGCGTGGCGAGCGAAGTGCCGTTTCCTCTGTACACCGTGTCGTTTAATCCCATGAAATAACACGCTTCTCCTATAGTCGCCACATCTGGTTTTATTCTCCCATCAAATGTAGGTCCTTCCGAAGAAAACCCTGCTCGAGTACTATCAAATTTTATTGCGCCTACACATAAGACGCTATCCACGTCACAGGGAGAGGTTAAGCTTCCAGACCCATTGTTTCCATTGTTTCCGGCAGCAACAGAGATTATCATTCCTTTTCGTTTTGCAATCGAAACCCCCTGCGCTGCAATTGTTGTTTTTCCGTCCATTCCGGGATATCCGTAACTCACCTGAAGTGTGTCGAAATTTCGGTAACCCAAAGAAATATTACAAATATCAGCCCCAATAGAATCGGCTCTTTCTAGGCCCAATACCAAATTGAATTCTTCTATGTTTTTTTCGAATCTACCAATTTCTGTGATGTAAAATGCATAATTTGCTTTGGGCGCAGAACCTACATAAATGCTGTCCAATTCGGCACCAAGGATGGAAGAAACATAAGAGCCATGAGTGTTTTTGTGGTAAACGAATGGATCATTGTCCTCAAAATCCCAAGTGTCAACAATTCTTCCTTCTTGTCTCATTTTTTGGAACGATCGCATGGTGTCCATTCGGGGGAATCCGGCATCCAAAACAGCAATGGTAACTCCTTGGCCCAAATAACCCTTGTCGTGAAGACAAGATGTGGTTTTGGTCATTTCTAATTGTTCAAATGTGGTTCCGTAAGTGTTACTGTCACCCACAGAATTTGTGGAGGTGTAAATAGCTAGATTCGGCTTATCTAGCTTGATTGGATGAAGCTCAATACAAGAAGAAACAAAAGTGAATTGCCTGATTTCTTGAGAAGTAATATCCGAAGAATAATGAACAGCATTGAGCCACTTGGAGATATTTATAATCCGCCCCTTTCTTGTTAAAGCTTCGAGAGATTCGGGTAGGATTGGTAAATCATAAAAATCTTGATATTTTTCTGGATTGACTAATGCCGAATCGTCCTTGTCTTTAAGGAAAACAAGGTATTCCTTTTGTTGTGAAAAACTGAAAGAGGAGAGAAAAACAAAAACAAAAAGAAACTTATTCATAGGAGTAGAAACTTTGAAATACGTTAAGTGAAGATACAAAATGCTAGTTACAATATTTGTATATTTGCAAAATTGCAAATTCATGAAAATCATTCCAACTAAAATAAAAGACCTTTTTATTATCGAACCAACAGTTTTTGGTGATGATAGAGGTTATTTTTACGAATCTTTCAATGCCCAAAAGTTCAATGAAGCCCTAGGCAGAGAGGTAAATTTTGTTCAAGACAATCAATCTATGTCTGGAGCAAATATTGTAAGAGGTTTGCATTTTCAAAATCCACCTTATGCTCAAGGAAAGTTGGTGAGAGTGATAGCCGGAGAAGTCATAGATGTGGCTGTGGATATTAGGAAGGATTCGCCCACTTATGGCGAGCATGTTTCGGTGAAATTAACAGGAGAAAACAAAAAAATGTTTTGGATTCCTGAGGGTTTTGCTCACGGTTTTTCTAGTTTGAAAGAAGGAACAATTTTTTCTTACAAATGCACGAACTACTACAACAAAGAATCTGAGGGCAGCATTGCTTGGAACGATAAAGATTTGAATATAAATTGGGAGATTGAAGCTTCTG
>CBFHHA010000061.1:0-8507 GCA_965655625.1 Flavobacteriales bacterium | reverse complement strand
TAATTAGGATTATTCAAAGAGTTTCCTGCTATGAGGTTTCCTACTGACTTTGAAGTCGTTCCTGTACCTCTCCAGTACATTCCATATGAACCGTTATTCAATTCATTATTCGTGAATACATTATAGTTAGACAAACCACCTGTTTGATACAACACTGCTTGGTAAGTTGATGTTGTCGCGTTATTATAACCGTCTAGTTTACAATTATTGATTGTGATGTAGTCAGTATTACCAGGAATACTAACCACCGTAGAATAAGAAGTTCCAGTTGTTTTAAAATTCAGGCTATCAAATGAAATGTAGCTTGCTCCCGCGGCTAATCTTAAGGTGTAGTTATCAGCTAGTGTCGTAGGTCCATATTGAATCACTGGCATAATTGTATTTCCTGGATCACTTTGGAATGTAATTGTATTGGTTGAAGAAATACCATTAATTGCTCCAATTTCAACTTGTTCAGTATAGATATTTTGTCTAACATTGAAAACGATTGGCCCACAAATCCCTATACTATTCAAGTCAGAAATAGCGGAACTAAACGAGGTGTAATCTGGTGAAAAACCACCAATTGTATATGTTCCAGTTAATGAAGGTTTGATATATGCAGCCACTGTATCATTATTCGTGGTAGTATCAATTACTCCATTTGGCATTGTAGTCCAAACGGTAAAAGTATCTGTAATACCCGCTGTAAATGTATGCAGTCCTAAATTTACAATAGAAGAAGTAGAACCTAAACCACCTGCGGTGTCCAATAAAGTTCTCAAATGGATTGGAGTTTGAATTGTTCCATTTTTACTCCAATTCACCATTACAGAATCAATCTGATTAGTTCCGTAATTATTAATAGCAACTCGAACAGAGTCAGAACCTGGACAAATAATCGTTGGCGTAACGGTGGAAGCACCAGCATCATCAGGCACTGTTGATACAGGGTATGTTAAATAAGCATCCACACAAAGACTAGCTCCACAAAGCGTTAAATTAACCGCTGAAGTTGTTGTCAGGGTAAAATCAATTGATCCACCCGTGGTGGCCCATGCATTAATGGTAGCCATCGGAATTGTAATTGATACGGAGTCTCTCGAAGCATTACATTGACCTGTTGGTAATGAGTTTCCAATAGAACCACCTGTTTCACCAGATATATCTATGTTCTCTAGGTTAGTTCCAGTACCATCTAAATCACCATTGTAATAAATTAAGGTAAAGGTTCCTGCCCCATTTGCATTAGGAGTTGCTCCTGTAAATGAAACGGTTTGTACAGAGGTGGTAAAACATTGATTTACCAATCTCGTACTGTAATCCTGAGCATTCAAATTTGTGCTAAAAAGCAACAAACTCATTACACTGAGAAATGTTAAAATAGAGTAGATTTTCTTCATTGTATATGATTTTTGAGTTGTATAGATTCTGAAATTACTAAAAAGTAAATCAACTCACAAAATATTCTCACACAAAATGTTATAAAAAACACAAACCCTAATGCTAGACCTCTATTTTTTATAATTAATTTCAATTTTTCTTTTTAGGTCGTTACCTTTGTCAAAAACAAAACAAGAATGGACTTAACTGGAAAAATAGCTGCTGTTGCAGGAGGAACTGGAGGAATAGGAATGGCTTCGGCTATTGCCATGAGTAAATTAGGCGCTTCAATTGTACTAATTGCAAGAAATGAAGAGAAACTTGCTAAAACAATCCCAGTGTTGGATTCTAGTAAAAATCAACAACATCAATATTTAGTAGCTGATTTTAGCGACTCAGCATCATTAGATGTTTTGTGCGAATCTATAAGTAAACTGAAAATCGATATCTTATTGAATAACACCGGTGGACCAGCTGGAGGACCAATCACCGATGCTAAGCCAGAGGAATTCCTCAACACCTTCAATCAACACTTGATTGCGAATCATAAAATCACACAGGCTGTTCTTACAAAAATGAAAGAACAACCTTATGGAAGAATAATCAATGTTATTTCTACTTCGGTAAAAGCACCATTGAATGGATTGGGAGTTTCGAATACGATTAGAGGAGCAGTGGCAAACTGGGCAAAAACGATGGCAAATGAACTGGGACAATTTAATATTACCGTAAACAATGTGTTGCCCGGAGCAACTAATACAGGAAGATTGAACGAAATCTTTGAAGCCAAATCAAAAAAGACAGGAAAATCTATTGAAGAGATTAAAAAAGGAATGGAAAGTATTGTTCCGATGAATAGAATTGCGGCGCCTGAAGAAGTTGCTAACGCCATTGCTTTCTTAGCTTCGCCTCTTGCAAGCTACATTAATGGGATTAATTTGCCAGTGGATGGTGGAAGAACTCCTTGTTTGTAATGGATAATTGACAATAACGAATTGATGATTAATTAATAGGTAATTAACAATGAATAATTGAGATTTGGCAAGACTGAACTCATAGATTTTTTATCTTTGACCAAAATATCAACAAACACAACTGGATAATGTATAGATCTCACACCAATGGCGAGTTAAGAATAGAACATGTAAACCAAGAAGTAACTCTTTCTGGGTGGATACAAAAATCAAGAGATTTGGGAGGGATGACTTTTGTCGATTTGCGAGACAGATACGGTATTACTCAATTAGCTTTTAATGAAGAAGTAAATTCAGGTTTAAGCCAAAAAGCGAGAGAGCTTGGTAGAGAGTTTGTCGTTCAGATTAAGGGAGTTGTAAAAGAGAGAAGTAGCAAGAATAAACATATTCCAACAGGAGAAATTGAAATTGAAGTATCAGAACTTTCTGTGTTGAATCAGTCGAAAACTCCTCCTTTTACTATAGAGGACAAAACGGATGGTGGAGACGAGCTAAGAATGAAGTACCGTTACCTAGACTTGAGAAGAAATCCTGTAAAAGAAAACTTGATGCTAAGACACAAAATAGGTTTAGCAACAAGAAACTATATGAATAACCTTGATTTCTTAGAAATTGAAACACCCTTCTTAATAAAATCGACACCTGAAGGCGCAAGAGATTTTGTGGTTCCAAGCAGAATGAACGAAGGCCAGTTTTATGCTTTACCCCAGTCTCCTCAGACTTTTAAGCAATTGCTTATGGTAAGTGGATATGATAGGTATTTTCAAATCGTAAAATGTTTCCGTGACGAAGATTTAAGAGCCGATAGACAACCGGAGTTTACCCAAATAGATTGTGAAATGGCTTTTGTAGAACAAGAGGACATTTTGCAAACTTTTGAAGGATTGGTAGAAAACTTATTCGCGGAAGTACTGAAAGTGAAGCTACCAGAAGTGAAAAGAATGACCTACGCGGATGCGATGAAAAATTACGGCTCGGATAAGCCAGACATTCGTTTTGAGATGAAATTCAATTACATCACCGAAGCGGTTAAGGGAAAGGATTTTAAAATATTTGACGAGGCTGAGGATATCATTGCCATCAATGTAGAAGGAGGAAACTCATTAACCAGAAAACAAATAGATAAAATTACGGCTTACGTTAAGACACCACAAGTGGGGGCAATGGGGTTGATCTATTGCAGAGTAAACCAGGACGGAACTTATAAGTCCTCTGTGGATAAATTTTACAATCAAGATGAATTAGCAAAGTGGGCTAAGATTTGTAATGCCAAGCCAAATGATTTGATTTTTGTCCTTTCTGGAGACACAACAAAAGTACAATCTCAAATGAATGACTTGAGACTCCACATGGGAGACATGATGGAATTGAGAGATGGAAAAACTTTCGCTCCGTTATGGGTACTCGACTTTCCTTTGTTGGAATGGGACGAAGAAAGGAATAGATTCCATGCCATGCACCACCCCTTTACCTCTCCAAAAAAAGAAGATTTTGATTTACTCGAAACAGAACCAGGAAAAGTAAGGGCTAATGCCTATGACTTGGTTATCAATGGGGTTGAAATCGGAGGGGGTTCCATCAGGATTCACGACAGAGAGATTCAATCCAGAATGTTTGATTTACTAGGATTTACCAAAGAAGAGGCGGAAGCACAGTTTGGGTTCTTGATGAGCGCATTTGAATACGGTGCGCCACCACACGGAGGAATTGCTTTTGGTTTTGATAGAATTTGCTCCATTTTCGGTGGTTCAGAATCCATTAGAGATTATATTGCCTTCCCAAAGAACAACAGTGGAAGGGATGTAATGATCGATGCTCCTGCAAATGTTGATAAGGCTCAATTGGAGGAATTGGGGTTGAAATTGGATGTTTCCTCTGAAAAAAGAAAATAGAACAAAGAAAATAGAGAATAGAGAATAGAAAAAAGAACAAAGAGAATAGAGAATAGAGAATAGAACAAAGAAATTAGAAAAAAGAAAATAGAACAAAGAGAATAGAACGACCTCTTTAATTATATTCTAAAAGCACAAAAAAGACCCGTTAGGAGTTCGCATCAAAAATTTCATTTCTCTCGAAAAGATTCCCGATTATAGTCGGGAATGACTAGGTAAAAAAAATGCGATTCTTACGAATCGCATTTTTTTTATTCCTCTCCCGTATTTTTGATGTCATAGTTTCACAATAAACTTTGTGCCACCAAATTCTAACTCATTATTTTCAACTCCTTCTTTAAATACTTCCCTGTATGACTTCTTTCTACTTTACATAACTCTTCTGGAGTTCCTGCAAATAGCAGCTCTCCTCCTTTGCTTCCTCCTTCAGGACCAATATCAATGAGGTAATCCGCAGATTTTATCACATCCATGTTGTGCTCAATGACAAGCACTGTATTTCCATTATCTACTAATCTATTTAATACATCAAGTAACAATTGGATATCCTCAAAATGAAGCCCTGTGGTTGGCTCATCCAAAATATAAAACGTATTTCCCGTATCTTTTTTAGATAATTCTGTAGCTAACTTTACACGTTGTGCTTCTCCTCCACTCAATGTTGTAGAAGGCTGTCCCAGAGTAAGGTAACCAAGACCAACAGACAACAGAGTTGCTAATTTCCGATGAATCTTTGGGATTTTTTCAAAAAACTTCACCCCTTCTTCAATTGACATAGAAAGCACATCATTAATCGATTTTCCTCTGTACTTTACCTCTAGTGTTTCTCGGTTGTATCGTTTTCCATTGCAAGAGTCGCATTGAACATGCACATCTGGCAGAAAATTCATTTCGATGGTCTGAACTCCCGCTCCACGACACTCTTCGCATCTTCCTCCTTTCACATTAAAAGAAAATCTTCCTGGCTTGTACCCTCTTATTTTGGCCTCGTTCAGTTCTGCAAACAAACTTCTAATTTCACCAAAAACCTGAGTATAAGTTGCTGGGTTCGAACGAGGAGTTCGGCCAATTGGCGATTGATCAATCTCTATCACTTTATCAATATGTTCTAACCCCTTAATTTTTTTATAAGGCAATGGTTTTTTCACTCCATTGTAAATATGCGCGTTCAATATAGGATAGAGCGTTTGGTTTATCAAACTTGATTTTCCACTTCCAGAAACACCTGTTACTCCCACCATATTTCCCAATGGGATTTTCAAGTCTACATTTTTCAGGTTATTTCCCGATGCACCGGTCAAAGTCAAGAATTTCTCTTGGTTATTCCTTCTCACCTTTGGAACAATTATCTCTTTGGTTTCCTTCAAATAATCTATCGTGCTCGAAGAAAACTGATTGAGATTTTCGGGTTCTGTAGCAACTAATATTTCTCCACCTTTTACTCCAGCGCCTGGACCAATATCAATGAGGTAATCGCACTCCATCATGATGTCTTTGTCGTGTTCGACCACAATCACGGAGTTTCCTATGTCTCTCAATTTTTTAAGAGAACTAATGAGCCTGTCGTTGTCTCTTTGATGAAGCCCAATACTCGGCTCATCTAAAATATACAACACTCCTGTCAACTCAGTCCCTATTTGAGTCGCCAATCTAATTCGTTGAGCCTCACCTCCACTCAGTGTGGCCGAGCTTCGGTTAATGGTTAAGTAACCTAAACCTACTTCCAGCAAGAAACCAAGTCGAGTTCTAATTTCTTTGATTATTTCGGCACCAACTTTCAATTGAGTTTTAGATAATCGAGATTCGATATGTTGAAACCACTCTACCAATATTTCAATATCCATATCAGCTAAGTCAAAAATATTTTTGTCTTCAATTTTAAAAAACAACGCCTCTTTCTTGAGCCTAGTTCCTTCACAGGAAGTACAATTCACTTTATTCATAAAAGATTTAGCCCAATTCTGCATCGAACTAGAGGAGTCATCTCGGTACCTAGATATGAAATTAATAATTCCTTCAAAACCGGAAGATGTTTCCGATATACCTGAAGCGTTCTTTAATTTAAATTGCTTGTTGGTTCCGTATAATATCTCATTTATTACTTCATTTTCTATCTCTTTCAGCGGAGTATTTACGGTATAGCTCTCCATATCCAACAGAGCTTCCACTTGCCTAAAAATCCAATTCTGGCTGTATTTTCCAAGAGGAGCAAACGCTCCTTTCTTTACCGAAAGAGAATCATCTGGAATAATTTTCTTGATATCTATTTCTAGCACAGTTCCAAGTCCACGGCAGCTGCTACAGGCACCGTAAGGAGAATTAAATGAAAAGAAATTTGGTTCAGGTTCTTCATAAGCAATTCCCGTTGTGGGACACATCAATGATTTACTGAAAAAAGTTAAATCTCCCGTATCAAAGTCTTGAATACTTAACGTTCCTTTTCCAAATTTGAAAGCAACTTCGAGCGATTGCTTCAGTCTTTTTTCATTCTCCGGATTGATTTCTAACCGATCTACCACAATATCAATGTCATGCATTTTGTATCGATCTAGCTTCACCTCTTCTATAAGGTCAATAATCTTACCATCTACTTTTGCTCTTATAAAACCTTGTCTCTTAATCTTTACAAAAAGCTCCTTATAATGACCTTTTCTTCCTCTCACGAGAGGAGAAAGAACAATTATCTTCTTCCCGTTAAACTCCGCAAGGATTCTTTCAATAATTTGATCGGTGGTGTACTTCACCATTTTTTCTCCCGTATTGAATGAATAAGCATCAGCTACCCGAGAATAGAATAGTCTTAAAAAATCATAAATTTCCGTGATGGTACCAACGGTAGATCGTGGATTCTTATTCACAGTTTTTTGTTCGATAGAAATTACTGGACTCAGCCCAGTAATTTTATCTACATCTGGCCTTTCCATGTTACCCAAAAACTGTCTTGCGTAGGAAGAGAAAGTTTCAATGTACCTTCTTTGTCCCTCTGCATAAATGGTCTCGAACGCCAAAGACGATTTTCCGCTCCCACTCAATCCAGTTATTACAACCAACTTATCTCTCGGTATCTTTACGTCAATGTTTTTTAGGTTATGAACTCGTGCGCCATATACTTCTAAAAACTCTGTTTGGTTCTCCATTTAATTTATTTGGATTAGGTTGGTATCGCTTTTTCTCAAAAGATTCAATGAGTCAGTTGCTCTGCTTGTTGTAGAATCGGAAAGGTTTTCAATCTCGTTTTCATTCTCTGATGTATCAGGTTTTTCTGCCCATTCGTCAATATGAAAATTTCCCTTGGGAAATTTTATTTCGTAGCTTTTTTGTGTTGAGTTAGGTAATTTATTACCCAAAATCCAAGGATTTAAATGACGCATGGTAGCGTAATTACTACCTTGACTCAGCGCAAATTGAACCAGATTAGATATTGCCGAGTCTACATAAACAGTATACGTTTTATAAGGCCTGTAATAATCTTTGTTCCTTAGCGAAAATCCAAAATTATCAGAATTAGACAAAATCAATTTAGCGGCCAAGATTCTATATACATAGCGAGATGTTTCTTTATTCAGATACAATTCATAGTATGAATCTACCTTTTGCTTGGTGAGTTGGTGATTCAATCCTCCCTTACCCATGTTGTAACTGGCTGCAGCAAGCGACCAAGAACCAAACTGTTTGTGAGCCACTTTCAAATAATCGCAAGCAGCCTTTGTGGCCTTCTCTATGTTGTACCGTTCATCTACAAACTCATTGATTTCCAAACCATAGCCACGTCCAGTGGAAGCCAAAAACTGCCAAAAACCGGCTGCGCCAGCAGGTGATTCTACGTTATCTAAACCACTTTCAATGAGCGCCAAGTACTTTAAATCCTCTGGCATTTTATTTTCTCTCAAAATCCTTTCAATGATAGGAAACCAGCGAGTGGCTCTTTTTTGATAAAGAAACGTATTGGAGTGCCAATAGGTATTAATTAAGATTTCCTTATCCAGGTTCTCTCGCACAAACAAATTGTCCAAGGGCACTATTTCACCACAAAATGTGAGGTGCCTAGGCAGAGGAATAGCAAAAATCTGGTAGTTTTGATTGATGAATTCTTGGTACTTTTCCAAAGAATCTGGCAATAGATTACTCGCAACTTCATCGAGCTCATGCACCTTTCTTTTTTCAACATCACATTGAGTTAGTAGTACAATCAGAACACAAACAATTAATCCATACTTCATACCTTAAAATTTAGATTCCAATTCATTAAATGTATTCGCAACTTGGTCTTTTTCTGAAA
>CBFHHA010000060.1:142-8570 GCA_965655625.1 Flavobacteriales bacterium | reverse complement strand
AAATACCAAGAGAATCACATTCTGTGTTATTATATTCCAAACAACAAAGGAATATTTTTGATTACTAGTCTTTTTTATTCATTTTTCCACCACTCTTTATAAAGGTAATGAATTCTTTTCGGGTGGAAGAATCATTGAAAATTTTGACAAAAATACTCCAAAGCGAATCTTTTTTTAGAGGTTCAACAGGTGGCAACGTAGCTTCTTTTTTTACTTTTTTTTCAATCTCACCCTTTGGGATATTTGGCAAGGAATTTGGATTTTCATCAGCAAGTTTATCAGCTTTATTAAAGTTTCTTTCCGAAGCTTTTTTATAGCCCAGTTTTTCTTGCAATAATCCCAAGTTATTATAGGCAATTGCATCCTCTGGGTCAAGTCTCACAGCGATTTCGTAATCGGCAATTCCACCTTCAATATCACCCATTTTGTCTTTCACAAATGCTCTACTAGCATATCTATAGGCATAGTTTGGGTCTAGTTCCACACTTTGGTTCATGTCCTCGAGCGCGCGTTCATTTTGATTCAAATTTAAGTAACAAACTCCTCTTTCGCTGATGTAAATTGGGTTGTTTGGCTCCTCCTCAATAGCTTTATCCAAGAATAGTATCGCCTCAGCCAATTTACCTTCCTTTATTTTTTCTAATGATTTGATGTAAAATGCGTTGTCCATAACCTCTATTGTTTGCGGCAAAGATAAAAGATTTATCGGTTGAAATGTTGTAATCCTTCATCGCGTTTTCTTGAATCAAGTACAAATTGTTGAGAACATCTTCAATTTGCCAAAATCTATTCTTAATTCAGTCGAAAACAACCCACAATTATTCTTATTTTTGTTTTTACAACACCAACAAAGTGTAATCTTATGTCAAAGCCCGCCATACCAAAAGGAACCAGAGATTTTTTACCTCATGAAATGAAAAAGAGGAATTATATTTTTGATACCACCCGAAACGTGTTTCAGAAATATGGATTCTTACCTATTGAAACGCCCACAATGGAAAAAACAGAAACCTTGATGGGAAAGTACGGGGAAGAAGGAGATAGGTTGATTTTTAGAGTCTTAAATTCGGGAGAATACCTAACTAAATCTGACAAGAAAGCATTTGAAGAAGTAAATTCAGTTCGTTTTGCCAATTCGGTTTCAGAAAAAGCACTTCGATATGACCTAACGGTTCCGTTTGCTCGGTTTGTTGTTCAACATCAAAATGAATTGACATTCCCTTTCAAAAGGTATCAAATTCAGCCGGTGTGGAGAGCAGACAGACCCCAAAGAGGAAGATATAGAGAATTTTATCAATGCGATGTAGATGTTGTAGGAAGTGAATCTCTTATGCAAGAAGTAGAGCTTATTCAGATTTTTGATGAAGTGCTGTCTAGTTTGAAACTAACAAACTTTACAGTGAAAATTAATAATCGGAAAATTTTATCAGGATTGGTAGAAGTAATAGGGGAAGGTGACAAACTTATTCCTATAACAGTAGCTATTGATAAGCTGGACAAAATAGGAGAAGAAGGAGTAGTGAAAGAATTGAAGGAGAAAGAAGTAAGCAAAGAAGCTATAGAAAAATTAAGGCCTTTGCTTTCCATAAAAGGAAGTAATGACGAGGTTTTGAAAGCCGTAGATTCTATCGTTTCGGCTTCGGTAATTGGAGCAAAAGGAATGGATGAATTGAATTATGTACTCAATACCATCAAGACTCTTGGCTTGCAAAATGCCAAACTAGAATTTGATCCTTCGCTGGCAAGAGGATTGAATTATTACACTGGAGCAATATTTGAAGTGAAGGCGAATTCTGTACATATTGGAAGTATCTGTGGAGGTGGTCGCTATGATGATTTGACTGGTATTTTTGGAATGAAAAATTTATCTGGTGTTGGAGTTTCTTTTGGTGCCGACCGAATTTACGATGTGCTGGAAGAGTTAGATTTATTTCCAAAAGAGCTTATTGCATCCACTCAACTTATGTTTGCAAATTTTGGCGAGAAAGAAGCCTTGCAATCTGCTGTGTGGCTCAAGAGATTGAGAGACAATGGCATCGCTTCAGAGCTCTATCCCGATTCACACAAATTAAAAAAGCAAATGAATTATGCCAATAACAAGAACATTCCATTTGTTGCCTTGGTAGGAGAAGACGAGCTAAAAAACCAAGAAATAATGGTAAAAAACATGGAAACTGGCGAACAGATTAGTTACACTATTTTGGATTTAATACACTTTTTTACAACATCAACCTTTTAATTACAGCATGAACATTCATCAAATTTCAACTAAAAAAATCGACCTAAACAAGGTAGAAGAATTAATAAAAAGTAAGTCACGACTTGAGCTTTCGGCAGAGTCATTAGAAAAAGTGATGAAATGCAGGGCTTATTTAGATAAGAAAATGGCTTCGGGGGAAGAAGTAATTTATGGCATAAATACAGGGTTTGGTTCTTTGTGTAATACGGTTGTGACCAACGAAGAGTTAGGAGAATTACAACATAACTTGGTCATGTCTCATGCCTGTGGATTGGGAGAAGAAATTCCTCAAGAAATCGTTCAAATAATGATGTTTTTGAAAATTCAAGGGCTATCTTACGGGCATTCAGGTATTTCAATAGAAACTTTAAGTTTATTAATCGAACTGTATAACAATCAAGTGTTTCCGGTTGTATATTCGCAAGGGAGCTTGGGCGCAAGTGGGGATTTGGCACCTTTGGCGCATATCTCACTTTCCTTAATTGGATTGGGAGAGGTGAATTACAAAAACCAACGAAGAAGTTCAGCAGAGGTGTTGTCAGAACTAGGATTACAACCAGTTCAACTGCAATCAAAAGAAGGGCTTGCTTTGCTTAATGGAACTCAGTTTATGCAGGCATTTGGAGTTTACATGTTACTGTATGCCAATAAATACAAATCGATTTCAGATTTAATTGCTTGCGTTTCTTTGGAGGGCTATAACGGGCACAAATCACCGTTTAATCCGTTGATTCATCAAGTGAGAAATCAAAAAGGACAAGCTCAAACAGCCAAAAACGTACTGAATTACTTAGAAGGAAGTGAAATATTTCATGGAGAAAAAATGGATGTGCAAGATCCTTATTCTTTCAGGTGTATTCCGCAGGTCCATGGAGCCAGTAAAGACATGATCGATTACGTGACAGGAATTTTTGAAACAGAAATCAATTCTGTGACTGATAATCCAACGATTTTCCCAGATGAGGATTTGATTATCTCCGCAGGAAACTTTCACGGACAACCACTCGCCATTACATTAGATTCACTGGCCTTGGCCTTGGCAGAACTCGCGAGTATTTCCGAAAGAAGAATATACAAGTTGATTTCGGGAAATAGAGCTCTCCCAGCATTCTTAGTCAAAAAACCAGGGTTAAATTCAGGATTTATGATACCCCAATACACTGTGGCTAGTATTATAAGTCAAAATAAGCAATTGTGTACACCTGCTGTGGTCGACACGATTGACTCATCAAATGGACAAGAAGATCATGTAAGTATGGGAGCGAATGCCGCCACAAAATGTTTCAAAGTGTTTTCAAATTTAGAGAGTGTTTTGGGTGTAGAACTATTGGCAGGATTTCAGGCGCTTGAATTCAGAGATAAAAAGTCTTCTCAACAAATTGAGGAATTAAGAGAATCCTATCGTTCGTCCATTCCATTCATAGAAAATGACGTGGAAATGCACGTAGAAATGAAAAAATCAATACAATTTGTACAAAATTTAGTTAGAGAATAATTATGAAAGAGATTATAGAAAAAGCTTGGGAAAACCGAGAGTTATTAAAAGATGGAACAACTATCCGAACCATAGAGGCGGTGATAGAAGAAATAGACAAAGGAAGGTTAAGAGTAGCGGAACCTTTAGAAAATGGAGAATGGCAAGTAAATGAATGGGTAAAGAAAGCCGTGGTCATGTATTTTCCGATCCGAAAAATGGAAACTCTTGAGGCCGGTCCTATGGAATTTCATGATAAAATGGCTTTGAAAAAGAATTATGCTGAACTCGGAGTAAGAGTTGTGCCTCATGCTGTTGCTCGTTATGGTGCTTACCTGAGCAAAGGAGTTATTATGATGCCAAGTTACGTTAATATAGGTGCTTATGTGGACGAAGGTACTATGGTTGATACGTGGGCTACGGTAGGTTCTTGTGCTCAAATAGGAAAGAATGTCCATTTAAGCGGTGGTGTAGGAATTGGAGGAGTTTTGGAGCCTCTTCAGGCGGCCCCTGTCATTATAGAAGACGGAGCTTTTATAGGTTCTAGATGTATTGTGGTAGAAGGAGTGAAAGTAGGAAAAGAGGCTGTATTGGGTGCCGGTGTTACGCTTACAAAATCGACTAAGATTATTGATATTACAGGTGAAACACCCATAGAATACAAAGGTGAAGTTCCTCCAAGAAAAGTTGTGATTCCTGGTTCTTATCCAAAAAAATTCCCGTCTGGTGAATACAATGTCCCTTGCGCACTTATTATTGGGGAAAGAAAAGCAAGTACAGATCTTAAAACTTCGCTCAACGATGCATTGAGAGAAAACGATGTAGCCGTTTAATTCATGTTTGTGAAAGAAAATACTTTGTCAGCTATCAAAGATTATTTTTTTGATTCGCTCGAGGAGTTTTATGCCAATCGAGAAGTTGATTCATTTTTTTATTTGCTGACAAATCACTTCCTCTCTTTATCTAGAATGGAAGCGCATAGCTTGAAGACAAAAAAACTCTCTGAATCGGAACTGCTAAAGTTTTATTATGCCATCAAAGAACTGAAGCTTTTCAGGCCGATACAGCAGATAATTGGGAGCCAGTTTTTTTACAACAACGACTTTTTGGTTTCTCAAGATACATTAATTCCAAGGCCCGAAACAGAAGAACTAGTAGACCTTATAGTAAAGGAAAACAAAGACTTTAGTGGAAGATTACTTGATATAGGAACAGGAACTGGTGCAATTGGAATTTCATTGAGCTTGGCCCTGCCTAGCGCTTCGGTATCAGCTTTTGATATTTCAAAGGCAGCACTGGAAATTGCAAACAAAAACAACTCTCAGCTAGAATCCTCTGTTGAATTGTTACACCAAGATATTTTGAATCCAACCTACGATGGACTCCCTTTTGAGATTGTTGTGAGCAACCCTCCTTATGTTTTGAATAAAGAAAAAGCAGAAATGGCAGAAAATGTATTGAGTTACGAACCTCATTTAGCCTTGTTTGTTGAAGACAAAGCCCCTCTTCTTTTTTACAAAAAAATCGCGACTTTTTGTCAATCAAATCTCGTAGAAGGAGGTAAGTTGTATGTTGAAATAAATGAGAAATATGGTCCCGAAACAAAAGAGTTGTTGGTAGAGTATGGATTCGGAAATGTTCAAATCATAGAAGATTTAAATGGAAAAGAACGAATTGTATCAGGCATTAAATCCAATGTGTAGATGAAAAAACTGATTGTTTTATGTTGTTTTATTTCTCTTCATTGTGGGGTGAGTGCTCAGTTTTACAAAAAACACGAGAATGATAAATTGAAATTCTATGGAACGCTCGACCTGAGAAATTCGGTTGTTTTTGAAGAGAACCTAGCGTTTTATGGAGCTAAAATTGGATTCGGAAATAAACGAGTTCGATTTGGATTGGGGTATCACGAGCTATCCAAAAGTGTAGTGAACTTTCTTATTCAAAAAGATCCTTTTACACCTGTAAGTTTTGATGAGAAATACTTTACTTATCGCCATGTGAGTGCATATATTGATCCTATTTTGTTCCAAAATCAACGGTGGGAATTGTTGTTTCCAATTCACCTAGGTTTCGGACCCATCAAAGCATTTATGTACGATACATCCGGAAAAGAACAACAAATAATTTCGCGCGATTTCGTACCCTCATTTACTGTGTCAATCAAGGCTAACTACCGTATTTTAAAATGGTTTGGGATTACTGCAGGATTTGGCGATAACTTTGTGTTTTTGGATGATTCTCAATTTGGCAAAGAATTCAATACCGTTTTTTATTCCTTTGGAGTAAAATTGTTTTTAAATGAATTTAGTAGATTCGTGAAAGACAAAGAATATCGAAAAAAATATGTATTTAAATTTGATTTTATAGATGACTAATCCGCAAGAAAGAATCCAGGAGCTAACTCAAGTACTTCAAGATTATAACTACCATTATTATGTGTTGGATACTTCTTTGGTTTCGGATTTTGAGTTCGATACTTTGTTGAAAGAACTGCAAGAACTAGAGGAAAAGCACCCTGAGTTTTCTTCGGCCAATTCTCCAACAAAAAGAGTGGGCGGTGACGTAACTCAAAAGTTTGAGCAGGTTGTGCATAAATATCCCATGCTTTCTTTGTCCAACAGTTACTCAAAAGATGATATCATCGATTTTGAAACAAGAATCAAAAAATTAACGAATGACGACATTGAGTATGTTTGTGAGCTAAAGTACGATGGAGTAGCAATAGGAATTCAGTACAAAAATGGTCAGTTTCATCAGGCTGTTACACGTGGCGATGGCGCCAAAGGAGAAAATGTATCCACCAATGTCAGAACAATAAACTCCGTTCCATTGAGCCTTCGAGGAGATTACCCAGCCGACTTCGAAATAAGAGGTGAAATATTTTTTCCGTTGGAGAATTTTGAAAGGCTTAATAAACAAAGAGCTGAGAATGATGAGCCGCTTTATGCCAATCCGAGAAACACGGCCTCAGGAACTCTCAAATCTTTGGATTCGAGCATTGCCGCGGAGCGCGGATTAGACTGTTATTTATACGGAATATATGGAGAGAATATCGCCATTGATAATCATTATGAATTAGTTGAGAAAGCAGAGGAATGGGGGTTCAAAGTCCCAAAATCAACCAATAACTACATCAAAAAAACAGATTCAATAGATGGAATCCTTGAATTTATAGACTATTGGGATGTTGAAAGAAAAAAATTACCATTTGAGATTGATGGGGTTGTCATCAAAGTAAATCACTACGACAATCAAAACAGATTGGGGTTTACAGCCAAATCTCCGAGATGGGCAATAGCCTATAAGTTTAAAGCCGAGCGCGTGAGCACCGTTCTAGAAAAAGTAACCTACCAGGTTGGGCGAACTGGTGCAATTACGCCTGTGGCTAATTTAGTTCCAGTGCAGTTGGGAGGAACCACGGTAAAACGAGCTTCGCTCCACAACGCAGATATTATTGAAAAACTAGAAGTACGGGAAGGAGATACCGTTTTTGTTGAAAAAGGGGGTGAGATTATTCCAAAAATTATTTCGGTGGATTTATCGAAAAGGCCAGCAGATTCAGTTCCTTTTGCCTACATCAAAAATTGTCCTGAGTGCGGATCGAGGCTAGAAAGAAAAGAGAGCGAAGCCAACCATTATTGCCCGAATGATTCAGGATGTTCGGTTCAAATAAAAGGAAGAATTCAGCATTTTATTTCGCGTAAAGCGATGAATATAGATGGATTGGGGACTGAAACCATCGAAGTTTTGTTTGATCAAGGGTTGATAAAGAATTCGGGAGATTTATATTCACTCACTTATGACGAGTTAATTGTGATAGACAGAATGGCTGAGAAATCTGTAAAAAATATGCTGGAAGGGATAGAAGCTTCTAAATGTGTTCCTTTCGAAAAAGTGTTGTTTGCATTAGGAATTAGGTATGTGGGTGACACAGTTGCAAAAAAATTGGCCAGACATTTTGGTTCCATTTCGGAATTGATCAAGGCCGACAAAGAAAACTTGGTAGAAGTAGATGAAATAGGGGAACGAATTGCCGAGAGTGTTGTAGATTATTTTAGCAAAGAAGAGAATCAAGCAATTCTTGATGTTTTGAGAAATCAAGGGCTTCAATTTGAAATGAAAAAGAAGGAAGGAGGAAGTGAAAAGCTTGCTGGGACGACTTTTGTTGTGTCTGGTGTATTCGATAAGTTTTCTCGAGATGAACTTAAAAAATCGATTGAAGATAATGGAGGTAAAGTATCGAGTTCAATTTCGAGTAAAACAAACTATTTGGTGGCAGGAGATAAAATGGGCCCTGCAAAACTAAAAAAAGCCGAAAAGCTGGAGGTTAAAATTTTAGATGAATTGAGTTACCTTCAATTAATCCAATAAAAAAGGAAATAAGAACTTTTACTTTGGTAATTTTGAACTCAATGAAATTGTTAACTAACATAAAGCGGAAATTAGGTAAACGAAAGTTGAACAAACTAGTTTTTCATCAGAAAAGGAGACCTATTGTTTCAAATTTTGACTCAGCTAAATCTATTGGGATTGTGTATTCAGTATCAACCACTGACTATCAGGATATAGTAGAGAAATATGTTAATTTCCTGAAAGGTGAAATTGGGTTTAAAAAAATTAAAGTTCTAGGCTATTTTGAGGGTCCTAAACTTCCTAGTTTTGTAATAAACCAATCGCTTAAATATTCGTATTTCACCAATAAAAAGGTAGAT
>CBFHHA010000060.1:0-132 GCA_965655625.1 Flavobacteriales bacterium | reverse complement strand
AACTGCAAAGAAGTATCGTCTTTTATTAAAGAAGATTTTGATATTCTCATTGATTTATCTCAAGACTTCCATGTCCCAATAAAACATGTGGTAGCTAGTTCAAAATCAAGATTTAAAATAGGAAGATTAAAC
>CBFHHA010000059.1:0-8582 GCA_965655625.1 Flavobacteriales bacterium | reverse complement strand
TAACGGTTCCAATCAATAGAATGACTCTGTAAATATTGTCCCCTTCAAGTTTTGTGTTTTTTATTTTTAAGGAGAACATTCGAAAGTTTGATGTCATCAATAGCGACATGATGATAACAAGTGAGGTAAAAATGAATATTCCTTGTTCTGGATGGTTGTTTTTTATGATAAAAAACATTCCCACCCAAAAGAGGGAATTTGCCGGTGTAGCTATTCCCTTAAAATAGTCTGTTTGTTGTGTGTCTACATTGAATTTTGCAAGTCGTAAAGCAGAGAAAACTGGTATCAATACAAACAAAAAGCGCAGCAAAGTCTCATTAGGGTAAAATTCATGTATCATTGCGAAATAAAGAAATCCAGGAGCTACCCCAAAGGTTACCATATCCGCTAAGCTGTCTAGCTGAGCTCCAATTTCGCTTTGTACCTTTAATAAACGAGCCGAAAATCCATCGAGGAAATCCAAAATTGTGGCTATCAGAATGAGCCAAATCCCCAATTCTATATGGGAATAACTTCTATTGACTAGTCCTCTGAGTTCTTGCTCAATAGGGAAAGTAAATTCGATAAAAGATAAAATCGCAAATACTCCACAGACCAAATTAAGTAGCGTAATAAAATTCGGGATGTGTTGTTTGATTTTCATGTATATAAAGATAAGGATTGAATTAGGATTTACAATAAAAAAAAGAAGCAGTCATTCCGTTCTTGAAACGGAACCTGTTAATAAATACAAGTGCTGTAAATTAACAGACCCTGAATCACACTTCGATAAATTCAGTACAAGAGTTCAGGGTGACTCGGTCTTTTTTTTCTTTAATGGCTGAGGCTTTTCGGTTAAGTCACTCTTTTCCGAAGTGTCTGGGACAGGCTTATACATTCTAAATATATTCTAAATAATCGGGGTTCGGATTTGAGCAAATCTGCGGGCTGAGTTTAAATTAATAACAGCGATTTCAAGTATCGAAGCCCAACTAATTCAGATGAATTCCCGATATTTGTACTTCAACACAATTCTTATGACAACAAAAGCAATTCTTGTAATTTTAGATGGTTGGGGGCACGGAAAAAAAGACAGTTCCAATGCTATACATCTCGCTCAAACTCCCTTTGTGGATAGTTTGTACAATAATTACCCAAATACCGAACTTGTTACCTTCGGAGAGGAAGTAGGTTTGCCAGATGGACAAATGGGAAACTCAGAAGTAGGCCATTTGAATATTGGTGCAGGAAGAGTTGTTTATCAGGATTTTGCTAGAATAAACAAGGCGGTAAAAGATAATTCGATTAAAGAGGAAACTGCCTTGAAAGATGCATTTAGCTATGCCAAGAAAGAGGATAAAAATGTTCATTTCATAGGCTTGGTTTCTCCAGGAGGAATTCACTCTCACGAAAATCATTTGTATAAACTATGCGAGATGGCGGAAGAATCGGGAGTGGCTAATAGTTACATTCATGCCTTTACAGATGGGAGAGATTGTGACCCTAAAAGCGGATTGGCTTCATTAAAATCCCTGGAAAGCGAGATTGAAGGAACTTCTACCCAATTGGCTTCGGTGATAGGAAGGTATTACGCTATGGACAGAGATCATCGCTGGGAACGTATCAAATTGGCATACGATCTGTTAACGAAGGGAGAAGGGGAAAAGACAAACGATTTGGAAGTGGCAGTAAGTAATTCTTATGCGAATGATGTAACAGATGAATTTATTAAGCCTGCAGTGAAAACTGATGAACAGGGAACACCCGTAGCTGTAATTGCTCCAGGCGATGTGGTGATTTGTTTTAATTTTAGAACGGATAGATGCAGGCAAATAACTGAAGTTCTCACTCAATCAGATAATCCAGAGTTTGGTATGTCTAAACTAGATTTATATTATGTGACAATGACTCAATACGACAAGCAGTTTAAGAATGTTGAGGTAGTATACACCAAGGATAATTTGAAAATGACGATGGGTGAAACCATCTCTCAAGCCGGACTAAAACAAATACGAATTGCAGAAACTGAGAAGTATCCTCACGTTACTTTTTTCTTTTCGGGAGGAAGAGAAGAGGAGTTTGAAGGGGAATCGAGGATTTTGGTGAATTCACCCACAGTAGCCACTTATGATTTGCAGCCAGAAATGAGCGCTCCGATTGTTACCGAAAAGATTCTGAAAGAAATTGAGAGTCAATCTGCTGATTTTATTTGTTTGAATTATGCAAACACCGACATGGTTGGCCATACCGGGATTCAATCGGCTATTATTAAAGCAGTAGAAAAAGCAGACTCTTGTTTGAAACAAGTAGTGGAATCCGGTTTAAGGAACGACTATAGTTTTGTCATTATCGCTGATCATGGCAATGCAGAATTGAATGTGAATCCTGATGGAAGTCCCAATACTGCCCACACAGTGAATCCCGTTCCTTGTTTTGTGATTGCCAAGGGTGTTTCACAAATTAAACCAGGAAAATTAGGGGATATTGCTCCAACCTTGTTACATTTAATGAATGTTAAACAGCCAAAAGAAATGACAGGAATTAGTTTGGTGGAGAATTAGTAGAAATGAGAATAGCAATTTACGGCAGAGAATTTTCGGATGATTTTATTCCTTACTTTCAATTATTAATTGATGAGTTGGACAGAAATGAGGTTGACTATTTCATTTACTCCAAATTCCACAAAAATGTGGTGAATAAAGGAATAACTTTTGGTCAAGAGGTAAAAGAATACACCAGAAAGACCTATCCGAAGCTTAAATTAGATTTTTTATTTAGCATTGGTGGTGACGGAACTATTCTCGATACCTTGACTAGTATTAAGAAAGGAATTCCGGTGGTAGGGGTTAACTCTGGCAGACTCGGATTTTTATCGAATACAGCAAAAACAGAAATAAAAAAAGTCTTACTTCAGCTTATAAGTAAAGAGTATCGAATAGAAGAAAGGGCGATGCTTTCCCTGGAAACTAAATCAAAGCTTTTTGGTAAATACAATTTTGCATTGAACGAGTTAACGGTTCATAAAAAAGACTCTTCCTCCATGATTACAATACATGTATTTGTGAATGGTATTTTCTTGAATTCGTACTGGGCAGATGGACTTATTATTGCTACACCGACAGGTTCTACAGCTTATTCACTAAGTTGTGGAGGGCCCATTTTGATGCCTAATTCAAATAACTTTGTTATCACTCCCATCGCTCCACACAATCTAAATATTAGACCAATGGTAGTACCAGATGACAGTGTGATTGAATTAAAAGTAGAAGGAAGGGAACAGAAATTTTTGGCAACATTGGATTCTAGGAGTGAGGAGATTTCTACAGTCAATCATTTGGTTGTTACCAAATCTGATTTGAAGATAAATTTGGTTCAATTTCCCAATCAAGATTTTTTTAAAACTATCCGTAACAAACTATTGTGGGGGATGGACAAGAGGAATTAATACTTTATTATTTTTTTTCTGACTAATTCGTTCGATTTAGAGGATAGAAGTAAAAAATAAATGCCGTTTTCGCACTTACTCAAATCAAGAGTCATTTGTTTGTTTTTATGGTAATTGGAATAAATCATTTTTCCTTCTACATTCAATAAAAGGACATTCATCCCTTCCCAGTCTTTAGATTTAGTTTTTACATCAACAGTTATAAAACTGTTTGTTGGATTTGGATAGAAGTTAATTTCTAAGTTGTGTTCTCTCTCTTCAATGCTACTCGGAGGCCCTATTACAACGGTTTTTTTCTTCTTGATAGAATCTGCTAATACAGAGTATAGTTCAATTCCCGAAAATCCATTGTTGGCGGTAAGAAATAAGGTAGTGTCTATGAGTGTGCAGTTAAAAGGGATAGAGCCACCACCATTTGTGTCGATGTTTAGCCTGACTGTTCCCGTGTCGGTACCGTCACTTTTCCACAACTCTGTAGATGATCCACCACCAAAACTTATGGCATCTAAGAATAATCTCCCATTGGCATCGAATAAGAATTTGGAATTGTTCAAGAATCCGTTCTCCAATCCTGGGTTCATATCTTTTACTAAAAAGGTTCCTGAATCGGTTCCGTTTGAACGCCACAATTCCAAACCGTGTGCACTATCTTGAGCATTAAAATAAAGAATTGAGTCAATGACTATTCCTTTAAAGTGATTTACTGGTAATCCGTGGAGGTTACCTGGGTAAATGTCTTTCAGGATTCCTGTACTCGATGGAGTACCGTGAGTGATCCATAACTCTCGACCATAATCGATTGGGGTTGTATTGTCTTGATTGAAAATGAGAGTAGTAGAGTCAAGTGCTATCATATAATCATTTCGAGACAAATCTGTTATTTTAAAGGTTCCGGAGCTTGTTCCGTTAGATTTCCATAGTGATGTTCGACCTCCTATAAATACTTTGAAATAGAGATGGTTTCCCACTATTGTAGGAGACGTAATATCAGCGCTACCAATTCCTGAGTTGATGTCCTTAACGAGTATCGTGCCAATGTTTGAGCCATTAGTTCTCCACAATTCATCTCCCGAAACCCCATCGTTGCCAATAAAATATAATTGACCGTTAACTTCATTAAAAAAGGGGGGATTTGGCCAAGGAGTTCCATCGTTGGTTCCGGGATTAATATCTTTTAGTAATATAGTACCAGAAACTGTTCCATTTGTTTTCCAAACTTCTTGACCGGATATTCCGTCACTAGCAAGAAAATATAAATCATTTTGGTAAATGGTAAAGCTTCTTGGATGGATAGAATTACCACCTCCGTTGAATGTTTTTATGTGTTGTGTTGTGGCTGCCGTACCCGAACTTTTCCATAGACTTAAATTTCCTGTAGCGAATTCTCTCGTAACAAAAATTAGATTTCCATTCAGATCAACAAAGCTTTCGTCCAAGATAGTTCCAATTGAGGAGAATGTTATAAGAGTATCTGTCCCAGCTAAGGTTCCATCGCTAGTCCATAATTCTGTTCCGGTTCTACAACTGAAAAATAGTTTGTTGTTTACCTCTATAAAATCTCTCAGATTATCTGTGCTTGCACTCCCTGGAGTGAGGTCTTTTACTAACTTAGTTCCGCTTGTTGTTCCGTCACTTTTCCAAAGTTCAAATCCAACTAATCCATTATCAGCTGAGAAAAATAATTCTCCATTTACATTTGTCAGATTTTGAGGGGATGAGGAAACACCAAAACTTTGATTTATATTTTTAACCATGATAGGTGGTTGACCTAATAGACCGTTAGTCCAAAATGAAATAGACAGAAGAACAAAATGAAAATAACGCATTTTTTATGTGGGTTTTTATTTTTTGAGAATAATCGTTCGGTTGCTGCCTAAATCTCTTACTGTTATAGAGCCTGTTGTTTTTTCTGAGATTTTATAGGAATGCGTACCAGAAGAATTCGTTATTTTAATGAGATTGCCTGTCACAGTCCAAGAACCAGATAGTTTGGATTCATTAACATGTAAAACACTGTATTGATTATAGCTCAGAATGAAAAAGATTTCTTCGGTATCTTCTATTTTCCATTGACCAATAAGACTCATCGTCAATTTATTTTCATTTCTCTTTTTCACTATTTCTGGAGGTTCTATACGCGGAACTTCAATAGTCTCCTCAATAATTTCGCTTTCTGCCTCCACTATTTTTTCTTCCATAACAGGGACGTCTTCATAGCTTAATTGATCTTCGTGATATATTCTCGCCTCGTCTTCTTTTGTTGGTACAAAAGGAGGAATAGAATCTCGAGATAGTCCGATAAATAAGTTTCGCCCATAGCTATTGCCTGAGAGAGTCATACTATCTTTGGATAGAAAGTTGACTTTAAACTTTATTTTTTGACTGCCTAAAACTAAAAGAACAGAATCTTTCGCAAACAAAGTAAATGTACCTTCATTTGTTTGTGGGTTTCTTTTAGCTCTGTCTTTCAGGTAAAATGAATTGTTTTGCTCAAAAATAAAAGAAGAGCCTTTTGCTTTCTTACTCTGATCTTTTTTATATCCACCAGGTTTAATCTCCCAAGCTTGTCCTACAAACCAAGAGTGACAAATATTCTTCATTGTTACTTTTCGTTTTATTGGATTTGCAGAGAATCCCGAAATACAAAAACAAGAAAGGCAGAAAGCGATAAAAGTGCTTTTTAATTGAGTACGTTTCATTAGTAGGTGTTATGTTTTATTACACCAAAGTTACAAAATTAATGTTCGTGACAGTGAACCTCGTAGTTTATTCCGTTTACGTCAATTCCTTGTGCTTCCAAAGTTTCTAGATCGGAATCACATTTTTCACCTAATTCAACTTCTTCTCCGTCTTTGTCGTAATGACATTCGTGGCATTCTGATTTGTTACAGGAAACTGAAAATACAGAAAGACCTGCAATGATTAAGATTGATTGGATTGTTTTTTTCATGTTATTTTATTTTTTGATTTATGGATAGATTTAAGCTTATGTAAAAGTTCCTTCCCGGGTTTTGAATTCCAAGTGGCTTTATTTCAGAAAGATGATTTATGTAGGAAGTATTGGTAACGTTTCTCGCTCCTATTTTTACTTGACCCTTTAGCTTGGGAGCAGCTATTTTCCAGCTTGCGCCCAAATCTAATAGATTGTATGCCGATGAGTTTATTTCATTCTCAATTACTCTATTTTGGCTACCAAAATAGGTATTTTGAAGAGCCAGCGAAATAGGCAGTATTTTGAACTTAGACTCAATGTCGTAAGTTAGCAAAGTCATAATTCTGGGCTGAGGTATTTGTGAAATAGCTCTTCCTTTTTCGTCCTCAGCAAATAAATAGGTGAAATTAGTTTCGATGTGTAAATTATGTAAAAAGTGAGGGTGGTAATGAAAAGAAACTTCTCCGCCATAAAAGTAGGTGAGTTCGTTCTGTTCGTAATTTACCACTGGGTAATTATTGATAAATGATTCTGTAAAAGAAAGGAACACATAATTTTGAATAACAGAGATGTATGGATTAACTAAAACACTAACATGATCGTTTTTGTATTCATAAGAAACATCCAGTTGGTTGGCAAATTCTGGCCTCAGTGCAAGCGATCCTATTTCAAACCTTCTGGAAGAATGATGAACTCCATTTGCAAGGCTTTCTATTGGATGAGGAGGGCGATATCCAGAAGAGATATTCAATCGGTAGGCATGCTTATTTTCTGTATAACTAAGTCCCGCGGAGTAATTGATACTTTGGTAATCGAGAGTGAGTTTTTCCTCATTAATAGAGCCCCGTGAAATAGTAAACTCATTGCGGTCTGCCCTAATTCCAATTTGCGTTTCTAATCTTTTACTCCATTTGGAATGAATCATCGAAAAAAGCCCCACCGAGTTCGACTCTAAATCTTGTAATAATATTTCTTCTGCTCGTTCATTATTCCTGTTGGTTTGGAAATTTCCTTGTGATCCAAGTAGGAATGTATGCTTTTTCCATCGATTCAGGCTCCATAATCCGTTGTAGGAAAAAGTACTTAATTTCATGGCAATTCCCGGAATGGTTACTTTTTCATCGTACTCCTCCAAATTATTAGAAACCAATCCAAAGGTGAATTTCAAGTCACTTTTTTCAAAGAAGAATTTATGATCTGTACTCAAAAAATGAGAGGAATTTACTTGTAATGGAAGCGTTTTTTTTCTTGAAGTTGTTGTTTTGAATAAATCATCTTGGCTTGGCACAGAATCGTGAGTGTGTCCAGGTATTCCCAATTCGTTGTGTACAAAAGTGTACCGAATGTTACCCACCCAATTTTTTTTGTTCATACCCAATGCTGCTTTTATTCCTTGGCCCTTGAATCGGGAATTGAAAACATAATTTTCCGAAGGAACTTGGTAATCCGCATGAGAAGTTTGGTTACCAAATAAGTTGAAACGAATATTTTTTTTCGAAATCTTCATGTGGAATCCATTGGTAACTCCCAAAGAATTAGATTCGAACTGAGAAGTAATTCCTGCTTCAAATTTATTGGATTCTGCGTATTCTTCCTCATGCAAATAGATAACTCCACCCAAAGCATCTGAACCATAAAGCAGGGAAGAAGCACCTTTTATAACTTCAACTTTTTCAATCCCCAAGGCATCTACACCAATTCCGTGGTCACCGCCCCATTGTTGGTTTTCAATTTTTAGGCCGTTGAGGTAAGTGCTAACTCTCATTCCGCTCATTCCTCTTATTACCGGTTTGTTTATGCCGTTTCCGGTTGAGTTACTATACACTCCCGATAGGTTTCCTAAGGATTGTCCCAGTGAGGTGGTGCTTATGGTTGTGAGCTCTTCCAGTGATTTAGATTCTACATTAGTAATCGAATAGTTTTGGAGGATACCAGTTGTTGTGGAAATTTCCATTTCTTGCAATTCTATATGAGAAGGAGAAAGCGCTATGGTTATCAAGCTGGTGTCTTTTTTGTTAAGGGTTACAATAGAACTTGTGTATCCAATTGCAGATACTTTAAGGTTCATAGTTTGGGGTAGTGAAAAGTCCAGCGAAAACTTTCCTTGGCTATTGCAAGATGCTCCAGAGTTTAAGTCAACCACCCAGATAGACGCAAAGGGAATGGGGGAGTTGTTTTCCTTGTTAATCACAATCCCTTTCAGTTCCTGAGAAAGAAGGGGGGTCA
>CBFHHA010000058.1:0-8904 GCA_965655625.1 Flavobacteriales bacterium | reverse complement strand
TTTTTAAAGCATCTTCTAACGAGGCTTTTGCTTTGTCATACTCCTTTTTATCAGCAAATATTTGTGCTTCATTTAAAATGACAGCAGGATCTCCTTTGAACTTTGTTTTTGCTTCAGCAATAGTAGCATTTGCTTTTTCCCTTGCACCCATTTTCTTGTATGCATCAGCCAACTTCAAATACACATCGGCTCCACCGTATCCGTATTCTATACACTTCTTGTAGTTTAATTCAGCGGCTTCATAATTTTCAATCAAAACTGCAGACATTCCTGCATTATAAGCGCCAATTGTATCTACTAAACCAATAATATCTCCATATACTTGTGAAGCGGTAAAATTGTCAAAAGCCTTCTTATAGTCTTGACTGTTATATGCTTCAATCCCACCATTCAGGCTGCCATTATACATGGGACCAGCGATTTTTCTTAAATCATTTTTGTAGTATCCCTTCTTGTCGTACTCTTTCGTTTTTATCAAAGCATTTACTACTTCTGCCGAAACATCCATAGATTCTTTAATTTTCATAGCCTCTTCTGATTTCATTCCCGCAATTCCTGCATAAATTGCAGCCTTCCAGCTCCAAGTTTTAGCGTTGGTTCGTGTGTCTTCGTTTTCAATTGCCTTATCAATGTAGGGTTTAGCTTTCACAAACTGATTCTTCTTTGCGAGCATGATCGCTGAAGTCACATTTTTCTTTTGTGAAAATCCTACAACTGCAGTTCCCATTATCATAGTTACAATTACTAAATTCTTTTTCATGGTCGTTTTATTAGTTTTATTTATTAGATGCAAATGTTGAACGATTTCATAAAGTTTTATTCAAGAATGTTGCCAAAAACCTCCACAGTTTCAGATTATGAAATATTTAACCTATTTGACTCTCAACAAATATAACAATGTTTCCATTTCCTTGCAAAATTTGACTTCAACAAAAAAGGCTTGTTTCCTTAGAAACAAGCCTTACGGTTGAAAAAATGTACTTTATTCTTCGGAGTCATCCATTACTGGAGAATCATCACCTTCTAGTGGTGTACCTGATAAATCAACCACTTCATCTGCTTCTTCGTCCTCTTCTCCTCCACCTACAATTTTTGCCACTGCTGCTATTGTATCATTTCCTTTTAAGTTGATTAGTCTTACTCCTTGGGTAGCTCTTCCCATTACTCTAAGACCAGAAATCTTCAGTCTTATCACAATTCCTGATTTGTTAATAATCATCAAATCGTCTTCATCTACCACATTTTTAATCGAAATCAGCTGGCCAGTTTTTTCACTTATGTTGATGGTTTTCACTCCCTTCCCTCCTCTTTTTGTAATTCGGTAATCAGAGATAACAGAACGTTTACCATATCCATTTTCAGACACAACCATCACATTCGCTGTTTCATCCTCCACACATATCATTCCAACTACTTCATCTTTCTTCTCGTCTGTCAGTCTTATTCCTCTTACACCTGAAGCTGTTCTTCCCATCGAACGAACGTCTTGTTCGTTGAATCGAATAGCTTTTCCAGATTTGAGAGCCATCATAATTTCACTTGTTCCGTTTGTGATTTTTGCTTCTAATAACTGGTCATCTTCACGGATTGTGATTGCATTAATACCATTGGTTCTTGGTCTAGAATAGGATTCCAACGAGGTTTTCTTTATCACCCCTTTCTTGGTACACATAATAATGAAGTTATTCTTGATGTAATCTTCATCCTTTAAATCTTGCGTATTGATGTAAGCCATTACCTTATCATCCTGCTCTATATTAATCAAATTTTGAATCGCTCTTCCTTTCGATGTTTTTCCTCCTTCAGGAATCTCAAAGACTCTCATCCAAAAACATTTACCTTTTTCAGTGAATACCAATAAATAATTGTGGTTAGTCGCTACAAAAAGTTCTTGTATAAAATCCTTGTCTCTTGTTTGACTTCCTTTGGACCCAACTCCACCTCTATTTTGAACTCTGTATTCTGACAATGAAGTTCTTTTGATGTATCCCGCATGAGAAATAGTAACCACTACTTCGTTGTCAGGAATCAAATCTTCGATTTTCATTTCGTTTGCAGAATATTCAATCACCGATCTACGTGCATCTCCGTATTTATCTTTTATCTGTGCTAATTCTTCCTTGATGATTGACATTCTCTTGTCTTCATTTTCAAGAATTTCTTTTAGTCCTGCGATTGTTTTCATCAACTCATCGTACTCAGCTCTCAATTTGTCTTGCTCAAGCCCTGTAAGTTGCCTCAATCTCATTTCAACAATGGCACGAGATTGAATTTCTGACAGATTAAATCTTTCAATTAATTTGTCTCTCGCCTCATCGGGACTTTTCGATGCTCTAATTAATTTAATTACTTCATCAATATTATCCGAAGCAATGATTAATCCTTCTAAAATATGGGCTCTTTCTTCTGCTTTTCTTAGTTCAAACTTCGTTCTTCTGATAACAACTTCATGTCTGTGCTCTACGAAGTAATGGATCAGTTGTTTTAAGTTCAAAAGCTCAGGCCTTCCATCTACTAAACAGATATTATTTACTGAAAATGAAGTTTGTAGAGCGGTGAATTTAA
Organism: Flavobacteriales bacterium; assembly: GCA_965655625.1. Lineage (GTDB taxonomy): Bacteria > Bacteroidota > Bacteroidia > Flavobacteriales_D > CAJJDF01 > CAJJDF01. The sequence goes on along the minus strand of CBFHHA010000058.1, from coordinate 6,339 downwards.
ACAATTTATTTAAAACGACATTTGGTATTGCATCTCTTTTTAATTCATAAACAATACGCATTCCGTTTCTATCAGATTCATCTCTTATATCAGAAATACCCGTGATTTTTTCATCATTTACGAGATCAGCAGTTTTCTTAATCATATCTCCCTTATTCACTTGGTAAGGGATTTCAGTCACAATAATAGCCTCTCTTCCTTCTCTTATCTCCTCGATAGAAGCTTTCGCCCTCATCACAATTCGTCCTCTTCCTGTTTCAAAAGCTTGCTTTACGCCTTCGTAACCATAAATAATACCTCCAGTAGGGAAATCAGGTGCTTTTACATGCTCCATCAATTCCGAAATCTCAATATCTCTGTTGTCAATGTAAGCAATGGTTGCATCCACAGTCTCCGAAAGGTTGTGAGGGGCCATGTTTGTTGCCATTCCTACAGCAATTCCACTTCCTCCATTCACCAACAAACCTGGTATTTTGGTTGGGAGCACGGTCGGCTCCATTAATGAGTCATCAAAGTTTGGCGAAAAATCTACCGTTTCTTTGTCGATATCATTCAACATTTCTTCTGCAATTTTCCTCAACCTTGCTTCGGTGTACCTCATTGCTGCTGGATTATCTCCATCAATCGACCCAAAGTTACCTTGACCGTCAACCAAGGGGTAACGCAAAGACCAATCTTGAGCCATACGCACCATTGTATCGTAAACTGAAGTGTCTCCGTGTGGATGATACTTACCTAAAACTTCCCCAACAATTCTCGCAGACTTCTTGTGCGCTTTTCCCGCGGTTACTCCTAAATCTAACATGCCATAAAGGACTCTTCGGTGAACGGGTTTTAAACCATCTCGAACATCCGGTAGTGCTCTTGAAACAATTACTGACATTGAATAATCAATGTAAGCTGACTTCATTTCTTCGTCAATATTTATTTGAATAATTTTCCCTCTTGCCATTTAGACTTGAATTTTATTTATAATCGGTTTAACTTCGAATAAAGAACATTTTCTTAAGCAAAATACATCGTACCTTCTAGTCGTTCTTTAACCTCTCGAAAGTACAATTTTGAAACCTTTTACCTTAATAATAGAATCTCTAATTACTAACAAAAATATGTTGATAATGGGATTGGAATATTATTTGCTTTAAAGAATAAAAAACTACTTTTATTACAAGGTCAAAATCCTTAAAAATTAAACTATTATGGAAGCAAATTTTTCACCTAGAGTCAATGATGTGATTTCTTTTTCGAGAGAAGAAGCATTGCGACTAGGCCACGATTATATAGGGGCAGAACATTTATTACTTGGATTAATAAGAGAAGGAGAAGGTTCTGCAATAAAAGCAATTAAAAGACTTGGAATAGAACTGAAAGACTTAAGAAACGAAATTGAGAAGATTGCAAAGCCAACCTCGGTTATGTCCGTTTCTTTAGGGAATATTCCTTTGTTGAAACAAGCTGAGAAAATACTTAAAATGATGTATTTAGAAGCAAAAGTTATGAGAAGTGAAAAAATTGGTACAGAACATTTATTGCTGTCAATTTTGAAGAGCAATGACAATATTGCAGCAAAAGTTTTGGAAAAGAATGACATTAATTACGATATGATTAAACAAGAATTTGAAGACGAACAAGATTTGGACTCAGTTGAAGATGTCCAAGCTAGTTTTCCAGACTCGGGTGAAGGATCGAGTGAGGAAGAAAGCGGAGATTTTTCTGGAAAAGGAAGTTCTGGGGCAAGAAAATCGGGCACTTCGGCAAAATCAAAGACACCTGTTCTCGATAATTTCGGAAGGGATTTGACGAAATTTGCCGAAGAAGGAAAGCTTGACCCTGTAGTGGGGAGACAAGACGAGATTGAGAGAGTTTCTCAAATTTTGAGTAGAAGAAAGAAAAACAATCCTATTTTAATTGGAGAGCCTGGTGTTGGTAAATCAGCTATTGCAGAAGGTTTGGCGCTTCGTATTGTTCAAAGAAAAGTGTCCAGAGTTCTTTTTGACAAGAGAATTGTTTCGCTTGATTTGACTTCGTTAGTTGCGGGAACGAAATACCGAGGACAATTTGAAGAACGAATGAAAGCCTTAATGAATGAATTGGAAAAATCTCCGGATGTCATTTTATTCATTGATGAAATTCATACGATAATTGGTGCTGGAGGTGCTTCCGGATCAATGGATGCTTCCAATATGTTTAAACCTGCTTTGGCCCGAGGTGAAATACAAGTAATCGGTGCAACCACTTTGGATGAATACAGACAATACATTGAAAAGGATGGAGCCCTAGAAAGAAGATTTCAGAAAGTATTGGTGGAACCAACTACCATTGAAGAAACGATTGAGATATTACATAACATAAAAAATAGATACGAAGATCATCACGTAGTAACTTATACTCCTGAAGCAATAGAGGCCTGTGTAAAACTAACGGCCCGATATATGACTGATAGATTCTTACCAGACAAAGCTATTGATGCAATGGACGAGGTAGGTTCGAGAGTTCATATCACAAACATCAATGTGCCAAAAGCCATTATTGATGTGGAAAAAGCGATAGAAGAAGTAAAGGAAAAGAAATCTTCTGTGGTGAAAAGACAAAAATACGAAGAAGCTGCCCAACTGAGAGATGAAGAAAGACAACTCCAAGAAAAACTAGAAATAGAAAAGAAGAAATGGGAAGAAGAAACTGAGAATGACAGGGAGGTTGTAAACGAAGATAACGTAGCGGAGGTAGTCTCTATGATGACAGGGATACCAGTACAGCGAGTAGCGGAAAAAGAAACCGGCAGGTTGAAAGAAATGGCTCAAAACCTGAAAGGAACTGTGATTGGACAAGATGACGCTATCAAAAAAATTGTAAAAGCAATTCAGAGAAATCGCGCTGGGCTTAAAGATCCAAACAAACCCATTGGGTCGTTTATCTTTTTGGGTCCAACCGGAGTTGGAAAAACACAATTGGCAAAAGAACTGGCAAAATACTTGTTTGATACAGAAGAATCTTTGATAAGAATTGACATGAGTGAGTACATGGAAAAATTCTCTGTATCGCGATTGGTTGGAGCACCTCCTGGATATGTAGGATACGAAGAAGGTGGTCAACTTACTGAGAAAGTAAGAAGAAAGCCCTACTCTATTATTTTGCTAGACGAAATTGAAAAAGCGCACCCGGATGTATTCAACTTATTGTTACAAGCTCTAGATGATGGTCAATTGACTGATAGCCTCGGGAGAAAGATTGATTTCCGAAACACGGTAATTATCATGACATCGAACATTGGAGCTAGACAACTGCAAGATTTTGGGACAGGCGTAGGATTTGGAACAAAGGCAAAAACTGAGAGTATAGATAAAGACACACAGGCTGTTATTCAATCTGCTTTAAAGAAAGCATTTGCACCAGAATTCTTAAATAGAATTGATGATTTAATTTTGTTTAATTCATTGAGCAAAGAGGACATTCATCAGATTATTGATATTGAGTTAGCGAAGCTATACAAACGTATAGATGAATTAGGATTCAATATAGAATTGACTGACAAAGCGAAAGATTTTATTGCTGATAAAGGATACGATGCTAAATACGGAGCAAGACCTTTGAAAAGATCTATTCAAAAGTACTTGGAAGATCCATTGGCTGAGCAAATTATCCAACATGAAATTGGTGATGGAGACAAACTTGTAGTTGATTACGACACCAAAAAAGAAGAAATTGTAATCAAACCAAAAAAAGGAAGAAAAAAGAAGTCTACTGAAGAGTAAAATTGACTCTATTATATTTTGAGGCCCATTTGAAGTAAATCGAATGGGCTTTTTTTTGATGGAAATTCTTTCAATTTTAGTAAATTCGGAACGAAAAAAAATCATCTATTGAAAGTCTGTATTGCCGAAAAACCAAGTGTAGCCAGAGAAATTGCAAGTATCCTAGGAGCTAATTCCAAAATGAATGGCTACTATGAAGGCAACGGCTATGCAGTAACTTACACGTTCGGTCATTTGTGCACCTTATTAGAACCGAGCGACTATTATCCTCAATGGAAAAGCTGGGATTTGAATCTCCTACCAATGCTGCCCGAAAAGTTTGACACAAAGGTGAATAACAACGAAGGGATAAAAAAGCAGTTCAACGTGATTAAATCTTTGTTTGACAAAGCCAGTGTAGTTATAAACTGCGGGGATGCAGGGACAGAAGGAGAATTGATTCAGCGGTGGGTGATTAATCAGTGTGAATACAAAGGCGAGGTGCAAAGATTGTGGATTTCTTCTTTGACGGAGGAAGCGATAAAAGAAGGATTTAATAATTTAAAGCCTGCTGCGAACTACGATAATTTATATCATGCAGGCTTTTCGAGAGCTATTGGCGATTGGTTACTTGGATTAAACGCTACTCGCTTATTTACAGTGAAATATGGTGGATACAAACAAGTGCTATCTGTTGGCAGGGTTCAAACACCTACGCTTGCAATGCTAGTAAATAGGTTCAAGGAGATTAGAGATTTTCAACCCCAACCCTATTGGGAATTGCAAACAACTTACCGAGATATCTTATTTAATTACGAAGAAGGAAGATTCTTAAAAGAAGAAGACGGACAAGTATTAGCGGATAAAGTAAAGGAGTCTGACTTTGAAATTGTTTCTGTCACGAAAAAGAAAGGGAAAGAATACGCTCCTAAACTTTTTGACTTGACTGGATTACAGGTATACTGCAACACAAAGTTTGGGTTTTCGGCAGACGAAACCCTTAAAACAGTGCAAAAACTGTACGAAATGAAAGTGGTTACCTATCCAAGGGTAGATACTACTTTTTTGCCAAATGATGTATATCCAAAAGTGGAAGGAATACTGAACAAACTCTCTAATTATGGTTCGCTCACCCAACCTTTACTAGGTAAAAAAATTAGAAAATCTAAGAAAGTATTTGACGATAAAAAAGTAACGGATCATCACGCCATTATTCCCACGGGAATGCAAAGCAACTTGTATCAAAATCAACAATTGGTGTACGATATAATTGTACGAAGATTTATTGGCGTTTTTTATCCAGATTCGGAAGTTTCCAACTCCACTGTTTTAGGTAAGGCTGCGGAAATCACTTTTAAAACAACTGGCAAGGAAGTTCTTACAAAAGGATGGAGAGTTGTATTTGAAACCGGCAACTCCAAAGAAAAAAGTGAACAGGCACTATTGCCAAATTTCCAACAAGGCGAAAAAGGAGAACACGAACCTTCTTTTTTACAAAAAGAAACAAAACCACCCCGAAATTTTACAGAAGCAAGTCTTTTGAGAGCCATGGAAACTGCCGGAAAGCAGGTAGATGATGACGAGATGAGAGAGCTAATGAAGGAAAATGGAATCGGACGACCCTCTACTCGTGCCAGTATTATCGAAACATTGTTCAGAAGAAAATACATCGAACGAAAAAAGAAATTGGTCCTCCCAACTGATACAGGCATTGCTTTAATTGAATTGATTGACAACGAATTATTAAAATCTGCAGAACTTACTGGACATTGGGAAAAGAGGTTGAAAGAAATTGAAAGAGGTGATTTCAAAGCAGGTGAATTCATCCATAACATGAAAAAAATGGTGTATGATTTGGTGAAAGAGGTCAAAGCGAATCAATCGGTCAAGAAAATTACTTCTAATGTTCCAAAACGAACACAAAAAAAAAAGGTCAATACCAAACCTACTGTTTCAAAAGAAAGGAAACAACTGGTGGGTAAAACCTGCCCAAAGTGCAAAAAAGGAACATTAATAAAGGGCGGAAGTGCCTATGGATGTTCCGAATTTAAAAATGAGTGTAAATTGATTCTCCCATTTAAAATACATGGTAAAAAAGTTTCTGAAAATCAATTAATTAGATTAGTTGATAAAGGAAGTACTACCAATCTCAAAGGGTTTGTGAATGGAGCAGAAAAAATTGAAGGACTTATCAAATTTGATTCGGATTTTAACCTCAAAATGATTCCTAAAGAAGGCAAATTGTCCTCTGAAAAATCGGATAAAGTCGCCTGCCCTGCATGTAAAAAAGGTACGCTACTTAGAGGGAAATCAGCCTACGGATGTTCAGAGTACAAAACTGGTTGTGATTTTGTGTTTCCTTTCCATCAAATAAAAGAACAAGCTGAAGGCAAACCCTTGACCAAGAAATTAGTGTTGGAGATCATTAGTAAGTGATTAGCTCACAATAAATTAAAAAATAATCAAGTAACTCTAACATCGATTTAAGGTGTGTGAATTAGTACCACATTCACTTACTAAAAGATTCTGCATCAAGTACGGAATGACACATAAAAAAATAGGGAGAACACTGAGACTAAAAAACCTTGCATAAAAATAAGCAAGGTTT
>CBFHHA010000057.1:0-10184 GCA_965655625.1 Flavobacteriales bacterium | reverse complement strand
TTGAACATTGCGATTCCCGAAGATGGAGTGGTTAAAGAAAATAAGGAAGGATACTCATTACTTCCAGAATATCCAACGCCATAATTTGCAGAATTATTTACCCCATGTCCTGCAATACAGCTAAATTGATTTGTAAAACTTGCAGTTGTGGTATCTCTCATGGAAGAATAAGCGAATTTCTTCCACGAACCTCCCCAAGCTGTATCGTAATCATTCTCAAATCTCACCATTCTAGAGTTGAAACCTCCCAACAAATCACTTCCGTTCCAAAACGTGTCGAGAGGAATCGGTAAGTCCTCGAAGTTTGAAGATTGGTGAGTTTGTGAAAGTGCAGAAAACGAGAGTAATCCTAATAAAATTAAGATGTATTTTTTTTTCATTTTTATGTATTTATTAATTAGTGTTTCTAAATAACAAATACCATTTTGCGAATTGCAGATGAAAATACTCCTTTACTAAAAAAGGAAAGTTTCACTTGTTTTTATCCCGAAAACAGTACTTATAATGTGCTTGGCAGGTCTCCTGACTTACTTCATTACTTGTTTTCCTTCCCATCCATAAACGAACAGTGGTGTATAAAACAAGCTTTTTTCGAAGCTTACAGTTGCGGGAACAGCTTAGGTTTTTCACCTAATTCCCTTTTAATCGAATGAGAAAAAATATCTCACCCAAACCAAATACGGTACAAATATAAAACAATCCTTTGATTTATGTTCTTTTAGTATTCAGTATAAATCAGTTCCTAACATTTTTATCTTATTTTTGTTTCATACTCAGTATTCTATGAAAAATAACATCCTTCTATTCTTTGGTATCCTTTTTCTTTTTGGCTGCATGGCAAATTCGCCAAGTGTTGTTGGTAATGAATCTAGCCTGCCCAACAAACCTACTTTTGAAGAAACATTTGGCTCTACTCCTATCCAAAATAAAATTTACGTTTCGGATATCAAGACTATCTGGGCTGCCAAAACGGGTTGGAAAATGAGCAATCCTGCCATTGATTTGGCAAGTGGAGAATCTATCAATTTTTCTTTCGACAAATTGGGTTCTGATCTAGGCGATTATTACTACACAATTATACATTGTGATGCCGAATGGAAAAAATCTGATTTGATACAATCTCAATACATGATTGGTTTTTTCCAGGACTTTATTCAAGATTTTAAATTCTCTTTCAATACCTACGAAAACTTTGTTCACTATGAAATTTCTATTCCCAATAAAAATATGGGAATCAAACTCACCGGCAATTATATTTTTAAGGTATTTCGCGACAATGACCCAGAGCAAATTGTACTCACCAAAAGGTTTATGGTGTACGAAAATAAAATAATTACTCGCGCCCAAGTGAATAGACCGAGCAACGTACAAGAACGAAACTACAAACAAGAGGTAGATTTTGAACTGGATTTACAAGACTTAATGGTTCCAGATATTAATAGGGACATCAAAGTAGTGGTTCAGCAAAACAACCGATGGGACAACGCAATATTTGGACTAAAGCCACTATTTGTAAGAGGAAAACAATTAATTTACGATTACAACAACAACGAAAATGTATTTGATGGTGGAAACGAATATCGTTTTTTGGACACAAGAAACATGAGATTTAGAGGGCAAAAAGTGCAACAAATAATTTTAGAAAACAGAGAAACAAATTTGTATTTATTTCCTGAAGAAAAACGAAGATTTGCCAACTACTTGTTTTACGAAGACATTGACGGAAAATTCTACATTCGAAATCAATTTGGAATAAACCAAGGTACCGAAGCAGATTATATTTACACCCATTTTGCATTAAACTATCCGAACGAAATTACTGAAGGAGATTTATACGTGTTTGGAGGAATGAGCGACAATGAATTTAGGGAAGAATTTAAAATGACTTACAACCCAATTGCAAGGCAGTATGAAACCAAAGTATTACTGAAACAAGGTTATTACGACTACTTTTACATGCTTAAGAGACCGCATGATGCCAAAGGAGATGTTACGTTTATTGAAGGTGATCATTTTGAAACAGAAAACATGTATTCGATCACCACATATTTTAGCGATCCGTTGTGTAATTGTGATAAAATAATTGGACACCAAACCTACAAAAGCAATACCGCTCAATAACCAAATTCATGGAAATAAGAATTGTAAATCATTACAGCAAAGACTATTGGAAATGCGTAAAACTGCGAGACAAGATTTTACGTGAACCTATAAACCTAATGTTTTCGGAAGAAGAACTTTTTCTTGAACACGACCAAACGCACGTGGGAGTATTCGAAGGAGAGAAAGCAATAGGAAGTTTCTCTCTTTTGAAACAAAACGAATCGGAAGTTAAAATGCGTCAAGTATGCGTAGATTCTCAAAGTCAGCAGCAGGGAGTTGGGAACAAAATGATGAGCTTTTGCGAAAATTGGGCAAAAGAAAACGGATACAAAACCATTAGTTGCCATGCGCGCGAATCGGCAGTGAATTACTACGAGAAACATGGCTACAGGCAAGAAGGCAAACTTTTTAGAGAAGTTAGCTTACCACATCTGAAAATGAAAAAATCACTAGACTAAGGGTTTCGGTTAAAATTTTAACCATTGAGTTTTACATTGGTTACTTAAAAATGTACCTTTGTGCCATTCATAAAATAAAATAGAAAACAACTTATGACAGAAACAATGAACTTAAACTTTTTGGCGGAATTAGGGCTAAAAGAACTAAACGATGGAACTTCTACTGGATTAAATAATTTCTCGAATGGAGAGTTAATCGAGTCTTACTCACCGGTGGACGGAAAATTGATTGGGAAAGTAAAAGCAACAACCCAGGCAGATTATGACAAAGTAATTTCGGAAGCGACTAAAGCATTCAAAGAATGGAGACATGTTCCTGCCCCAAAAAGAGGGGAAATTGTTCGTCAATTTGGAGAGAAATTAAGAAAATACAAAGAGCCATTAGGAAAATTAGTTTCTTACGAAATGGGAAAATCTCTGCAAGAAGGATACGGAGAAGTACAAGAAATGATTGATATCTGTGATTTTGCAGTAGGATTATCTAGGCAATTGAACGGAGCTACGTTGCATTCGGAAAGACCTTTGCATAGAATGTACGACCAATACCATCCACTTGGAGTTGTAGGAATTATTTCCGCTTTTAACTTCCCGGTTGCCGTATGGGCTTGGAATACTGCTTTGGCATGGATTTGCGGAGATGTATGTATCTGGAAACCATCCGAAAAAGCACCATTGTGTGGAGTTGCTTGCCAAAACATTATGGCTGAAGTATTGAAAGAAAATGATTTGCCAGAAGGAATTTGCGGATTGATAAATGGAGATTACAAAGTGGGAGAAATGATGACCAATGATACGAAAATCCCATTAATCTCGGCTACTGGAAGTACAAGAATGGGAAGAATTGTAGGGGCTACTGTTGCCCAACGATTTGGAAAATCATTGCTTGAATTAGGTGGAAACAATGCGATTATCATTACGCCAAGTGCAGATTTGGAAATGACGATTGTGGGGGCTTTATTTGGAGCTGTAGGAACTGCAGGTCAAAGATGTACATCAACAAGAAGATTGATAATACATGAAGATGTATATGACACGGTAAAAGAAAAATTAGCCTCAGCTTACGGTCAGGTGAAAATTGGAAACCCATTGGATGAGAAAAATCACATGGGACCATTAATTGATCATGACTCGGTAAACACCTATTTGGCTGCGATAGAAAAAGCAAAAGCCGAAGGCGGAAAAGTTGTAGTTGAAGGCAGAGTTTTAGAAGGAGAAGGATACGAAAGTGGCTGCTACGTAAAGCCATGTATTATTGAAGGAAATAACGACATGGAAATTGTACAATCCGAAACTTTTGCTCCAATTTTGTATTTATTGAAATATTCCGGAGGATTAGAAAATGCCATTGAACAACAAAATGGTGTTGCTCAAGGATTGTCCTCTGCGATTATGACAAACAGCATGAGAGAAAGCGAAATGTTCTTGTCTTACCAAGGAAGTGACTGTGGAATTGCCAACGTAAATATTGGAACTTCTGGTGCCGAAATAGGTGGTGCATTTGGAGGTGAAAAAGAAACAGGTGGCGGAAGAGAATCGGGATCTGATGCTTGGAAAATATACATGAGACGACAAACCAATACGATCAATTATTCTACTGAATTGCCTTTAGCACAAGGAATTAAGTTTGAATTTTAAGAAATAAATTCACAACCAAAATCCTCAATCTCTATCGATTGAGGATTTTTTTTGCCTAAATTGAAAATAATAGAAACAAATCCGTATTTCTTGTTTAACTTTGTTTAAAATTAATTAAACAATGAAAGCAGTTTTCATCTCTTTTCTTTTTGTAATCAGTCTATCATTCGGTTTGTTTTCGCAAACCACAGGAGTCATAAAAGGAACCATTACCAACAAAAATACTCAAGCGCTTATTCCCTTTGCCAATATTTTAGTAGAAGGAACAGATTTTGGAACTTCCTCCGATTTTGATGGAAACTACAGACTCGAAATCCCAACGGGAACTTACAACCTCAAAGTAACGGTCGTGGGATTCCAAACTGATCAAAAGTTCAATATCGAACTGAATTCTGGGAATGCGCAAATTATCAATTTTGAACTAACAGAAGGAACTGAGTTAACGGAATTTGAAGTTACCTACGACAAAGAAAAAGAAGTTGCTACCACAGATATGATTACTCCGCTATCTGTTCAGCAATTGACAACTCAAGAAATAAGGTCCAATCCGGGAGGAAATTTTGATGTATCGAAAGTGGTGCAAACGTTGCCAGGAGTAGGAGGTTCTGCAGGGGGTGGTGGCCGAAACGACATTACGATTAGAGGTGGTGCTCCCAATGAAAATGTGTATTATTTGGATGGAATCGAAATTCCTGTTATTAATCATTTTCAAACTCAGGGATCTTCTGGAGGTGCTCAGGGTATTCTCAATGTTTCTTTTATCGAAGAACTGAAACTTTCCTCTTCTGCTTTTGATGCAAGATATGACAATGCGCTGGCCTCTACTTTTGTAATCAAACAACGAGATGGAAACAACGAAAAATTATCGGGCAATGTACGAACCAGTTTAACTGAGAGCTCTTTTACTCTCGAAGGACCGATGAGCAAAGACAAAAAAACAGTTTTCTTAGCCTCGGCCAGAACCAGTTATCTCGATCTTTTGTTTACACTTATCGACCTACCTATTCGTCCAAATTTCTCGGATTTTCAATATAAAATAACACGAAAAATAGACAACAAAACTACTTTCACTGCTTTGGGTGTGGGAGCAATAGACCGATTTAGATTTGCCGAAACAAAAGACGAAACTCCCGAAAACACCTATTTAAGAGGTTCTCTCCCGTTTATCAACCAGTGGAATTACACGACTGGTTTTGCTTTTAAACGTTTGGTGAATGATGGGTATTACAACTTGACCTTGAGCAGAAATATGTTCGACAATCAACTGGATCAATTTGAAGATGCACAAAACGACAAGGAGGAATTTCGAAATCTCGGACTCCAGTCCCAAGAAATAGAAAATAAGTTCCGTTTTGATATGAACAAATTTCAAAAAGGATTTAAATACTCTTACGGAATAATGGGGCAATATGTGAAATACAATACGAGCATTTACAATCGATTAGCCAGGGAAGTGAGAGATTCTTCGGGAGCGATTATTTCGCCTGAGGTGAGTTTAAACTTTGGTAGCGCAATTGATTTTTTCAAATATGGAGCTTTTGGAACCGTTTCAAGAAATTTCTTTCAAGACAAACTATTGATTTCTGCAGGGGTAAGAACCGACATGAATTCTTTTACTGACAATGGAAACAATCCATTAAATACGCTTTCTCCTCGGTTAAGCTTTTCCTACAAACTGACTAAGAAAATAGATTTAACCGCTTCAATAGGAAGTTATTACAAAATCCCAACCTACACCTCACTCGGTTTTCAAGGGAATGACGGGAACTACGTGAACCGCTCGATGGAATACATTCAATCCAATCATTACGTATTGGGAGGACAATTCATTCCTAACAATGGGTTGAGAATTACGGTAGAAGGTTTTTACAAGGAGTACAACAATTATCCAGTATCCATTGCCAACGGAAGCTCTTTGGCCAACCAGGGAACTCAATTTGGATCCATAGGAAGCGAAGCGATTTCGAGTACAGGAACAGGAAGAACCTACGGAGCCGAATTATTCGTACAACAAAAATTAGTAAAAAACATCTTTTACGTGTTGAGTTACACCTACGTACGAAGTTTGTATTCCGGTTTGGATGGAGAATTAATCGCCTCAGCCTGGGACAACCAACATTTAGTTTCTGGAACACTCGGGTATAATTTTAAAAACAACTGGAAACTGGGAGCAAAATACCGGTTTGCGGGGGGAGTTCCTTACACTCCTTTTGACGTGATTGCGTCAAGGCAAAATTTCCCAACTTTAGGACAAGGAACTTTAGATTTCAACAACCTCAATTCGCTCAGATTGGATAATTTTAGCCAATTGGATTTGAGAATCGACAAAATTGTCAATTTCAAAAAAGTAAGTGTAGATTTCTACATCGATATTCAAAACTTATTGCTAACAGAGCAAGAGACTCCACCCTATTATTCTTTCAAGAGAAATGCGGACAACACAGGTTTTGAAACAACTGATGGCCAACCACTTAAACAAGATGGAAGCAACGGAATTCCATTACTTATCGAGAATCGTTCTGCAACAGTTACACCTACTCTGGGAATAATTTTTGAGTTTTAATGAAGTTGAATTCTTTGGACTATTTTATACTTCCATTTTCCGTTTCTAAAAATCCTAATTTAATTGATTAATAATCTGAATGCTAAATTCTGATTTGGAACTAACACAAACTGCCTAGTCGAATTAATTGGAGGTAAAAACCCAATATATTTTTACCTCCAATTAATTCAAGTTAAGCCCCCTACTTGCATTTAAAGCAACGAAATAGACCTCTTAATCAGACAATCAATTATTTCGTTGGTTAACATCAATGAAATTGTAAATTTTGACTTTCAACAAACTATGAGTATTTATTTTTTTGTATGACTGATGCTGGATTACTACCCTAAATAAAAACAAAGGCTAAACTTGGTGGAATTTGAAAACCTAAATCACAAACCTGAAAAGTAATAATCCAACAAGGGTGATAGGTTGAAAGTGGTGATTGATGAAATTTATCCAACTAGTAAAAACTCGCTTTCATACAGGTAGATCTTATAAATTAAGAGGTACATCAACAACAAACTAAAACATAAAAGTGTATAGTAACCACCTAGTTTGCCTAATAAAAAAAGAAGTGATAAAGATTTAATAAATGGCAATAAATTAGCGCCTTTTGAATCTAAACTAGGCACAACGAGATAGTTATATTAAACGAATTAAATAACATGAATTGAAATTAACAATAGGCAAAGGAATAAATCAATTAAAAACAAAATAAAAAATAAAATAAATGCAAAAAGTAATCCACGTAAACATTAATGCCAGACCGGGTGACTCAAACAATTTATCCGAACACGAAGCACCGGAATTAAATAATTACTTGAAAGAGGGATATAAAGTCGTCAATGTCTATCAAATAGCCCCTAGTCCAAGTCTTTACTGCACAACTATAACTTTTGTGATAGAAAAAAAATAGCAAATAACATCAAAATATCAGGCAAATTGGGCATTAAAAAGTATTGGAAAATTTAGTGCGAATTGGCAACACAACCAAATCATTGATTTGGCTGTTAAAATCAATAATTAAAAACCCAAATACAATATTATTTTTCAGAAAAGTTTTGAAAGCTTAACTAAACTAAATGACTTTTTGATATTCATGTTGTATACATTAGAAAAACAATGGCAAACTATTTAGTATCTGAAATTTTTAAAACAATAGGAACACCAAGTGTAACCTATGTAAAGAGAAATGAAGGGAAATTTGAATTCGAATTAACCACTAACCTCAGTATTCCTGGGACCTTATGTTTATTAACAGGCCCCTCAAAAACTGGTAAAACTACCTTGTACAAAAAAGTAATTTCCGAGTTTAAGAAAACTCCTCTAACCATAAGGTGTAATGATAAAATGACAATTGAGGATGTTTGGAGAAACGCTCTTGAAGATGTCAATTTTGATAGAATTACAAATCAGGCTGAAACAGGGCAAATTGAACTTTCAAGCCAAGTTAAAACTGGAATTAGTTCAGGTTGGGAGTGGTTGGGAAAAATAATTGGTGAAATTAGTCTGGGACTTAAAGGAAAATATTCAAGTGAAACGGTAAAAGATAGAGTGCTTTCTCGACCTAGTCCAAAACATTTAATTCCTATCTTAAAGGAATTACCCTTTATTTTAGTCGTTGAGGATTTTCATTATTTAAATGAAGACACTAAAAAAAGTGTTTTTCAACAATGGAAAGATTTTACAGATAGTGAAGTTTCTACAATCATTGTTGGAACTGCACATCATGCTGTTGATTTAGCACTATCCAATAAAGATCTTGTAGGGAGAATATCTCATATAGAAGTCGGAACTTGGGAAATAGAGGACTTAAAAAAAATCATAATGCAGGGATTAAATGAATTAAAAGTTAATATTTCAGAACCTCATTGTCAGTTTATTGCTTCTGAATCTGTTGGGTTACCGTTAATTACTCAAGCGATTAGTTCCAGACTTTTTTTAGATAAAGAAATAACTACCTACAACACAAAAAATAAATTGAAATTTACTAAAAGTGATGTCGAATCAGCAATGACTAATGTTGCCAATCAAAATTTCAATGTTTTTAAAGATATTTATCAAATTTTAATTACTGGATTTAGAAAAAGGGCAAGAAAATACAATACTTACGAATTACTCTTATTGATTTTTACTCTTGATCCGGTTGCTTTTAAACTAGTAAGAATTGAAATAGATTCAAGGCTAGACAAGCTAAACTCTAAGTTCGCAAAACCTCCTGTAGCATCAGTGAATAGCACATTAGGATCAATTGGCAAACTCCAAAAGAAAAATGGCATTGAATTATTGGAATGGTCAAACAAACAAGGATGTTTGTACATATTAGAACCTTCATTTTTATACTACTTAAGATGGAAAGATGTTATCTCTGGAATTACGCAAAAAGCTGATTTATTAACAAAGATATATGATATCATCAACAAAGATTTTCCCGTAAAAGTTGCGGATAAATAACAAAAAATTGAATGATTTTTTTACCATATTATCGGTACACACAAAATCTATTACAATCCTAATAAATCAATCAAATCAAAACTCATTGTTCCTGCCTTAACTTTCATAAGGGATTTTTTTGTTGTACTTTTTAAGAATGAAAGCAATTGGAATAGAAATCGATAAGAAAAAAATAATTGTAGTAGCCATTGACTCTAGTCCAAATCCTACTCAATTAAAGCCTGAAACGAAGTATTTTGAACTAAAGGACGATCGAGACGATCAAGAACTGGCAGATTTTATGATCCACCTACACGCTTATTTTGACGAAATCAGTGCAGATAAAATAGGAATTGTTACCCGCCAAACCAAAGGAAGATTTGCTGCTTCACCTTATTCATTCAAGCTGGAAGGAATCATTCAACTTTATCCTAAAAAACTAATGGAATTTGTTACTCCCCAAGCTCTTACCTCCTACTTCAAAAAAAATGAGCTACCTCTTTCTCCTTCCTTTTCTTACCAAGAAAAGGCCATGAAACTAGCTTGCTTTTTAGGAAATAACTAAAAAAAACGCTTCGTAAAAAACCTTATTATTGTCTTACTAATTTCTTTGTTAAAATGGATTTATTCTCTGAATACACGCGAATAAAATAAACTCCTATTGATAAGTTCTGAGTATTGATTATGATTCTGTTCTCTCCTTTTTTGGCCATATCTTGGTACAATACACGAACAACCTTCCCATTCACATCTGTTAAATATACTGTAATAGGTTGCGATTCCTCTAAGGTGAAATGAAATTGAGATTCAAATACGGAAGGATTTGGAAACAATGTGTTTTCAACGTAAGATTGTGGCACGACTGTATCGTAACAATCGCCAGGCAAAATCACTTCTGAAACCCATGTTTTATTGTCTTGTCCTTGTCCGAAATAGCCAGACATCCATACTTTACAGTCTTCATTGTATTTTCTTTGGATTCCAAAATAATCTCCCCATCTCATTAAAAA
>CBFHHA010000056.1:0-11252 GCA_965655625.1 Flavobacteriales bacterium | reverse complement strand
TGGATCGTCATTACCATTCCTGCCCCACCACCAAAGGCATAATCATCCACTTTCTTGTGTTTGTTGGTCGAATAACTTCGCAAGTCGTGAACATAAACCTCAACCAATCCCTTTGTTTGAGCTCGCTTGAGTATCGAGTCAGAAAATGGACTTTCTAGTAACTGAGGTAAAATGGTTAATATATCAATTCGCATAAGGCAAAAGTAACTAAATTTAAACTCTTTCCGTTTCTAGAGATGTGAAAATAACTTCCCTTGTATTTTTGTTAATTTTGTTCTGAATTAGATTTACTCCACTAATTTTACACGCTATGAAGAAACCTCTCAACTCAACAATTAGGCAAATAACTCCGCTTTTTTACTTGCTATTTTCTTTCTTTTCACAATCTAACTCCATCGTTTATAGCCAATCATTGGGCCACGTATAAAAAGACAAATACTTTTGAAGTAGTTACTCAATCTATTCCAGGTAATTTTGTTCTGAAAAAAAAGTGAACAAACTACAGGAGGAAAATAAAACTGAGCCAAATGTTTCTTTTTTGTTGTCATCTCACTCTCAATTGATTTTAAAATTTCTCATATTTGTACTGTTATGCAATTATTTTACAATCCCACAATAGAATCGGATTTACAGCTCGAAAAAGAAGAACACATTCATGCCACGAAAGTTCTAAGAAAAAAAGTTGGAGATACACTTTTTGTGATGGATGGAAAAGGAGGTTTGTTTGAATGTATTTTGACTCAAATTGCTTCAAAAAAAAGTAAGCTTTCGATTGAAACGCATCACAAATTTGACAAAACAAACAACCTTCACTTAGCTATTGCGCCTACCAAAAACAATAACCGAATGGAGTGGTTTTTGGAAAAAGCTACCGAAATTGGCATTGCAGAAATAACACCGCTATTGTGCGCCAGATCAGAAAGAAAAGTATTGAAAAAAGACCGAATGGAAAAAATAATTTTGGCCGCTGCAAAACAGTCAAAATCATACCACATTCCTCGACTGAACGACATGATTCCGTTCTCAGATTTGGTTACCTCAAATAACTCGCACGGTCAATTTATTGCCCATTGCGAAGAGGGAACCGACAAAAAAACAATCCTGGACTATTCCATTGACAAGACGAAAACTACACTCGTTTTGATTGGTCCAGAAGGAGATTTTACTTCAGAGGAAATTGCCCTTGCACAAAAGAACGATTTTTTGGAACTTTCGCTCGGTGAATCCCGATTAAGGACAGAAACTGCAGCGATTGTAGCCACAACACATTATAATATTACCTCATGAAAAACACGGATTTAGCAAAACTGAACGCTTCCTCGACCAACACTTTAATGGAAACTTTGGGAATTGAATACACCGAAGTAGGAGACGATTACATTTGTGGAACAATGCCCGTAGATGCAAGAACTCACCAACCCATGGGAATCATGCATGGCGGGGCTTCTGCCGCACTTATCGAAACTTTAGGCAGTATCGGTTCTCACTTATTAATAGAGAGCGAAACGGAATTTTCTTCTGGTTTAGATTTAAATATAAATCACATTAGAGCGGTGCGCTCAGGAATTGTTTTCGGCAAAGCCCAAATTGTTCACAAAGGAAAGACAACTCACGTGTGGCAAGTAGACATCAAAAATCAGGAAAAAAAACTAGTTTCTACTGGAAGACTGACCGTTTTTGTCGGTAAAAAATAACTAGTCCAAAGCTTCTTTAATCAATTCTACTCTAATCTCATTGTGGGAAGCATCTAAAACGGCTTTTCCATTTTTAACTAAAATAATCTGCGGAGAAGCATGAAATACATTCAGCTTTTCTGCAATTGAATTGGAAACATCTCGGTGAGAAATCAAATCTAAATAAAAAGGCATTACCTTTTCCTGTGGTAAATCCCACCCACTCTCTGTGCGGTAAAGTGCCATCGAACTAATGGAACAACGGATACTGTGCTTGAATAGTAAAACCGGGATCTCAAACGACTTTTCGATTGCCATTTCTAGCTCAGAAATAGTTTCCAGTTTATTCCAATTAATGCTTGATTTTTTTTCGCTTTTATTTCTGCTTAATAATCCCATCTCTCCTCTTATTTGAATCTTGAATAAATTGGTAAATGATCGGAATAGCCTCCGTAATAATTCGGCCCACCATAACTTCTACTTGGCTTCTTGTCTCCGTATTTCTTATCGGTGTACATCATCCATTCTTCCTGAAGAACCAAACACTTAGCGTAAGCTACTTTTACTCCCGAAGTTGGCTTGTACAATCCTTCGCTTACAATCATTTGATCCAGCATTCCCCAATCTCCTCGGTAGTTGTAAGTCCCTTTCTCTTCTTTTTCCAATTTGTACGCCATGTTAAACAATTGTCCATTCTGGAAATCTGGAATTCCTTTTGCATTGAGGGTCATGTACATACTTTTGTTGGTAGGGTAATCGTTAAAATCTCCCATAATCACAATTTTGGCCATCGGGTTCTCTGCCAGTATTTTATCTACTTCTTTTCTTAGTACTCTCGCTGCTTCCACTCTTTTGTGCTCTGTTTCCTTTTCTCCGCCTCTTCTGGAAGACCAGTGATTCAGAAAAATATGCAATTCATCCTCGCCATTTAGTTCTCCCTGAATGTATAAGATATCCCTGGTGGCAAAATCAGGATCCGTTTCCAAGGTAACTTCCAAAGTTCTTGAACTGATTACATTCATGTAATCTTTTTGATAAATTAATCCCACATCTATTCCTCTTCTATCCGGACTTTCGTGGTGAACAATTCCGTAGCTTCCTTTTTGTAATCTCTTTTGCGCAATTAGGTCTTGCAACACCCATTTATTTTCTATCTCCGCAAACCCCAAAAACATTGGTAAGTTAGTATCCATTTCATAGATCACCTTTGATAAATTTTCAAGTTTTTCAGTATATTTTTCTGTATTCCATTTCTTTTCAGAATTTGGTAAAAACTGCTCATCAATTGTATATGGGTCGTCAATCGTATCGAATAAATTTTCAACATTATAAAAACCAAAAGTTTTCCCTTTTGCCGATTTCAATTGTTTCTTGTCCTTTGGGTTCGAAGAAGAAAAAACCTGCTCATTGTTCGACAAATCATCCATATTCTTTGTAGTTTTTTCACCCAAGCTACAAGCCAACAACAGAGAAGCTGTGCACAGAACGAGTATTGATTTCATTTTCAATTGGTTTTGTTGCAAGGACAATGTAGGGATTGCCACTCGCAGGTTATTAATTCCTCAAAATTAAGAAAGAAAGCAAAACAAACTGCGTTTTGAACACTTTTAGTTTCATTTATTCATTTCGGCAGCCACTCTTGTCAATGACTTTAGCTTCTTGGGTTATTTTTGAGCAATGTTTTCTCAATTTATTTATCTTTACCGCGTATGAATATACCCTCAAAAATAGTTGAACAAGCCGTTGAAGAATTTTCAACACTTCCTGGTATCGGAAAAAGAAGCTCATTGAGATTTGTATTGCATCTACTCAAGCAAGATCCGGAGGACCTAGAAGGTTTGGCTTCGGCCATTATGAAATTAAAAAACGACATCAAGTACTGCACGCAATGTCAAAATATTGCGGATTCGGACATTTGTGAAATATGCGCAAACCCTAACCGAGACCACTCGTTAATTTGCGTAGTAGAAGACGTAAGAGATGTGATGGCAATAGAAAACACCTTACAATTCAAAGGAGTTTATCACGTACTAGGCGGCCTCATTTCACCGATGGACGGAATTGGACCTAATGATTTAAAAATTGAGGAATTGGTAAAGAAAGTAAGTCAAAACAAGACGACTGAAGTTATTTTTGCGCTGAGCACAACCATGGAGGGCGACACCACCAATTTTTATATTTATAAAAAAATAGAATCCCTTGGAATCAAAACCTCTATTTTATCGAGAGGAGTTTCGGTGGGAGACGAACTTGCTTATGCAGATGAATTGACCTTGGGAAATTCCATCCTAAACAGAACACCCTTCGAAATTAGTTTCCAGAGGTAAACGAAGATTCAAAAAAAATGGGTACTTACCCATAATTCTTAGAAAGAATCCTTATAAGAAAAACCAAAGAATTATAATCGTTAAAAACAAATTGAAAAGCGATATGTTTGTGATAACCAGTTTGAATATTCGTTTTTTTTGTTTAATTTTTTTTAAAAATAGTTCAACAAAATTATTTTTAACCTATCTTCATGGAAATTAAAAATATATAATCATGAAAAAAATCATTTTAAACCTTTCATTCTTCCTAGTAGCGGGAAGCTTAATCCTCTCATCTTGTAAAAAAGAAGACGAAGAGGACGATGTCATTGCTCCTATTGCGAATTCTGGAGATGACATTATTGATGTAGCACTTGCTCAGGGATTCGATAGTTTAGCAGTAGCCTTGACCGAGGCGAATTTAGTTTCAACTTTTCAAGGAGACGCGAGCGGACCATTCACCGTTTTTGCACCAACAAACACGGCATTTGAAACTTTAATAAACTCGAATCCGATGTGGAACAGAATCAGCGACATTAACAATTCTCTTCTTACTGAGGTGTTGAAATTTCACGTAGTAGAGGGGAAAGTTACTTCGAGCCAAATTGTGGATGGAGACTTCGTAAACACGTTATCCGGTTTCACATTCAAAATCAATACTTCAGGCTCTGTAACGATTGATGTGAATGCTACAACTAGCACGGGTATCCCAGTTTCTGCAGTTGACGTAAATGCAACAAATGGAGTGATCCATGTAATTGACCAAGTTCTTGTACCAGACTTGCCTGCAACAGCTCCAACTCAGTCAATTGCTCAGCTGGCAGTAGCTGCAGGATTAGACAGTTTGGTTGTGGCTCTTTCCGAAGCAAATTTAGTGTCCACATTTGATGGTTCAAATGGAAACTTTTACACGGTTTTTGCGCCAACTAACATGGCTTTTGTAAATCTTTTGGGAACAAATTCTGCTTGGAACAGAATCAGTGACATTGACAACGCTACACTGACAGCGGTATTGACTTTCCATGTTGCTAATGGAATTATACAAGCAGGTCAGCTTACTGATGGACAAAACATCAACACGCTACAAACAACTGGATTAACATTCAACGCCATGGGAACTACACTTACTGGAGGTTCATCAATGGCCGTTGGAATTTCGGGAACAGATAATTTTGCAACAAATGGAGTTGCCCATATTATTGATGAGGTTTTGATTCCTTAATCTCGTATTATTGTAATAACGCAAAAAAGCCAAAAGAACATTTCTTTTGGCTTTTTTGTTTTATACTCTTTTCTTTTTTATCCTTTTCTAAACACAATTTCATTCTCAAAACTATCTATCACAATCGGATGTCCTGAGTCTATATTACCAGAAAGAATTTCTTTCGACAACTCGTTCATTACTTTCTTTTGGATGACTCGCTTTATTGGTCTTGCTCCAAACTGTGGGTCGTAACCCAATTGAGCTAGCCATTCTGTAGCTTCTGGCGTGGCAGAAATAGTGAATCCATTCTTCATCAATCGTTTTGCCAAAAGTTCAAGCTGAATCCGTGTAATCTCCGTAACATTGGCTCTTGTAAGCAGGTGAAACATTATCGTTTCGTCTATTCTATTTAAGAACTCTGGACGAACAGACTTTTTCAATAAATCAAACACCTCCAACTTTGTTTTTCTTTCCACTTCCGGTTTATTAGCCTCTTCCATGTCCTCAAAATTATCTTGGATAATGTGAGAGCCAATATTGGAAGTCATGATAATGATCGTGTTTTTAAAGTCTACCACTCTTCCTTTATTGTCCGTTAATCGTCCGTCATCCAATACTTGCAATAAGATATTAAAGACATCTGGATGCGCTTTTTCTATTTCATCTAGTAAAATTACCGAATAAGGTTTTCTTCGCACCGCTTCGGTCAACTGCCCTCCTTCTTCGTATCCCACATATCCAGGAGGCGCGCCCACTAATCTAGAAACCGCATGTTTCTCTTGGTATTCGCTCATGTCTATTCGGGTCATTGAATTTTCGTCATTAAACAAATATTCACTTAATGTTTTGGCCAACTCTGTTTTTCCCACACCAGTGGTTCCCAAAAAGATAAACGAACCAATTGGTTTTTTTTCGTCCTGAACTCCTGCTCTACTTCTTCTTATCGCATTGGAAACTGCCTCTACCGCATCTCTTTGTCCTACTACTCTATTTTCCAGCACAGATTCAAGCAAGAGCAATTTTTCTCGTTCGCTCGCCATCATTTTGTTTACCGGAATCCCCGTCCATTTACTCACCACATCGGCAATATCCTCTACATCGACTTCTTCCTTTATCACTTTACTATCGATTGCGGCAAGCTTCTCTTTTCCCTCCTCCATTTCTTTCTGAAGCTCCACAATTCTTCCATATCGAATTTCTGCTACTTTCTCAAAATCTCCTGCTCTTTCTGCTCTTTCTGCTTCAAATTTCAAGTTTTCAATCTCTTCCTTTGCGTTTTGAATCTTTTCTATCGCCTCTTTTTCGCTTTGCCATTGCATTCTCAATTCTTGCGACTTTTCTTTCAAGTTGGCAATTTCTTCGCTTAATTGGTCCAATTTCTTCTTGTCTTTCTCCCTTTTTATAGCTTCGCGCTCAATTTCAAGTTGCATTATTTTTCTATCCACTTCATCCAGCTCCTCTGGCTTAGAATTTATTTCCATCCTCAGTTTTGATGATGCTTCATCCATTAAATCGATGGCCTTATCGGGCAAAAAACGATCTGAAATATAACGTTGAGACAACTCCACGGCCGCAATAATAGCCGAATCCTTTATCATTACTTTGTGGTGATTCTCGTACTTTTCTTTTATCCCTCTCAAAATTGAAATTGCATCTTCCGTAGTTGGCTCATCCACTAAAACCTTTTGGAATCTTCGTTCCAAAGCTTTGTCCTTTTCGAAATACTTTTGATATTCATCGAGCGTTGTGGCTCCTATCGATCGCAATTCTCCTCTCGCCAAAGCTGGCTTCAAAATATTGGCTGCATCCATTGCACCTTGTCCACCTCCGGCACCTACCAAGGTGTGAATTTCATCAATGAACAAAATTATTTCTCCTTCACTTTTGGTCACTTCCTTTACTACGGCTTTTAGTCGTTCTTCAAATTCACCTTTGAATTTCGCCCCAGCAATTAATGCTCCCATATCCAAAGAGAATATTTTTTTAGACTGTAAATTCTCTGGCACATCATTGCTAATAATTCGGTGGGCAATTCCTTCAGCAATAGCTGTTTTACCCACTCCCGGTTCTCCAATTAAAATAGGATTATTCTTAGTTCTTCTGGATAAAATCTGTAGCACTCTTCTAATTTCTTCATCTCTTCCTATGACAGGATCTAGCTTTCCACTTTTTGCCATTTCATTGAGATTATTGGCATACTTCTCTAACGATTGGTAAGTATCCTCCTGCGATTGAGAGGTCACATTATCTCCATTTCTTAATTCTTCACTGTATTTTTTCAATTGCTTGGTTGTCAAGTTGTACTTTTTCAATAAATCAGCTACTCGATCTCTTCCTTCGCTCAACGCAAACAACAAATGATCCAACGCTACAAATTCGTCTCCCATTTTTGTAGCATACTGTTGCGCGCTGGAAATGGTTTTTGCCGCTGAGGAAGAAAGCTGAATTGTCCCACCCGATACTTTGGGGTAGGTGGCAATGATTGCCTTTAATTCACGCTCAATAGTTTTGACATCAATCTTTTCAGCTTTCATCATATAGGGCAAAATAGTCGTGTCGATTTTTATTAAACTTTGTAACACATGTCCATTTTCAATCAACTGATTCCCCATACTTTCAGCAACGTTATGTGCATCTTGAATGGCTTCTTGTGTCTTTAAAGTAAATTTTTCGGGTTTCATAATGTCTATAAAAAAATGTTGATTACTTTTTGCTCTAACTCCAAAAACAAGTCCAGATGATTTTTACTCTCAAACCCTGCAATTTTGACTTGAAAGTTTAAAAAAAAGAGACATTTTGGCGCATTTATTTTTTATTCAATATTAACAGAAATTTTATGAAAGCAGTTTTAACCACTTTTTTTCTACTAGTTTGCCTCTTTAGCTTGGGTCAACTTCAGGTTGATCCAGCATATTCCGTAAATCAATTAGTTTTGCAAAAATTGCTTGGCTCAGGGGTAACAGTATCTAACATTGTTTATCGAGGAGACAGTCTTCAATGAGGTTTTTTTGACGGCTCGAATAGCAATATAGGTATAGACAGCGGAATCGTTCTGATGACAGGAATCATTTCTGATGCAATAGGACCAAATAACTCTGATGGGTCTAATGCAGCATCAATAGTCAATAATTTTAATGACCCAGATATAGAAAAAATGGTGAATGCAGGTAAGCCTCCAGCGAACTACGACAGTTCCTATGACATTGCAAGTTTGGAGTTTGATTTTGTTTCCACTAGCGATTCCATCTCATTTAATTTTGTTTTCGGCTCAGAAGAATATTTAGAATTTGTTAATACTAGTGTGAATGATGCCTTCGGCTTTTTCTTGAGTGGTCCGGGTATATCAGGTCCTTTTTCTAATAATGCCATTAACCTAGCAAAAGTACCTGGAACAACTACTTTTATCAGTATTGACAGTGTAAACAATGTGGTAAATTCAAGCTTTTTTATTGATAACGGAACTGGTGCATCCATGCCGCAACTCACAGACACTACCGTGGTTCAATTTGATGGTTTTACCACCAAAATAGGAATTCAACAAGCCATCCAATGTAACCAAACTTACCACATTAAAATAGTGGTGGCAGACATTGGTGATAAATTCTACAACTCAGCTGTATTTTTGGAAGGCAAAACCTTTCAATCTACCTTTACCAAACCCACCATTTCAATCATCGATGACAAAGATACAATTTGCCTAGGAGATTCCATTCTCATCAACATAAATACAGCCTCCGTCCGAATTAAAAGTTTTAGTCCCAACACGCTGCCAATCGCTCCGGGAATTTACAAACTTACTCCTACAAATTACCACACAACCTACACCGTAATTTTTGAAGACACAACTGCCTGCGGAGTAATTTATGAGGATACGAATACCCTAGATGTGATAGTACAACCTCCATTGCAAGTAGATTTTTCCTCAGACTCTGTTTGTTTGGGGGATTCTTCTTCCATAGTGAATCTTACAAGTGGGTTTGCACGATCCTCTCTTTGGGATTTTGGCAATGGGTCGTTCAACAATATACCTTCCTCCCATTTCAAACATTTGTTTACAAATTCAGGGAATCATTTGGTGAAATTAAAGACCATCACCTCCCACTTTTGTCAAGATTCGATTCAGAAAACAATATATGTTAAACCGAGGTCTATTCCTGATTTCAACATTCACAATATTTGCCAATTCGATTCGCTTTTTCCTGATAACATTTCAACTTTCCCCTCTGGGAGCGTCTCCAGCTTAACGTGGAACTGGAATTTTGGAGATGGAAATACAAGTAACCTATCTGATCCGTCCAATCAATACCTTTTACCCGGTCAGTTTCTTGTCTCATTAACTTCTACTACGCCAGAGGGATGTTCTGACACGGTTACAAAAAACATTATTGTGAATCCCAAACCTTCTGCTCATTTCTCAGCAGATACAGTATGTTTTGAACACATCACGACATTTACAAATCTTTCCACGGGCAATATAATCAAGTATGAATGGACTCCAAAGGACATTCCGACACTTGCAAATCCCACCTACATTTTTGATAGTTCTGGAATTATTCCTGTTACGCTTAAAATCACCTCAGATTCTGGTTGTATTGACTCAACAAGTTTACCAGTTGAAGTTCATCACGTGCCACTTGCAAATTTTAGTTATTCTCCAGATAATATCTATATATTTGATACAGATGTATGTTTTCAAAACCAATCAAAAGGTGCTACAACCTATCGATGGAATTTTGGTTTTCAGGGAGTCAACAACACTTCCAATGTCATTCACCCATGCCCTATCACATTTCCAAACCAGGTACCTGCCATCTATCAGACGAAACTATATGCCAGCAATGACCAAGGATGTATCGATTCTATTTCTCAAGACATTGAAATTATAGCAAGTTACATTTTATATCTTCCCAATGCTTTTACTCCGAATAACGACAAACTGAATGACACATACTTGCCAGTTACGGAAGGAATTTCTGATTATCAATTTCAAATTTTCAATCGCTGGGGCGAGATAATTTTTGAGTCAGAGGATCGGACACAGGGTTGGGACGGAACATACAAGGGAAAGCAAGTTAAATCAGGTGTTTATGTCTATAAAATTTCTATACTAGATTTCCTAGGAAACCCAGTTATTAAAACAGGGCATATTTCTCTAATTCGATAATTATAAGGGTGTTTTTATTTCATATTCTTAGGTGATTGTTGATATTTGATGGTATATTTGAATCTAACTATAAAAAACTAGACCTATTAGACTTTCTATACTTTCCCTAAGCTTTTCAGCAGTTTTATCCTGTGGAACAACTCTTCAATCATTGGAAGAAACAAGAATACCATTAGAAAATAAAACGGCTATTTCTCTGTCAAATTCAGAAGTTATTGCTGGATTGAAAGAAGCACTTAACTTGGCCATTTCTCATTCCACTTCTTTAGCCTCAAAAGCAGATGGATTCAATGGGAATAGCCTTATCAGATTGCCTTTTCCTCAAGATGCCATTCGTGTCAAAGAATTTTTGGACGAAAAAGGTCTATTGCAAAATCAACTAGCCACTTTTGAAACCACTTTGAATAGAGCCGCTGAAGATGCCTCTAAAACAGCTACTCCTATTTTTTTGGATGCGATAAAGAACATGAGTATACAAGATGGGTTTGCTATTTTGAAAGGAGGTGAAGGAGCAGCGACAAATTTTTTAAAGCAAAAAACTACTTCTCAGTTAATTGCGGCTTTTTCGCCAATTGCCCAGGCTTCTGTGGATAAAGTGGAGCTGACGAAACAATGGAATCCACTTGCAAATTTGTACAATAAGTCCACAAGGTTCTCTAAGCAAGAAAAGGTTACTGCCGACTTGGATCAATATGTGACAAACAAAGCTATCGAAGGTCTCTTTACCTTAATGGCTATCGAAGAAAATAAAATACGAAAGGATCCTGAATCAAGAGTAACAGATGTTTTGAAAAAAGTATTTAGTTCGTTGGATAACTAGATATTAAGTGTTAGATGTTAGATGTTAGATGTTAGATGTTAGATGTTAGATGTTAGATGTTAGATGTTAGATGTTAGATGTTAGA
>CBFHHA010000055.1:9008-11292 GCA_965655625.1 Flavobacteriales bacterium | reverse complement strand
TGGTAAACATAGACAATTCATTGGTAACTATATCGTTAATCAGAATCATCAATTACCTATTGTAGCTCTAACGGTAAATGAATCGGAGTTTTTTCCGCCCGAGGGTATTTACGATGGATACATGTATACAGACAGTGCAGGAGAACTAAGGACGGTAGGGAAATCTTGGAAAAAGAAACCAATCCAAGCTCACGCTCAGTTTTTTTTTAACAACATGCTGAAAGAAGAGCTTGAACTTGAGTTAAAAACTTATGGTGGGATGACCTTAGGATGGAAAGAAAAATCATTGCAGCTTTCAGCTCGGAAAGAAATTTTTGGAAAAGGAAAAATAAAAATAAAGGCATTTGAGCAATTATCCAATAGAAAATTCCAACACTTGGTTCTTAGGACTTCCGGGAATGACCAGAATAAAACTAGGCTAAAAGACAAATCTATTTCGATGGTGGCTGATGAAATCAAAGTAAATACAAAAGCATCTAGATCAGTCATTTTGTATATAAACGCCAGATATTGGGGGATTCATAATTTGAGAGAAAAAGTAAACAAAGATTACTTTCGTTACCATTACAACTGGAAAAAAGATTCATTTATTGAAATTCAAGGAGCAGGATTTCATAACCCAAATTATAAATCGTTAATTCGGTATGTTAGAAAACATCATGCTGATTCCAATTTTCACCAAAGAGTATCAGATAGTATTGATGTTGAAAATTTTTTCAACTTCAATATTATCCAAACCTTCATAAGTAATACTGATTATCGAGGAAATGTAAGGTTTTACAAACCTCTTGGAGGAAAATGGAAATGGATCTTGTACGATGTCGATTTGGCGTGTAATCTATCTTTTTTGGATAGAAACTTCATAAAAGATCGTATAAATCCTACTACTGAATATTGGTATAATCCGCCCTTTGCGACAGACTTATTAAAATACATGTTGAAGAACGATACTTTTAAAATCAGTTTTATTAAACAATATAATTATTTGATGGCCACAAAACTTTTGCCTTCGAATTTTCTTTCAAAGATAGACAATAACATCAGCAAAATAGAGCCTGAATTGGAAAGGCACTGGAAAAGACGCGAATGGCTTTACAAAGAGTCAAGGCAAAGTTGGGAGAAAAACATTAAAAATTTAAAATCATATTTTGTTAAACGTCCTGAATCAGCATTGAGACATTTAGGCGATTTATTTAATCTAAACTCACCTCAGCAGTTAATTGTAAATCAAAACATAACTCATTTTAATGGCTTAACCATGAATGGTTCGAAGGTATTGACCAACGAAATTAACGGGATGTTTTTTACTGAATTCCCGATAGAGCTTGAAGCATTAAATAAAAATCATTTGTACCAATTTGTCAAGTGGTCGGATGATGTAATGACAAAAAAACGTCAAATTCAATTGACTTCCTCTCCCCTTAAATTACAAGCTGAGTTTGAACACCTCGATTCATCTAGCCGAGAAAATCTCAAAATAAGAAAATATTACGTAAATAACAAAATTAGAAAAGGATTGGTTTTTGTAACTTTACTGAATGATTCCCACGAAGTAGACTCGCTTAAGGGAGTTGTGCTTTATGAAGATAATACAGGGAGCCAAATTGACCTAAGCCAATATGTAATAGAACCTGGCGAGGAAATTGTTTTGACAAACAACCAGGAATTACTCCAAAAATATATTAGAGATTCCACGATAAAAACAATTAAATTTATGAAAGGAATAATTTTCGCACCAAATGTGAAATTTACTCTAGTTGATAAAGAAGGTTGGATAGACAGTTTGCATTTATCCATAACCGATTCAATGCTTATTGATCATGCGGGATTTCTTGTCGAAAAAGACTCTGTAGAAATTAGAATCAACAATTTTAAACTAAAGAATATGAAATGGATGGAATTTGGTAAAACTATAATCAAACAATACGATAACTCGATTGCACATTCACAGATTACATTCTTTACGGTTGGCCTATTGTCGTTGATAGGATTTCTTTTTGTGTATTTCCGGAAAATAAAATCTGCAAAAGCATCTACGTTGTTATTTTTGTTTTTTCTTTCGGGTATCGGTTTTTCACAACCTTCTGCGGATAGCTCACAAAATCTTGACACAATACTGATTAAAGACTCCATTTTGGAGAAAAAACCCAAAAAGGTTCTTTCAGATAAATTTGGTCTGACATCCATCGAAAAAAGAGTAATAGACAACAAAGGAAGAGGAGATTTAAGGTTTTACGGAACGCGTAATTTTCGGGTTGTATTGTATGATTTGGTTTACCGAGGT
>CBFHHA010000055.1:7454-8909 GCA_965655625.1 Flavobacteriales bacterium | reverse complement strand
GGAGGAAATAACCTTCATTTAAAAGACACTATTCCAAAATATTATTTATGGAACCCGATGCCCTCTTTCGGATTAAGACAACTCTCTGAAATTGGCTTCGATAAAGCGGTATATTTGTATTCCCATAATTTTGAATATTGGTATCCCCAATCGAGAATTGATTCATTGTCTAAAGAAGGTTTTGAATACATTTGTAGGCCAAAATTAAACAATTACCTGGACGAATATTTCTTGGACGTAATGGAAAGGGCTAATGACACAGCCCAGAGAGCTATGTATATCCATTGCTGGAACGGCTGGCATCAATCTGGATTACTTTCAGCTTACACCTTGATGCAGTTTTGTGATTATTCGGGACAGGAGGCTCTTAAATATTGGCAAACATGCACAGATGGAAACTACAAAGGGTTTTCAAAATTAAAGTCCCAAATCCGAAACTACATACCTTCCAAAAACTATTTTTTTACTCTTGAACAAAAAAAACGTTTTTGTCCATGCGAAAAAGATGTCTCCGGACCTCTTGCTATTAAGTCTAAAGATGATGAAATTAATCTTTCTGTTGATGAAATGATGGAAAAAGAGGCGAAACAATCTACCAAAAAACAATATACCTATCACTCAATCTCAGCGGGAGAAAGCCTAAGTGTTATTGCAGAAAAATATGGAATGAATGTTAAAAAATTAAAACATTTAAATAAACTAACTAACGACCTCATTTTTGCAGGAGAAAAATTAAAAGTTAATGGTAATAAAAACAGCAAAAACATACAGGCTGAACCACGAAAATACCTAGTTAAATCAGGAGATAGTTTGTATTCAATTGCAAAAAAATATAATACATCTGTAGAAAAAATTCAAGAATTAAATGGTCTCAATAATGAACTAATTTATACAAGACAGCTCTTAAAGCTTCCTGCTAAATAAACAAAAGAACTATTTAAAGCTTTCCAATTCTTTTACTATAGAACGGTCTTTTTACTTTCTATTTTATCTCCTCTTACAAATCTAACTCTGTTGTTTGAAGAAACCGCTCTTCCGTAATTAATTATGAAGGTATTGTTATCCTCAAATTTTAAAGAGCCTCTTTTGCCAAAATACTGTTTGGTCTTGCCGTAATAGCTGGATTTAAATATTCTTGGCTGGACATGGTAAATCCCATCTTTATCA
Source organism: Flavobacteriales bacterium (assembly GCA_965655625.1). Taxonomy (GTDB): domain Bacteria; phylum Bacteroidota; class Bacteroidia; order Flavobacteriales_D; family CAJJDF01; genus CAJJDF01. The sequence continues at coordinate 7,742 of CBFHHA010000055.1, read as the reverse complement.
TAATGTATGTTTCGATATATTACTTTGCCCTTACTCCAACCGTTTTTAGTTTTATTACTTTTTGCTTGGATTTTATTTCCTTGATTCTCTCCTTTATAGTTATTAATTTTTTCACGTGTAAAGCAAAGTACTTGCCCCTTCATGCTTCCTTTTCCGATCCATTCATAACCAAACAAAATCTTTTCTTCATAATACTCAGTCACTTTTTGATGCACCTCTGTAGGGATTTCTTTATTGTTGTCTATCACCTCGTATACCATAGTCATACTATCCAAATCAACTAGTTGC
>CBFHHA010000055.1:6000-7355 GCA_965655625.1 Flavobacteriales bacterium | reverse complement strand
CTTAATTCTCTTTGAAGTTCGTTGTGGGCATGATTTATCAACAACAGATCAAAAGAATAGTCGGAAAGTATTTTTGAATACTTATCCCACAAGTGATCATTCACTATTGCCTTAACAACTTCTTTTTTCATAACTTCCGATGAATCGTACCAACTCCCCTCCTCTTCCAAAACACTATTGAAGTAAAACATTGCACTGTCATATTTATGTTCTCCATACAGTTTTTGGGCTTTTAAATATCCTGCTGGTGGTCCACCGCAACTTGTGAGTAAAAGCAATACTATTCCTGATATAATTGTAATTAATGTCTTCATGTTTTTTTTGATTTTTTAAATATAATATCAATTTCTTAATAAAAAATTGTTGGCCAATCAATCATTTCAAAAATGAATACTGTGATTTGATTAGTTTCGATTAGAACAAATTACGCAGTTTCCATACCTGTTTATTTTTATCTCAATTTTTAAAAAGTCATTCCAACCTCTGAAAATGACTGCAATTTATCAATTTGTTTGTCTGTAAATTCCGGCAAATGTGATACAATACTTTTATATCGACTTTCTGAATTACATCTGTTAGTGTATAGAGTAAAAAAAGAAATTAAATTTTAACTTGTTCATAATATATTTTTCTTTTGAATAAAATGGTTTAAAAATTCAAATCAGTTAATACTCAAAATAAGCGATTTCATCAATTTTAAATATATAGTAATTCCCATTAAATTCTATTTTAATGGAATGGGTTCCAGATGAAATGATCTCCGACCTGACTTGCATAAAATAAAACGAAGACAATTGCCCACCAATTTTTGAGGGAGTATTTTGGGCTACTCCATCTATATATATGGTAGGATAAATATTGTTATATCCAGGATTATGGGTGTTTAACCAAAACTCTATATACCCACTGTCTGCGAATGTTTTATTAAATTGTACATAATGGGTACCAACAGCTCCTGTCCCTGTAAGACTTGGATCTGGAGCTAGCCAACATGATCCTGAGTAACCTGAATTGGATATGGTCCAGGGAGAATAAGTATAAGAGGAACCACTCCATCTGCGGTAAGATGAATTTACTCCAGCTAGACTTGAACAATTATCCGTTCCAATCAATGTGGCTGTTATCGGAGGAGTTGAAATAGATAAAGTACTGAAGGAAATTTGATTACCGTAAGCTGTACCAATGCTATTTGTTGCATAAGCCCTAACGTAATATGTTGTATTAGCTAAAAGGTTTGAAGCGATGCTCGTATAGCTTCCTAATCCGGATCCATTGTTAGTTGTATTGTTTGAAACAGTTGGGTTCATGCCTGTGCTCCAGCAAATACCACGTCTGGTAATAGCTGATCCGCCATT
>CBFHHA010000055.1:3206-5901 GCA_965655625.1 Flavobacteriales bacterium | reverse complement strand
TGCCTCTGCTAAATGACAGCACTCTCTATCCAAATGACAAACGTACTTTTTTCAATTTGGAGGAATTATACAATCAAAGTCTCGATTCAACGTCAAATTACACAAATAGATATTTGGTTGGAAATTTTATGGTATTAGATTCTAACATGAAAAATAAGGGGATATCAGAAAAAAATCCTGACTTAAGCAAATTAGAGGATTTTAAAAACTATGATAAAAAACTATTGACATTGCTGAATGAAGCAACAGATGATCTAAATAATGCGGATTCCAACCTAATAGCTTATCTTCAGGATAATTACTTAAAAGATAAAGATCTTATTTATAATTTTTTCGACAAAGTCTGGAGATATAAAACTCCCGGGTTAAAAAGGGAATATGGAATTTTGAATAAAAAAGCATATGCTCTAGGACAGACGATTTGTCTATGTGAATTAAAAAAAGATACAATTGAATTAATTGGTGAATTTGCAGTTTCCGCAAAAAGATTGACCACTACCCATACAAGAGACTCAAATGACAAAGTGAAAATTACAGGATATATTCCAAACCTGCCAACAGGTAAGTACAGAAATTATTATGGTGCTCAATATACAATAACTTCTAAAAACTGGGAAACGAGTAGAAAATATACAGAATTAGATAAACAACATGACACAAAGCTTGGTGGAGGTAATAATCGTGTCACATTTTTTAAAACTGGAGCTCAATTACCTAATTTTTTATTAATGTCACCTACAAAGGAATATCCCAAAGCAATGAAACAAAATGGGATTCACGAAGTAGCTTTGAGAGGTGTGTCTCGAGGAATGCTAGGCTCATCAAATAGCATTGGTTGTGTACGGGTTTCTGATTTCGCCTCAAAGTTCATACGATGGTGGATACCAAATAATGCAAATTTTTTTATATTATATGATCAAAATAGATATTATTCTGAGTTAAGGCTTGATTCGATATCAAATCTTCTCCCTTTCAAAAACGAAATGGAAGGTAATGAATTTAGAAAATGGTTAAATGAAAACAAACCACTTAGAGCCAAACAACTTCAGATTGATCTAGAAGGAAAACATGACAATGGTTTTATTTTAGATGCCTATAATTTATATGGCAATGATTACGAAAAAGTAAAATAATGAAATTAAAATACTCAATAATAACATTATTGCTAATAATGTCTGCATGTCTTAACACTCTTTTTTCGCAAGAAATAAAAATGAGGGTGACGTGTGATACAACATGGGAGTATAATGGAAAAATTTTTCAAACTCGACCAGAAGTAAAAAGTGACGAAAATATAAATAAAGCATTTACATTTCAATTTAATTCGAAACTAATAGAAAATAAACCTTTTTATATCAGAAAATTTATTGACTCAATAAAAGCTGACACAAATTTATATAAGTATAAAGATTCTATTATAGCTCTTGTTTTGAAAAATGACTCTATTTTTAACTCATCTTGGTGTACAAATTGTGTTTTTGAAAGTTCTGTGTCACAATTAACTTCTTCTAAAAAATTGCTTATTATGATGGATAAAGAAGATTATTATTTTAATAATTGGGGAAGTTTAACTTACGGTTATGGACCAAGATGGGGAAGAATGCACAGAGGATTAGATTTGCCATTAACAACAGGAGATACAATATATTCTACATTTAATGGAATTGTGAGATACGCCCAATATAATGATGGTGGTTATGGGAACTGTGTTGTAGTAAGGAATTTTAATGGGATTGAAACTTTATATGCACACATGAGTAAAATTTTAGTAAAACCTGGTGAGCTAGTTTATAGCAAGGATCGGCTGGGTCTTGGAGGGTCAACAGGTCGAAGTTCTGGACCACATTTACATTTCGAAACGCGTTATAAAGGAAAGTCTTTTGATCCATTAAAGATTTTTGATAAGAAAACGTTTGAAATTAAATCAGATACCTTAATAATTCAAAAGAAAGATATTACCGATCCAATAATACCAAGAAAATATCATGTGGTAAGGAGTGGGGAAACTCTATCAGGTATTGCTAGGAAACATAAGACTTCAGTTAAAAAATTACAAAGACTTAACAGAATAAAGAATCCAAATAAAATTGCAATTGGTAAAAAATTAAGAGTTCGTTAATTTTTATTTATTTTAAAAAATGAAATATCTTTTATTTATAATATTTATGACTTCGATAAACGAATATATTCATTGTCAAATTACTAACAATAAAAGTTTTAAGTCTTATTTAAGTGGTGAATCAGAACTATTAGATTCGATAATGAACAATGACAAATATCGGGTTCAAATTAAATATACCGAAATAAAAGAACAAGTTGGAGTTATTCCTATTAAAACAACTTATGATTTTGGCTCCAATAAATATTTTTATCCAGCAAGTATGGTGAAACTGCCACTCTCTATTCTGCTGATGGAGAAACTTAAAAATAAGGGAATCTCTATTAATAATTACTTGGTTATATCCTATATAGATCCTTGTAGCAAGAATAAAGTATTGATAAATAACCAATTATTGAACATTACAATAGGTCAAATGATTGAGGAAATGTTAGTTGTAAGTGACGACTCTTATTTTACTTATTTTTTTTACTTTTTATCTCCTTCTGAAATAAAAAAAAGTTTGAGGCAAAAAAGTATAAATTCTACTCAAATAGTTCACTCTTTTTCTAGATGTATGAACCTTAATGGAGTGGA
>CBFHHA010000055.1:1945-3106 GCA_965655625.1 Flavobacteriales bacterium | reverse complement strand
TGTGAAAATCAATCCAGTGGATAAAACAAATAAAAAGGACCTGGCCAAACTTATTGGTTCTCAACAAATTCGACATGGAAAAATCATTGATGAACCCTATGATTTTTCAAATATGAACAGCATGTCTCTTGAGGATATTGAAAACACTTTATATGATTTGTTGTACCTGGATAGTACTCAATTTAACAAAAAATGGAATTTGAATTATAACCAAAGAAAATTTTTAAAAAAATGTTTGAAAAAAGTACCAAGAGACTTATCGAATAAACAATACTCTGATAGCAACCAATTTCCCGACAATTATCACAAATTCTCAGATCTTGGCTATTCCATTATTCCCAAGGATGTTTTAATTTACTCTAAAATCGGAATTTCTTATGGATTTGTAACCGAGTCTAGCTTTTTTGAGGTAATTGAAAACGGGGTTAAATTTGGTTTGACATACTCCATTTATGTTAACAAAAATAACGTAATAAATGACTCCTACTATGAATATGAAAAGACTGCTAGGCTTTTTGCTACAGAACTTTCAAAAACCTTGTATAAATATAATTTGCTAAAAACCAATAATTAAACAGACTAAATACGGAGATTATACTGAAATTCCGTAATTTTAAAATCTCAATAATAATTTAATTTTCAAAAAAAACCATTGAGTAAAATATAATTTTAAAACAACACACAATGAAAAAATTAAAGACAATCCTTTTTATTCTCTCTATCTTTTTACTATTTATCCTTAATTCATGTAGCAATACAGGTAATATTCCTGACTTTGAATTGATTCCTGTTCAAGTCGATGGCTTATATCAATACATTAATAGAGACGGAGAAATAATTATTAATCCACAGTTTGAAGAGGCCGAATTATTTCATGATGGTTTAGCACGTGTAAAATCAGAAGGAAAAAACCAAGGTTATAAATATATAAACAAAGAAGGAAAATATGCATTTCCCGGAAATTACGAATATGCTGGTGCATTTTCAGAAGAAGTAGCTTGGATAGTGAATGAAGATTCTTATCCAGTATTAATCAATAAACAAGGTGAAATATTGGTTAGTTTACCTGAAGCAAGAGAAACCCGAAATTTTTCTGAGGGATTAGGAGGTATTCTAATTAAATCCAATGACAGTCAGAAATGGGGGTTTGTGAATAAAGAA
>CBFHHA010000055.1:0-1847 GCA_965655625.1 Flavobacteriales bacterium | reverse complement strand
CCGAAATTTTTCTGAGGGATTAGGAGGTATTCTAATTAAATCCAATGACAGTCAGAAATGGGGGTTTGTGAATAAAGAAGGAGAAATAGTAATTGCTCCTCAATTTGAAAGTATCGGTTATTTCAGTGAAGGATTGTGTAGCGTAACTCTAGATGGAAAAGTTGGTTACATTAATAAGGAAGGGAAATTCACAATAAATGCTCAATTTCATGGCGGTGATGAATTTATCGGAGAATTGGCAACTGTTGTGAACGAAGATTATAAATGGGGACTCATCAATGAGAGAGGAAAATTTATTGTAAATCCTCAGTATGATATGATAAAAATTGATGGAGATTTATTTCAAGTTGATTTGGATGGGAAATATGGATGGATAAATCGAGACGGTGAGGTTGTGATAAACCCTCAGTTTAATGAAGCCTATATTTTTGATGGAAATGCATTGGCTCCTGTGAAAATTGGAAAAAAATACGGATATATTGACAAATCAGGTAAAATAGAAATTAATCCTCAATTTGATCATGCACTAGAATTCAATGGAGGTTTAGCTCCAGTAAGAAATGGAAGGAAATGGGGGTTTATTGGACTAGATGGTAAGTATAAAATTAATCCTCAATATAGCTACCTATCTTGGAGTAATAGTTTTAAAAGTACCAAAACAGAATTAATTATTTCAGATTTTTTTGATATCAATTCTATTATCAATGTTTTAACCTTTGGTGAAGGACTTAATTCACCTAAAAATCAAACCATAGATGAAATATTGAAGGAATATCCGGAATCAGATTTTAAATCAAAGATTGACGATCCAAGAAAACTATATAATGGAAGACATATTATTTCGAATTTAACTGCAAATGATGAATATACAAACGTAGAGTTCAGTGTTCATTGCAAACCCTACACAACTGTTCGAGATGGGTGGTACGAAAAAAAGATTTATAAGTATGATGCCCCAATAAATAAGTATGAATATCGCATTAGTTTTGATTATTCTAGCACAGGTTATGGTAAAATTGATAAACTGGTAAAGAATATTGAAGATCATTTGTTAAATAATCAACAAGGATTCAATCGGATTGATGATTTGTTTGAAAACGAAAATTGCACAATTCGATTGAAACAAAGTAGAAGAGAATTACGAGTAATAATTACTTCAAAGAAGAAAGAAAGTCCAAAATCTGAGTCAGAAGTAACAGAAGAGGTAGCAGAATAGATAAGATGAAATTTTCCCAAAAATTAATGTAGAAAAAATAAAGTATTTGAGAATTTCAATGCCGACAAATGACTTAGGCAATGAATGAAGTTTTACTGACTATTTATGAATACAAATAAGGCTGTCCTAGAGCTAAAAAATAAAAAAAAACTATGCAACTTACAATAAAAAGACTTGCGTTTTCGCTTCTTTTTTCGATATCCTTAATCTCCCTTTTTTCGCAAAGCACAAATAACTGTTTAAAGGATTATCAGCTCATAAAAATGACCCGTGAAAATAAACAGAGTATTAATTCTTTTTTGTCAAGTCAAGGGTATGTTCAATATGAAGAAAGTTCAATAAGCGATGAGCAAATGGTTATAGGTGGTTTTCAATATGAAAAATCTTTTTCATGGAGTAAAGGGAGTAGCACGTTATTTTTAATTACCAAAAAAGGATTTCCAAATATTATTAGTTATTACAGTTATTCTTGTTTTAACCTTCTTAAAGAATCAAAAATAGGTAATGTTGATAAGGGACAAACTACAGGTGAAATAATTTTTAATTTCAATGACGGTTGGATATATGTTTTTAATAACGATCAACTAAAACAAAAACAAGCAGCTAGAGAAAAAAAAATAAATGATAAAAA
>CBFHHA010000054.1:0-11871 GCA_965655625.1 Flavobacteriales bacterium | reverse complement strand
CGTCATGTAAGTTTTGTACACTTGTGTAGGAATGAATAGTAGATAAAAACCCATTTTCTATCCCACAGATTTCGTCAATGATTTTAATCATGGGAGCCGCACAGTTGGTAGTACAGCTGGCGTTGGATACGATTGTTTCTGTGCCATCCAATTCGTGGTCGTTTACTCCAAGCACAATGGTTTTTATATCACCTTCTTTGGCCGGTGCCGAGAGAATTACTTTTTTAGCTCCAGCCGTAAGATGTTTTCCTGCTAATTCTGGTGTTCTAAAATGACCCGTAGACTCAATGACAACATCTACTCCCAATTTTTTCCAAGGAAGGTTCTCTGGGTTTCTTTCAGCCGTTGCACTTATGGAATTTCCATTTATCGAAACAGAAGTTTGGTTGGAGGTAACTTGCCCATTGAACTTTCCATGAACTGAATCGTATTGAAACAAATGTGCCAATGTTTCATTATCGGAAAGATCATTAATGGCAACGATTTCAATAGAATCATTTTGGAGCATGAGCTTGGCAGTGGCTCGTCCTATTCTTCCAAATCCGTTTATTGCAACTCTAATTTTGGTCATAGCGATAGTGATTTTTGTAAAGTAAATTTAAGAATAAGTTTCTGGATTTTTGAAACAAAATACAACGGTGTGTCACAAAAAAAACTGCTCACATTTGTGAGCAGTTTTATCAATTGAGTATTTGTTATTCCTTTATTGCTTAATGAATTTCGATCCTTTGAATTTCATTCCATCAGCTTGTACCGTTACAAAGTAAATTCCTTTTGGAAGGGTAGAAGTATTTACTCTGTGTTTTATGTTTCCTTCTTGTCTGTTGGTTAATGTTTCGTTAGCTACTAATTGTCCCGATAAGCTAAATACCGAAATAGTAACGTCAGCATCTTTGGTTAACTCTAATTCCACATTCGTAAAGTTGGTAGCTGGGTTAGGGTATAGGTTAAATGAAGCAACCTGTGCTTTTTCCTCTTTCAAATTTTCTTCAATAGAAAGGAAGTCGTTACTACTCCAAATACCTCTTCCGTGTGTTCCTAAGTAAATCGTACCAGAGTTAGTACATTCTTCCCAACTTCTGTATTGTTGTCTTACATCGTAAACGGGTACTGCACCCATCTCATCGTTTTGAGCGCTCCATGATGCTCCAGAATTTAGAGAAACCCAAGCGCCAAATTCAGTTCCTGCTATAATTCGAGTTGGATCACTCATGTCAATTACTGCATCAAATACAGGCATTGCTGGTAAGTTTCCTTTTATACTCGAGAAAGAAGAACTTCCTGTTGTACTAGCGGCAGTTGTTGATCTGATTATATTGGTAGAGGAACCATATCCTCCCAGAGCTACAACTAAGTGCTCAGGATCGTTCGGATCAACTCCTAAACCACCAACATATTGGGAACCGTTCAAGATGGTAGTGATATCTAATTGAGAAACACCACTTCTGACATCTGCATACTTAAATGAGGTGCTATCGTGGTCATTAATCCCGTTTATTACATCATTGGCTTCGTTGTTATAGTACACGTTGTTAAATCCTTTTACTCTGTATACTTCTCCTCCTGAAGTCCCTACGTATAAGATGTTTCCATCCTTTGAAAATTCCATTTCAGTAACTCTTCCTGATACAGAGTTCATTACTTTCCACCATACAGGTGTTGTTCCAAATCTTAAAGCTCCTCTTGTTACCCATACACCTCCTGAACCCTGTAATCCAAGGGCAAACATTGACTGAACTCTGTCTTGAATTTTTAAAGTGTCTCTGTAAGCATAAGAGTATGAAGTATCGCCTAAAACATCAATAGTGGTATCAATGGTAACGTTTACCGCGGTAGGTAATACATAAGGGAACTCTACCCCCAAGTTTTTACTAGGAACCATAATGGTTGTTCCAGCCGGTAAATCTTCCGTTGCGTAATAATCTAATGAATCCGTACTGTTTAAGTCATTGGCTGTTTCGTACAATCTTGTCACGTTGTAGAACGGCTTTACAGCACTTGAAAGAGCGTCTATTTCTGTTCCAGTAAATGAACTTCCATTCCCTTTTGTTGCTGTTCTGTAGTTTGCACCCGTATAAATACTTGAAAATAGAACGTTAGGATCAAGATGAGAAATCTCACAATCAAAACCATCTCCTCCGTTAACTCTCCTGAATTCCATTGGTGACGTTCCTGGATTGTTTACATCTTTGTATTGAGTTCCATTATCTTGAGCTCCTCCAATTAAATCTCCAAATTTTGAATACCCAATTCCGTAAAACTGAGTTACATTGTATCCTCTGTTTGCGGGATAATATCGTATGTTATTTGAGGTGGCATTGTCTGAAATCCCTATTCCACCATCATTTCCGATGTACAGTCTATTTGTGTTATCCCAAACCATTTCGTGGTGATCAGCATGCGAATAAAACGAACTAGTTTGAGAGGCTTGGGAAGAAGAAACTTGTGACATCTGACCGAAAGGGGCAGAAGTGGCAGATTCAATCCAACGGAAAACGTTGATTCCACCGATTAAAAACTTTTTGGGATCACCTGGAATTGTCGTGATAATGTTATTGTAGTTACCTTGATATTGCAAGCCATTCGCAAATGGATCTGTTGTTAATACAGTTGTTGGGTCCGTTCCGTTTGCTGTCTCAGGCACTATTTCTGCCCAGGTAGCTCCGTTGTCATGAGAAGCAGAAATTCCTGCTAGGGAAGAATTCGTTTTAACCATTGAGGCGTAAATAGAATATTTTCCGTTAGGATTTTTATCGTGAGAAATAGCGTATTCGATTCTTGAAATTGCCGAACCAGTAGCTGACTCTTTTACTTGTCCAGCCCCGGTACCTGAAACCTTCGTCCAGCTTCCTGATCCTTCTTTGATGTAAGTCCTACTTCCTAGCCCCGCTAAAATTACGTTTCCGTCTTTTGATATTTTTAAATCAGTAACAGAACCCGTGATTCCCGATTCAGCTGTAAATGTTGTTTTGTTTTCGACTTTGTATAGTCTAATAGGAAAGTTTCCACCAACATACACTACATCCGTCTCGTTTGGGTCAGCCACTATTGCGTTTACAGCAGCTGTACCCCAACTTGGGGTTGGCGAAAGTTGACTCCAAGTAGTTCCACCGTCAGTTGTATAATAAACCCCATTAGCTCTGTGTCCGCCACTCCCTCCATTGGCAATGCTTGATTCGTGCGTAGAACCTGTTCCAACATAAATTGTACCATCAGAAGTTTGGGCCATACTAGAAACGGATAATACATCTGTAAAAGCATCCACTCTTGACCAAGTATTTCCTCTGTTTATGGATTTAAATAAACCTCCGGAAACACTTCCTGCGTACACAATATTATTGTTCGAATTGTCCACTAAAATAGCTCTGGTTCTTCCTCCTACGTTGTCTGGACCTTCGTCCACTAGGGTTAAGATAGAGCTTCTGTTGGCACTGGCTGCTTTTACGGCTTGCCAGGCTCTGGAAAAATCACTTGCCTCCATTTTCCCTGTATTAATATTTTTTCTCATTTCTTCGTACAAATCAATTCCGTGTTGGGCATTTGTTTTGTTGAAAGAAACAGAATTTTCCCTTGGTGAGTAGGTAGCAATTCCACTTTCGCAGTTTCCACAAGTAAGGTATGAACCAATTCCCATTCCCGAGAGTAAAAGTCCACCTAAAATTAGTTTAGTAGTATTTTTCATAAGCTATTATTTTTCCCTGTTAAGGGACAATTCAATGTGGTTTTTTGTAAGTAACGATAAAAATTGAACTTTTTATCAGCCCTAAAATTAAGAATTTTTAAAACTAATTTGTTTGAAATTTCAATAAAATTTATACAAATCTATTTCAATTAATCTAAAAAAGATGCTTTTCAGCATGGTAACTTGATCTTACTAGCGGGCCGCTTTCCACGAATCTGAATCCTTTTTGTAGCCCAATTTCTTTGAAATACTCAAATTTTTCGGGTGTTACAAATTCTTCTACTGGTAAGTGTTCTTTTGTAGGTTGTAAGTATTGTCCTAGGGTTAAAATGTCTACATTCACTGCACGTAAATCATCCATAGTTTCCAAGACTTCTTCTTCGGACTCTCCTAATCCTAGCATCACACCCGATTTAGTTTTCATGCCTCCTTCTTTGAGTCTTCTTAATAATTCTAGGCTTCGGTTATATTTTGCTTGAATTCTCACTTCTTTCGTAAGTCTTCTAACGGTTTCCAGATTGTGAGAAACAATTTCTGGGGCAACGTCAATAATTTTCTGAAGATTTTCCCATTTTCCCATAAAATCGGGGATGAGTGTTTCCATTGTAGTAGTTGGCGATTTTCGTCTTATTGCTCTCACAGTTTGGGCCCAAATTTCCGCTCCACCATCTGCCAAATCGTCCCGGTCAACTGAGGTGATTACACAATGTTTTACCTCCATCAAACTTACTGATTTCGCGATTTTAGCTGGTTCAAAAACATCTACTTCTTCGGGTTTTCCGGTAGATACATTGCAAAACCCACAGGATCTTGTACAAGTATTCCCCAATATCATGAAGGTGGCTGTTCCTGCGCCCCAACATTCCCCCATATTCGGACAATTACCGCTTTGGCAAATTGTGTGCAGACCATGGTCATCGACAATTTCTCGCACTTTTTTATATTCTTTCCCAATAGGTAATTTAACTCTTAGCCAATTTGGCTTTTTCACTTTTTCTTTTACTTCCATTTAGTCGTAATACTTTTTACCAAATAATAATTTAATGTATAAATTGTATAAAATAACCTCTTCTTTCTTGAATGCCAAAATTGGTACTCCAGAAGGATAAACATCTATCGCTACCCCTGTTTCTAATGCAAATATACTTTCTCTTTCTTTGGCTAATTCAAATTTAAATCCTGTTTCGAAATGGCCACCAAGGATAAAATCAATTTCATTAAATCCTGCACCAAAACTGCCTTTTCCGTAAATATTTGATTCATTGTGGATGCTAGGGTCGTAGCGTTCTTCACTGTTTACTGTAATTCCATCCTCTTGGTTAACAATTTCTAGGTAGATCGGTTTTAAGAGGCCTATGTTGGCTCCTGATTTCCAATTGAAATATACACTCACGCCTTTCTCTCTCATTTTTTCATAAATCATGTATTGTTGGCCATAGCTCAATCGAATGTTGTAAAGGGAGTTTAATTTGCCGAATTTAAATGCTTTCGAAAAGCTATTTTGAGCAACTTGGTACCTAATTTTATATTCTTTTGGATCTTTGATATTGACCACATCCAAACTAAATAAATGGTATCGTTTGTAGGTTTTGAATTTAGCATATGTCAGATTCCCACCCCAACCATTTGTGTGTAGAATTAACCCCCCGAACCACTCTGATCTGAATCCAGCTAAATTTTCTTGCTGGGCAGGAAGCTGAGCATAGGAAACACTGCTAAAAATAAGCAGCAAAGCGATATGTAGGAAAATTAATTTCATTGTCTCTTTTCGAGTAACAAATATAAGCAAAGTTTATGTTGGATGAATGAAATTGAAAAATTGGTCAAAAAAAAACACAACTGGGTATCAGTTGTGTTTTTCTGTAAGGTTGCGAAAAGTTTAGAATGCTTCTTCACTTTTCGTAATTTTATTGCTGTTTTCTTGAGTGGTATTCACTTCAGATTGATTAACGGAAAGCTGCCCATAAGCATCACATTGTTGTTTTTTTGCTGTACAAGAACTCAAAAACATAGAAATGAAAAGGGTTGATACTGTGAGAGTGATTATTTTTTTCATGGGTTGCATAGTTTAATACACAAAAAAACGCATATTTCTTGGGTAGATAACGATTGCTGGATTGTAGTTGTAAACAAGTTATAAACAATGCAAGTGATGTTTTCTTGTTTTCAAGTCAAGTTTGTGGAGTTGTGGGTTCAGTTATATTTTTTAATTCTTTTCTACGAAATATTCCTTTCCGAGTTGTAGTTTTATCACAAATGAAGTTCATACAATTTTTACAACTTGTTGTTTTGCCGTTTTTGATACTTGGTAAAGTTAATGCTCAAGGTTTTCTTAAATTTCAAATTTCGGAAAAGCAGACAGAAATTTACGCTTATCAAGACTCGAACCAAATCTTGGGGATTAAAAATTTGGTTCTGAATCAATTTCAGTCTCAAGGTTTTGTGTCCAGTTGGCTAGATAAAACTAAACGCATTGGTGATACGTGTTTCTTTCAGGTTCATGTGGGAAAAAAGTATGTATGGAAAGACATTACCTATTCACAAAAGTTAGCTGGGTTAAAAATAAAGTTTGATTGGAGCAGTCATTTGAAACCTCAGGAATTAGAAGAAAACATAATCCAAATTTTAACTCATTATGAAAATGTGGGATATCCTTTTGCTTCCTGTTTTTTAGATTCTGTTGAGATAAAAAATGATTCTGTTTCTGCTGAAGTTAGGGTAGAGAAAGGGCCGTTAATTCTATTTGATTCACTTGAAGTAAAGGGTGATGCTGCTATCAAGCGGGAAACTTTAGAGAGGTTATTAAACTTTAAAAAAGGGAGAAAATACACCGAAGCCTTTGTAAAAAACTTGCCAGGAGTAATTTCCTCATTAAGTTTTTTATCAATGGTGCGAAAGCCAGAAGTGTATTTCTCACCGGGAAAAGCTACGCTTGTCCTGTATTTAACCTCCCAAAAAAATAATCGGTTTGATGGTGTTATAGGTCTGAATCCAAATGAAAATAGAGAAGGTGTCGAGATAGTAGGAGAGGTAGATGTTGAATTAAGAAATGTGCTTAAAAGAGCAGAGACAATTGGATTGAGTTGGGAAAAAATAAAAGAAAATTCTCAAAGATTTAAATTGAGGATTCAATACCCGTTTTTGTTCAGTACGAGAATCGGATTAAATACCAAACTCAATTATTTTCGTCAAGATACTGCTTTTGCTAACTTATTGTTTGAAGCGGGGATTTCCTATTTTATCGATAATAACCAGTCTTTTGGGGTTGGGTGGACTGCAGAAAGTTCAAATTCTTTAGCTAGTATTTCGGAGTTGACTTCTGTTCCCATCTCAAACTCTTTTTCTTCACATTATTTGAATGTTACGTTCAATAATAGACAATTAGATTATGCATTTAATCCGACTCGAGGTTTTGAGTTAGCGTTTGAAATTAACTCAGGCATCAAAACAATAGTGAAACAAGAAGGTTATACGAACGAATCTTACGAAAGTCTTACTGATAGAACTAGACAATTCAAATTAAATGTCGATTTTTCTAAGTTTGTTCCGTTGTTCAAAAAAGCAACAGCATTGATTCGTTTTTCTGGTGGTAGTTTGTTGGGTGACAATATTTTTGTCAACGAATTGTATCAACTGGGCGGACTCAACTCGCTGAGAGGGTTTAATCAGCAATCCATTTTCGCGTCAAATTTTTATTTTATGACAACCGAATTTCGTTACTTATTCGATCGAAATTCAGCTATTTTTTCTTTTATAGAAGGAGGTTTTTACGAGAGTAACCAATTGAATAACTACAAAAATGGATTTCCAATTGGAGCCGGTATTGGAGTCAACTTTGCAACAAAATCGGGAGTATTTACTTTGACTTACGCATTGGGAAAGCAAAATAACAACCCGCTGTTGTTTCGAAATGGGAAAGTCCATTTTGGGTATATCAGTATTTTTTAATCAAAAAAAAAGCTCCAAGTTCAAGTGAACCTGGAGCTTTTCAGTTCGGGTGAATTTGGTTTATTGTTTAATAAATTTTAGTTGCGATTCAAAAGTAGTTCCTGCTACCCTTATTTGATATATTCCCGAGTTAAGCCCTGATACATCAAGGGATTCAAATCCTCTTTCTAAGCCATTTACTTGAATTGTTCGTACAGTTTGTCCCATTGTATTAAAAATGGAAATAGTCATTTCTTCTGAATTTTTTAATTCGTACTGAATGTTCAAAATGTTTGAGGCAGGATTAGGAAAAGCAGTTAGTTCAAGTAAAGAAGATTGCTCTTCTAAACTGATTGAGTTTGTTAGACATGGAGAGGCATTTGTCACTTTATTCATTGTGGTAAAATCGATATAACAAGCATAATTCATGCTGTCAATAAATGGATTTCTATTATTCTGAAGTGACTCGATGTAATCGTTCCTTGCCATTTCTTGCTCGTCAACTGGGTCCATCCAATGCCATTGTTTTAGTATTGTTTCTTCTTGACCGTAAGGAACAGTAAAAGCATCAATTGGATCGGGTATTGACCAGTTGTTTCCATCAACTGAATTGTATGCAGTTGCCATATAAAAAATCGCTCTTGCAGCATTTCCTTTGTGAGAGTCCCTAGGTTCGTAAACCTGCTTTCCTCTGTGATCTAGTCCGTATTTTGCACCTCCGTAACTACTGATAACAGTGACCACTTTTCCTAGTGGTTTGTTACTTCTTACAGCATTGGCACTATTCTGATGAACAGGGTATAGGTTGTGATAATCGTTGTACTCTGGCTTCGATTGATCTCCGTAAGTTGGCATCCAACTCTGGGGATAAGAATGCTCTCTTGAAATCACACTAAAGTTAAAAGGAGCCGAGTAAACGTATGGTTCTCCTGAATAAGCACAACTTACAACTTGTTGGTTGTTGGTTGTGTCTCTTGTGTCAAAATCTTGAATGTACGTATCGTCAAAATCACTGTAAAACATTAACGTGTGAGGATTTATTTTGTTATGAAGTTGTGTCACAAAGTTAGAGCTAGAAACAGAGATTCCGTTGTAATATGAGACAGATTGCATAGTTGGTGGTGTTACCAACGAGTTGGAGCCTGGTGTCGGGTTGTAGTTGCTGTAAATTCCTGAACCACTGTATGAAAACACATCAATATAGTACGTAGAATTTGCATAAGTCTCTTTGGATAAGTAAGCCAAGTTTTTTCCAACATAGGCAATCTTAGCATTTCCTATGCTTTCACCTGCCGTGTACTCTATCCCATCAGTAGGAATACCGGTTGGCGCACTTCCTTTCTTGAATAATACCAAATAGCTTTCGTCTGAAAGTGGGGTAGTAGGAGTGAAATTCACCTCGTATTTATAGGTTTTTACATTTGTGAATGAAACCGATGAAGGAGTAGCAGGTTCTGTAGCTAATCCATCCCCATATCCCACGAAGTTTATGATATATGGATTTTCACTTACATCATTATTCGCTATCGAGATGATAGAAGTTCTTGTTCCTGCAGCTGAAGGAGCAAAGTCTATCAAGATCGTGTCATTTGATAAACTATCTACTGTAGAAGGGAAAGATACAACCGAAAATTCTGTTGCGTTACTACTCGTTACGCCTGAAATTCTTAGGGTGCTGTCTGTTCCTTGATTTTCTACAATTAGTTTTATTCTTTTGGTAGATCCAACGTTTTCAGAGGTGAAATAGTTGGCGCCACTAAATACTGTATCTGTGTCAATGATGGCATTAATTTCAGCTTCTGGAGTTGCTAAAGGCACACCAATTTCGATGTCGTCTAAAGAGATGTTCACTCCACTCACTTTGTTTGTGTAGTAAAATCTAATGAAACGGGTGTTTGGCAAACACGTGTCTTTAAACTGGGTATAGCTCGTTGTGCTTATTGCCGAATTAACAAGCGTTCTGGTGCTGGTCCAAGAAGTTCCGTTCGCAGAGAATTCAATGTCTAGTGTTCCTTGAAATGGAGCTCCCCCTATGTTTTGTCCTTTTAAGAAATAGGAAATTTCTCCTGCTTCGGCAGCAATTTCGATTTCTAGCCATTGACCTGTTCCATTTAGTTTAAAACTTGGAGCCGCTATGTTTCCGTTACTCGCATAGAAAGAAGGAAGGTAACTACCTCCGCCTAATGTAAATCCAGTGGGAAGTATTGTGTTTGGGAATGCCCATGAAAATGGAACTGGTGCCTGTGAAATTACGGTGAAACTTAGCAATAGGCCAAGTAAAATAATAGTTGTCTTTTTCATAATTGTTGGGTTAAAAGTTAATTTGTAAAGATGCGTTGTACCTTCTGCCTAATCCATAAAAAACTGCAGCCGATTGAGCGTCAAAGCTATTCTTTGTTTGTCCAGTAAATCGGTCGTTGTTTTGGGCATCAGAAATATATTTTGTGTCTAATAGGTTCATAATACTCATACGGATACTAAGCATCGGTTGTTTCTTTTTTGCGCCAATTCCTTTCAATCGGAAAGAATATCCAGCATGCAAATCCATTAAACCATATGATGGAATTTGCCAAGATTCTCTTCCTGCATTTTCTCCATTTAGGCCTCCTGGTTCAAAGTCGGCATAGTATCTATCGAACCAAGTATATTGGGATTTGATGTACAGTTTTTTAGTAAGATTGATTCTTATTTTGGCTCCCATTTGAGTTTGGGCAGCATCGCCAACATGCACCCCACGTGCATCGAAAGAGGCATACTGAATGTTTCCAGTTGCGTCAGTAATTGTTGCCCCGTTATCGTTTAAGAAAGTGATGCTATCTTTTTTACTCATCCATTTCCATTCACCCAAGGACAGCATTCCTTCTAGAGTCACATACTTGTTGATTTTGTAGGCAACTTCAAATTCAGCTCCCATGTGGAGAGCATCCATTTGAATGTTCGCATTAAAAGATTCGTTGTCTTCCCCCGTTCTTCTTACTGTATACGGTCGGTCTTTCCAGTTTGTGAGGTAAGTATTGATGTTTATGGCAACTTTATTTTTCTTAAATGCATAACCTAATTCAGCTGCTTGTACTTTTTCATTCACGATGTTTTTTACCACTTCATTGTTTTGGTCAATAACGTTCGCAAATTTGGGTACGTTTGAGAGATAGCCTAAATTCACAAATATATTTGAATATTCATCAAAAATGTAATTGGCTCCTGTTTTAATGGTAAATCCTGGTCTGGTAACCCACTTTGTTTTGTAGGTTTCTAGCTCTTCTGAATCTCTTGTGTATTGGGTTCCGTTTACGTTTACTGTATCATAGTAACCAACGGCATATTGTTCCCCATCCACTGTGACAGTTTTTTTTCTAAAGTAATCGACTCCTTGATATCCAGAGGCCGAAACAGAGGCACTACCAAAAATAGACCAAAGTTGTTTTTTGTATTCTACTTGCCCAAATGCGCCTCCCCACATCACTTTCCCTAAATCGTGATAGAAGTACTTATCTCCTTCTCTGTAGACTCGTTGATTGGTGTTTTCGTTTCCCCCAAGTTCTTTGGCATAATCTGCATCCAACAAATCATATACCTGTCTAAAATGCTCTCCTTCGTAACTTCTCAAGTCGATTCCTCCTGAGTAGGTAATGTGATCGTTTTTTACGTAAGTGGCAGTAGAAAGAAGTCCATACCAAAAGTGATTATTCACACTTTGGTAAATGTTAGAATTGGCAAACCTTTCAGTTGGGTGGTACTCAGGATCAATGTTTGGTCCAAAATCTCCGTTTGTGTTTTGGTCATAGATGTATTGTGCATCTAATCCACCCGTTATTGGATTCGTGGATGCATTTCTCATTCCAGTTCCTCCTCCTTGACCGATAGAGAGGTAAGCTACATTTGTGAGGTATAATTTTTTGTTGATTTGCCAGAAATCTCTCAGGGTAATCTGGGGTTTGAAATATCTATTTTCTTGCTGATACATTATTTTTTCTTCCCCATTTTTGTCAACATATTCACCCCAGAATTGATTGAATTTAATTCCGTGGTCGCTTCCTCCGCCTGCAGCAAATTGAGCTATGGCATCATCTGGGACTCCTAAGTCTCTTGCTTGTTGCTCATCATAAAAAGAAATAGGTTGTTTGAAGGAACGCTGTCCATGACTTTGTGGAGCTCCAAAGGCAGATAAACTAATTAAATGTTTTTTAATTCTTTTTTCTGCTTTTAGGTAAAAGAAGTATCCGTCAGTATAGGTTCCGTCTACATATCCTTCCCCTTTTTTT
>CBFHHA010000053.1:0-12045 GCA_965655625.1 Flavobacteriales bacterium | reverse complement strand
ATTCAAGGACCGATTGGATTGACAGGTTCACAGGGAATTCAAGGCCCCAAAGGAGATACTGGAGTAATGGGTCCACAAGGAACTCAAGGAATTCAGGGACCAATCGGATTGACAGGTCCACAAGGTATTCAGGGACCAAAAGGAGACACGGGAGCAACAGGTCCACAAGGGACACAAGGTGTTCAAGGTCCAATTGGACTAACTGGAGCAACAGGACCTCAAGGTCCACAGGGAATCCAAGGCCCTAAAGGAGATACTGGAGTAATGGGTCTTCAGGGTCCAGCGGGGATACTAACTTCTGGAAATAACGGACAAACTTTGGCTCATGACGGAACTACCTGGAAAGCTTCAAGCACAATAACCAATCGAAATAATCAAATAGGAATTGGTACTAATAGTCCTCAAAGTTCAGCTGTATTGGATATTCAATCAACTACACAGGGTGTTTTGTTGCCAAGCTTGACAGAAGTACAGCGATTGGCTATATCCTCTCCAGCTAAAGGTTTGCTGGTGTTTCAAAATGATGTGTCAGCCGGATTTTATTATTATGACGGTTCTGTTTGGAAACCTCTTTCTGGTAGCACAACTTCGGGTACTGCAAGCTCTAACGGAAATACTCTTATATACACTACTACTGGATTTTAACTCATTTACTTTAATAAAAACGAAACATATGAAAATAAATATAGTCAATAAATATTTTGCCCTGCTGGGATTTTTAGTAATAAGTTTTTCTTGTTTCTCTCAAGGAAACCTTCAATTTAATCGAGTTGTAAATAAAAACTTTACTTTTAATATTGGAGCCAGAGGCAATTTTGCTTTTGACACTTTGGTTGTTCCATCGGGTAAAGTATTAAAGATTACAGCAACATCTTTATCATTAAATAATGAAATTTATAGAACTTTTGGAGGAGGTTTGAGTTCTTATGATGTATCTATAGATAGTTTAATTGTTAGTGCTTATGTTTATTCCAATCAATATACACAAGAACAATTAAATTTTCAAACGTTTTGGTTTGGTTCAGGAATACATATTATAAAAGCAAATGCGGGATCTTATGCTGATACAAATTATGATTGTGTTTTTTCATTGAGTGGGATTGAATTTAATATCGTGCCATAATATAACTTAATAATTAAAATACGAATAATTCATATCCATTCAAAACTAACTCTAACAGAATTCATCGTTTTATGTATAATGATTAAATTTTTTTACGCTTATTAATTTGAATGGATGAATTGAATTACTCGTATTCCAAGATGACAGAATTTTAGGTTTCTATTTTCACTCCAATTCTGCTTCGCAGAGAATAAGCTTTAGTTCTTCATAGTCGTTAATTCATAATACATTACTTCATAAAATTTAAGTTTTTAAATGCACTATTTTCAAACATCTCATAAATAATCAAAATAAACTATAATGAAATCATCAAAAAAAATAATTTTAATTTTCAGTATTTTAATTCTAAGCTATTCTGCTCAATCTCAAGTTGACCCAACACTTATTATTGATGGTAAAATAATTAGATTTGAGAAAGAAATATCTTTGCCATATTGGTTAGATGCCGGAAGGTCATTAGCTCTTGGTAGAGGGGTTGCCTCACTTTCAATAATCGAATTTAAAATTGATAGTAATAATCTATTATTTAGAAAATCTATCCATTTAACTAACAATTCAGTTGTACCAATTGGAACAACTTGGAAAATTGAATCAATTGGTTTAAACGATTCAAGTTATACTACCTCAAGTAATAATAATGGAACAATTAATTCAAATTTAACATACACTTCGATAGGAAATTTACCAGCAATATATCAGTCTCCTCAAATTTTTGATGATTCGAATTCATGGGAAGTTCCTCCGGGAGTTAATAATGTTTGCATCGAAGTTTGGGGAGCAGGCGGACGTGGTGGAGGTGGTTTTGGATTTGAATGTTTTAATGTTAACCCGTTAGAAATCTATACAATCAATGTTGGTAAAAATGGAGGCTCAACATCTGTTGTGAAATCAGATGGAACCATTCTTATTATCGCTACAGGTGGAACAAATACAAGTGGAGGGTCATCAACAGCGGAAATTAACTATGATGGAAACTCCCCAAATGGTAATGATGGAGGCAGTTCTAAATTTGGAGGGTTTGGAGGAATTTACCCTACAATTTGTAGTTGTACAGCATGTTCAGGTGGTATTCCTGGCGGAGGCTCTGCGGCTAATAAATCATGCGGCATAGCTGGTACAATAAGAGGTACTCCAGGTCATGGCAGAGTAAAAATTTATTTATAAAAACTACAAAAACTAGACAATATGAAAAAAATATTCAAAATAACAGTAATAAGCTGTTTTACTATTCTCTCTATAAATTCTTTCTCACAGGGAAATCTACAGTTTAATAGAGCGATAATGGAGAGCTATACAATAACCAATCCGCAAGCAGGGACAACTTCTATAATAGATACACTAATCGTACCTTCTGCAAAAGTTTTTAAGGTTACGTCTGTTTCTTTGTCTCTAAATTATAACATTACAAAAGATACCGAATATGGAAATGAATATCTTAATGCCTTTATCAATGATCATAATTTGATTACATATAGCCCTGTCCAATCTGGTTTTTCACCTGATAATGGATATAGTAAAATGCCAATATGGTTACCAGCGGGAGTTTATATCATTAGATTTAGCTCAACTGAAACTTATAGCGGCTTTGCACATCTTTCACTTTCTGGTTTAGAGTTTAATGTTACACCGTAATTTATCGGTTCTGTCGCATTAACTTAGAGTAACTAATAAATGTTTGGATTTGACTTCATCTAATACTGAAATTATGTTTGATCGTCACCGATATCCAAGAGTAATTATATTACAAGCTGTTTATTTCAAATTGAGATTTACATTGAGTTATAGAGATGTGGAAGAATTGTTGTCAATCAGAGGGATAAAAGTAGACCATTCCACTATCCAAAGATGGGTATTTAAATTTTCTAAAGAAGTTGAGAAGAATATGCATAAGCGAAAAAAGCAGGTTCTGTCGCATTAACTAAAAAATCACTATTTGAAGCCTAATTCATATAAAACGAAAAAACCATAAATCGTTGAAATAATATGAGTTAACTTTTTAAATAATCAAGTAATTTGATGAAAAATGGTCGAAAAATAATTAATGCGACAGAACCCTATTTTGTTGCCTTAATAAGCTTTACTAAAGTTTTATTTTTATATAGCTTCGAATAATATAATAAGGTTTTACCGTTTTTATCTTTCTCAAGATGCAGTCCTAATTCTTTTAGTCTACTGAAAAAATATACTGTATTTGATTTTACATATAATAAAGAAAAAAATGCATTTTCACCATTTACTTTTTCATTAATTTTGTCAGGAAAATGGTTTAAATAATAATCAAATAATTCCTTATCATCCCATTCAATTATATCTTGTATCGGTGGGTAAGAGAAAACAATTTGATTTTGTCTTAATAATTCTTCTGCATAAAGAAAGACCTCTTTTGTTGGACAATAGAATAGAATGTCATTCTCATTAAAGTCACGTATAGCAATATCACTTCCTTTACTGATAAGATATCTAGCATTTTCCAATTTATTTCTGGATAAAGCCCACATAAGAGAGTTCGCCCCATACTTATCTTTTTGATTTACGTTCAAATTCGAGTCCTCAACAATTTCCTTTAAAAGTGATAGTGAATCACATCCTGATAGAGCATGTATTAAATCTATTCCCGCTTCTTCATTTATAAATTTTACTTTTTTTTCTTTCAGTAAATTAAAAACAGGATAGTTGTTTTGCATTAGTGCAATTGCAACAGGAGTAGCGTCATGACATAATGAACAATATGCATTGAGGTCTTCTAGAGAAAATAATATAGAAGTAATCATATCAATACTTTGTTCATACTTTCTTTCCAACTGAGATATCATTTCAATACTATCATTGTAAGGCCTGTCATTTTTATCTTCATAAAAACTAATTTTATTGTAAATGTTATTATATGTTTCTATAACGTTTTCACCTCCACAATTTAAATCCTTTAAAGATTTATAAAGCTTGCTGTTTGAATTAATTGAGGCAGATAAAGCATTAATTAACAAGTTTGTTCTATTGCCAAATATTTCTATATTTTCTGGCCATTCTAATATAGTGGATGCAATTTCAAATCTACCCTTACTACAAGCATAAACTAAAGGATGTAAAAAAGCTGAATCTCCATCTATAGTATATGTGATAAATTCATAGTCTAATTTCTCTTCTCCAGAAGTGTACACTCTATAATCTTGATTTAACCATTTATAAACACTTTTAATATTATTATTATCTATTGCCCTTTTTATTCGTTGCGAATAGGAATTGAAAGCTACCAGCATAATAAAAGAAATTAATAATTTGTTCATATTGTTTTTTTTAATAATTAGAAATTTGGTTCCGTCACATTAACCTCATTAAAGATAATAAATTTAATTTTAGTGCATTCTTAAACAACGGACGAACAGAATGTTTTGAACGAAGTAGAACATGATATATGTTTCATCTATTCGCCAACTATCACAAACCTGCTTTTTTTGCTTATGCATATTCTTCTCAACTTCTTTAGAAAATTTAAACACCCATCTTTAGATGGTGAAATAGTCTAATTTTATCCCTCTGATTGATATCAGTTCTTCCACATCTCTATAACTCAATGTAAACCTCAATTTGAAATAAACAGCTTGTAATATAATTGCTTTTGGATATCGGTAACGCTCAAATATAATTTCAGTATTAGATGAAGTCAAATCTAAATATTTATTAGTTAATCCAAGTTAATCCTGCAGAACCCTTTGTTTCGGTTCATGGTTTAATATTCTTAAATAACTGAGAAACAAACCAAACTCCCTAAAAAGTCACACTATAGAAAAGGAGTACAAAAATTAATGCGACAGAACACAGAACCTTTTCATAGTCTATTAGATTTAAATAGATTGAAGCAGATACGATCTGAATTGTATAAAAAACAATTCACTTTGGCTTCAGACAGATTATTTTGATAAAATCTCAAGTAAATAGCTTCATTGCTAAAGCCTAAAGCAACGGTATCAATGCCCCTACTAAACAATGTCTTTTCATTATTTTCAATTTTGTATGAAAGAATCATTCTCAAAGAATCATCTTGATTGGCAAACTTGTATGGTTCTGATGAATATTCAAATTCCAAATCATCCCACCCTGAAACATAACTCAACTTTGGAAAATTCCCTAAGTACATTATGGAATCATCTTTTATACATTCAAAAATTATCCTTTCAAAATATATTCCACTCCCCTTTACGTCATTCACAGTATAGTAGAAAATATCTGAATCTGTTATATCACTCTTGTTAAAGTCTATACCAAATTCATTTCCTTTTCTAATCCACTTATGATCCACTATTTTATCATTAAGTAGGCAAACTAAAAGTGCGTCTGAATTTTCCATTTCATTTGAAACACAAACAATTTTTAAAGCCGAATCGGGAGAACTGAATAGGCTCCACTCAACACCTAAAGAATTATTCAAAGCATACTCATCATTTGAAAAATCACTCCATTTAAGCGTCACTAAGTCTATTAGAGCTTCTTTTGATAACGACTTACGAGTTGTAATAGTTGAATGACTTCTTGAATCATCAGTCTGATTTCCACAGCCTAAACTAACCACGATCATAATAATACATGAGAGTTTGATAGATCTTATTTTTCTTTTTTTGATTAGCATATCTATAGTTCAAATAATTAAGTCTTACACTCCTTTATTTTTGGTTCTGTCGCATTAATTAAAAAATCACTCTTTGAAGCCTAATTCATACAAAACGAAAAATCATAAACAGTTGAAATAATGTGAGTTAACTTTTTTAACATTCAAGGAATTTGATAAAAAATCGAGTACCAAATGTTGCCTCTTTTACCCATATTAAGAAAAGTATCGTAAAGGATCTAATTCTTTTGTTTGCCCTTTTTTGACATCTCCTTCTCCGTCACAATACTTGCAGTAACCCTGACTCCACCTTCCCTCCATACCTAATCTTTTTATATCATTAAGATCAACAAATCCTTTTCCATAACATCTCGGACAAGTCATGCTTTTCCTCTTTTTCTTTCTTTTTCTTACGGCGCTTGAACCATCTTCTCTTAATTTTGAGATATATCCTCTTGTTTCAGAGAGAATGGTGGTAGCATTTAATATTAATATCGCAATAATAACAAGTAAAATTATATTCCAATTCCAGCCTGCGTTTTCTTCCAGATTATTTTTGAAGCAAATATCTTGTAACTCTTTATGCCAAATTGAGTTAGAGTAAGGGATCTCAAAATACTTTAAATTAAATGAGGCATTAATATCAACGGTCTGAATAGGATTGTGTAAAGCATATATTTCTTCTAGAGCGGTACAATGAATAAATCGTAGATTTTTGATATTATTATTACTTATATCAACCGACTTAAGACTGTTATTCTCATAAAGGGATATATAAGTGAGATCATTATAGCTAAGGTTTAAATTAGTTAGGTTTTCGTTTTGAGAAAGGTCTATTGAAGTGAGATCATTTCTAAAAAGGCGTAATTCAGTTAGGTTTTTGTTTTGAGAAAGGTCTATTGAAGTGAGATCATTACTAAAAAGGCTTAATTCAGTTAGGTTTTTGTTTTGAGAAAGGTCTATTGAAGTGAGATCATTATAGCTAAGGTTTAAATTAGTTAGGTTTTTGTTTTGAGAAAGGTCTATTGAAGTGAGATCATTACTATGAAGGTATAATTCAGTTAGGTTTTTGTTTTGAGAAAGGTCTATTGAAGTGAGATCATTCTCGCCAAGGTTTAATTTAGTTAGGTTTTTAAAATATATTAAAATATTGGCATTAACTATTCCGGACTCGGACAAATCTATTTTTTCTAACTCTTTTATTTGATCAGAAATAGTAAGTACTCCATCAACTTCGTTATCAAGATCTAGTTTAACCAACGCTAATTCTAAATTTGTATCATTAATAACTACTTGCAATGAGTCATTTCCGCAACTCGTTATTATTAATATTGGAATAATTAGATATGATAATGATTTCATATTATTTAACTTTTTTTATTTTTTACTTCTAAAACAAACTACTAAACCGCCACTCTCTTCGGAAAATCCAAAACCTACTGATGAAATGTCTTCATTTAGTAGTGCTGACATATGTCCAGGACACCCAACGAACAAATCAAAGAAACAATCAGCGATTACTTTATTAATGTCCACATTATTAGTGTCTAAATGTGTTAATGTAATATAACTTATATTACCCAAACATTCTGAATACTTATTCTTAGAGTTACTATGTTTTAAATTCTTATTTATTAAAGTCTTTGAATATACCTCACATTGTTTAGACATCTTTTTATCTTCTACAGGTGTATATAATCCGTAATCACTTCTAAATTCTTTATATGATTGTGCAAGATACGATTTTACCTTTACAAGGTCAATTGCGGGTCTTATATGGTCGGTTTTAGGACTAAATGACTTTGTGGTGTCTTTAGGAAGTAAATTATTAGCATATTGACCAAAGTATTCAATTGGTTCAATTCTCCACACATCAGAGAATAGTGGGTGTGAATTTAAATCATATTGGGCGTTTACAGATAACGTCAGTAAAATCAGAAGTGTGGTTATTATTTTTTTCATTATTCTTTTTTATAAAACAAATTAATTTTGACGTTATTGATTGGATGAAAATTATCTTTTTTATTTCTTTCAGTTAATGCAACAGAATCATTTTTTAAAAATAAAAAGTTGTTTTTATTTTAACAGTTCTTTTAATTCAGAAACAGATATTTGCATCCTCCACTTACCTTTTAATTTACCAGTTTCTCCAAAAAAAGAAAACTTATTATTCGTATAAATAATTTCACTGGGAATCTCAAAAAAAGTTTTTGAATAATTTTCAAAATCAGGACTTTCTGTAAAAACAATTTGATCTCGTTTTTTGCTAAATACTAAATCATATAATTCATCTTGACCATAAACGATTTGGTTCGACATTTCATTATAGAATTCATAATCACCATATACATTGTTTTGAAGATAGTTTGCTAAATCTTGTTCTGAATTACCTTTATAGGGTGGTTCACATAATCTTAAGTTTGATTCATCAACCTTAATTCGTTTCCTTGTATGCCGTTCAAAAAATAAATATTTCATTCTAATTGACTCTTGAAGACCATATGCCAAAGCAACACTTACAACTAAATAAGTCCATGAATTCCATGAATTTAGTTCATCCTTGTATTCGTAGGAGTAATTATTATTCACATAGATAGCCAAAAGTAAAAAGCACACAGCAAATATACCCGTAAATATTATTAAAAAATAAGAAATGTATTTAGCTTTCATTGGCATATACCCTCTTTTACCTATTAGTGTGTATGATTTTTTCAACTATTTGCTTTTTTATTATTTTTCAAACGTTTTTCATTAAAATTTCCCTTCCTTCAAAAAGTTAAATCACCAATAAACAAAACTTTAGAGTTTTCAATTTTTATCAAAAACGACAAAAATCAGTGGGTTTTAGTTTAATGCGACAGAACCTTATTTAGCTGCATAAGTTGCATACCAATCAATATCAAAATCAATTCCATCAATATTCAATTTCGCATAATGATGCATTTTCATAGAACTTTTATCAATATCAACAATAACATTTTTAAATTTAAAATCCCATTCAAGTATGTCTTCTCTTTCAGAGTTAACACCATATGAAATCATTTTATTACCCTCAGAAAAAAGCGCAGAGCCTTCAGCTTCCTTTGTATATTCATACAATAAATCTGTGCCCATGATTTCACCAAACTCTTCATCCCATCCTTCTTCATGACCATTAAGCAAATTGTCCATTCCCATCTCTGTTAATTTCGAATAATTCAGAACATAGTTATCATCACTAATCGCTTCAGTCAAACTATTTTTTACAAAATCAATCATACTAGGAGCTGTCTCTGATGTTATATTTGAATAAGACTTTAGCTTCCAGTCCTTGTCAATAATCAAATCCACAAAATTATCGTAATCATCAGGGGGTAAAACAAGCTCGTATGTTTGCTGATTTCTGTAAGTGGTATAAATTGCTCTTGAGCCAAAAATTAAAACAAAAATGAGTACCCCAATTATAGAATATAGATTTCGACCTTTATTTTTTGGTTTAACATCTTTTTCAATAGATAATTCTTTTTTGTTAAAGTTATCCTTTGTTGACACTGATTGGGTATCAGTTTTGACACCACACTGACCACAAAACTTCGAACTTTGTAATAATTTTTCTCCACACTGACCACAAAATTTATTCATTTCTTATTAGTTTTTAATCGTATTTTTTTAAAGTACTTAATCGCAATACCATATACTGATTTGTCTCATATTATTTAAGCAACATAACCAACTCAAGTGTCATATAATAAAAGCTACACTCAAAATTAAAGATGTTGAATATTTTAATTCATAATATTACCCATCTTTGGTTATTTCCTTTTTTTGCTCCAATTACCCATAACGGTTTGGCTAAACTGCGTTTTAATGCAGTTTAGGTTTTGTTATGAGACTGACTGTTTCTAAAAGAATTTACTGTGGCTACAATGGAAAATGCAATACACCATAATCCGAAAACAGCACCTACCAACGAAAATTCCTCTTTACTTATACCGCTACTCGTTATAAATAAAAGATACCAAATGAAAAATATTGCGCTAAATATTATGCTTAAAATAGAAAGTGTTTTCATGGTTTTTGATTTTGATAAAACGATTTTTTTTGTGTTTTCAGAAATTTCAACAGGAGTTGTTTCAGCTTGAGCATGAACCTTGTCTTCCTTATTTAAATTTTCTGGCTGGTGGCCGCACTCACCGCAAAATTTTGAACCTGCGTTAAATTCACTACCACATTTTGAACAATACTTCATAATTTATTAATTTTGAACATTAAGAATCTGACTTAAACTTTTTTTAGAATATTTTGAAAACCAAATCATACCTTGCGGAACCTCTATGGATTCTCCATCAAAATCTAAAGAAATGGAATTAATTCCTCGAGCTGCACGTACTTTATTAAGAAAATTTTGGTCATTATACATTTTGGCCTTTATACGTTTTACTCGTTTTTTTCCTTTGCGATATCTAAAAATAAAAATTGGAGCAATAAGTATCCCTATTCCAAGTGTCAAAATTATGACTAACCATATTTCAATCATTCTATTCTTAAGGTATTTTTTCATACAAAATTCTATTGCCTCAATTTTTTCATTATTGACATTGTCGTTGTTTACATTAATACTTTTAGAAACAATATTTATGTTTGGATCTTGATTGCCACTAATATTAGCTTGCTGAGAAAAATTATTACCACAACCTGAGCAAAACTTGGCATTTTCTTTTTTTTCAGCACCGCATTTGGGGCAGAAAACTACTTGGGGCTTTGACTCATTTTTTATACCACAGAATGAACAAAATATTTGGTCTTCTTGAATGGGGTTTTTGCAATTAGAGCATTCTTCGTTATTTGTTATTGTTGGCTTTACATATTTCTGCCCACATGAATTACAGAATACATCATCCTCTGCTAGAGATTTATTACAGTTAGTACATGTTTTATTTGTCATTTTTTCATTAAATTATCTCTCGTTTATAACAATTCTTTTTATTTGAAATAGGCCTCTATTATTAATAAATAATGAGTTCTAAATTATAGGGTGTTTTTGGCTCTGTCTCTGTATTCATCATCTGAATCCTATAGCTCCCAATAGGGTAAGTGCTAACATCTAAACCAACACAATCATCACCATCAATAATAAATTTAAAAACTTCATTGTTATTTTGATCATAAACGTTTAAATTTCCGTAAATAAAAATAGGATAATGACAAATCCAAACCTTTTGATTCTGTTTTGCATGAATTACTTTTACATTACAATAATATTCTGTTTGATAACGAATCAAATCACATTTGCCAGAATAAATTTTTAAATAATCATAAGATTTTCGAATGGCTTTTCTTACTGATAAATTTGAAATACATTTATAATTATTATAAATATCTCTGCCTATTATTTGGTTAAACTCCTCCCAAACTTCGCAGTCAGGAGTAGATATTAACAATAAATACTGTGTAGAAACTAACATTTTAATAAAATCAAACGCCTCTTTAGAATCACTATTGTTGTATGTCACACTGATAACGTAACCTTCTTCATCTAATTCTTCACTATAACCAAAAAGTGATTCTAATTCTGTTAAATTATCCAAAACGTCAGAAAAAATTAGTGTATCATCCCAATAATTATCCATTGCTAATAAATATAGATAAACAGTATAATTATCTTCGAAACCAAATCCTTTGAAATCGGAATGTTCCCTTATAATATCTTCTGGTGTCCACCAGAGAGATTCAACATCATCGAATTTTTTATCAAAATCAACAACTGACGCATAAAATATTCCTTGGATAAAATGTTTGTCATTTTTATCATTCCTCAAGATGTCACCATTATCATCAAATTCTAGATTATCCCAACTAAAAGGTGGTGCTTTTAAAAGTTGTTTACGATATTTTTTTATAGAATTTAAATTTTCTTTTTTTAATTTATTTAGAAATATTTCTGAATTTTTAAATTTGGAATTGCTGTCCCAGCCCAATGCATTAACCATGGCTATTTTATCGAAAATAGTTGTATTGGAATCTATTAAAAATTTAAAACTAACATTATTAAGTTTTTTCTTACCTTTTTGTTTACCTGTTTTTTGCACCAAAGCACTTTGTGAAATATCCCAAAATGAAATGGATGTTAATGGGGAGTCTGCAAATATGTTAAACGAAAGGAATATAAAGGAACTTAAAACGCATCTTTGAAAAAACAGTTTGGTCATAAACATTGATATTATTTGTACAGTCTTCTAAAATAAATTTTACTCTTAGAACACATGGTTCTGTCGCATTAACTTCATTAAATATAATAAATTTAATTTTTAATGCTTTGTTAAGCAACTAACGAACAGAA
>CBFHHA010000052.1:1395-12682 GCA_965655625.1 Flavobacteriales bacterium | reverse complement strand
GAAGAGAAGCGATTTAAATACATACCCTACAACAAATTATTTAGAAGAACTGAGTTTATCGATATAGATGGTTTTGGAAAGTTTGAAGGAATAGCCAACAGAGATTCACTGAAATACCAGTCGGTGTATGGATTGGAAAATATCAATACAATTTACAGAGGTACATTGCGTAGAGTTGGTTTTTCAAGAGCTTGGGATGTGTTTGTTCAGATTGGAGCAACCGATGACAGTTATACCATGGAGAATACCGAGGAAATGACTTACCGTGATTTCATTAATTCTTTCTTAGCTTACAGTCCGTCAGATTCAGTCGAGTTAAAGTTGCGGCATTACCTAAAAATTGAGCAAGACGATACGTTATGGGAAAAGTTGGTGTGGTTAGGTATATTTGAAGAGACGAAAGTGGGGCTAAAGAATGCTACACCAGCTCAAATTCTTCAAAAAATATTGGAAGAAAAATGGTCGCTTGAGCCTGAAGACAAAGATATGATTGTGATGTGGCACAAGCTTATTTACAAGAATAATTTTGGCGAAACCAAAGAAATTCATTCGAGTATGGTCTCCATTGGTGAAGACCAAACCTATACAGCCATGAGTAATACAGTTGGCTTGCCTGTGGGGATTTGTTGTAAATTAATCTTGAACGGAACTATCAATTCAACGGGAGTTGATTTGCCTATTTCTAAACAGTATTACGAACCCATCCTGGAAGAATTAAAAGCGTACGACATTTCTTTTAATGAAAAGGAGGTGAAATAACAAGTCCAACCACCCTTCGATACATTCCTCCTCAAGTCGGAATACTCAGGTTTCTGTTTATCGTAATTTGCGGGTTGAGTGAATTTTTCCTGAAAGAGTGATTGTACCATAATTCAATATAGAAAGGGCCTTCCAAAAAGTTGAAAACTTGTCTAAAACCAACTTCAAATTAAGTTGTCAAAACGTGTACTTACATGTATTTTTGGGGTAGTAAAAAACACACATGTCAAACCTCATAAAACTCTTGCCAGATGCTGTTGCAAACCAAATTGCAGCGGGAGAAGTGGTTCAACGACCGGCATCTGCCGTTAAGGAATTATTGGAAAATTCTATCGATTCAGGAGCTACACTGGTTCAGCTCATATTGAAAGACGCGGGCAAGACTCTTATTCAAGTGATAGATGATGGATGTGGAATGGGGGAAACTGATGCCAGAATGTGTTTTGAAAGACATGCTACTTCAAAGATTACGAAAACGAACGATTTATTTAGTATTAGAACGAAAGGTTTTAGAGGAGAGGCGATGGCTTCCATTGCAGCGGTGGCACAAGTTGAAATGAAGACAAAGCTTCATGACCAAGAAGTAGGGGTTAGAATACATATTGAAGGAAGTAAAATGATTACTCAGGAACCAGTGCAAACGGCAAATGGAACTTCCATTTCCATAAAAAATTTGTTTTTTAATATACCTGCTAGAAGAAATTTTCTAAAATCCAATCAAGTGGAGACTCGTCATATTATCGATGAATTTCAAAGAGTGGCGCTTACTCATCCTGAAGTCTCGTTTAAGATGACTCACAATGGAGCCGAAACATTTAGTTTGCCTCAAGGAACTCTCAGGCAGCGAATTGTGAATGTTTTTGGAAAAAAATTCAATCAATCACTTGTCCCAATTGACGAAAAAACCTCCATTACTAACTTAACAGGCTTTATTGGTAAGCCAGAATTTGCTAAGAAAACAAGAGGGGAACAGTTTTTTTTCGTGAATAAGCGGTACATTAAGAATAGCTATTTAAATTACGCAGTAATGCAGGCTTATCAGGATCTTATTCCTTCCAAAAGCTATCCTTCTTATTTCATTTACATGGAAATGGAACCAGCGAGTATTGATATTAATATTCACCCAACCAAAACTGAAATAAAATTTGAAGATGAAAAGGCGATTTATGCCATTTTGAATTCTGCTGTAAAACAATCTATTGGAAAATATCAGGTAGCACCCTCTCTTGATTTTGATCAAGAAACTAGTTTTAATGTAGAACCATTTCGGAAAGGAATGGAAGTGAAAATCCCTCAAATTAAGGTGAATCCTCAATTTAATCCTTTCGAAAGAGAAGTTTCAAAAAAACCAGAAGGCCCACGGAGTGGCTTTAAAAAAGAGACTCCTTCGACCAACCAAATAGATGCCCTTCAGCAATTTTATGCTCAACAAAGAGTAACGGCAAGAACCGAAAAAGAGCAAGATTCGCAAGAACTTCTCCCCATTGATTTGGATAAAAAGATATTCCAAATACACAACAGATACATTTACTCTCAAATAAAATCTGGTTTCATTGTAATCGATCAACAAAAGGCTCATGAAAGAATTTTGTATGAAAAGTTTTCTTTTTCCATCCAGAATCATTCAATTGCCTCTCAAAAAGAACTATTTCCGGTTCAATTGGAGTTCTCGGCAAGTAATTTTGCACTGCTCAAAGAGATCTGGGAAGAAGTGCAACTTATGGGGTTTGATATTGTTGAGTTTGGGAAAAACACAATTTCTATCAATGGAGTGCCATCCGGGATAAAAGATACTGATTACCAGCGATCGTTTGAGCAAATATTAGAACAAGTGAAAAATAATCAGGATAAATTAAACTTGAATATTCAAGAAAGTTTGGTGCGGGCAATGGCTTTTAATATGTCCATCAAAAAAGGAAAGCAGCTCACAGAACTTGAAATGAATAACCTGATAGATGAATTATTTGCTTGCAATCAGCCAGAGTATGCAATTAATGGAAAAAAAACTTACCTTACATTCACGACAGATGAATTGGATAAACTATTTTAAATGATTAGTAACTTACTTCGAAACCTTCCAGAGGTTGTAAAAAATTTGTTGATTATAAATGTACTTATGTTTCTTGGTATTCAGGTTTTTCCTCAATATCGTGAGATGTTGGCGTTGCATAATATAGGAAGTGAATTGTTTATGCCTCATCAGTTGATTACCCATGTTTTTATGCACGGAAGTTTTGCTCATTTGCTTTTCAATATGTTTGCTCTCGGTATGTTTGGGGCTACACTGGAAAAAGTATGGGGTGGCAAAAAGTTTTTGATTGTGTATTTTGTTTCTGCGGCTGGAGCACTTTTATTGCAATTAGTTTTTAATTATTATAATTACTCTTCAGCTTTGGCAACGTACTCAGAAGTAGATATTGAACAAATTAAAAGTATCGTAGCTGTTTTGGATTTTTCTGCTCAGTATCCCAGTTATTTAATTCCTGGAATAGAAGCCGAATATTACAATAATATTGGAATGGTGGGAGCTTCTGGAGCCATTATGGGATTGTTGGCCGCCTTTGCTTACCTATTTCCTAATACAGAATTAATGCTCATTTTTTTACCCATTCCCATCAAGGCAAAGTTCTTTATTCCTTTTTATATGCTCGTTGAATTATTTTTGGGTGTAAATAGATTTGAGTGGGATAACATTGCGCATTTTGCCCACTTGGGAGGTGCAATTGCTGGATTTATTTTGGTGATTTTTTGGAATAAAAAAAGAGATAGTTTTTATTAATCTCCATCCATTGTTATAATTTTTAGTTTCATGAAATCTTTTGTCTTTTCCTTTCTCCCTTTTTTAATTTTGATGCATAGTGCCTTGGTTTCAGAGGCGCAATTCAATCGATATGGAGGAAAAAAAAGAACTGAAAAAATGAGTTCATTTATCAAACCTCTGAATAACACAGGTTGGTTTTTTGGGGTGGGAGCAACGACTACTCCCAAATTGAATTTTATTGAGTTTGAACCAACTCTTACTACAAGTGCTTTTCAGCCAGAAATACTAACGGCAATTAATCTGGAACAGCAAGCTCAGTTTGGTGTTTACTTGGAAGCAGGAAGATATAAATTACTAAGTACTAAAAAGCTTATCAGCTATATTGATTATGGAGCATCATACAAGCAATTAAGATCTGGGCAGAGCTATGATTTGGTTCGAGAAAATCTCTCCATATTTGACACAACTTCTTATAATCAAACGTATCAGAGTCATTCTGTTGGTGGGCAGTTTAATGCAAA
Source organism: Flavobacteriales bacterium (assembly GCA_965655625.1). GTDB lineage: Bacteria > Bacteroidota > Bacteroidia > Flavobacteriales_D > CAJJDF01 > CAJJDF01. The sequence continues at coordinate 8,641 of CBFHHA010000052.1, read as the reverse complement.
TAATGTGTTGGCGATAAATAAGAATGCATTTTTTCAGAACAGTTTGGGAGTCAATATTGAGTATGTTTTTGCTCAAAAATTGGAGTCTGAAGATGCCACTGGTTTCCGTGAAACTTACCAAAATGAGCCCTCTAGATTGAGAGCCCAAATTCATTATAAATTTGGAATAGGAATGAGAATTAGCCAAATGTGGTATGCAGTTCCCTCTGTCGAAATTCCCCTGCTAAATGTTTGGCAATGGGAAGGTGGAAGGTCCACTTTTGGTGCTTTTCATTCGCGATATCGTCCCATTATATTTTCGATCCGCTTTGCGTGGCTCACCAAACCAGATTGCCCAAAAGTATGGGACAACGATGATGCAACCCAAAACGGTGGCGGACTTTAATTTTTTCAAATCTACATACGAGGGATAAATGAACGAAGAACAACTTTTTAATCGTCTGCAAGAGTATCTTCAGGTTGAGGAAATTACTGTAGAATACGAAGAAGTTTTAAAAGAAATAATTACGAGCTTGGGAAAAGATTTGCTTATTCGCTCAACATTCTATTCGGGTGATTTACTTATGATGGTACTCGAGGTGAAAAAAGAGGTGTGGTTACAATTTCCAAAACTCTGGGAGATTCTAAGTCAGTTGATTAACGAACAATTTCATAAGATTGAAGCCGAAAAAGTATCGTTTGAGATGAAAGTGGATTGGTACGAAAAAATTGAAAGATTTAGCAAGTTAAAGTCCTTTTTTTAACTAATCAATTTATTTCAACCCCAAGATTTCGGGTAGCTTTTTAATCAAGGCCATTTCTTTGAATTCTTCTCTGGCTTCTTTTGCCGGACTGCCAAGGTAAGTTTTGCCTTCCTCCATGTTTTTTAGAATCCCAGCTTGTCCTAGAGCGGTAGAGTTTTTCTTCAAGGTTAAGTTTGATGGGATACCTACTTGTCCCCAAAGTGTAACATTATCCTCAATAGTGACGCAGCCAGCAATACCTACCTGTGCTGCAAACTTACAATTGTTGCCAACTACGGTATCGTGACCTATATGAACTTGGGCATCCAGCTTTGTCCCTTTTCCTATTTTGGTAATTCCTGTTACTCCTTTGTCAATGCTACAGGCTGCCCCAATTTCAACGTCACTTTCAATCTCTACAGATCCGCATGAATGTAACTTTTTATGTGAATTTTCTTTCGTTTGAAAATAGAACGCATCGCCTCCAATCACTGTATTGGCATGAATTGTTACGTTTTCGCCAATGGTTGTATTGCTGTAAATAACCACTCCAGGATAAATAATGGAATTTTTTCCAATCTTTACATTATCACCCAAAGTCACATTAGGAAATAACATGACTGACTTGTGAATTTCTTGGTTCTTTTCGCTCCAAAGTTCAACTGGGCTGAAGTGTTTCGTTAATTTATTAAAATCTCTAAAAGGATTCTCCGAAATGATTAACGCTTTTCCTTCTGGACAATCCAATTCTTTGTCAATTAAAATAGTGGTAGCAGCCGATTTAAGTGCTTTTTCGTAATACTTTTCATTATCCACAAATACCAAATCACCTGCTTCTACCTGATGAATTTCATTAATACCCGAGACTAAAAAATCCGGTTTTCCAATGAATTTACAATCGATAAATTGGGCTATTTGTTTCAAAGAATGGGAGAAAGGTAGTTTCATTGTGTGAGTATTTAATGCCTACTTGTTTGAATTGAGTTCAAAGTTACTAATTTTTCATTGTCATTCCCTCCTCAGAGAAGTCGATCCGATTTTTCTGAAAGGGGCAGGGAGGTGACTTTTCATGGACTCCTTTCTTAAATAGCTTGGTCATTACCCTGCTCAATTGAAGGAGAATTGATATGGAAGCTTTTTTCTTTTGACCTCTCCGTATATGAAAGGCAGCGGATTAAAAACTATTGCCTTTCATAAATCAAGATACTGAATTGAACGCAAAAGCACTCCAGGTTAGTTGCTAAACCGTGATTTTTTTAAATTGTTCTAGCTCGTTTGTAGTTGTTTTAATCTTCATGGTTATCAATGGGAGACAGATAAAAATGAAAAGGCTTAAAATGATTGTTTCGACTAAGTAGTATTTTTTTACGAAATCTATGTTCTCATGTCTCTTATCTAAGCGATGCACCTAACTTTACTTCCAATTCTCCTTGAATTTTAGACATGATTTTTTCAATTTGCTTATCAACTAACGTTTTGTTTTCGTCCTGAAATACAAAACTAACAGCATATGATTTCTTGCCTTCAGGAAGGTTTTTTCCTTCATAGATATCAAACAAACCTATCTCTCTTAAGATTTTTTTGTCTGCCCTTGAAGCAATTTCTTGAATCTGTTCAAATTTAATTTCCTTGTCAAGCAGTAGAGATAAATCTCTTCTTGAGGAAGGAAATTTTGGCAATTCTTTGTATTTCGTCTTGCTCATTATTATTAACTGAAGCACATTGTCCCAGTTAATTTCAGCATAATAAACGGGTTGTTTTATTCCGAAATGGGCCAATACTTTTTTACTCACCTTTCCAAAATCAGCCACTACTTTCTTGTTGATCGAAATAGATAATCCTTCTACCAACAAGTCGTGTTTTGTCACATTTGTATGGAAGTTTTTCATGATTCCCAATCGATTCAGAGTATTTGTTACTTCTTTTTTGATAGAAAAGAAATCTACGTTTTTTTCTTCCTTATCCCAGTTTTCGGAATTTTCCTGGCCGGTAACAAATAAGCTTAATACCTGATTTTCTTGGTACCCTGATTCAAATTTGAAATATGTTTTTCCAAATTCGTAAAGCTTTAAGTCAGCGTTTTTTCTATTACTGTTGTAGATAATAGCCTCCATTCCGTTAAAAAGAAGAGATTGCCTCATCGTATCGAGTTCGCTACTCAAGGGGTTAAGCATGGTAACGGCATACGAAGAATTTATTTTTTTCGATTCAAACTCTTTCAGGTAATTTGATTTTGAAAGGGAATTGGACATAATTTCTGCAAAACCGTTGTCGCTTAGTCTTTCTGATACCAGATTAATTAAGGCACGCGAATCAGTTTTTTCTCTATAAGTGATAGAAGTGTTTAATTTTTCTGGGACGGGAATGTTATTGAATCCATAAATTCTTAAAACTTCTTCTGTAATATCAGCCTCTCTCAATACATCATTTCTAAAAGCGGGCACTTCTAATTCTAGATTTTTTTCTTTTTTGGAAATAATCTTTATCTGTAAATCTTCAAGTATAGAATCAATCGTGCTGGCAGGAATTTCAGTTCCAATTAATCGATTGCAGTTGTCGTAATTGAACGACACTTGCTGGTTACTAATCTTAGTAGGATAAAACTCTTGAATCTCAGAAGAAATATACCCTCCTGCAATGTCTTTAATTAACAAAGCAGCTCTTTTCAGCGCGTAAACCACGGTTTCGGGGTCTATTCCTCTTTCAAACCTAAAAGATGCATCAGTATTTAATGCCTGTCGTTTAGCTGTTTTTCTTACAGAAACAGGATTAAAATAGGCGCTTTCTAAAAATATAGAAGTAGTAGTTGAGCTTACACCCGACTCGAGACCACCAAATACGCCTGCGATACACATTGGTTTTTCCTCATTACAAATCATTAAGTCTTCGTTGCTTAATTCTCTTTCTGCTTCGTCCAGAGTGATAAATTTTTGCTTATTCTTCGCGTTTTTCACAATGATTTTTCCACCCTTTATTTTGTCAGCATCAAATGCGTGTAACGGTTGTCCAAGTTCGTGTAAAACAAAATTGGTTGCATCTACAATGTTATTGATAGAAGCTAAGCCTATGGATTCGAGCCTTTTTTTGAGCCAATCAGGCGAATCACCTACTGTTAATCCAGAGAGAGTCACTCCCGCATATCTTGGGCAAGCTTTAGCATTTTCTATATCGATAGAAATTGTCAAATCTGTATTGTCAATTTTCCATTCTCTCACAGAGGGAGAACAACATTCTGCTCCTTTTGGTAAAATATTCTTGTGTTTGAGAGCAACCATCAAATCTCTTGCTACACCATAATGGCTCATTGCATCAGCTCTGTTTGGAGTAAGTCCAATATCAAATACAATGTCGTTTTTCAAGTCAAAATAGTCTGCGGCAGATATTCCTATTTCAGCATTTGGTTCTAGTACCATTATGCCATCATGACTTTTTCCAAGTCCGATTTCATCTTCGGCACAGATCATCCCAACAGATTCTTCTCCCCTTATTTTAGATTTTTTTATTTTAAAAGATTCACCACTTTCGGTGTATAAAACAGTTCCTACTGTCGCCACAACCACTTTTTGTCCTTTTGCAACATTAGGTGCTCCACACACAATATTCAACGTTTCGGTTCCAATTGTTACTTTTGTTTTTTTTAGCTTATCTGCGTCTGGATGTTTTTCTGCCTCCAATACTTCTCCTATAACCAAGCCTTTCAATCCACCTTTTACAGACTCTACAATTTCTGTTTTTTCTACTTCAAGTCCAATATCCGTTAATATCTCTGAGGTTTGCTCAGGTGAAGTCGTTAGGTTTAAATAGTCGTTTAGCCAGTTGTATGATATTTTCATGGAAGATAAAAGTCTTAGTTTTTATAGGATATAAAGATAAGAGAGATTCGATAATTTAGGAGAGTTTAAAGCAAAAAAAAACCATCCGTCTTTAGACGAATGGTTTTTAATTTTTGATTAAACAAATTACAATTTATTCACTTTCAAAGTAAGGCTAGATTTTAAGTTAGCTGCTTTGTTTTTATGGATAATGTTTCTCTTCACCAATTTGTCAAGAATGCTTGTCACAACAGGTAAGAAAGTGGTAGCTTCTTTTTTGTCTTCCATTCCTCTCAATTTCTTGATAGCAGTTCTGGCAGACTTGTGGTAATACTTATTTCTAAGTCTTCTCACTTCTGTCGATCTAATTCTTTTCTTTGTTGACTTGTGGTTAGCCATAATGTGTTAATTTATTTTTAGTATTTTACTGTAGTAGCCCGTAGGGGAATCGAACCCCTCTTGCAGGAATGAAAATCCTGAGTCCTAGCCGATAGACGAACGGGCCATTATTTACTCCCATTTGTTGTTTTGGGAATGCAAATTTAGAACAATTTTTTTAATTCAAAAAAAAAACCTTCTTTTTTTTAGATTATTTTCGAATCGGTACCAAACTGAAATCCCATCCTTTTTCCAGTTTTTAGCTGAATAGAGTCACCCGTAGTTTTTACTTCATGCACAGAAACTTCGCTAACACTCTCGTAAAGAGGTGCGTAAAGATCAAAATCTAACACATGAATCATGATGTTTTCAACAATGTCTTCCATGTGTTGTTGGTCAAAAATTAATTTGTCAAATTCAGTGTACAAGAAACTCATTTTTCTTTTACCTTCCGTAATAAAGTGGTTTTCTGAGTTGATAAATACACGCCCTACCAAATAACCTGAATCATTTATTCTATTGAAGCGGAATGAATCAGCTAAAAAATTATAAATATTTATGATCCCAGTATAGCCTCGATTTTCGTCTTCTTTCAAATAATTTGTTTTCCAAATAGAATGGTTTTCATCGAATTTGAAAACGTTTGAATGCAAATTAAAAACCAAAATGTCACCCGCTAGTGTTATGTGAAACTCAAATTTACTTTTTTCAGTGTAGTCAATAATTATTCGGTCGTCTTTTGCGCATACTTTCGCTTTGATATTTTCAACCACGGTAGATGCAACTTTTTTCATTTCTTGAAATTGCTCAACTGTATTGTTAAAAATATCTTGTTTCAGTGTAGATTTTGTACACAATGTCTGCGCTATTTGGTCAAGTTCCGTATTTGCCATGATGGTTTATTAATATGCTTTGGCAAATATAACTCTTTCTTTGGATGGGTTTCCACTAATCATACAGGAACCTTCTTCTTGCTCATTGTTTAATAGAATACATCGAATCGTGGCTTTGGTTTCTTCTTTTATTTTTTGCTCCGTTTCTTCAGTTCCGTCCCAATGGGCAGAAATAAACCCTCCTTTTTCTTCAAGCACTTGTTTAAACTCTGCGTAGGAATCAACCTTGGTGATGTGTTCGTCACGGTAGGTAAGTGCTTTTGTGTAGATGTTTTCTTGGATTTCATCAAGTAATAAAGAAATATGTTCTTCTAATCCTTCTTGTGATACACTCGTTTTGGTTTGAGTATCTCTTCGAGCTAATTCAACAACATTGCGTTCTACATCCCGCGGTCCAATAGCTATTCTTAAGGGCACTCCTTTTAGTTCATATTCAGCAAATTTCCAACCAGGCTTGCGATTGTCGTCATCGTCTAATTTAACCGAAATTCCTTTTGCCTTTAGTTCAGCAGCTATTTTATTTGCCGATTCCATAACTAAGTTCAATGACTCTTCATTTCTGTAAATTGGAACAATAACTACTTGAATTGGGGCTAACTTTGGAGGTAAAACCAATCCTGCATCATCCGAATGCGCCATAATTAAAGCTCCCATTAATCGGGTGGAAACACCCCAAGAAGTTCCCCAAACCAATTCTTGCTTTCCTTCTTTGTTTACAAATTTAACATCAAATGCGTCAGCAAAATTCTGACCTAAAAAATGCGATGTGCCAGCCTGTAAAGCTTTTCCGTCCTGCATTAAGGCCTCTATACATAAAGTGTCCTCAGCCCCGGCAAATCGTTCGCTGTCTGTTTTTCTTCCCCGCAATACTGGCACAGCCATGTGTTCTTCGGCAAATTTCGCATAAACATGAAGCATCTGTTCAGTTTCTGAAATCGCTTCTTGTTTGGTTGCGTGAGCCGTATGTCCTTCTTGCCATAAAAACTCAGCCGTTCTTAAGAAAAGTCTTGTTCTCATTTCCCATCTTACCACGTTAGCCCATTGGTTAATCATTATTGGCAAGTCTCTATATGATTGAATCCATTTTTTGTAGGTACTCCAAATAATGGCTTCCGAAGTCGGTCTAACAATTAGCTCTTCTTCGAGTTTTGCATTTGGGTCGACCATCAGCTTTCCTGGTTTTTCAGGATCGTTTTTTAATCGATAGTGAGTAACAATAGCTGCTTCTTTAGCAAATCCCTCCGCATTTTTTTCTTCAGCTTCAAACATGTGTTTGGGAACGAATATTGGAAAATAGGCATTTTGGTGTCCCGTCTCTTTGAACTGTCTGTCCAATTCATCTTTCATTTTTTCCCATATAGCATAGCCGTATGGTTTGATAACCATACATCCTCGCACACCTGAGTTTTCTGCTAAATCAGCTTTTACAACGAGTTCGTTA
>CBFHHA010000052.1:0-1296 GCA_965655625.1 Flavobacteriales bacterium | reverse complement strand
TACCATTCAGAATAGTTTTTACTTCTTGTAGTTAATTTCTTGCTCATATTAATTATTGTGGCACAGTATTTGTCCTTTTGGACATAAAATAACGCTTCCAAATTTAGATAAATTATCGTAATTTAGAGGCGAATTACAAAGAAAGGTATACATCATACAAAACTAAGTGACTATGAAATTCAACTATCTCTTACTCTCGGCCCTCGCATTGTTAACTACTCATTCTTTTGCTCAAGAAGGATTTGATGATTTTGATGATGTTTATTCTGATAATACTAGGCAGATTATGAAATCGTCATCGTCTCAAGCTAGTTCTACTGAGTATGTAAAAGGAGAGGATCCTGGCACTTGGATAGAGCAAGATGAATATTATGACCCTTCTTATAGTTCGACATCGGATTCGAGTTCAGGCAATACATATATTACGAACAACTATTACGGTGGGAATTACCACTATTCTGATAGATTCAATAGATTTAATAATGTGAATAATGGATGGAACGATCCTTATTGGAACAATGGTTGGAATTCTTGGGGAAACCCAGGTTGGAATTCATGGGGAGCTCCTGGATGGAATGTGGGATGGAACTCTTGGAATGGATGGGGTGCAGGGTACAACGTAGGTTGGGGGAACCCACACAGATTTAACCGATGGGGAAATCCTTACGCTTTGGGAGGATGGAATCATTATAATCCATATTGGAATAACGGATGGGGTTACAATGGCTGGGGTTACAATGGCTGGGGAAATAACGGCTGGGCATACAACCAAGGTTTTACTCATGGAGTCTTGGCAGCTAATGGAGGCGGTTTCGAATCAAATTCTAGAGGAGTTTCATATGGTCACAGAGGTAGTAGAGGATCAGGAACAAGGGTGTCATCTGTTTATGGAGATCGAAGATCAGGTGCGAGAGTTTATAATTCTTCAGGAAAAAGTATAGAGAAAAATGCAACTGCCTATACAGGTTCTCAAACACAAGGTTTCTCCAGGAGAGCAACAAATACGCCTAGACAAAAGAGGAGTATAGAAAGTAATAGGAGTGAGGTAAAAACTAACCCCATTAGAATGGATAACGCTTCTAGAACAACCACAAGAACAAGGGGAAATGTTAGACAAGGACAACCTAGTCCTTTGAATGCAACTAACTCTAAGCCCAGAACAAATCCTTCTTTGCCAAGAACAGCAAAACCTACAACTCTTAATTCGGGAAGATCAGTGACGGTTCCGGGTCAATCTAGAATTACGCCTTCTAGAACTGTACCAAAAAGAAATTCAAGACCATCTGCTAGACCAAA
>CBFHHA010000051.1:0-12842 GCA_965655625.1 Flavobacteriales bacterium | reverse complement strand
AATTAAAAAGTGACATGGCGATTGTTCATTATAATAAGATTGTCATTATGAACGAAGAAATGAATAAAATCGATTATACGGAAACTGCGAAATATGATAAGGCAAAAGCAGAAAGAGATGCATACATTACAGAGATATTGCCAATGATTGAAGCGAGATACAAAGATGATAGTTCCGAATCAATGAAAAGAATCTTGAACAACTTGTACGGGCTTACCGGACAAACTGACAAAAGAATAAAATAAGACCTTGTGTTTTATACCAACGAGAAAAGAGCGATTAATGAATGTTAATCGCTCTTTTTTGTGAGATTTAAAAAAGGGCATAGCTATCAACGAGAAATACTAACATTTTTAATTTTTTAATACTTAATTGTTTACTTTCTAATGGAAACATTCTAATTATATTTTTGAGTTTACTTTATTTTTTCAAATTCAAAAAATAATGCTAAACTTAACTATGAACTTTCATAAATTTCATCAGTTAATTTGTTGCGTACTTGCAATTTTTATTTTCATTTCTGCAACGGGGATAAGTTTAAACCTCCATTATTGCGGGGAAGAAGTATTTGATTATGCACTTTTTTGGTGAAGCCAGTTCGTGTAAAAAGAATAAAATAGCAAATGAAGGAATTTCCATGGCACATCATTCTGGGTGTTGTTCTTTTAAACATTTCAAAATAGAAATCTCTGATAATTATAAGTTTTCTGATAGTGACAAAGAATCTAATTTAAATTTTGATTCATCTTTTACTAAAATATTTACCGAGACTCTAATAGGGAAATCTATTTTTGAAGTAAATAATAGCATATACCCTCCACCGGGCAAGATAAAAACAAATACTATTTATCTTAAAATAGAATCATTACTTATTTGATTTATTTAGCTACCTTTATTTTGGATAAGCCCATTATACAGTAATAATCTTCACCTATTTTTGGGTGTGTAAATCAAATAAAATGAGAAAAAATATACTATTAATTGCTCTGTTACTTTCAGGTATTGTAGCAGTTGCTCAAACAAAATTAAGTTTAAAAATAAACCACAAATTAGGTTCTTCTGCCTTTGCATATAATGTGGCACATACCAATAACATAGGAAACTCTCTAGACATAAATAGACTGCAATATTATTTAACTGTAGTTTCAATAACTCATGATGGAGGAACAGTAAGGAACATTGATAAAGTACTATTAGTTGATGCCAATACTACTGTATTAGACTCTCTAACCTCAATGAATATTAATACGTTAGAAAGTGTGACAATTGCGGTAGGTGTAAAACCTTCACTTAATCATTTAGATCCATCAACTTATAGCTCTTCGCATCCATTGGCACCTAAATCTCCCAGTATGCATTGGGGTTGGACTCCGGGATATAGGTTTGTAGCTTTAGAAGGGAAGGGAGGGGTTTCAAGTCCTTCACAGGTTTATGAAATACACTCTTTAGGAGATGTAAGTTATTTTAATACCACAATTACAACTGCAGGTGTAACTAACTCTGGAGAAAAGATAATTGAACTAAATGCTGATTATCTTGAGGCATTAAGAGACATTGATGTCACTTCTGGAATTCTAGAACATGGAGAAACTTCTACCAATAAAAAGATGTTGTCAAATTTTAGAGATTTCGTATTTACTTCAGTAGAAGGAAACCCTTCTATAGGAATGGAACATATTGCTGAAAAACAGAGTCAATTTAACATTTCTCCTAATCCTACAAAAGTAAACCAACCAATAACTATTGATTTTGAAGAAGAAATAAAAAATGCTTCTATTATAATTGTGGATATTAAAGGGAGAATTGTTCTACAGCAAAAAATAACTTCTAAAAGAACTGTTTTAACAAATTTAGACCAAGGAACTTACATTTGTTCTGTAAAGAAAGAGGAAATAATTCTAGGAAGTAAAAAACTTATTGTGACTAAATAAAAATTATATGTTGAAAAAGAACACACTATTAATTGTAGTCATTTTCAGTATAATATATGTTACTTCTTGTAAAAAAGAAGAAGATACAATACCGAGTAATGTGGAGTACGATACGACTAAATATAGTTTGAGTTACGCAGGTTTAACTCCTCCCAATATTCCTGTAGATAATCCTTTATCTGTGCAAGGTGTAAAGCTTGGAAGAATGTTGTTTTACGACAAAAAACTTTCAGGTGATGGAACTTTAGCTTGTAGTTCATGTCATGCTCAGGGAACGGGGTTTTCTGATACAAATAGATTTTCAATAGGCATACAAGGTTTACCTGGAGGCAGACAAGCAATGGCAATTGTGAATATGTTGTGGAATTCAAACCAGTTTTTCTGGGATGGTAGAGCAAATTTATTGAGAGACCAAGCTCTCTTACCTATTCAGGATCCGCTTGAAATGCATGAAACTTTATCAAATGTAGTTTCTAAACTAAATTCATCTCAAACCTATAAAGATCAGTTTTTTAGAGCATTTGGTTCAGATGAAATTAATTCTTTAAAAGTTTCAAAAGCTCTTGAACAGTTCATGAATTCTATCATTTCCAACCATAGTAAATATGATAAAGAAAAAAGAGGTGAGGTAACTTTTACTGCTTCAGAGCAAAGGGGAAAGGACTTATTTAATGAAGAGTACAATCCTTTTTTTCCAGCAACCTCAGGAGCCGATTGTGCACACTGCCATTCAGGACCTAACTTTGAAAATGACAGGTATATGAATAATGGTTTAGACTCGGATGCCGACATGATGGATGATGGGAGAATGAATGTAACCATGAACTTAACTGACAAAGGGAAATTCAAAGTAACATCACTGAGAAACATAGCCTTAACACCGCCCTACATGCATGACGGAAGATTTAGCACTCTTGAGGAAGTTGTTGATCATTACAACAGTGGCCTAGTTCATTCTTCTACTATCGATCCAGCTTTGGAAAATACAAGAACAACAGGTTTGTTTTTAACCCCACAAGATAAAATTGATTTAGTGAATTTCTTAAAAACCCTTACCGATACAGAATTGGCAAACGATTCAAGATATAGTTCTCCATTTTAGTAATATAATTTAGCATGAAGAAAAAAGGAGTTGGAATTAGTATTATTTTGGTTACTTTTTTCTCATGCTTTTTAATTAAAAAAGATTCGTTTAAAAAGGAAAAGTTTTTAATTCCTAAAATGAATTTTGAAGAATCTAATCATTATTCTCAAGTGAGAGAAGAGTTAGGAAAAAAAATATTCTTTGATCCTATACTTTCTATCGATTCGTCATTGAGTTGTGCAAGTTGCCATAAGCCAAATTTTGCTTTTAGCGATACGGTAAAGTATAGTCCTGGAGTATTTGGTAGAGCAGGAATAAGAAACACACCAAGCCTTATAAATATAGGTTATCATCCCTATTTTCTGAGAGAAGGTAGTGTTCCAACTATTGAGATGCAGGCTTTAATACCAATACAGGAAAAAAACGAGTTTGCCCATAATATTGTCGAAATATCTAAATTAATTCAACAAATACCAGAATATGCAGAGCTAAGTAAAAAGGCTTATGATAAAGAACCAGATCATTATGTAATAACAAGAGCTTTGGGTGTATATCAAAGAACATTAATAAGTGACAATACAAAATTTGATAAGAGTTTAGCGGGTAAAGTGAAACTTTCAAAAGAAGAGAAAAGTGGAAGAGATTTATTTTTTGGAAAAGCAAATTGTTCAAGTTGTCATTCAGGATTTAATTTCACCAATTACAAATTGACAAACAATGGCCTATATGAAAATTATAAAGACATTGGACGGATGAGGGCAACGAAGGATTCTAATGATTTGGCAGTTTTCAAAACACCTTCTTTAAGAAATATTTCAGTTACCTCTCCTTACATGCATGACGGCAGTATTAATTCCTTGTCAGAAGTGATTGAACATTATAACAAAGGCGGAAAAAAGCACAAAAATAAAGATTCTGTGATTCGACCACTATCATTGTCTGATAAAGAAAAAAATAATTTAGAACTTTTCTTACACTGCCTAACGGACGAAAAGTATTCGACACTTTTGAATGATGATAAATAGAACATCTTGGACATATCTCGTATTTCTCCTTTTAATCGGAATGACTTTTTTTATTGATTGTAGAAAAGAAAGTAGCGTAAATGAAGCAAGTCCATTATGGCATAGCGAACTTAATCTTCCAATGAATCCTTATAATTACCAAAACCCCAAATTACCTTCTTTCCTTCATGATCAATTTATTTCTGTTGCAGACAACACACCAGATGAAAATCAGGTGTCAGATTGGGGAGCAACATTAGGAAGGGTTTTGTTTTACGACAAGAGATTATCAAAAAACAAACTGATTTCTTGTGGTTCTTGCCATATTCAACAATACGGATTTAGTGATACAGCTAGGTTTAGTCGTGGTTTTGACAACGGAAAAACCAAACGTCATTCCATGTCATTGGTTAATTCTCGCTACTATGTTAGTGGTAATTTTTTTTGGGATGAACGTGCAAAATCTCTTGAAAGTCAGGTGCTTGAGCCAATAAAAGATCATGTTGAAATGGGTATGACTTTAGATTCGGTGATAGTTAGACTAAAAAAGACTGCCTATTATGCTCAATTGTTTCAATATGCCTTTGGTAGTCAAAAAATTGATACAGTGACAATATCTAAAGCATTATCACAATTTGTTCGGTCGATAGTGTCTTATCAATCAAAATTTGATGTCGGTAGAGAGAGAGTTAGCCGAACTAGTGATAATTTCCCAAATTTTACTCAGAGTGAAAATAGGGGGAAGGCTATTTTCTTTAAAAAAAATGATTTGAGCTGTTCGAGTTGTCATATGACTGCGGCATTTTTTGGCGATATGGCCAGAAATAATGGCTTGAGCTTGACATCAGATAGGGGAGTTGGAGGGATATCAAACAATAATATGGACATGTTCACTTTCAAAAGCCCTTCACTTAAGAACATTGCAATAAGGCCTCCTTATATGCATGATGGTAGATTTTCCTCACTTTCAGAAGTGATAGATCATTATAGCTCAGGTATATCAGAACACAATTACATCGACCCACATTTTAAAACTGCCACAGGAATATTTCAATTTAACCTAACTCCATTAGAAAAACAAGATTTGATCAACTTCTTGAACACATTAACTGACGAAAAACTGTTGACTGATCAAAAATTTAGTGATCCAAATTATCCATAGTTGATATAGTTTTTTCTGATAAAATCAGATAAGAATGTAACATATTGTTATCATTAAGCTAAAACCAGTTTAAATTTCACCTAACATAGGTTCTTTACCTTGTATTATAATTTATTTATAAAAAGAATCTTACTTGTTTGTTCAATTTAAATTATGACGAAACATTTTCTATTTTTACTCTCTCTTTTATCATCTACTGCTAGTTATACTCAGTTTGCAAAATCAAATGAAAAAGTTTTCAAATCGATTAGCAAAGCAAACATAGCTAGAATTCCTGTAACACAGCTAAACCTGAGAGATCAAGAGCTTTTCTATTTGAACGATTCCATTAAACTACTAAAACATCTTACCTTTTTAAACCTCATGAACAATCATTTCGATGAATGGGATTCAGAGATAGAAAAACTGACTAAGTTGGAAATTTTAAATTACTATGGAAATAATTTAACATACATTCCTGAAAGCATAAAAAAATTAAAAAGATTAAAGAAATTAGAAATTTCTAAGAACAAAATAAAGAAGTTACCTGTAGCCATTGGTAAACTAAAAAAAACTGAAATTCTTGTATGCAGCGATGAATGAAATTGAATATATAAACGAGGAATTAAGTTTATGTAAAAAATTACAATCCATCGAATTCCATCAAAATCAAATCAGTTTCTTACCGGAAAGTTTATCAAAACTAAAACGACTAAAGCGGTTAAATTTGGGATACAACCAATTACGAGAATTAAATGGAAATTGGTTTAAATTTAAGAGTTTGGTGGAGTTAAATTTAGAATGCAACCAAATCATCTCCATACCTAACGAGGTCTGCGAAATGAAAACCTTGAAATCTTTGATATTAACCAATAATCAAATCAAAGAAATGCCAGAAAATTTGGTGAATTTGATGAATTTAGAACTTTAGGTATTATCAGGTAATAGCCTAGAAAGCTTGCCTGAGTCAATAACTAGGTTGAAACAATTAAAAACACTCATTCTTACCGATAATTTATTTTCGTTTCAAGAGAAAGTGAAGATTAAAAAATCACTGCCAGCTTGCGACATCGTATTCTAAAGGGTGTGAAATAAATTCTATCTATTTGTCTTATAATTTATATTATGTTAAATTGGATAAATTAAGATTCATCGTATAAATGCGAAACCTCAACTAGAATAGAAAATTTACTTATTGTTTTCATTCGTATGAATAGAAACTATTCATGAGTGACTTAAATGCAGTTTAATCAGAACAATAGTTATTCACTTAAATCAACGACAGTAAAAATCCAAGAAAACTTCCTCCAACCACGATCCAAATTGAACTCAATTTTTTGGGACCAAAAACACAGAGCAAACCAAATATTGCAACTACATAATTTTGCCAATTGATTAATGTTTCAACTGACATTTCCAATAAAACAATTGCCATAACGGCTACAGCAGCAATATTTACAGAGTCAAGAAAAAATCCTAAAAACTTATTCTTTCTCAAACGAGTAATCAATGGATTGAGCATCCAAACAAACAGAAACGAAGGCAAGAAAATTCCGATAGTCGCTGCCAAAGCTCCACCAAAGCCACCCAACTGGTACCCGATAAATGTTGCTGTGGATAATACAGGACCTGGGGTAAATTGGCCCACAGCTATAGCATCAATTAATTCGCTCATTTGGAGGTAACCCGGTTCTACTAACTCACCTTTTAAATAAGCAAAAAGAACATATCCACTTCCGTATAGCACCGCTCCTACTTTCAAGAAAATCCAAAATATGTTGGATGATGACAAAACAGTTTTGGAAATCAATGGCACGCTAATAGTAAGCGAAACTAACGGAAAGAATGACTTTGTATCGGGAGCTTGTAATTTATTTACACCATAAAAGAACAATCCACCAAAAATCCCAGCTGATAAAAGCGCTGTCACTTCATTTACTCCCAAAAAACTGATTAGGATTACCAATCCTCCTATAATTCCAAGTGACCAATTCTTAAGTGCTTTTTTTCCTAGTTTGAATACGGCCCCAAGTATTACGGCTAAAATTGCAGGCTTGATACCGGAAATAAAAGGATCTACAGCCGGAATTTGTCCGAATTGCACGTATAAATAGGCAAGAATTAAGGTGAGAACAACTGCAGGAAATATAAAACAAAATCCTGCAACAAATAATCCTACCACTCCACCGCGCACGAACCCACAATGCATAGTCATTTCTGTTGAGTTTGGACCCGGAATGAGATTTGTGGCACCCATCAGGTCAAGAAAATGGGCGTGATCCATCCATTTTCTTTTTCGCACAATTTCTTCTTCCATCATGGCTATATGAGCAGCTGGGCCGCCAAAAGCAAATAGCCCAAGTTTAAAAAAAACTTGGGCTATTTCAATTAATTTTTGTTTGTTACTCATATTGATTAACTATTCCTTAGAATTGGGCAATTATTAGATAAATGAAATAAACCTCACTTTTTATTCGCTAAAATTCTATTTGCTTCAGCTATGAATTTTTCGGATTCTTTCCCAGCTTCAGCTCTTGGGTAACCCAATGAACCTAGTGCATTTATGCTCATTTGATTTGTTTTCGGGTCCTTCGATGAGTTAAAAATCCAAACTGTTGGGTAACCTTTTACTTTAAAAAGTTGAGCTAACTCTCTGTTTTGTTGCATTAATTTAGCAGGAAGTTGTGTTCTTCTCGGGAAATCTAATTCCAGTAAAATAACTGAATCATCTGCCCATTTTTTAAAATTGTCTTTGGCAAAAACATTGGCTTGTAATCTTTTGCACCATCCACACCAGTCGCTTCCGGTAAAAAAACCAAAAATCGGTTTCCCAGTTTTCTGAGACAATTCATTGGCTTGAGTAAAATCAGTGTACCATTTCAATTCGGGCGTTTCTTTCCTAATTTCTACCGCAGAAAACGAAGAAACTGGAAGTGCACTCATCGTTAAGTAAGCTACTGCGCTTGTGATTGAAAGGATTAAAATTATTTTTTTCATAGTGTTTAGATGTGTTTAGTCAAATTTACAAAATTCGATTGAATATTAAAATCTGTTTGAATATCGGATTCATGTTTATTTTCTTACAAAAACTAGCCCAATTTTATATTCCAAACATATTTTGGCTATTTTTTGTGGTTACCTCAGCTACAATTTCCAAAGAAACTTTGAAGATTTCGGAAACCTTTTCACCAATTAGTTTGAGGTAAGCGGATTCATTTCGTTTTCCCCGATAAGGATGCGGGGCAAGATAAGGTGAATCAGTTTCCAAAACTAAATCTGTGAGCGATAATTCCTTTACCACTTTATCCAATCCAGAGTTTTTGAAAGTGACTACCCCTCCTATTCCTAATTTAAAACCACCGTAGTTCAACACTCTTTTTGCTTGATTCAAATTTCCGGTGAAACAATGAAAAACCCCTCTCAGTTTGTCGTCATTGTGTTTGTCGAGAACTTCAAATATCTCATCAAAAGCATCTCTCGCATGAATCACAATAGGCAGGTTTAGTTCTTTGGCTAGTTTTATTTGAGCTTCGAAGGCTTGTTGCTGAATGCCCAAAGTTGTTTTATCCCAATACAAATCAATGCCTATTTCACCAATTGCATAAAATTTATGAGTGTTCAATAATTCTTTGTAGTCTTCTAGTTCTTTTTGCCAGTTTTCATCCACCGAGCAAGGATGAATACCTATCATTGGAAAGCAGTTCTCAGGAAATTCAGTGGTCAATTCCATCATTCCTTTAACCGAATTTTTATCTATATTCGGTAAGAACAATCGGGTAATGCCTTCTTTTATGCATTGATTAATCACTTCTGTTCTGTCTTCGTCAAACTGCTCAGCGTATAAATGTGTATGTGTATCTGTCAAAATCATAGCGCGAAGATAAAAAAAAACAAGTCGGATTGCCCTTTACTTAATGCTTCAATAGCAGTTGTTGAAATTGTATAGAATCATTGCGAAATGTATTAAAGTCCACTGGATAATTGATTCCCGAAACTCTTCCTCTATCATTGTGTTGCCATATTTTCCATACCTTATTGCTGGGTTCTTTTTGGTAGTAATGGGCAATCCAAAGCGGGTATTTGTTGAAGGTGGTGTCAAAGTTGGTTTTATAAAAATTGTGAAACGTATAAATTATGGGTTTAACACCGAAATGATGTTCTAATTTTTTTGCACATTGAAGCAATCCTTCCATTAATCTTTGGGGCGAAACATCTCCGAGTTCTTCTACGTCAATTACCGGTGGCAAATCTCCCTTTAGTAGTTCTACCTGATTGATAAAATGGGATGCTTGTAATTCTCCTTTTTGATTCGGGTTAAAATAATGGTAGGCTCCTCTTTTAAATTGATACTTTTTGGATTCCTTCCAATTTTCTTTAAACCTTTTGTCCACAAACGTCACTCCTTCCGTTGCTTTAATAAACACGAACTGTAAGGAAATATTCTCAACTTTCATCTTACTCGCCATTTCCCAATTAATTTTCCCTTGGTGGTGCGAAACATCAATCCCATGAACCGAATATTGGGTTGGAAGTTTAATTCCGTATTGATCGAAGTGCTTGTAATGGATTGGAAATAAAGATTCCCAAAGCGAGCGAAATGGATAATATTCATTGGTTACAAATAACATACACATTATTGTCCAAGCCCAAATTACTCCGGTTATACGTAAGTTGTAGGATTTTTTTTGTTTTCTATTTCGCTTTCTGCTCTTCAATATTTATTTTTTTATGTCAGAAAAAATGTAATTAAATAACTGTAAAAAAGTGTTTTAAATAAAAATTTATCAAAAATATATGTCATTAAATGTAAAATCCTTCTTTTTAATACCGTGCAAATTAAGTGAATTTTGAATCATCAATAACACTAAAACTAAAGTTATGAAAACAATTAAAAAAACATTAATCAGTATCGCCTTATTTACTTCGACTATTTCTTTCGGTCAAGATCAAATAAAACCAACTTGTACAGTATTGGATATTCAAGTAAAAGGACAACAAATGATTACTTCAGGGGAAGCAGGGAATCTTACAAGACATTTAATGAATAAACTGAACGTGTACACGATTACTTACGATCAAGATATAAACTACGTGCTTTCTCAAGAATCGCAAGACAATGGAAAAAAGTGGAGCTATGAATGTTATAGCATTCAGTGTCTCGAAAAAGTGGGCAAATTATTAAAATCTAACAAGATGCTAAGCGGTTATGTCGAAAGAATTCGAGGAAATATAATCGTTTCGTTCAGGGAGTTTGATGTGCCAACCGCCAAAATAACCAATTCCATTTCGAGAGAATACAAAGACATTCCGGCCGAACTAAAAAACATGGTTTTACTTACGTTGCAAGAAATGTATGGACTAGAAAGAGAGAAACAATTGATTGATTACCTAACTCAGATAAATAGTCGAGAAGGTGTTCCGAACAATCCTGATGTAAAAAGACTGAATCACTCTGGTGTTAGAATGGGAGTTGTTCATGTGCTGGGCGACAATGGTGATATTCTTAAGAAACCAACGGGTCAAGGTGGATATGATGCTTCGGCTACTTTGTTTCAATTTGGTTACCAATTCGAAACTCAATATTTGAATCAAGGAAGAGTACAAGGGTTGTTCGAATTTATCCCGACCATTACTGGGCTTGAGCAAGGCATGTTTTTACCCTCATTAACCGTTTTGCACGGATTGAGAGATAATAAAAGTGGACTAGAATTTGCCTTTGGACCAACATTCGGTGTGTCGCGAGTAGCTAAAGGGTATTTTGATGACGACCAATGGAAACTAAGAACAGAATGGGATGATGATGGTGTAAATCCCAACCCGATAGTAACAAGACTGGACAGCAGAGGAAATGTTGTACTGAACGCTGGCTTCTTGTTTGGTGTAGGGTTTAGCTTCAAGAGTGGAGACTTAAATATTCCAGTAAACCTGTTTACGGTGATGCAAAAAAAGAGTTTTAGAGTGGGTATTTCATTTGGGTTTAATGCCAAAGGAAATAGTAAATAAAGGGAAGCAGGTAATTCTTTTTTTTAAATGAACTTACACCAACAGAACATGATTACACAGCAGCTTCCTACTTTGCTAATTTACTCGAGAATATTTCTTGGGATAGCAATTGGATTAACAGCAATAATCAACCCTGACAACTCGGGGTTGATTATTTCTATGCTTATGTTTGTGGCAATTGTAACCGACATATTAGATGGAATAATCGCCAGAAAGTTAGGTGTCGCGACACAGCGATTAAGAATACTTGATTCCAATGTAGATTTGTTTTTTTGGCTAATCTCTTTGTCTGCAATTTTCTTGCTCAATCCGCAGTTTTTTGCTCAGCACATACGCTTCATTCTTCTTGTATTTTTTCTTGAAATGCTCGCCTACTTCGTCTCGTTTTTTAAGTTCAGAAAATCCGTGGCTACTCATACTTATCTAGCCAAATTTTGGAGTGTTTTTCTTTTCTTGTTTCTGACCGAACTAGCCGTTACTGGGAATAGTACTTATTTGTTTTGGGTAGTAATTGGGCTGGGTTGCTTATCCCGTACAGAAATCATTCTCATTTTGTGGCTTACCCCAATCTGGAAATCCGATATTTCCTCTATTTTCAACCTATTCAATACATAATTATGATTCGTCTTTTCGTGTTATTCCCGTTTCTACTGTCCGGTTACTTTGGGTTTTCTCAAGGGGTCATTGAGCATATAAAAAAATTAGACTTGGTCCCGTTGGCTAGTTATTCCAATAGGCTTCACATTCCAAACAAATGGAATGACACGGTAACGGTTCATACTTTTGGTATCGGGATTAGTCTAATAGAAAGAAGTGATGTTGATAATACAAATTTTCCGTGGTACATGACTTGGGAGTATGTTGCTGCTCCCTTTTTAAAACTTGATTTCAATTTTGCTCATTACAAGGATAATTATAATCTATTTCTTCCTCAAGATGGTGCTTCACCCTTAGTTATAGGTGCAGGAGTTACAGCCGGTAAAGGCGGTGCCATTTTACTTATTCCTTTAGGAATAAATGGAACCGCGGCACTAGCAACCGACTTTAAAAACGCCTAT
Source organism: Flavobacteriales bacterium (assembly GCA_965655625.1). Taxonomy (GTDB): domain Bacteria; phylum Bacteroidota; class Bacteroidia; order Flavobacteriales_D; family CAJJDF01; genus CAJJDF01. Next base: position 621 of record CBFHHA010000051.1, on the reverse strand, counting down.
TTCCAATATGGTTTGGGCTACGATGTCATGGGACTATCTATCGGATTTTCAGGGATGCTAAATCTTTTTGGTTCTGGCGATTCTTACTATAAGAAGGAAGTTGCTTTAGAAATTCGCTATTTAATAAATTGGGAGTAATTATTTCCCTTCCATAAGTTCAGCAATTTCTAGCCAAGCCATTGATTTTTCATCTAGCAATTCACTTGTTTCTTTCAGTTGGTCTGCTAGCTCTTGAAGTGCCTCCGGACTCAGATTTGGGTCATACATTTTTTCGGTAATATCCTTCTTTTTTTCTTCAAGCTTGGCTATTTGATCCTCCAATCGCATAAACTCCTTTCTTTTGTTGTTGCTAATAGCAGGTTTATTTTTATACTCTTTCTTATCAGCAACTTTACTTTCCGAGAGATCATACTTCTCCGTCTTTTCTCCTTTTTCCTCTCTTTTTTCTATTCGTTGTTGTTCGTTATCAGCCATCAGAAGCTCTCGGTACTTGGTGTAATTCCCGAGAATGTCTTTTATTTTCCCTTCTCCTTTGAAATAAAAAATGTGGTAAATCAAATTAATACTTTCAGAAAGCTTGGCAAACTCTCCTATTTCATTGCCTCTCTCTGGAGCTTGGCA
>CBFHHA010000050.1:0-13197 GCA_965655625.1 Flavobacteriales bacterium | reverse complement strand
CGACTTATACTTATTTAAGTATGAAAAATGGCGATGCATTTGCCAAGAAATTTGGAGACAGCACAAATGCCTCTGGTGCTTTGGACGGAACTTTTGGGAAAGACTGGCTAAAGCTAACTGTCTACGGAGGATTAGATTCTTTGGAATTCTATTTGGCAGATTTTAGAGGACCAGATTCAACGGATTACATTATAAAAGATTGGACTTATTTGGATCTTACTCCTCTGAACGAAAACATGAGTTTAAGCTTTAAATTATCATCTTCGGATACGGGAAGTTTTGGAATGAATACACCTGCCTATTTTTGTATTGATAGTTTGGTTTATGATGGAACCACTTCTGTAAAAGAATTGAATAAAAATTCGATATCACTTTACCCAAACCCAACGAACAATGTTGTGAAAGTTTCGCTAGGAGAAGAACCTCAAGAGGTTTTATTTCAATTGATTGATGTGACTGGAAAAGTAATTGAAAGTACCAAAATCTCAGAAACGAATCAATTTCAGATTGATTTGACGAGTTATAATAAAGGAATTTATTTCCTAAGAATTGAAGGAGAGAATAAGGTTTTTACCAATCGAATAATCAAACAATAATTGAAAAATACAATTCAAATACTTTGCTTTTCTTTCTTAACTCAAATTGCTTTGGGTCAAGGAAGTTTTGCCCCTTCGGCTGGTCAAACAGGCTCAACAGCAATGCACAAAGATAGCTCGAGTTTTGTGGCTTGGATAGATCGATGCACGGTAAGAAGAGGCCTTCAACAAATAAATGACACAAGTTTAGGTTTTGCAAATGTTGGAGATTCTTCCGATGCATTCGGAAAGGCGGACGGAACAACAGTAAGTTTGGGCGATGGTGGTGAAGCAATAGTTGAATTATCTCAGCCCGTTTTTAATGGTCCAGGAAATGATTTCGCTGTGTTCGAAAATGGGTTTTCGGCCACTTTTTTGGAGTTGGCTTTTGTTGAAGTCAGTTCAAATGGAATAGATTTTTTTCGATTTCCCTCCACCAGTCAAACTCAGGTAGTAAGTCAGGTAGGGACTTTTGGGAATTTGTTTGCCACTGAGATTCACAATTTGGCAGGAAAATACCACGTAAATTATGGAACACCATTCGATTTGGATGAAATTCCTGATACTGGTTTATTAAATAAATTTGCCATTACTCATATCAAAATAATTGACGTAATCGGAAAAATAAATGAGTCTTTTAGCACCTTTGATTCAAGCGGAAAAGCAATCAATGATCCTTGGCCAACTCCTTTCGGCTCTTCGGGTTTCGATTTGGACGCTGTTGGTTTGATTCACGTAAACGGAATCAATTCGGTGAAACAAGAAAAGCTTGTGTTGTCAATATTTCCAAATCCAGCACATGATTTTTTGACCATTGAATCCAATCTTCCTATTTCGCAAGTGCAATTTATTAATCTTACAGGACAAGTTTTTGACTATCAAAATCACAGTAAAATTTATATCTCAGGACTGAATTCAGGAGTATATTTTGTAAGAATCACAACCAATTCTCAATCCTATGTCACCAAGTTGGTTAAAAAATAAGGTTAGTATTTTATTTCTTTTTTTCGTCTATACGGGGTTTTCACAGAAATTGGATACACTTAATACTTTTGTTGTGACCGAAGTACTTAGCGAACTCAAAACATTTTCTCACATTGAATTATCAATGGATTCTAATTCTACTCATTCTTTGGATGAATTGCTTGAACAGTCTCCCGTTTATTTAAAAAATTATGGGCAAGGTCAGTTAGCTACGTTATCCATAAGAGGAAACGGAGCGTCTCAAACTCAAGTGTTTTGGAATGGATTTAAAATGAATTCACCTTCTTTAGGTCAAACAGATTTGTCATTGATTCCAGTCTTTTTTCTTTCCAATGCGAGAATCAATTATTCTGGAGGAGGCTCTGTAAACGGAAGCGGAGGAATAGGAGGAAGTGTAGATTTAGTCAACCAATTAAATTGGCAGAAAGGTGTTAATGGTATGGCAGGAGTTCAGTTAGCGAGTTTTACAAATTCTACAGCGCGATTTCAGTTGTCATTCGGCAAAAACAAAGTGTTTCAGCAATTAAAAATGTACCACAGTAAAGGAAAGAATGATTTTGGTTTTACTGATGTGAGCGACATCCAAAAGCCAAAAGTTTTCCAAGAAAATAATCAAATTAGCCAGCAAGGTGGCCAATATGAAATAGGAGTGAGGATGAACAAAAAGAACTTGATTCAGGGTACAGTTTTGTTCTTTAATAGCGACAGAGAAATCCCGCCTGTGCTTTCTACTGTTTCTAACAAGGAAACACAAGAAGACAAGTCAGTAAAATCATTTGTGAGTTGGAAATCATTTCAGGATAATTTCACAAGTGATTTGAGAGTTTCATATTTCAAAGAGCAGTTGAATTATACCGATTCAATATCGTCTATTTTTTCAACTTCAATTATCAACACCTATCAAGCTCAATGTAGAAGTAAGTTCAAACTGTTCAAGGTATTCGATGTAGAGACTTCTTTAGGGAATTCCTTATACCAAATAAAATCTTCGGGTTTTTCTGAGGAAAAAACAAGAAATGAAATAGGACTTTATTCAAAAATATCAGAGACGTTACCCAAATTGTATTACGAGGTTTTTGCTCGCCAAGAACTTATTGATGTTTCTTTTTCTCCAATAATGTTTGGGGGAGGTTTTGCTTATTCGCCTTTCAAAAAGAAAATTGAATTGAGAGGAAATATTGCAAGTAATTATCGAGTGCCTACTTTAAATGATTTGTATTGGGCGCAAGGTGGAAACACAAACCTTTCTCCAGAAAATGGCTGGGGAAGTGAACTTGGTTTTGATTACAAATGGAGCAAATCTAAAGAGGACAAGAATAGAATACGAAAAACGGAATGGAAAACAAGTATTATTGGGTTTTACAACCAAACAGATAACTGGATCCAATGGGTGCCAACCAACTTGGGATATTGGTCGCCAAAAAATATAAAGCAAATACAGAATAAGGGAGTGGAAGCAAGCATGGAGTTTCAACTTTCCTCCAAAATATCAAGGATTAATTTGTCATTTTTTTACACTTACACGGATTCCAGAAACAATAGTTCTGTCGATCAAAATGAGGAGTTGAATGGAAAAACTCCAATTTACATCCCAACTCACAAAGCAAGTTCTAGAATTTCTGTTAAAAAAAGAAATTTTTCGGTGGTTTACACTCAAATTTATAACGGCAGAGTGTTTATTGATGAATCCAATTCTACTTACCTTCCTCATTATTTTCCTGCAAATATAAGTGTGAATTATGCCAATAAACTAAAAAAAGTTTCTTACCAAATAGGAGGAAGGGTAATCAATGTGTTTGATGAGCCATATCAAGTTGTTGCCAACAGGCCAATTCCTGGAAGAAATTATTCAATCTTTTTAACTTTAGCTCTATGAAAAATATACCTATTTATCTAGCAACATTAATTATCGCTTGGAGCTGCAAAAAAGAAATAGGTCCTCAAATTTTATTTCCAGAAAATGAAGGGAAAGGCGATTTGCTCGTTTTAAATGAAGGGAATTTTGGGTTTGGAAATGCCTCTGTTTCGATACTAAACTCCGAAACTGGCAAAATTGCCAATAATCAATTTCGATTGGTAAACGGAGTAGGGATAGGAGATGTGCTTCAATCGGCCAAGCGATATCAGGACAAGTATTATTTTGTGGTCAATAATTCGGGAAAAATTGTAGTCACAGATACGAATTTAAGTTTACTGCATGAGATAAAAGGTTTTAATAGCCCACGCTACTTGGAGTTTTATGGAAACAAAGCATTTGTGAGTGATTTAAAACAAGGAGGGATTTATGTCGTGAACTTGGATTCACGTCAAATTGTGAATGAAATAGCAACCCAAGGATGGACGGAAGAATTGGAAATCGTCAATTCGAAGTTGATTGTAATGGATAGAGGAGATTATTTGTCCAATTCAGATTCAAACCACATGTATATCATCGACCCAGAGATAGAAATAAAAACAGACAGTATGAAAACGGGAATAAATCCAAATAGCTATTGTCTGGATGGGAATGGCAAGCTGTGGGTCCTTACTTCTGGGTTGGCTGGATTAGAAGTTCCAGCTTTAACTCAATATGACTTAGACAGCAAGAATATTCTATTTCAGTATCAGTTCTCCACGTCTCGGATTCCAAATAAGTTAAGGTATAGCTCTCTCAATAATAGGCTGTATTTTATCGATCATTCTATTTACTCAATTCACACGAATGGAACAGAGCAAATTCCGCAGATTTTTTATCGTAGGAACACAGAAAATTTTTATGGTTTGGATGTCATTCGAGGAAAGATATACGCAACTAACGCAAAAAACTACAATCAATCAGGAGATATTAACATTTTTGATTTTAGAGGAAATATATTAGTGAATACAGCCTCAGGCCTTATACCAGCAATGACTGTGGTAAAATAACCTAGTTTGACTCGTTATACTTATTAACATTTTGGGTGATTTTGTTAACAAGTTTGGATGTAGATACATTTTGTGAACGTAAATTTTTTTCTAATTTAACGGATCGTTTTGCTTATATCTTAAGTAAAATGCTGTAAAATTGTTAACCAAATAAACACAAATGAAGAAAAATTATTTTTTACTTATTCTCCTCGCTTTCCTGGGGAATTTAATGTATTCTCAGAGTACAACCGTTTTGGGTACCCCCGGTACCACTACCAATCAAGCCCTTCCAGTAGAGCCTTATTATGGTTACACTTATTCTCAATCTATTTTGACCGCTTCAGAATTAAATGCGTCAGGAATAGTAGGTGTGAATGAAATAAGTGCAATTACTCTGGATTATACTAATACAACATTAACAAATTCTGATGATTGGACTGTTTACATGGGGCATACTTCTAAAACTGGTTTTTCTTCAAGTTCTGATTGGGAATCTGTTGCTTCATTAACATCTGTTTTCTCTGGAACTGTCTCAGTAACAGCTGGAACAACAAATACAGTTGTTGTAACCTTCTCTACCCCTTTTATGTGGGATGGGATTAGTAATATTGTTATTGCTTTTGACGAAAATGCCTCGAGCTACGGATCTAGTTCAGATGATTTTTACTGCAGATCAACTACTGCTACAAGAAGCTTAGTTTACAGAAATGATTTTACAAACCCTGATCCAGCCTCCCCGCCTTCTGCTACTTATCAAAGAAATTATGTACCTAACATGTCGATTACACATACCCCTCAACAAGGAAATGTTGTAATAGGTACACCGGGAACATTGACGAATCAAACTTTACCAATTGAGCCGTATTATGGATATTCCTATTCACAAAGTATTTTTCCTGCTTCTGAATTGATTTCAGCGGGTATAACGGGTGCTAGATCTTTAGATACTTTAACCTTTGAATATACTAGTTCAAATCTGAATAGTTCTGATGCATGGACAGTTTATGTTGGTCATACACTGAAATCATCATTTTCTTCTTCAACTGATTGGGAACCGTTTGCGAGCCTAAATCAGGTTTTTTCTGGCACCGCTACTGTAACAGTTGTTTCTGGTTCAAATAATTTAGTAAAAATTGCATTATCCTCACCTTTTGTTTGGAATGGAGTTGATAATATTGTAATTGCAGTTGATGAGAATCAATCTGGATATGGTTCTTCTTCAGATGATTTTTACGGAAGAGCGACTACATTAAATAGAAGTCTTATCTACAGAAATGACTTCACAAACCCTGATCCTAATAGCCCGCCAACAGCAACCTACCAAAGAACTGCTGTACCAAATTTAAGTATAGCCTTTTCAGCGGCACCGTCATGTAATTTACCCCTTGGAATTGCTTTTTCTGGGATAACATCTTCAGGAGCGAATGTTGCTTGGTCTCATCCAACCTCCAGTAGTTTTAAATTTGAGTATGGTATTACTGGATTTACTCAAGGTACAGGAACAATTGGCACTTCAAGCTCTTTAACTGCTGCGCTTTCGGGATTAGGTGCAAATACAACCTATGATTTTTATGTTCAGGCGTATTGCGGTACCAGTGATTCGAGTGGATATAATGGTCCATTTAGTTTTACTACTTTGTGTAGTGCTGCAACCATACCTTACTTACAAGATTTTACAACCTGGCCTCCATCTTGTTGGGATTTAACAGGTGGTTCTAATAATTGGATTGCTTACACGGGAGGTATCGCAAGAGCTAACTTCTGGAGTATTTCTTCAGGTACACTTCATATGATGTCTGAACCAATAATTGTAAGTGCCAATGCAAGATTAAAATTTGATTGGTCTAGAAATACTTCAACCTTTTACAATGATTCCGTTTCTGTACAAGTAAGAGAAGTGGGTGGAACTTGGAACACGGTGTGGGGAATGACAAATCCTTCTTCTAATGATGGTGCAACAAATACGAGCCCAGGTTCGTTTGTAACTGAAACAATAATTTTAGATTCAGCCACCTACACGAATAAAACGATTCAAGTAAGATTCGTTGGGGTTTCTGATTGGGGACCTGACTTTTTTGTTGACAATGTAATAGTGGAGGCAATTCCAAATTGTCCTGATGCTGTGGCTTTAAATGCTTTCAATATAACAGCAACTTCAGCAAACATCAACTGGACAAACAGCGCTGGATCAGCTAGCTCTAGAATTGAATATGGTGCTGCTGGATTTACCTTAGGAAGTGGAACATCTATAATTGTTACGAATGATACAGTTCCATTAACAGGTCTTACTCCATTTACAACCTATCAATATTATGTTACTTCTCTTTGTACAGCCTCTGATTCAAGTCCTTGGGCTGGACCTTACACATTTACTACCTTGTGTAACGATACCAATGTTGGACCTTGGTCAGATGGAGTAGAAGGGCATCCAACTACAACAACTGGGTCAGCCATCGCAAACTGTTGGACTTCAACAAATACGGGGTCTGTGTTTGATTGGAATATTTCTTCAGGGGGAACACCTTCCTCTGCAACTGGTGCACTTTCAGCTAATTCTGGTTCTAAGTTCTTCTACACTGAAGCTTCTGGAGCAGGTGTTGGTGATACAGCAATTTTAAATTCTCCTTCAGTTGATCTATCAAGTTTGACCACGCCATTTTTAGAATTTTATTATCACATGTTTGGAAACCAAATTGGTTCGTTGAGCGTTGAAGTTTTTGATGGTACTACTTGGACAAACGAAGTAACGTTAACTGGAGCCCAACAAGCTTCGCAAGCGTCCAGTTGGAACCAACAATACGTAGATTTGTCCTCTTATTCAGGAATTGTGAAGATGAGATTCATTGCAGTTAGTAATGGAACTTATGAGGGGGATATTTCTTTGGATGATATCTCAGTAATTGAATCTCCTGCTTGTTTCTCACCAACTATGGCTGGTGCAACTGTAAATACTAGTACAACAGCAACTCTTTCGTGGTCAGCACCATTGTTTGGAACACCAACAAGTTACATCGTACGTTACGATACTGCAGGTTTTGATCCATTGGTGACAGGGACGAATGTCGTTTCTAGTTCTTTGTCGACATCGTTAACTGGTCTTACCGCTAAAACAAATTACGAGTATTACATAAGATCTTATTGTGGAGGAACAGATTCAAGTGCTTGGGTTGGTCCAATTTCGTTCTACACTTGGTACTGTGTTCCAGCTCCAACTTCAACTGATGGATCAGGTATTACAAATGTTACAATTGGAACAATCAACAACACGACAGGATCTGAGCCAGGCTATTATGGTGATTATGATTCATTGTCTACTGATGTTATACAAGGTGCTACTGCCCAAGCATTTTCTATCCAGTATTCAACTGGTTACAGTTATGGAACGAAAATTTGGATCGATTGGAATGATGACTTAGTATTTGATTCTACGGAACAGGTTTATTTTGGTCTTTCCGGTTCATCAAATCCAACTGTTCTTTCAGGAACATTTGCTATTCCCGCCACAGCACCGTTAGGTTCTCACATTATGAGAATTGGAGGAACGGATAACGATAGTGGGCCTTCTGGACCATGTTATGCAAGTTCTTATGGTTCTTTTGAGGACTACACGGTGAATGTAATCCCACCATGTTATATTTCTGCAACTGACACTTATGTTGTTTGTGATTCAATGATATGGATGGACGGAATGACATACACTGCATCTAATAACACAGCAATAGATACATTGAAAAGTAATGTTGCGGGAGTTTGTGATACTATTTTTACGTTGAACTTAACAGTTAAAAACTCAACAACTTACACGGATAGTTACGTTGTTTGTGATTCAATGACTTGGATTGATGGGAATACTTACACTGCCTCAAACACAACTGCGACTCACATAATTACAAACTCGGTAGGTTGTGATAGTATTATTACACTTGATTTGGTTGTAAACTACAGTAAAACATTTACAAACATAGTGACGGCTTGTGAGTCATACACACTTCCAGGAGGAAGAACGATGAACTACACAGGATCGTTTACAGATACTATTCCTACTACTTTTGGATGTGACAGTATCATCACAACTTTGTTAACTGTTAATTACAATGCGTCAAAGTCTATTTCTGTTACTTCTTGCGGAAGTTATACTTCTCCAAGCGGAAAAATCTGGGCAACCTCAGGAACAAGATATGACACGATTCCAACGTCAAAAGGATGTGATAGTTTGATGACAATTAACTTAACAGTAAAACCCAACACGTCTGAAACGCGAACGGTGGCTGTTTGTGACAGCTATACGGTTCCAGAAACTGGAAATACTTATTTCGTGAGTGGAACCTACACTGACTTGACGACAAACGCGTTCGGATGTATCAAAACAATTACAACGGTATTGACTGTTAATTCTGTTGTTGCATTACCTGTTACTGTTTCAGGAATTACATTGACAGCGCCAAATACTGGGGTAACATACAAATGGATGGATTGTGAAAATGCATATTCATATATTTTAGGAGAAACTGGTCAAACTTATACTCCAGAGAGAAATGGAGAGTATGCAGTTGAAATCACTAGTCCTACAGGGTGTAAAGACACGACTACTTGCACCACTATAATGAGTGTAAGTTTAGATGAATATGTAGTTGATGCTGCGGATATTACCATGTATCCTAATCCAGCCAACTCAATAGTTACGTTGGATATAGCTAAATTAAACGCGAAAGAAAACGTAACGGTTACTTTGTTTAGTTCAATTGGACAAGTAATATATTCAAAAGAGCTATCTAGTGATAATAATTTGATAGATTTTGAAACCTCCAATCTACCGCAGGGAGTTTATTCAATCTCTATATCAAATCAATTCTTCTCAGTTTCCAAAAAACTGACTGTGATTCATTAAGTTTTACTTAATTAATTTGTAAAAGCCCCTTGTCATTCAAGGGGCTTTTTTTTTGTTTAAAATAAGTTAATGTGAAAATTCTTGTTTTTGAATTCTGGAATATTACATTTGTCGAAATTAAACATCTAAAACAATGAAAATGAAGAATTTAAAATTAACAATTATTTTACTACTTGGATCAGCAACCTTGTTTTCGGCTACTTTGTTCGAAAACTTTGATGGATTTACTAATGGTAGTTATGGAAATTATACTCACAATGGTTGGAGTATTACAAATGGACTTTCAGAGAATCAGGCATCAAGATTATACCAAGGAATTGGTAGAACAGTAAGATTGAGAAATAACGCTGGCTCATCTTTAACAAGTCCAGCAAAGACAGGAGGGATAGGAACAATAGACTTCTGGTATGGGAATTGGGATGGTAGTCCAGCTATCAGTAAGGTTTACATAGAAACCTCTGTTAACGGAACTACATGGACAAAAGTAGATTCGATAGTAAACATTACAAGTGTACCTTATTTAAATTATACCAAGGTAGTGAATGATAGTTTTGGACAATATGTTCGAATTGTAAATTCTGGAGAGGAAAGATTGTTTATTGATGATTTTTCTATTACAGATGCAACAAGCGGATGCACAGGCTTTTTTATCGACTCAATAGCCGAGACAATTTGTTCCTTAGATAGTGTTTCTTTTAGAGGAGTGTATAGAAAAACAGCAGGAATTTACAGAGATACTGTAAACTCTACTTGTGACACAATTTTTATCTTAAATTTAGTGACAGAAACTTTCACTACCTATGATGTATTCGACACCATTTGTAGCGTAAACGATAGTTTGTTATTCAATGGAAATTATATCAAGTTAGTTGGTACGTACTACGATACAACATCAAGAGTAGGGCAGTGTGACAGTATTTCTAAACTAACCTTAGCGTTAATAAATTGTCCTTCATCCTGTAATGAATTGTTTTTCTCAGAATATATTGAGGGGGGAGGCAGTAACAAAGCCATCGAAATTTACAATCCAACGAGCTCAGCCATTTCCTTAACTGGATACGAAGTAAAATTATATGGGAACGGAAGTACATCAGCATCAAACACGCTTACAATGAGTGGAACAATTCCTGCTTACGGAGTTTATGTTATTTCTAATTCTAGTTCTTCTTTAAGTGGAATTACCTCAAATTCAGATATTACCTCAAACATTACTTCTTTTAATGGAAATGATGTTCTTCAACTCGAAAATAATTCTGTTGTTATTGATGTGATTGGAACTATCGGTTCTTCTTCAAACTTTGCAGAAAATGTTACCTTGGTAAGAAATTCCTCTATACAACAGGGAAATACAACGTACACAACTTCTGAGTGGATTTCTATGGCACAGGACGTAGATACAATGATTGGATTCCACCAAAGTGTTTGCCAGCCTTGTACTCCAGACAGAGATACAACGACTATTTCCATCTGTGAGGGCGACAGTGCAACAAATGGAGTTTCTTTTTATTCCGTTTCAGGAATTTTTGCCGATACTTTAACGAATACTGCGGGATGTGATAGTATTCGAGTGCTTGACTTGACGGTTAACTCGATTGATAGAGACACAATTGCTGATACAATTTGCATGGGAGCTTCAATTACTTTCGGTACTCAAACCTTGACAACGACAGGATCCTATTCAGATACAGTTCAGACCGCAGCAGGATGTGATTCAATCACAGTATTGGAATTGTTGGTGAACGACATCTTGAGAGACACAATTGCTGATACAATTTGCATGGGAGCTTCAATTACTTTCGGGACTCAAACCTTGACAACGACAGGATCCTATTCAGATACAGTTCAGACCGCAGCAGGATGTGATAGTATAGTAACAATGGCTCTTAAAGTTAGCCCAGTTTCAAGAGATACAATTGTTGATACAATCTGTGCAGGATCAAGTTCATTTCTTGGTACGGTTGGATATACTACTACGGGAATTTACTCAGATACGTTAGTTTCAAGTTTAGGATGTGACTCGATTCGAGTACTTGATTTATTTGTAATTACCTACAACAACCCAATTATCAATGTACAAGTATGTGATTCATTTAGGCTACCAACAAAAGGATATGTTTATACTTCAGGTGTTTACAGAGATACGGTTACTGCCTCTACAGGATGTGACAGTACCTTACAATTCTTTGTTACAATGGGTTTCAAAAACAACTCTGCATTCTCAGTATCCTCTTGTGATTCTTTCACTTCACCTTCGGGAAAAGTATGGACATTATCCGGACTGTATAAAGATACAATCTTAAATGTTTCAGGCTGCGATAGTATAATGGATATTACTCTAACAATTAACAGCTCAACATCTGTAAATAGGACAGTTTCTGCTTGTGATTCCTACTCAGTACCTGAAACTGGTACTACTTATTTCGCAACGGGAACTTACAAAGATACCACAACGAATGCATTAGGATGTAGGTTCATTATTACTACTAACCTGACGATTAATACTGTTTCAGCAGGTACAGTTTCAATTTCAGGAGTTACTCTTACCGCTAACACTACAGGGGTAACTTACAAATGGTTAGACTGTGATAGAAACTTCTCATTCATTTTAGGAAACACTTTACAGTCATTCACACCAATCAGGAACGGTAATTATGCTTGTCAAATTACTTCACCAAGCGGATGTATTGATACTACAGCCTGTACTTCAGTTAACTCAGTCAGCCTAGATGAATACATTGTTAATGATAATGACATAGTTGTTTATCCAAATCCAGCATCAAGTTCAGTGAACATTGAAGTGCTTTCGCAAAACGCAAAGGAACTAGTAACAATAACTTTATTCGATGCAATAGGAAAAACAGTATACACAACTACCCTGAACAGTGAAAAAAATACTATCCTATTAGATGTAAATGATTTTGAAAGCGGAGTATACTCCGTTGTAGTTTCAAATAAATTCTTTACTACTACCAAAAGATTAGTCATCTCTAAATAAAGAGATTTATTAAATCTTCAAGAGGCTTTAATATTAATTTATTAAAGCCTTTTTTTTGTGTAAGATAGTTTGGAATTGTATTACGTAATAATGAGCTACTTAAAATTTAAGTCACTTTAAAACTGAACCCAGAAAAAAGAGAATAATGGTATGTTTAGTTATAAAAAAATGTAATTGTTAAAAACCATCATATTAGATAATAATATGATTTGGTATAAATTCCCCTTAATTCTCCTTCTGAGTTATATCTAGTTAGGAAGACTTTAATTTATTTGATTAACTAACACTAGTAGCGAAGAGTTTAGATAGATTTCTTACTCAAATATATTTCTTCTTTTGTTAAATTTGTTGCTTTCCATTAATTACATAAACTAGCTGTTAAAGAATGGATTCAATTCAATTTTTTTTATGTAGGATAGAAAATTGATAAAGCATTTTGAATTTGTCTGTTTTTTTTTGGTTTTTACAAGAATTACTATTATATGAAATTGAATAAAGCGATAATGGTTTGGAGTACAATTGAGTTTTGAAGAAAAGGAAATAGTTAGATCTTTTGTATCAAAGATTATTAACGGCATTACTCAAGTAGTTTCTGTGAGCAATCCATAGTGTAGTATTTTGATTGTAAGCAATTTAAAATTTATTTCGATATAAAATGTAAATAATTTAGGAAATTAATGGGTGGATTACCTACATTTGCATCCGCATAAAGAGAGAGGGGGTTAGTTCTAACAAATACACAGAAGGTGCCTAGGAAAAAAAGATTAAAAAAGTTTACATAAACTTTGTTAGTTAAACAAAAGGTATTAGATTTGCATCCGCTTAAAAAGAAAGGGCGGAAAGTTCTAAAAAATCGAGAAATAGTTTTT
>CBFHHA010000049.1:0-13281 GCA_965655625.1 Flavobacteriales bacterium | reverse complement strand
GCATTCGGATAATTCAACTGTCCTTGATTAGCAGAACCAACATAAGACGTTCCGTTTCCACCATGAGTCCAAGGACCCAGTAATAAATGATGCTTCGTACCGGTTGGCAAAGAAGAGTTTTTGGTGCAGGTATCATATTGAAAAATGGTAGACTCGGTGTTATGATCGTACCAGCCACCAATCATAAGCATGGGGGCTTCTATACTATCTGGATATACCGATAAGTTTTCAATTACTGACCAAGTGGTATTGTAATAAGGATTGGCAGATACGGTGGAAGACACACCAAAACCTAAATTATCTATTTGTTCTATCAACTCGGTTCGGGCAGCGCCTCCAGCGTAATAATGCTCGTACATAAAATGTGGTGCGGCTACCAAAGGAACTGCACAAGTTAGGTGTGGTGGTTGTTTTTTAGCTGTTTCAAACTGGACACTTCCCAGAGCGGAAGGACCCCAAGTTCCAATTTTTCCTGTGCTCCAAGTTTGTGTAGCTATCCATTCTACTAAATCATAACCATCCTCACCGGTTCCTACTCCAGGTAGCGCTTTGCTCGCATTGGAAAATCTACCTCGCCAGTCCATAATCACAAAGGCATACTTACTGATTGATAAATTCCTTATAATACCTAATGGTAAACCCAATCTATATCTATTTTTACCGTACGGAGTTTGAATAAGAATTACGGGAAACGAACCGGATGCATTGGGCAAATATACATCAACCTCCAAGCTATCTCCTTGAGAGGTTGGAAACATAATTTGTTGAGGAGTAAGTAATTGAGTATAAGAAACTGAACTTAAAACAAGACAAATAAAGAAGATTAGATTTTTCATTTTTTCATAGTTGGTAAGTACTTATCTTCAATTACAGAAAGGTGATGCTGAGTGTGACCAGCGATAATATGAGCAATCATCTTTACTGACAATTCTTCTCCGCTTGCAATTCCCTTTCTGGATAAAGCTATTTCGGGTAATTGGTTAAAAAACATAATCGTTGCTCTATGAACGGCAACAAATTCATTTAGCAACTGATTTTTAAATTTTTCGTTGGCATTTGATTCCCTTACGTATTGATTGTGATCATATCCAGGTAGTTCCGTGCTGTCGTTTCTGGCAAATCTCAAAGCACGATACACGAATATACGTTCCGTATCTATCAAATGTTGTACAATTTCTTTTATGGTCCATTTTTCCTCAGCGTATTGATAATTCATTTCATCTTCCGAAAAAGATTGAATTAATTGGACTAAATGGTTGTGACTTTCTACCAACGTAGTTTCCATATCTGTAGAAGTGGAAAGTTGGACGTATCTATCGAAGTAAGGCATAATATTATTTGCTTTCTATAATTTCAAAAAGTACGACAAATGTTTTTTCTTTGGGCTCTGCATTCGAGTACACAGTGATAGTTTTTGATAAATCTCCAAATAATTGTTCGGTATTTATCTCAGCTTCAACAACTCTCGACTCTCCCGGATTCAATTGAAAAGCATCTTCTTCAACTACAGTACAACTGCATGATCCCTCTATACGCGAAACTAACAAAGGAGCTTTCCCAGTGTTTGAGATTTCAAATTTGACCTGAATAGGAATGCCATTCTTCCTCTTCCCTAATTGCACTAATTCTTTGTCGAAAGTAATCACAGGTATCGAATCATGCTGTACTCCCAAACTTACCGATTGAATTTCAATTTTCCTCTCCAAAGCTGCCGCTCTGCTGTATACCGAATTTCGCTTGTCATTTAAATTATCACTTACCAGACTGCTTGCTGTGAACTCACCAAAGGGAATTCTTTTGATTGTTAATTTCCCACCATTATCGGACATACCGGAGAGATAAGGAATAAATTTTCCTTTTTCAAATTGAATGAGGTAATTCTCCAAACTTGAAATTCTTCGTTCGGTAAGGTTTACGTTGTAATCTGTTTTGGCTAGCGGACTTGCAAACCCCTTAACAGTTAGCTCGATATGATTTCCTTTTTCTAATTCCAACAAGAGTAACTCGGTAAACAGAGCTAAATCCTTAACCCCTTTCTCAACGAATTCTCTAAAAAAATCTTGAATATCAAGAATTGCCTCTTCTTCCTTTACTCCTGACATTCCTTCGGAATACTCTTTTTCATAAGTAGGAATTCGTGCAACATAATCTTCATACGTACTCAAGTAACTCAAATTGGTGGTGGTACTATTTGTTCTCGGATTGGGTCGATCATTGTGAAAATAAAGAGTAACAGGTAAATAATCGTTTAGCTCTGCAAGCGTATTAATTTCAATTTCTTTGGGTTTTATCTCTTTGGGAAAAGTAACAGAGTAAATGTCATTACAACAGGTAGATACTTTGTTTACACTCAAATCTGCTCTATTTGATGCAAGGTAATTTATTTCGTTATCACTGTCCACAAAATAATACAAGTCATTCCATCGAGAATTTATTGGAGCGCCAAGATTTTGGGGCCGGTTAAAACTGACGGGAGTTCCTTTGGATTGAAAAATATCAAAACCACCTAATCCCGCGTGCCAGTCTGAACTGAAATACAACGTACTATTTTGATTATCGTAGAAAGGGGTAACTTCATTATCCTGCGAGTTAATAGTTTCTCCCGCATTAATCGGTGATTGAAATTCTCCTTGCTTATCTTTTTTCGAATACCAAATATCCATTCCTCCCATTCCTCCTTTTCTGTTCGACACAAAGAACAAATATTCCTCTTCCCCAATTTGGCAACTCATTGGTTGAGTTTCGGTTGAGTTCGGTTCGCTCACTGCAATTTTTTGTGGGTTGCTCCACTTGCCTTTTTCATAATTAGACACAAAAATATCGCATTCATTACTTGAATTGCATCGAGTAAAATAGAATAAATTGCCAGCCTCATTAAAACACCCATTAGCGGCCTGATATTGAGGTGAGTTTATGACCAAAGGCAGCTCCTTTTTCATGGCCCAAATAGAATCTGACAGCTCCGCTTCGTATAGCTTAAACGCATATAACTCATCAAATACCTCTCCATTTTCGCCCATGTTTTTAGCTCTAAGTGAGGAGAATAATAGTTTGTTCTCAAATAAAACCGGACTTATCTCGGAGGCTCCGGAATTCACTCCTGGACCTAAATTTTTCACTATGGCTTCGTTTCGATATTTTTCAGATCTTCTTGCATAGACAGAAGCCTTAATTTCCTGTTTTGCTTTGTTGTTCTCGTACGAATTTCCTCTTCGATAGATTGTTTTTACCCGTTTCCAAGTTTTGTAACTCTCTAGATAATCTCCGTTTATTTTTTGAAGGGTAGCCAACCAAAAAACAGCTTTGGGATATTCTCTACCTCCATCTTTCTTATATATTTTCTCAAAATAATACAGCGACTTTTCGTATTCGTTGGATAACCTGAGCGAGTTAGCATAGCGGAACATAACTTCTAAATCTAATGAATCATAAGCCAAAGCAACTTTGTAGTGAACGGTAGCACATACATAATCTCCTTTTTCTGCACATTCATCTGCGATGTTCAGATATTGATTACGCGACTGACTCCAATTCTGAACAAATGAACACAGAAAAATGACCAATATGACGCTGCTTTGTTTCATAAATAATCTGGACATTTCTTGAATTTTTCCGCACTTTTCTTGAGGTGTTTCAGAATGTATATAGCCGAAAATTCTATTCCACCTCTGCCTTTACTTGCTTGCCGTAAGGTAGATAAATTAATATCGTAACTCAACCCAAAATGCCAATTATTGTAATCGTACTCGGCCGTTATGAATCCTGCATCTTTTGTTCTAAAAAACAACCCAATGTAAGCTGCCTGTTTTGCGCCAACCAAATCGCTCAGCACATATTTCCCTCTAGCTCCTACAATGTATTCAAAGTAAGTTCCTTGAGCCATCAAAAACATAGATGGAATTAACTCAATGGCGGAAGTAACATCAAACTGATAATTTGCATCGGCTACAAACCTTCTGTCTAATTCTATTGCCTCATTATTGAAATAGCTTTCCTTCGGTTTTGTGATGTTAAATAAACCCAATCCTATTGAAAAATGTTTCCTATTAGCAATTTTTTGGGCATACCTTACACCTGAATGAAAATTAAAAAATGTTTGTCGGTTTGCCGCGAAGTTCTCCCTATTGGGAAGGCCTTGTTGGAAGGAGAGACCGTTGTATTGAGCGTCAAATTTTAATTCATCAAAACTTAAGGTTTTGTTAGTAAAACCGGTTTGAACACCAAAAGAAAGAGTTTTATCAGTGGCGAAACTCAACACATAACTTCCCGACACATTGACGACAGTAGTGGTAAATTTTGAATCACCGGTATTGTCGTGACTAAATACGGCCCCAAGTCCAAGCCCTTTTATTCCAAAAGAATTGGCCAAATCGCCCGTGAGGCTTAAAGTCGCAAAAGGCACTGTGACGGCATTCCATTGATTTCGGTAATTGCCAGCAAATCGGTAATCTCCATCAAACAATCCAGTATTTGCCGGATTCAATGTAAGAGGAGAATTGTAAAATTGAGAAAAATGAATGTCTTGACCTCGAACTATTGAATAGCCTAAGAGAAATATAAAAATTCCTATGTAGGTCAATGCTTTCAATACTTATTGAATGACGAGTTTTTCGGTTCTATTGTCATATTGAACTAGGTAAACCCCTTTTGGCAAATTCGAAATATCTATTCGATTTGTCGATTGTCGACTGATTGTTTTTCCTTTGACATTGAACAAAGTTGAACTAACTTTTTCGGAAAAATATAAAAAATCTCCTTGAGTGATGGGATTAGGAAACATTGTTATCTGTGATTTATTTTGCTCACTTATACCTACTACTTCGTTATCTTGAACAAAAACAGTATCTTTTGAAATAGAGCCAATTTCACCATTAATCACAGCTGTAATGGTAAAGATAATTGTTTCTAACCCTTCAACATCCAAATCATCAATTAAGAAAAAGGGAATACTGTCTTTTATTTTTCCGTTCGAAAACTTATAAGTACGAGGAAATACTATGCTTGAAGAATAATCCGAATTTCTAACAGCTGTGCTATTTGTAGTGTCTAGATCAACGATTACTGTTACCGTATCATCCAATTCATTGGATAAGTTAAAGCCAGCATATTGGAGTCCATCTCCTTCAGATTGTGAAAAACTAGAAGTATCAAAATTTACTTTGGGCGGTGTTAAATGATTCAATACAAAAAGACCTCTCCTTCTGTCCGATGCCAAAATTTTATTTGATCTAAGTAATGGATAAACACCCCAGCAACCTTCTCCTCCAGGAGCATTTGGTCCTTGATAGGTATCGTAGTATCCTATATTTTTTACGTTAAACTTATTGGAAATATCATAAACTTGAACTCCATCGTAATAATAACTCACATAGGCATAGTTTCCCTTAATAATTGGGTTGTGAGGTATTTGGCTATTATTTGGCAATGCTGGACCCTCCAAATCAGTTACTTGAATATTGGTAACGTCTGAAACATCCATGAATTTTGTCCGTTTCCCGTGAGTTTCATCGCACATTACGTAGGTTGTATCGTCATCCATTAAATAACCCGAGTGGTTATACCCTTGATCCGAGTAACTAGAGATTGTACCTAAAATAATCGGACTCAATGGATTATTAAAATCGATGATGTGCATCGCATTTTCATCATTTGTATACGCAATGTTATTTCGGACAAAAATATCGTGCACATAACCCACGAAAGAGCTCCACCAAACTACATCGTTTTGCAAATCAGCTACTAGCCTTGGGGCTGTTGGGGTTGAAATATCAATTATTCTTAACTCATTTGTCCCAATTTGAGTATTTCCGCCACAAGAATATAACAAATCATTTGCTGAATCGATAAAAATATTGTGGGAACGAACCAGTAAATTTCTGCTGTCGTACACCACACTGACAGAATCTGGTAAAAAAGATAAGTCTGCTATTTGCAAACTACTATTTGCCTGATCACATACCATGTAGAGGTAGCCATTTCTTACATCAAAATCTCGGTGGGTTACATTTCCCCTGTATTGACCAGGTACGAAATCCACTTCTATTAAGTTTGAGGGGTCGGTAATATCAATTATGTGTGATCCTTGAGTCGAACCAAGAACCGCATATTCTACTCCTTTTATCTCGAAACCAAAAACTTCATTGTAGGTAAATCCACCTGCATTTGTTGGAATTGTGGTGTCATTCCAATTTCCTAAAAATCGAAAGTTTTTACTTTGCGAAAATGACGCTAAGTTCAGGGCAGTGAGGACTGAAAGAAAAAGGAGTTTCATAGGAAAAATAAAAGATTAATCACTCTAAATTACAAAAAAAAAACTTGGCATTGAATTTACCAAGGAATAGTTATTTTAAAGGTTAGTTTGAATCTATTCAGGTGATTTCCATTTTGTTTTTGAGATAAAAGCTTCAATCATTTTATTGACTTTTTTTAATCGATCATCGCATTCGTATCGGCATAGCACTTTCTTTTCTTTTCCTTCCATATTCAGGTAGGTAATTGTGCTAGGCAAATCTGTCACAGAGGGATTGTCATAGCTATCTTCAAGGGAAAAGAATCCTGCTGATAAAGCTCCGTTTAATAATTGACTAATTTCTTCCTTAGACAGCTTAGCTTTAAATATCCCAATTTTTTCCACGTTTTTTAGCCCCTCATAACGCGCCATACCATTTGCAAATACCGTAAAATTGAAAGTTGGGCAAACACCAAAACACGGTGTTTTGGAAAGTGAAATAACAATCATTTCGGCAAACTCTTCACTGTTCATGTCTAGTGACTCCGCACTAGCATTTTCAGGTGATTTCATTTCAGTCTTTTTTTCACTTGTTTGGTCCACCCCGCTAGAATTAGCCTGAACCTCTTGGTTTCTGGCTGAACAACTAGCGAAAGTAAAGGTAGATAAAAGTGCTATACTAATAAAAATGTGTTTCATACTCTATGTTTTATTCCTCGAAAACAAGAAGTTTTCCAATTTATTTTTTCTTCGATTTTTGAGCAGCCTGTTGTTGCTTCATAGCCTCTTCCATTCTCTTTTGAAAAGCAGATTGTTTCTTAGGCTTTGTTTTATTTAATTCAATCGTTGCCCTAATTTTATCTTCATTTATCATGTACTTCTTCACCAATAGCATAAGTCCCATTGTGACTAAGTTTCCACATAAGTAATAATAAGTAAGACCTGCAGAAAAACTATTCAAAAAGAACAACATCATTAGAGGCATTAAGTACATAATCACCTTCATATTTGGCATACCAGGTTGAGAAGGCATGCTCATTTGACTACTATTCATTCTGGTATAGAAAATAGTGGAAATACACATTAATAATGTAAAAAGACTGACATGATCTCCATAGGCTGGAATGCTAAACCCCAATTCATACACCGATTCATAAGTAGATAAATCTTCTGCCCAAAGGAAAGAACGTTGTCTTAGATCAATGTTGGATGGAAAAAATTTAAAGACAGCCAAAAGAATAGGCATTTGGATAAAAATGGGTAAACAACCCGCCATTGGATTTACTCCTGATTTTCGGTAAAGTGCCATTGTTTCTCTTTGCTTTTCAGCCATATCCCCATCCTTGAACTTTTCGTTTATTTTGGTAATTTCTGGCTTCAGCACTTTCATTTTTGCACTCGACTTATAGTTTTTGTAAGTCAATGGAAGAATAATTAATCTTACTGCAAGAGTCACAAGTAGAATTATGAGACCCATTGCAATTCCAAAATTATTCAAAAAGTTGAAAATTGGTTTTATCAGCCACTTTGCAGTCCATCTAAAAATCCCCCAACCTAGATCAATAATATCTTCCATTTCATTTTCGTGTGAGGCTAAAATATCGTAATCATTGGGACCAAAGAAAAATGTCATTGGTATGCTTGTTCGGTTATTTATTTCTGTTGAGACATTCAGTTCTGCTTTGTATTCGTCAGAATATCTTGCTGTTTTTAACGGACGTGAAAAAACTGAACCTCCTTTTTGAAAACCTTCTTTTGAAATCACTACACTGGAAAAATAGCATTGTTTAAATGCGACCCAATCAGTTTTGGATTCCAACTCTTCCGAGTCTTCAGTCATTTCACTTAAATAAGTCCTTCCGTCATCACTTGGCTTGTAAAATACGCTACTCATTCTGCTTTGTCCTTCTGCTTCTTTTTCGGTAACAAGAGATTTTAGCTCCCAATTAAAAGTCATATCATCTCCTTCTACTACTCCTTCTAGCCCAACAAAATCTAATGAATATTCTACGTTATAATTTTCTGTTAAACGATACTTCATTTCCACAAAGCTTCCTTCTTTACTTGTTATAGCTCTCAGGATTAATTCATCTTGTTCTGTTTTTACAGGAACAAAAAACAATTCTTTTGTTTCAATATCCTTCGAGTTTTTCATTTCAAATCTGAAAGACATCGAACTCGAATCTTCATCAAATAATTGCAAGGGCTCAAGTATTGGTAGATCTTTTGCCGGAACATCTTTTAATGAATCTTTCGCAATCATGTAATTGCTGTAGTTCTGGTATTTCTTTAATTCTGTTTTTACAATTTCTCCACCCTTACTGGAAATAGTGATCTTTAAGTCCTCATTCTCAATAGAGTAATATTCTTTTGTTCCTTGAGCTGATGGAGCAAAAACACTAAAAGTTTGTGAAAGTTTTTTATTTAATTCACTCTGTTGTGCTATTGCAATTGAGTCTCTTTCTACTTGAGTATAAGAGGAATCAATCGCAACTTCATTTGATTCAAGTGTCAAGTTAGCTTGTTTTTCAGCGTTTGTGATGCTATCGGATAAAAAAGCTTGTTCTTGTTGTTCTCTTCTTTCTTGTAACTCTTCTTCGGAGGGCTGATTCACTATTTGAAAAGTGAATAAAATTCCTATTATTAATACGATTCCTACTAAGGTATTTTTGTCCATGACTTGTTTTTGTTCTCTTGTAAGCCCCAAAGATAATTTTTTTTTGCGCTAAATCGGCTCCATTCTTCTATTTTTAAAAGTAGGTTGTTTAGTGCACAAGGAAGAAAAATAAAAAAGAGAGGATATTTTCGTTGGTTTAGGTTAAATTTGACCTATGAAACTAATCATTATCAATGGTCCAAATCTAAATTTAGTTGGAACTCGAAACCCAGAAATATATGGCAACATAAGCCTAGATGACTATTTAAAAAAGTTGAAACCAGCTTACGAATTTGACGTATTTCAATCCAATATTGAAGGTGAAATTATCGATAAACTACAGGCTTGTGAATCGGAAAAATACCAAGGAATTATACTCAATGCAGGAGGTTACACTCACACCTCGGTGGCAATTGCTGATGCAATAGAAGCTATCTCCGTTCCTGTTTTAGAGGTTCATATTTCAAATATTTTTGCTCGAGAAGATTTTCGAAGTAAGTCAATTTTAGCACCAAATTGCATTGGGCACATTTCGGGCTTTGGATTACTTAGTTATGAATTAGCTTTAAAAGCTTTTTTATCCATCTCTAAACAAACGAAAAATTAAACTGCAAATCTCTATATTTGCATCAAATCAAAAAAACTATGAAAAAAATAGCCGTTATCGGAGCCGGAACAATGGGAAATGGAATTGCACATGTATTTGCGCAATCTGGATTTACAGTTTCCTTAATAGATATTTCACAAAACTCGCTTGATAAAGCCGTTGCAACAATTACTAAAAACCTAGACAGACTTCTTACAAAAGAAAGAATTACCGAAGAAGTAAAAAACAACACCTTATCGAACATCACGACCTACACAGATATGGCAGAGGGTGTAAGTGACGTGGAGCTTGTAGTGGAAGCTGCTACCGAAAACATTGATTTAAAGCTGAATATTTTCAAGCAACTGGATGAATTAACCGCTAAGAACGTCATTTTAGCATCCAACACTTCTTCTATTTCCATTACACAAATTGGTGCGGCTACCAGTAGACCTGATAAGGTTATTGGAATGCATTTTATGAATCCGGTTCCAATTATGAAATTGGTTGAAATAATTAGAGGTTACGCTACTACCGATGAAGTAACTCAAACAATTATGGAGATGAGCAAAGCATTAGGAAAAACTCCAGTGGAAGTGAATGATTATCCCGGTTTTATTGCCAACAGAATCCTTATGCCAATGATTAATGAAGCGATTTACTCCTTGTACGAAAGTGTGGCAGGTGTAGAAGAAATTGATACTGTTATGAAATTGGGAATGGCTCATCCTATGGGACCTCTTCAATTAGCTGATTTTATTGGCTTGGATGTTTGTTTGTCCATATTAAACGTGCTTCACGATGGATTTGGAAATCCAAAATATGCCCCTTGTCCGTTACTTGTGAATATGGTAACCGCAGGAAAACTAGGAGTGAAATCTGGAGAAGGATTCTATTCTTGGGGACACGGAACAAAAGAACTTATCGTTGCTGATAATTTTAAGAAATAAATACAAAACCAACATGAGTGAAATCGAAAACCTTCAAAACGAACTAAAAGAAACAAGAAAAGCTCTTCAAGACAGAGAAATGATTTTTAATCATATCGTTGAATCTACTTTTGCAGGATATTTTGATTGGAATATTCCGGAAAACACGGAGTATCTAAGCCCGACTTTCAAGAAAATGTTTGGTTATGAGGATCATGAAATGGAAAACAGCCCTGAAGCTTGGCAAAAAATCATCCATCCAGAAGATTTACCCAAAGTGTTTGAATTGTTTTCCGCTCATGTGCAATCGAAAGGAGAAGTTCCTTTTGACAGCGAATTGAGGTATCATCACAAGGACGGCTCAATTGTATGGGTTTTTTGTAGAGGAAAGGTGATAGAATGGGATAACCAAGGGAATCCCGTTCGAATGTTGGGGTCTCACATCAATATTACACATATAAAAAAGGAAGAGGAGACCAAACTATACTTAGAAAAACTTGAGCAAAAAAATAAAGAATTACAACAATTCGCGTATGTAGCTTCTCACGATTTACAAGAGCCTTTGCGGACAATTATCAGCTTTACAGATTTAATGCTCGAACAATACAGCGGTAGTATAAAAGGAAATGCTGATACCTATTTGAGATATATTTCGGATGCTTCAGCTAGAATGAGTAATTTGATAAAAGGACTGTTGGATTACACGAGAATTGGGAAAAATTTTGAAATTTCTGAATTGGATACGAATCTAATTTTAAAAAATCTATTAAATGACCTAAACACCCTGATAGTTCAAAGAAATGCAAAGTTTGAAATTGAACAACTGCCTGTTATTTCAGGATTGGACATTGAGATAATATCCTTGTTTACCAATTTAATTACCAATGCCATTAAATACAAAAAGAAAGGTGAAAATCCACTAATAAAAATTGGGGCTACTGAAGAAATTGATCATTGGAAATTTCATGTAGAGGACAATGGAATTGGAATTGAAAAAACTCATTTGAAACGTATATTCCTTATCTTTCAAAGATTACACAACAAAGATGAATACGCGGGAACTGGAATAGGACTTGCTCACTGCCAGAAAATTGTAGAACTCCATGGTGGAAAAATCTGGGTAGAATCTTCTCCAGGCCTGGGGAGCACATTTTACTTTACTATACCGAAATAAACTATCTCATTATGACAACAAAATTAAATTCTGTACTTCTAATAGATGATGATGAACCAACAAACTTCATCGCCAAAATGATTGTAACAAAAGCAAATCTAAACAATACAACCGAAGCAATCCAAAGTAGTGTTAAAGCGCTAGAATTTCTCGCGGATGATAAATTAGCTCATTGCGATATTCCGGATTTAATTTTTTTAGATATAAATATGCCAACTATGAACGGTTGGGAATTCTTGGAAGAATACAAGAAATTAGAGATCCACAACAAGAAGAAAATCGTGTTGTATATGCTAACTACCTCTATGAATGATGATGATCAAATTAGGTCAGAAAAATTTGATCATGTGGATGGCTTTCTAATTAAACCACTAACGCTAAAAACCTATACCAACATCGTGAATAAGCATTTCATCTAGGTTTTCTCATTCCTTTTTTTATTCCTAACTTTGAAAAACAAAATGAAAGATGAAGACCAACCAGCTTTTAAAATCGGCCAAAATTATTTGTACCTCCTCCCCATTTCATGGTCAAATTAAGGACATATTAATAACAGAAGGCATTATCAAAGAAATATCGGATTCGATAGATCATGCGGACTCGAGTCATTCGATTATTTCACTTCCTAATTTGCATGTTTCTTTAGGTTGGATAGATAGCAAATCAAATTTGCGCGAACCCGGTGAGGAATGGAAAGAAACAATTGAAACAGGAGCCAAAGCCGGAATAGCTGGAGGATTTTCTCAGTTAATAATCTCTGCTTCCACCAAGCAACCACTAGATAGCAAGAACCGAATAGATTTTATACACAATGTATCAAATCAATTGCCAATTTCCATTACTCCGATGGGTACATTGAGTCATGAACGAAAAGGGGAAGAACTTTCTGAAATGTTTGAAATGAGTTTGGCTGGCGCAGTAGCTTTCTCTGACGACAAACAAGATGTAAGCACTGGATTAATGTCCAAAGCTCTACTCTACTCAAAGAACATCAATAAACTGATAGTTAGCTTTCCGAATGACAATTCTCTCTCCTCAAGTGGACAAATTCACGAAGGAAAAACCAGTACCAGAATGGGGCTAAAGGGAATTCCTTCACTTTCCGAAACCTTGAGAATTGAAAGAGATTTAGCCTTGGCAGACTACCACGGTAGCCCCATTCATTTCTCTTGCATTTCTTCCGAAAAATCGGTTAATCTCATACGAGTTGCGAAAGAAAAAGGGTTGAAAGTGACTTGCGACATTGCCGCTCATCAACTTTTCTTTACCGATAAAAACGCAAATGAATTTGATTCGCACTACAAAGTTTTACCTCCCTTTAGAGAGCAAAAAGACATCGATGCCTTGATTCAAGGACTAAAAGATGGCACAATTGACGCTATTTGTTCAGACCACACTCCTCACGATATTGAGGATAAAAAATTGGAATTTGACTTGGCTGAATTTGGAATAATTGGGTTGGAAACTGCTTTTTCCTGTGCTCACAGTATCTTAAAAGGCAAATTAAATACGGCAGAAATAATTGAAAAATTCACTACCGGACCTAGTAAGATTTTTGGTCTAGAACAAGGAGAAATAAAAGAGGGAACGAAAGCAAATCTCACGTTGTTTGATCCTTCGCTAGTTTGGGTTTTCGACAAGTCAAATATCAAGTCCAAATCAAAAAACACTCCCTTTATTGGAGAAAAATTTACAGGTAAATCATTG
>CBFHHA010000048.1:0-15864 GCA_965655625.1 Flavobacteriales bacterium | reverse complement strand
TTCTGGCTTCTTCAATGTTTCCAAATCTCAGTGAGTTTAACTGAGCAATAGGTCTTGCTCCCATCGTAAAAATATCTCTGTTAATTCCTCCCACTCCAGTTGCAGCTCCTTGGTAAGGCTCCAATGCGGAGGGGTGATTGTGTGATTCTATTTTAAACGCACAAGCTAATCCATTTCCAATATCAACTAACCCAGCATTTTCTTCCCCCGCTTCCACCAACATGTGGTCACCCTCTTTTGGAAGTGTCTTCAAATACTTTATTGAGTTTTTGTACGAACAATGTTCACTCCACATTACAGAGTATATACTCATTTCGGTAAAGTTAGGAGTTCGCCCTAAAATCTCTTTGATTTTATCGAATTCTTCGGGAAGTAAACCAAGCTCTTGGGCTTGTTCTAATGTAGCAATTCGGGTAGATGCTTTTGACATGTGTTTTGCGATGAAATTTTAAGCTTCAAAAGTAAGGAATTTATTGGGAATTTGAAAGGGAATAAAAGACAAAAAAGTATGCATGACTTTCAAAGATTTACGACAAAAAACAACCAAGCCATTTTAGCTTGAGAGTTGGATGATATGATATTCCTATTTTTTTGTCCACATGTTTAGTGAAAGTCAAAACTTTCATCAAAAAATCATCTGATTTTATGCTTATTGTAAAAAATAATATTAACTATTATTTGTATTATCAATATGGGCAATCCAAGCATAAAAATAAATTGATAGGATTGATTACAAAAATAAAACACAACGCAAATTACGATTATAAACACAGCATTTATAATTTCTAGTTTATTTCTTTTGTCTTTTGGTATTTTAGGCAGAATATTGTTCATAGGTTTATGAAATGAATTGAGATTTTATTATTTAAAATTTTTAAGACAAAATTTATAATCCATCTGAGCAGAATTTAAACATTCGTTTAAACTATAAAGCATGGTTACGGCACCTATAAGTGTTCCTATTCCAAAAGAAAAAACTGCACTAACACCAGCCCCTGCTAACCCCACAGCTGACATTGCTCTACATCTACCCACTGCGTTATCGTATTTAGTCTTACAAATACTACCCGGAGTAGCACCGATTAGTATCTCTTCATCGTCTATCAAATCAGAAATAACAACTCGAAACAATTCTTCTAATTCGTTCTCAGACAATTCATTTAAATAGGAACTTTCTTCTATCAAATTTTCAGCTGAATTCAATACATTTTTCATCAAATTTGACATCTCTATGTTTTGTGAAAAACCAGCATCCAAAAAAACTGACTCAAAAGTAGAAAGCGAATCAAGGTTTAAATAAGAACTATCAAAAAAGCCCGAATACATATTATCCTCAGAATTTAAAATCTCAATCATTTGACCTGATATTTCAACCATAGACTCACAATACTCAATAACATGAGGATCCCAATTAGGCTCTATAGCTAACGACTGTTTTAGCTCTGTATTGTCAGTCGTCTTATTAAAGGATGAAAATTCAGATTTTTTACATGAAAAAAATACAATAAAAATAATAAATACATAATAAGAACGCATAGTAAATAAATTTTGATTCCAAGAAAACTCTTGATCGGATGTCCATTTTAAATAGTTAGATAGATTTTAAGACATATTAAATTACAAAATAAATTTTAATTACACATGACCAACTTTAGCGCTCTAAGAGATAATTAAGGAAAATTTAAACATTGACAACAAGCATGTTGGTGCTAACATATTAAAAAATAAGGCTGTAAGGGTTTTGTCAAGAATTTATGAGATAGGAAATTGGAAGCATATCAAAAATAATTTAGGCGGATAGAAAATCACAATACAAGGATAAGAAGCATCATGATATAACATACTGCCGAAAGTTCGTTAATCTTAACTTTTTAGGATTAAATTATGTTTCTACCTTGAAGTTTTTTTTGAAACAGATAACTATTACGAAGCATTTAATAATTTCTCACTAAAAGAAATAAAGTCCTACAAAAAAATATTAATAAATTAGTCGGTGAAAAATAGTTTTTTGAAAATTCAGTGGAAGTCTCTTATTGGACCAAAACAACAAACAACTAATCTACCTCCTCTTTTTTCTTCCTTTTGCTGTCTGCTTGTGCTTTTCAGCCAGCCATTTTGGTTTATTTCCCGAAGGATTTCCACCTTTCTTTTTACCAGAAAACTCACTTCTTGCAGATTCTTTGTTATTGCCTCCTGGTCTTCCGAGGAGTTTATCCAACAAATCAAAACGCTTTGCTTTCGTTAATTGACTCTTAATCCAAGGATGATTTTCTTTTTTATACCAAAAGAAAAAACGGTGCTGATTTTGCTTTTCTTCCTTGGTTTTTGGAGTAAAGTACGGTTGCATGGTATAAGGATGAATCCCCGCATAATAAATTACGGTAGCCACAGTCATGGGAGTTGGCGTAAAATCTTGAACCTGCTCCAATTGGAAACCCATGTCTTTGGTTTCGGCAGCTAAGTTCGCCATATCTTCTTCTTTGCATCCTGGGTGCGAAGAAATAAAATAAGGAATCAACTTTTGTTTCAGGTTGAATTTTTTGTCAATCTTGTCGTATTTTTCTTTAAAAGAATGAAAATGCTTGAAATCGGGCTTTCGCATCAATTTCAGCGTATCTGGAGCTGTATGCTCAGGGGCAACTTTCAATCTTCCCGAAACATGGCGAGTCTGGAGTTGCTCCATGTACTCTTTCATGTCATTGGAATCTCCATTTTTGTTGTAAGATTCAGTCAACAAATCGTACCGAATTCCCGAGCCAATAAAGGCTTTTTTTATCTTAGGATTGGCATCTACTTTTTTGTACAACTCGGTCATTGGTTTGTGACTAGTATCCAGGTTACTGCATACCACAGGATGAATACAAGAAGGGCTCACACATTTATCACAAATAGATTGCACCTTCCCTTTCATCTTATACATATTTGCCGATGGCCCAGCCAAATCGGATAAATATCCTTTAAAATCGGGCATGGAAGCTACCTTATCTACTTCTTTCAAAATAGATTCTTCACTTCGGCTCGCAATAAACTTTCCTTGGTGAGCCGAAATCGTACAAAAACTACATCCACCAAAACAACCCCTGTGAGTATTCACAGAGAATTTAATCATTTCGTAAGCAGGAATGGTTCCACGTTTGTTATATTTTGGATGAGGTAATCGAGTGTAGGGCAAGTCAAAACTTGCGTCAATTTCGGTCTCCGTCATGGTGTCGTAAGGCGGATTGATAATTAAGTTCTTTCCGTTTACTTCTTGAATGATTCTATCGGCAATTAATTTATTTGATTCTTGCTCAACATGTTTGAAGTTCCCTGCATATTTCCTTTTGTCTTTCAAACATTCTTCATGAGAATGTAGCGTTAAATCTTTCCAATTTTTATTTTTCGGAATACCTTCTTCTTTTGCCCTCAAGTAAGCCGTTTGTTGCACCATGGTTAGTTGATGAAAAGGAACTCCTTTTTTCAACATTTGGAGTATTTCTTTCAGGGCTTTTTCGCCCATACCGTACACCAATAAATCGGCTCCAGAATCTTCTAGGATGGTAGGCATCAATTTATTGCTCCAATAATCGTAGTGAGTAACTCTTCGCAACGAGGCTTCAATTCCTCCAATCAACAAGGGAACATCGGGGTACAATTCTTTGATTATTTTGCTGTACGTAACCACAGCATAATCGGGACGAAATCCTGCTTTACCTCCTGGCGTATAGGCATCAGTAGATCGCAAACGAAGGTTTGCCGTGTAGTGATTTACCATGGTATCCATGCAACCGGAAGTCACTCCAAAAAAATATTTAGGTTTTCCCATTTTTTTGAAATCACGTAAATCATCTTTCCAGTTTGGTTGTGGAATGATGGCTATCCGAAAACCTTCTCGCTCGATTAGTCTTCCTACCACTGCGGTTCCAAATGCAGGATGATCCACATACGCATCTCCCGAAATAAGTATAACATCCAATTCCTCCCAACCTCTTTTTTCTACTTCTTTTTTAGTTATCGGCAACCACGATTCTATAGGCAATCTTTCTTCCATACGACAAAGATAAGGGAAAAAAGGTTGCTCTGTTACAAATTAACCAAACAGAAAAACTGCACCAATTCATTCCCCACAAAATCATCTGAAGAAGTTTTTATACCAAAATCATCTTGTTTTCGTTATTTTTGTCCTGATGTTAAAAAATGGACTTTTATATTGCCTATTTATTGGAAGCTTGGCGGGTTGTAAAATCAACTACTCGACCCAAGGCGGACCAATTGATCCCAACCTAAAAACCATTTCTATCGATCAGTTTTCGAATCAAGCCTCATTGGGTCCGTCCACTATTGGTTTTACTTTTACTGAAAAATTGAGAGATTTATTTCAATCTCAAACTAAACTGAATCTAATTTCGCTCAACGGAGATTTGAATTATGAAGGAACAATCTCGAGCTATACCATTCAGCCTATCTCTGTTCAGGGAGACCAAACAGCTGCCCAAAACAGATTGACTATTTCGGTGAAAGTGAATTTCCAGAATAAATTAGAGGAGAAGAAAAATTTTGAACAATCTTTCACCAGGTTTGCAGATTACTCGAGCTCGAGCGACATAAATTCCATTCAGGATAGATTAATCGAAGAGATTTTCGACCAAATTACTCAAGATATTTTCGACAAAACTTTAGGAGATTGGTAACAAAATCAGATTTCATAAGATGGATACAAAACCCTTTTTCACTGGAAGAAAAAGAAGCAGAGGATTTAAAAAATCTCTTGGCTGAATATCCCTATTCGAGTAATTTGTCTTTTATTTTGGCAAAAGTGTACCACGAGCAAGAAAATGTTCTGTTCGAATCTCAATTGAAAAAGACTGCTATTTCTGTTCCCGATCGAGAGGTGTTGTACTCTTTCATTCATTCTGAAAACAAGAGCGAACCCCTTTTTATTGAAAAGAGCGAGGACACATCGCCAGAGATAGAAAAACCAAAAGAACCTGCTCAGGAGGTAAAGGTTGAGAAGAACCAAGAGGGAATAGAAGCGACTGAAAAGCCAACCGTTATTTCCGCTTCAAAAACAATGGAAGAATTACTTTCGACCAAAAAAGAAGAGCTTGCCAATTCGGAAGATTCGCAACTAGAAAAACTAATTCTTTCTAGTGCCATGAGCTCTGTTTCGCTGCTAGAGGAAGAGGAGGAAAATGACGAGAAAGTTGAAACCAAACCAATCGAACAAGAAGTATCCATATCTGCAGAAAGCACCACAAAAAAAGAAAAAGCTGCGCCATCTAGTTTTTATGACTGGCTGGCTCCCAAGGAACATTTTGAAACGAAAGAAACAGAACCAACTCCCGAAGAAAAACCAAGTATTGAGCAACTGGTAGACAAATTTATTGCCGAAAGAAAAACTGATTCTGGACATATTAAATTGAATAAATCTGACACGAAACAAGCCATTTACTCACCCACAAAAGTGGCTAGTGAGAGCTTGCTAGACAAAGACAATTTTGCCACCGAAACTCTGGCACGAATTTATCTAAGCCAAGGACTGACGGAAAAGGCAATAGGAATTTATGAGCGTTTAAGTTTGAAAAATTCAGAAAAAAAAGCTTACTTTGCTGACCTAATTAAGAAAATTAGAGAAAACGAACAGAATTAAATTACAATTATAATGAGCACTTTAGTATTTATTTTATCCATCATTGCAGCGGTTTTGTTGATGTTGGTAATTCTCATCCAAAACCCAAAAGGGGGAGGAATTGATTCCTCTTTTGGTTCGGCCAACCAATTAGGAAGTGTAAAGAAAACAAATGATGTGGTGGAAAAAGCGACTTGGTATTTAGCGATCTTTATCGTAGTTCTTGCCCTTGGTTCTTCCATGATAATTGGGACTCCTGGAGCGGAAGAAGTTTCTGAATCTTCCAGAATTGACCAAAACTACAGAAACACTTTACAAACTCAAACGCCTATTGTTACCCCAAACAACGAGGGAAACAACTAACTGATTGAGAATAGTTTATGCAAAACTCGCTAGGAATCTAGCGAGTTTTTTTTGCCCTTCATTTTTCGAAAGGGTTTTTTATTTGAAACTTTTGCTATTGGGAGATTCGAATACCTCTAGATCGAAGTATTGAATGGAAGCCAGCAAATGATCAAATATGTCTGCCTGGATATATTCGTAATTCTGCCAAACTTTATCTTTACAAAAGGCATAAATTTCTACTGGGATTCCATAAGGTGTGGGCTGCAATTGCCTAGCCATAAACATCAAATCCTTGTGAACTGCAGAATGTTGCTGAAGATACAGCTCAACGTATTTCCTAAAGACGCCAAGATTAGTCAAATGTCTCCCGTTCAATATAAGCTCTTTGTTCTTTACATGCTCGCTGTTAAACTTCGATAGTTCTTCTTTTTTTTGAGTCAAATAATTGGTTAAAAAATCAATTTGCATCAATTTTTGAATATCACTCTCTGTCAAATATTTTACGGTATCTTGACGTACGAAAAGCGCTCTTTTTATTCTCCTTCCCTGCGAATCGAGCATTCCTCGCCAATTCTTAAAACTATCTGAGATCAAGGCATAAGTAGGAATCGTAGTGATGGTATGATCGAAGTTCTGAACTTTTACGGTTGCCAAGTTTATTTCAATCACATCTCCATCTGCGCCATATTTTTCGAAAGTAATCCAATCTCCAATTCTCACCATGTCGTTTATCGAAACCTGAATACTGGCAACAAAACCAAGAATTGTATCTCTAAATACTAAAATAATTACGGCAGATATCGTTCCCAAAGCGGTTAAAAACTGCCATACTTCGGTATCTGTAATGACAGTGAATGAAAACAAAAATCCTGTAAACCAAGCAAATATCATGAATACTTGGATATAACTATCTATCGGTTTGTCGCGGTATTGAGGTTTGGTTTTGAGGTAATCCTTTATCGAGCGTAACACACTTCGTACAATGTACAAAGTCAAGACAATTCCTAGTACTTCCACTCCTTTTTCAACTATATTTCCGGCCTTTTCAAAGTCTTGGAAAACAAGCGGTACAGATATATGAAATAACACAATTGCTGGAACATGAGCCAATTTCCTTGGTAACTTATTGGTAATGAGAATGTCATCAAGTTGAGTTTTTGTACCCGCAGCTATCTTTACAGATATTCGCCTGATTACTAGTTTGATTGTGAAATCAATCAATAAGACGAGAACAAACAAAATGAGCAACATTATTGCTACGTTCAAATACTTGGAAAGACTAGTTTCCATTCCTCGAGCCACAAAGTACTCATAAAAAAAATGTGCATACTCTCTCATAAACATTGTAATTATAGCTGGTTGATACAACCAATTTGATTAATAGAAAATAAAAAAAATATGAGAATGAGAGTTACACGTTAAATCTAAAGTGCATAATGTCTCCGTCTTCTACCATATATTCTTTTCCTTCTACACCCATTTTTCCTGCCTCTTTCACTTTAGATTCGGATCCGTATTGAATGAAATTAGAGTATTTAATCACTTCTGCACGAATAAATCCTTTCTCAAAATCGGTATGGATAACTCCCGCGGCTTGTGGTGCAGTCATCCCTTTTGTGATGGTCCAAGCTCTTACTTCTTTTACACCTGCTGTAAAATAGGTGCTCAGATTTAATAATTTATAAGCACTTGTAATGAGTTTATTTACTCCGGGTTCTTCCAGCCCCATGTCGCCCAAAAACTCTTGGCGATCGTCATAAGATTCTAACTCGTTTATGTCAGCTTCTATTGCCGCTCCCAAAAACAATACCTCAGCATTTTCTGCAGCCACAGCCTCTTTCACTTGCTCTACATACTTGTTTCCTTCGCTAACAGATCCCTCGTCTACATTGCACAAATACAACACTGGCTTGGTAGTCAATAGTTGTAATTCTTTCACAAATTTCACATCATCTTCTGCTTCTACTCCTACTTCTCTTCCCGATTTTCCTGCCTCTAATTTTTCTTTCAATTGGGTAAGGATCGTGTGCTGACGAACCGCTGTTTTATCTCCAGAAGCTGCCGCTTTTCCTAGAGATTTTATTTTGCTTTCCACCGCTTCCAAATCTTTCATTTGCAATTCTATGTCAATGATTTCTTTGTCTCTCACTGGATCTACACTTCCATCCACATGCACAATATTATCGTCATCAAAACACCTCAATACGTGAATAATCGCATCGGTTTCGCGAATATTCGCTAAGAATTTATTTCCCAAACCTTCCCCCTTACTTGCACCTTTTACCAATCCGGCAATATCCACAATTTCTATAGTTGTGGGCATTACTCTTTCAGGTTTTACTAATTTTTCTAGTTCTGTTAATCGTTTGTCTGGAACGGAAATAGTACCCAAATTTGGTTCGATCGTACAAAAAGGAAAGTTTGCAGATTGTGCTTTCGCATTCGATAAACAATTAAACAAAGTAGATTTTCCAACGTTGGGAAGCCCAACAATTCCGCATTTTAGTGCCATGAGTTCAAATTTTTTACGAAAATACGGTAATTCGAGGAATATTAACCCCGAACTGCTTTGAAAAAAGTAGGACGGCTTTTTTTTGTATGCAGAAATTTAAGAAAACATCAAGTGGTTTTGGGAAAGGCTTATTAATTTGTAAGAGAATGCAAAAAGTATATTGATTAATTAAACGAAAGAAGATCGAAAAACAAGACTGACAGCTGATGAGAAATTTGTACATTTAGAACTTGTAAAAACGAAACGAACATGGCAAAAGACGTAGTAAAAGAAACCCCCTTAATGAAGCAATACAACGCGATAAAGGCAAAGCACCCTGATGCCGTATTGTTGTTTCGTGTAGGAGATTTTTACGAAACCTTTAAAGAGGATGCTAAAATCGCTGCACAAGTTTTAGGGATCGTTTTGACTAAGAGAAAAAACGGAAAAGCGGCTCATATCGAATTAGCTGGATTTCCTCATCATTCGCTGAACACATATTTGCCTAAACTAGTAAGAGCTGGCTACAGAGTAGCGATTTGCGATCAATTAGAAGATCCAAAAATGACGAAAACTATCGTGAAGAGAGGGGTGACGGAATTAGTAACTCCAGGGGTAACTTTCAATGATACTGTACTAGAGCAAAAAAAGAATAATTTTTTGGCTGCTGTTCATTTTACAAAACATGTTATTGGTGTTTCCTTTCTCGATATCTCTACGGGCGAATTTCTAGTTGCGGAAGGGTCTGCTGAATACATCGATAAACTGATTCAAAGCCTAAAGCCTACAGAAGTTTTATTCCAAAAAGGCAATCAAAAGAAATTCAATGAATTGTTTGGAAATAAATTCTATTTCTTTCAATTGGAAGATTGGGTTTTTAAAGCAGATTTTGCCACCGATATACTCACCAAACAGTTCAACACAAAAACCCTCAAAGGATTTGGTGTAGAGGATTTAAAAGTAGCCACTATTGCTGCAGGTGCAGCACTTCATTACTTGTCTGAGACTCACCACAAGGAATCAAAGCATATTTCAACAATTTCTAGGATAGAAGAAGATCATTATGTTTGGCTTGACCGATTTACGATAAGAAACCTTGAGCTCATTTCATCCAACAATCAGGATGCGACAACCTTGATTGATGTGTTGGACAAAACGGTTTCTCCAATGGGAGCTCGACTTCTGAAAAGATGGATGCTTCTGCCACTTAAAAACACCAAGGTTATTACCGAAAGACATGAAGTAGTCGAAGGGTTGGTAAACAACAAAGCTCTACTGGATGAGATTACTTCCCACATCAGTCAAATTAGCGATTTAGAAAGATTAGTTTCAAAAGTATCAATTGGAAAAATTTCGCCTAGAGAGGTCAATCAACTCAAGCATTCACTGGATGCTTTGGTCCCAGTAAAAGAGCTCAGTGATTCCTCAAAAATTCCAGCTCTTAAGCTAATTAGTGAGCAAATTAATTCTTGTGATTCTTTGCGACAAAAAATAGAAAACGAACTATTTGAAGATGCACCTGTGTTGCTCAACAAAGGAAATGTAATTCAAAAAGGAGTAAATCAGGAATTGGATGAATTGAGAAAAATAGCCTTTTCTGGAAAAGATTACTTACTCAATTTGCAACAAAGAGAAAGCGAACGAACAGGAATTACTTCGCTCAAAATTGCTTTTAATAATGTATTTGGGTATTACATTGAGGTAAGAAACACCCACAAGGACAAAGTACCCGAAGAATGGATTAGAAAACAAACTTTGGTAAATGCCGAGCGTTACATCACAGAAGAATTAAAGGAATACGAAACAAAAATATTAGGTGCAGAAGAAAAAATTCTTGCCTTGGAATCGTCTATTTTTGAAAACCTTGTTTTAGAACTTTCTGACTTTACTGTTTCCATTCAACACAACGCAAATTTAGTAGCACAAATAGATTGTTTGAGCTCTTTTGCCATGCAGGCAATTCATCATAATTATTGCAAACCAATAGTGGATGATTCTACAAAATTGACCATTAAAAATGGGCGTCATCCAGTAATTGAAACTTGCTTGCAGGTTGGTGAAGAATACATTCCAAATGATGTATTTTTGGATGATGTCTCACAACAAATAATTATGATTACTGGACCCAATATGTCTGGGAAATCAGCTATTTTAAGACAAACTGCCTTGATCGTACTAATGGCTCAAATGGGAAGCTTTGTGCCCGCAGAATCGGTAGAAATGGGTTTTGTGGATAAGATTTTTACTCGAGTAGGAGCATCTGATAATATTTCCTCGGGCGAGTCTACGTTCATGGTGGAAATGAATGAAACTGCCAGTATTTTGAATAATATATCAGAGCGTAGCTTGATTTTGCTTGATGAAATTGGAAGAGGAACGAGCACGTACGATGGAATTTCTATTGCTTGGAGCATCACGGAATACATTCACGAGTATCCTCAGAAAAAAGCAAAAACATTGTTCGCTACTCATTATCATGAATTAAATGAAATGCATAAACAATTTCCTAGAATCAAGAACTTTAATGTTTCTGTGAAAGAAATAGACAAGAAGATTTTGTTTATGAGGAAACTAGTGGAAGGCGGAAGTAACCATAGTTTTGGAATTCATGTGGCAAAAATGGCGGGAATGCCAGGTTTCGTAATCCGAAAGGCTGAAGAGATTTTGGACAAACTAGAGAAGCGAAGTGGAGAAACCAATGATTCAACTATTGAAAACAACCACATTAAACAAACACTGAACGAGAAATCAGAGGAATTGCAATTAAGCATTTTTAATTTGGACGACCCAATCTTGGAAGACATACGAGACGATATTGCAAATGTAGATATCAATACCTTAACACCGGTAGAAGCTTTGATGAAGCTCAATGAAATAAAGAAAAAGATAGGAAAATAATTCCCTTAGAGTTTTGAACAAAAAAAAGGGTAGCAAGAAAAATCTCGCTACCCTTTTCAGGTTTATTATAGTTTGGTGGATTACTTAGTCCATCCAGCAGTCCAATCGTTTCCTGTTTCAACAGCTCCCACAAATGATCCTGGAGAAAACCAAGAACCTAACGTTGTTGGGTCTGCTGCATTTGTTGTAGAAGTTCCCACGTAACCAGAAAGTGTTATTGCAGATGTAGAGTTTGTTGCATCTCCTGAAAAAGTAGCAGCGTCTCTAAATTCTGTTCCATTTCCAAAAACATTTGAGTTTTGCATCACCAATTCTCCAGCAGTCATGTTTGTAGTTGTTTGAGCATCAGATACTCTTACTCCATACTTTGGAAATCCAGTTACAATTGCATTGTGAATTGTTCCTTTAGTACCCTCTCTCAATCTCATTCCGGTGTTGGATGCATCTCCATCGTCCACTCCTACCAAAGTAATGTTGGCAATTGTAGGGTTTGAAAAAGGAGCCAACGTGTTGTCATCTCCGTTGTTATCTGCCTCAATTCCTCTGTCACCACCTCCAGATTCTTGGTTTACAACCCAAAACTGTCCATTTCCTCTCCATCCGTAAGTCCAATCAAAAGAATCATCTTCATTTCCTGTAGATACTGCATACTTTACAGAAACAGTTCCTCCAAAAAATTCGATTCCGTCATCTGCACCACGGTATGCTTGAATGTATTCTACGGTAGTTCCGCTTCCTACTCCGTTAAAAGAGAATCCATTCAGTTCGTTGTCTGTTCCCAATAGTTTTCCTGCGTACTCAACTCGCACATACTTAATTGTTCCTGAATTGTCGTTGTCTACAGAGCCTCCATATTTTCCAGTCCCTCCTTCTCCTTCAGCTTCGGTACCGTTGTTTATTTGTGCTTTACCGTTAATGATAATTCCTCCCCAATCTCCAGCAGAAGGAGTACCAGTTACAGTTTTTATTGTTGTCATTACGATAGGAGAAGAGGCTGTTCCAATAGCATTGATTTTGGATCCTCTTGCAATCGATAAAAATGGAGTTGTTGCATCATCTGCTGCAAATATTTCAGTTCCTGCTTGAATAGTCAATGTAGCATTTGATGATACAAATATTCCACCACTTAGCAACCATTTTTTGTTACTAGTGAACGTGTAGTTTTCATTGATAGTTCCTGTTACTTTTTCGTAAGATTGTCCGGAGATTGTTACCGTTTCTACTTTGTAAGGTAAAGAAATACAAGTGCCGTCATCTTCTGTTGCGTCTGGATCGTAGTTTTCAGCGTTTGGATCTGTACATCCTTTTGGTTTTTTACAAGCTGTTGTACTCAACATTCCAACTGCCAATAACATCATTCCGTAAGTTTTGAAATTTGTTTTCATTTTTCTGTTTTTTTTCTGTTTTATTGTTTGTTACAAAAATCAGGAATAAACCTTACTTGAAAGTATCGAATAGGTTAAGGAATTTTTAACAATTACGAAATTAAGGTTAACGTTAAATTAAAAATGCATCTATAAACCATAGATGCATTTCTGTTAATAATGGGTGGTTTTTTATTAAAATTTATAACCTACACTTAATGAGCTAAATATTCCTCTTCTTGTTGAGTTAATAAGAATTGCTTCGTTGTCTGTTTCTTGTTCAAATCGTATGTCTTGATTCAAGATGTTTTTTACCTTTAGTCCAAAAGTGAAGTGTTTTAGTTCAACTCCTGCCACAAAATTCAATGAGTTTACTGGTAATTCATACACGTCACCCAATCCGTAGATCCCTACATTAAATATTCTTCGTCCGAATACATTGTAAGAGATACTAGCATTTACTTTCATGTCTTTTTTTACAGTCCTGGAGTAAGCAATATCTACGTTCAATAAGTAAGGCGATGCACCTTGAAGAGCTCTTTCACTATTCGTTTGGGCCAAGTTTGCATTCGGATCAAAGGTTACTTTTGAGTACAAATACATTGCATTAATTCCGAGAGAAACATATTTCAAGAAAGAAGAATCAGATTTGGTAAGAAATGAAAGAGATTTGGTGAATTCAAACTCCGCACCGGTAACCATTGCGTTTCCGGCATTTCTGAACGATTGTAGCTGTCCTGTAGCCACCTCCATTGTTTTCTCAATTGGATTTATTAAATGTTTGTAGAACACTCCGAATGCCATAAACTCTCCCAATCTTGGGTATCGCTCATACCTTAAGTCAAAATTGTAGTTTTCACCATTTACCAACTCTGGGTTACCCACCGTAGTAGCTCCGGCAAATACTTCTGTGTATTGAAATGGCGCCACTTCTTTGAAACCAGGTCTTGAAATAGTTTTACTTGCCGAAAACCTAAAGATATTGGTGTCATTTGGCTGATACTTCATGATTAAAGAAGGCAATACATCTGTGGAAACGATTCTATTAATTCTTTTAAAGTCTGGCTGTGTTTGATCCAAATAAGATATTTTTTGGTCGCTCAATTCAACTCTAGCCCCAGCAATTATTTCGAAAGTTGGAGTAATGTTGTAATCCAAAAATCCATATCCAGCATTAATGCTTTGGGTAGCCAAGTAAGCGCTCGCTGGGTTCAATGCTTCCTGAATGCTAAACTCTCCTTGTTCGTGTGAAAACGGATTGATGTATGAGTCTGGGTTCATTGCATCTACTGAAGAGGAAGACAAGTTCATGTCGTATACATATTGTGTAAAATCAAAATCTCTGTTTTTTCTCTTTATCATTCCTCCTGCAGTGAAAGCCAGCTTAGCTCCGTCTTCTACATTTTCGGTGTTGTACTTAAAAATGTACTTCGCCTCTGCTTTTGCGGTAAATTGTCTTTCGTTCAAGAAAGAAAAAAACCTGTGATTTTCAATTCTGTCTGTCGCATTGATGGTATAGTTCTCGGTATCCTCTTTGTCATCAAAGAAATAAACCAACTGTCTTCTGTCTGGCTCTGTACTGTTTGCGTTGTTCAGTGCCGCAGACCAGTTTACTCTTAGCTTGTTGTCCTTCATCAAAAAGTGAGAACCCGTTATTTGGTTGTTCATCAAGTTGTTTTGCTTGAAAGTAAATCTTCTTGCGTATACATTTCTTGCGTAATCCCAGTGAGATCCGTACACTTCTTTTACCTGATCGCTAGATGTATTTACATACAAAAAGTTGTAAGAAATTATGTTGTTTTTATCAATTTCATACCCAATATTTGACAGGGCCGAAGTAGAAGTATTTGTGGTGTAATCTTCAAAATTATAATCTATCTGAACATCCTCTTGTTTGTTGATGACTCTGTATTTTCCGAAAGAATATTGGTTGTCGTGCGAATGATTGAGCGAAACCAAAAATCCAATTTTAGATTTCTTATCATTGTTCAATTCAAATAAATTTCCGGCAAATAAGCCAAAACTTGAATTAGGCAATGTGTTTTTTATCACTGGATTCAAGTTTACTGCAAAAAGTGATTGACTCCCTTCAGTGGAACGGTAAGCCTCTTCGTTGGCTATGCTCTCGGGAATAGCTCTCGTTCCGTCATCAAATCCTAAATAATCCAAACCGCCTCCTTCGTAGGTAATTCTCTCTCTTCCTATTGATTGAGAATTGAACCCGGTACCGAGCGAAATTTTAAATACTTTTTCACTTGGGTAATCTTTGGTAGAAATATCCATCGCTCCGCCCGAAAAATCTCCTTCCATGTTTGGCATAAAAGCTTTTTTCACTGTCATAGATTTGATCACATTCGTAGGAAATAAATCTAACGGAATCACTTTTCTGTCTGGATCTGGTGAAGCTATCGGCAAACCGTTGAGGTAAGCAGAGTTGTACCTATCTCCCATTCCTCTCACATACACATTTCCAGAACCTACCACGGACAAACCAACTACTTTTTTGGCAGCACCACTGGCATCGGAAACTCCGGCCTCTTTCATTTTTTGCTCTCCAATTACCACATCTACTCCATCTGCATTTTTTACCTCGGCAATATCCATTGTTTTGGATCCTCCCACCGCTCTGTCTATTACAGTAAAGGTTTTAATTGTTGTAGAAGAAGACGAAAGCTCAATAGGAAGTAAGAGATCTTTGTCTACAATCTCTACAGTCACTTCTTTTGTGTCTAAACCTACCGATGAAACTATTAATACATAAGTCCCTTTTTTAAGTTGTAAAGTGAATTTTCCGTCAAAATCCGTGGAAGCTCCTTTGTCTGTTCCTTTAATGAGTATATTTGCAAAAGGAATTGGTTCTATTAAATCATCTGTTTTACCTGTTACTGTTCCAGTAAGGGTGAACTGCCCAAAACTAATGGCCGAAAGAAGAATTAAAGTTAAAAATAATGTGCTTTTCATCGTGTATTTTATTTGATGCAAAGAACTTGGTTTAATATTAACCCAATGTTAACACACCGTTATATTTATGTGGCTTTTTCCTTTAGAATGAAGGGAGAAGGAAAAAAATCTTTTATTTGTTAAACAATTTTAAGGCACTATGAATTCAAACAAAATTTTACTAGTAGATGACGATGAAGACATCCTAGATTTATTGG
>CBFHHA010000047.1:0-16438 GCA_965655625.1 Flavobacteriales bacterium | reverse complement strand
ATCTCCTAATTCCTCTTGTATCTGGCGCATTTGCTGATGCAAAAAGTAATCTCTTTGTTGTTTATCCAAATCCGTCCTCACTTTCGATTGAATATCATTTTTCAACTCCAATAACTGCAGTTCATTCGTCAAGTTTTGTAGCAGTAATCTTGCCCTTTCATTCATATCAAGAACTTCAAGCATTTTTTGCTTTTCGGAGACATCCGCATTCAAATTAGATGAAATGAAATTGATCATGAAAGTTGGACTTTCAATGTTGTTGATTGCAAAAGAAGCTTCGGAAGGAATACTTGGTGACTCCTTAATGATTTGCAGAGCCAAATCCTTCAAGGACGAAAATAACGCAAAAAATTCAGGGTCATTTTCATCTGGTTTGGTTTCTTTAAATGTATCAATCTTTGCTCTCAAGTATGGTGATTCTTGAGTAAACTCTTCAATTTCAAACCTTCGCTTACCTTGAATAATCACTGTTGTACTGCCATCAGGCATTTTTAAATGTTTCAATATTTGACCAACTGTACCAATTTTGTGCACATCTGCAGATCCAGGGTCTTCAATTTTATCATTTTTCTGAGATACCACACCCAAAATCTTATTTCCAGCGTAGGCTTCTTTAATCAGCTTAATCGACTTATCCCTTCCTACTGTAATAGGAATCACAACTCCCGGAAATAACACATTGTTTTTTAAGGACAAAATAGGCAGATCATCAGGAAATTCTTCCTTATTCATCTCATCCTCATCC
The DNA here is from genome assembly GCA_965655625.1 of Flavobacteriales bacterium. Taxonomy (GTDB): domain Bacteria; phylum Bacteroidota; class Bacteroidia; order Flavobacteriales_D; family CAJJDF01; genus CAJJDF01. The sequence goes on along the minus strand of CBFHHA010000047.1, from coordinate 15,693 downwards.
TCGGTTGTGATTAGAGGTATAAACTCACCTTCGTCATTGGATTGAGCAAAGTGTAAAAATCCATCTTCCATTTTTTCATTCATAATATAGTGGGTCATTTTGACAGATTCATAATTAGGTGGTTCCTAAAATTACATCTATTCAAATGGTTAAATTAAAACTAATCGACTGACTAACAATTGTTTTAATTGCAATTGGATGTTTCAGTCAATTCTTAAAGTCAATACTTGTGCCAGTTTCATTTTTAGGTAATTCTGTCTGTAAGTTGAAAATTGTAAGTAACTTTAATCATGAAAAAAATACTGATGGAACTCTAAGGAATTTGGATAAAATAGACGTTTACAACTTATCAAAAGGAGTTTATCTTTTGCGACTCTATCATCCAAAGGGAGTTTGGGTAAAAAAAATTATAGTATGTTAAAAGAAATCACAGCCAAAGAATTCACAAAAATTGAAAGTTTGGAGCGCGCGATTTATCGAGAGTGTTCATTCATTCAGTGTGAATTTTCTGGGAAGGTATTTTCTAATTTTGAATTCTTAGATTGCGAATTCATAGACTGCAATTTGAGTAATGTTGAGTTAGCCCATACTTCACTCAAAACAGTATCCTTTTCTGGTTCCAAACTCATTGGTGTTCAATTTCATTCTGTGAATCCATTTCTTTTCAAAGTAAAATTCAATTCCTGCAACTTGAACCTGAGCTCGTTTTACGCTCTCAACTTAAATAAAACAAAGTTTAGAGAATGTGACATACAAGAAGTTGATTTTACAGAAACTATCTTAACTGAATCACTCTTTGAGTCTTGTAATCTCAGTAATGCAATTTTTGATAGAACAAACTTATCTAAAGCGGATTTTCGAACGGCCGATGATTTTAACATAGACCCAACTAGGAATAACATAAAAAAAGCCAGATTTACTCGTGAGAATATATCTGGCTTAGTTTCAAGTTTTGGAGTTGTTATTTCGTAACTACCATTCTTTTCGTTATTTTCTTTCCATCTAATTCAAGTGAATAGAAGTATATTCCTTTGCTTAGTTGCTGTGCATTGTATTCAATGCTGTTTTGTCCCTCCTTAGCAGAATACTGATTAGTATATACAGTTTTTCCTAATAAATTCATGACCGAAAAATGAACTGTTGTATTCCCTTTTACTGAATATAGAATCGTTGTACTTTCAGAAAACGGATTTGGGAAATTTTGTTCCACTGCCAATTCAGAATTCTCATTCTCCTCAAGGCTTGTCGTATTAATCACAATTCGGTACCCATTGATATCCCCTGTACCCGTTTGGGCGAGTGGCCCCCCAATTGTCTTACCTTCAAGTGTAATAATCAAAGGAAAAGTTCCGGTAACTGATGGAGTTCCTATTATTCTTAAACAACCATAAGCACCTCCATTCCATTTACAATCTACTGTATTGCAAAAAATACTGTCTGTCGTAGAAGCAGAAGATGTGAAACTAATACCTGCTGGCAACCCAGTAACATTAATCAGTTGAAGAGTTGCTAATTGTATAGCTGGCAACGTTGGATCCAATTCGTTTGCGTACTGAGGCAGCTTGAAGGATAAAAACGTGTCATACTGAACTCCAATTTGAGCAGGAGGAAGATTGTCTGTTGTGTCAGGCATAATCCCCCAAGTATCAGGAGATATGTAGGCATCCAATCCAGACACATCGACAGCGCATGTTTGTGAATATCCAATAAATGTCGCTGACATTAATATAGAAAGAATTATTTTTTTCATTGTTATAAATTAAAAACCGAAGTAATTATTTCATCATCTCTTCGGCTTGGTTTATTTCATTTGTAATGTGTAATACTTTGTCTAATTGAGATATTTCTATCATTTTTTGAACCATCTCTTGCAGAGAGTTGATCACAAATTTACCTTCCATCTCATTGCATAGTCTATTACCGATGAGAAGTGCACTCAACCCCGAAGAATCGCAATACTTTACCTCATTCATATCCACAATAATGTTTTTGTTTCCTTGTTTATTTAAGGTGACTAATTGTGATTTTAAATCAGGAGAGTTGACACTGTTTAGTTTTTCCTCTTTGATTTTCAGCAAACTATAGTTACTTTTTTCTTCAATTGTAATACTCATTTTGAATAGGGCTATAAAATTTATATCCTAAGATAGAATAAATATTATACAATTCAAAGTTAAATCTTTCCTGCCAGCAAGTAAATGACAGCCATTCTTATTGCTACACCGTTTTCCACTTGGTTCAAAATAATGGCATTGTCAGAGTCCGCAATTTCACTTGAAATTTCGACACCTCTGTTTATAGGTCCTGGATGCATGATTATAATTTCCTTGTTCAAGGAGTTCAATATTTCTTGAGTCAATCCATATTGGAGTGTATACTCTTTCAAGGAAGGAAAATGCTTTATTTCCTGCCTTTCATGCTGAATTCGGAGCATATTGGCCACATCGCACCAGTCCAATGCTTTTAGAAGGTTTGTTTCTACTTTCACTCCCAACGATTCAATGTGTTTTGGCATCAAAGTTAAAGGTCCACAAACCTTTACCTCTGCGCCTAGTTTTTGAAGGCAATATATGTTGGAAAGTGCCACTCTAGAATGAAGGATATCTCCCACAATCACGACTTTTTTTCCTTTTACATCTCCGAGCTTTTCGCGGATAGAATATGCATCTAGCAGAGCTTGAGTTGGATGTTCGTGTGTTCCGTCTCCTGCATTAACAATAACAGAGTCAATGTGTTTGGAGAGAAACTCTGCCGCTCCCGGACTTGGATGCCTCATGACAACCATGTCTACTTTCATAGCCAGAATATTGTTCACAGTATCAATCAATGTCTCACCTTTCTTTACACTTGAGCTTGCTGCAGAAAAATTTACCACATCAGCAGAAAGTCTCTTTTCTGCTAATTCAAAAGACAATTTAGTTCGAGTAGAATTTTCGAAAAACAAATTGGCAATTGTGATGTCTCTCAGTGTCGGTACTTTTTTTATCGGTCTGTTAATAATATCTTTAAAATTATCTGCTACTTGAAAAATCATGTCAATGTCTTCCTTTAGCAAATGTTCTATTCCCAATAAATGTTTTGTACTCAGTCCTTTCATTTTTTTACCAATATTACTTTGTCTGTTCCATCAATTTCTTGCCACATCACTTCCACTCTCTCGTTAGAAAGTGTATCGATATATTTGCCAACATAGTTTGCCTCAATGGGCAAATTTCTGCTAAATCTTCTATCCACCAATACGAGTAACTCGATGGAGGTTGGTCTTCCGTATGTAAGAAGCGCATCCATTGCAGCACGAATTGTTCTGCCAGAAAACAACACATCGTCCACTAAGATTACTTTTTTATCCTCAATCGAAAAGTCTAGGTTGGTAACGCTTGGCAAGAGCGGTTTTTCTTTTCTTCTGAAATCATCCCTAAAAAACGTTGTATCAATAGAACCTGTAAGCACGTCTATACCGCTCAATTCTTTGAGCTTTTTTTGCAAACGATTCGCTACATAAATTCCTCTTGGTTGAACACCAATAAGGACTGAGTTTTCAAAAAGGTTGTGATTTTCGATTAATTGACGAGTTAATCTTGATATAAGAATGTTGATTTCAGTTTTATTGAGTATTTCTCTCTCTTGTAAACTCATTGATCGTCTCGGGGTAAAGTGAGTATTAAAAAATCTGTTTCTTAAAAAACAAAGGTAACAAAAAAAAACTCTTCCCGATTTTTCGAGAAGAGTTTTTAGGTTGCTCAAATTGGGTGTGAAATCTATTTCCCTTCCAATTTATCTTTTAAGTTTTGCAAATCAATCATATCTCCAAGAGTAGATGCAGCATTCCCTGTATTTACTTTCTTCATATTCTTAGCAGTGCTTGCTTTTTCTTGTTTTGCTTCTTTTTCTTGAACTTCTTCAAACGTTTTTGTATGAGAAAGGATAATCTTTCCGTTAGAGTTATCAAACTCCAACACTACAAAATCCAATACTTCGTCCAATTTAGCTTTTTCACCGTCATTCTTTTTCAAGTGACGAGCTGGTGCGTATCCTTCGATACCGTAAGGCAATGATACTACTGCTCCAGATTTAGCTTCAACTTTGATAACAGTTCCTTGGTGAACAGATCCTTCTGTGAATACAGATTCGAATTGCTCCCATGGCTTTTCTTCAAGTTGTTTGTGTCCTAAAGAAAGTTTTCTGTTCTCTTGGTCAAGTTCCATTACTACCACTTCCAATTCGTCACCTACGTTACAGAATTCAGATGGGTGTTTGATTTTCTTGTTCCAAGACAAGTCAGATACGTGAATTAATCCATCAATTCCTGGCTCAAGCTCAGTAAATACTCCAAAGTTTGTGAAGTTTCTTACAGTTGACTTGTGTTGAGAACCTACTGGGTATTTAGTTGCGATTCCTTCCCATGGATCTGGAGAAAGTTGTTTCACACCTAAAGACATTTTTCTTTCTTCTCTATCTAGAGTTAAGATTTGTGCTTCGATTTCATCTCCAACGTTTACGAAATCTTGTGCAGATCTCAAGTGTTGTGACCACGACATTTCAGATACGTGGATAAGACCTTCTACTCCGTCAGCAATTTCAACAAATGCTCCGTAATCAGCCATTACTACCACTTTTCCTTTCACGTTGTCTCCTACTTTCATTCCTTCATCCAATGAATCCCATGGGTGTTTCTCTAATTGTTTCAATCCAAGAGCAATTCTCTTCTTGTCGTCATTAAAGTCAAGGATAACCACGTTGATTTTTTCGTCAAGAGTAACAATTTCTTCTGGATGCTTGATTCTCTTCCAAGAAAGATCAGTAATATGGATCAATCCATCTACCCCTCCAAGGTCAACGAATACTCCGTATGAAGTAACATTCTTAACAATACCTTGTAATACCTGTCCTTTTTCAAGACCAGACATAATTTGTTTTTTCTGCTCTTCCAATTCTGCTTCGATAAGCGCTTTGTGTGAAACAACAACGTTTTTGAATTCATGGTTGATTTTCACCACCTTGAATTCCATGTTTTTTCCAACAAACTCATCGTAATCTCTAATTGGCTTCACATCAATTTGTGAACCTGGCAAGAAAGCTTCAATTCCAAAAACATCAGCAATCAATCCACCTTTTGTTCTAGATTTTACTCTACCAGTAATGATTTCTCCTGTTTCTAAACATTCGTTTACTTTCAACCATGCTCTATGAACTCGAGCAATTTTGTGCGAAACTTCTAATTGTCCTTTCTTGTTTTCAAGTCTTTCTACAATCAATTCTACTTCGTCACCAATCGCCAAGTCTGGGTTGTATCTAAATTCATTGATAGGTACAACTCCTTCAGATTTGTAATCTAAGTTAATTACTACTTCTCTATCTCCAATTGCTGTCACCTTTCCAGTTACCAACTCTTTGTTTTTGATAGACTTCAAAGTACCTTCATACTTTGCTTCAATTGCTTTTGCTTCTTCGTCAGAGTAAGTTTCGCCTGCAGCGTATTTATCCCAATCAAAATTTTCTAAGTCAATTTTTTCTTCTTCAGATTTTCTTTCAGCAACAATTTCTTTTACCTCATCATCTGCTTCAGTTTCAACAGCTTCTTTTGTTGTCACATCTTTCTTTACCAACTTTTCAGTCGATACCGCTTCTGTGTTTTCTGTTACTGTTTCATTTACTTGATTTTCAACTGCTTCTGGTGTAGATTCAGCTGCTTTGTCTTCTGTATTTTCAGACATAGTGTGATATTTGTATCTCGGTATTCAGCAATTGCGAGAGCGTTTATAATTGAGTTAAAAAGAATCCTGTGCTGACTGGATTTTCCATTATGGACTGCAAAAGTAGTGATTTTTATTTAAAACCAATGGGTTTAGGTAGGTTTTTGTTTCGCCTTATGTCTATTTAATTCCAATCCTGCGATCAAGCAACATTCCGTTGCAATGAAAGCAACCAAATCAGAGTGTTTCTCGCCTCGATTTCAACTCATAATTACTCAAAAATATCTCTTCTCGCGATAGATAATCCTTGAGTTGTAAAAAGAAAGGAATTTCTCTATTTTTTGTATTTCCCTTGTAAGTTACGTTTACCACTGATTGAGCGCATGAATCGGCAATCCGTATTTCGAGCAACAAAACCTACCTCTTAAACGAATACTCCCCGTAAAAAGTGAGAGAAAACAAGTGTTGTGTAACTTCCGGGTAACAGCAAGTTATGGGCAATTAATACTACTATCAAAAACGGTTTCGTATGAATCATATCTGAGTGCTTTCCTTACTTGGATGATAAAATAAACAGGATAACAATAGTTCGTTTTAAAGTTCATAAAGGAGTAAAGCAATAATTTGAAAGTCAAATATATTGATAAAGTTCTCTCCTAAATTAGAACTAAAGTGGTAAAAAAATACAAACCCGTATTCGGATGAATACATAAAACAAAAAATATGAAAACCAAAATAATTTTTACAACAGTATTAAGTTCAATACTACTATTAAGTAGCTGTTCAAAAGAACAAGGAATAACGCCTAGTAATAATATTAATTCAGAAATCACCCCTTCACAATTAAAAATTGGAGGCGATAAAAATGGTCGTTTTTCATCAAATGACTGTACTGAATCAAAAATAGGCTGTGCTGCTGAAGTAACTATAGACGGAAATAAAAAATCTGAATTATTCGGATTATCTCCAAACCCAGTGGATAATTCAGACTATTTCGGAAATAATGAAGAATACTACGAAGGTGTATTTGAGTCAGACATTCTTGAAATGTTTTTAAATGGGAGTGCATTCTTAAAACATCTAACCTCAAATAATGAAGTAGATTATTTTGGAGTTGTGGCTACTGAAAGCAATACTGAAATATACGTTTTGCCTATAAAATAAAAAGCAAAAGGCTTTGATTATTTAATCAAAGCCTTTTTTTTTAAAATCTGAATTAAAGTTACTTATGAAAACACTCCAAATTATAGTGACAGTTCTTTTTTTTTTAAATTGCAAAAGAAAAACTATTGAATTCATTTATGACAGTGAAATTAAATTCTTTACAGAAACAGACATTAGTCCCACTCACAGAATAAATGCTAAATTTTACAACTGGGAAAAACCAAGTTTAGTTGTTTATTCTAATGTGGATTATTGTCTTCATTTTTTTGATTACAAAACAAAAGTTGAATACAAAAAAATAAATTTAGAGAACCTCCCAAATAAAAAGGAAATTAGGGCTTTTCAATTTATTAACGAAGAGTATATTATTATTTCAACTCAACTTAACTCAGAATATTACATAATAAATTCTTCTGGTAAAATTGAAAAAAGTTTTAATATTACTCCAAAAAAAATTCCCGATTTTGGCAACATTGCATATGGAAACTTTAATGATGGTGCGAACACTATTCCAATTGTTAATTTAAAAAAGAAAAAACAATTAATTGTTTATCATTCTCATTTTGCCCCGTATTATTATTTAAAGAAATATGATACATTTTATGTTTTGGATTATAGCATAAAAGATTCTATAAATGTTAATTTAGTTAATGAAATCATGTTTTCCGAATATTATTCTAATAATGAATACACTTTTCGTCAACTATTTCCACGGATTTGTAGTAATGATAACTCATATTATGTGGGATTTTCATCTGAAGAAAATTTAAAAATCTTAAAAAAGAATCATAAATTAGAAAATATTAACCTTGAAAAATGCAACAATACATTTTTTGATAGCAAATATGATACAACTAGATTTGATGACATTACATACTCTGTTGATTTTAGTTTGAAAAATGGAAGTTATGAAAGGATAATTTATGATTCATATCGTAAGTTATATTATCAAATTTGTTCACATACTACTGATGAAATAATAAAATGGAAAAACCCCTATTTTAGAACCACTGATTATAAAGAATTTTCTATCCAAATGTACAATTCGGATTTTGAATTTTTAAGCGAAACAATTTTTCCTAAAAACACATATCAACTAAACGCCATAATTCCTGTTCCAGAAGGTATATTAATTGATATAGGTAATGAAAATAACCAAAATCACAAAACATCCATCTTGTCATATCATCTCTTTAAAATAATTTAAAATGAAAGCAACTTTATTAATTCCACTATTATGCTTATTTACAATGTGTGAATCATCAAACAATAAAAAAGTTTCATTTATTAAAATCCCTTCAAACTCAATTTTACAGTTAGTTCCAACAAAAATAAACTTTACAAGCAAAACTAAAATTATAGAATTAACAACTTTGAAAGACACTTCAATCAGTTTCCCTTTTGAAAATATAGGCGAAAATACCCTATTGATTTCAAAAGCAATTTCTAGTTGCGGTTGTACAATAACGTCTTATCCTAAAGATACAATTTTACCTAATGAAAAAAATGAAATTATATTAAGATTTACACCTAATAGGAGCTCCATAGAAAATGATGGCGTTCAACAGAGTACTGTGAAAATATTTGGAAATTTTAAAGATTCAATTATATCACTTCGCGTTATTGCTAAAATGAATAAAAACTAAAAGCCCATAACAAAATGTATAAGTAATAGGGGATTTTGAAGTAAATTGAAAATTCAGAGCATTGAATAAAGTCCGCCAAATCTTTGATATGGCTTTTAGAAAAAAATTAAGGTAAAATCCAAATCAAAGATTTGGCTAACTGCTTAACCGAAAGTTCAGTCCTTTTTACTCCCTTACTACCCATATTCAAACCGTTCCGACCAATAACCCTGCAGAGCGAAAGTTTAAAATAAATCTGCCAACCGACCTTGTGTGATTTATGAAAATCAAATTTTCTTGGGCTTGAAATACCGCTTTTGAACCAAACAAATTGATGGAAATTTGATTTTTTGTATAACTTCGTCACAAACGAATGAATGAGGTGGTTTCTGTGTAAAAAGGAACACCAGCAAATGAATAAAAGCTATGAAAAAATCAATTCCATTTTTACTACTTGCAACCTTACAAATAAGTTGCGGCTCTTCCCAAGAAAAACCTAAGGTCATACAAACAGAGGAGAAAATCCTCGAGCTCGCTCCCAAAGAAATGCTTGCCGAAGCTTATCAACTCTTTAAAGAAGGAAAAGACAATGAATCGGTGGAGTTGGCAGAAAAAGTATTGGCTATTGGGAAAGAAACCAAGAACGACACACTCGTAGGTAGAGCACTTACTTCGCTGTGCAGAAACGCTCAAAGAGATTTGGACACGAACAGATTGGCAGAATTGAGCGAAGGATTGAAGTCACTTGCGGAAACATCGGGAAACAAAAAATGGATGATGTACCGAGCCCACCAAAATGCAGAAATGTGGAGGTTGGTTGGAAACTTAGATAGAGCAGAAAAATTCTATATCGAAAGCATGGAACTCAGTTCCGAAACAGGCTCAAAGGGAATGTTTATGATTGATCATTTTAATAAATCGTTTGTGTCTACAGCCAAAGGAGATTTTGAGGAAGCAGCACGATTGATAGCTAAGTATTATGCTTTGCGCAGAGAACTAGATTCCACTTCTGAAGATGCGTATGGATTGATAGCTCTATCCTACTTGTTGGAACAAAAAGGTAATTATTCTGGAGCTCATGAAGTGGCTGTGGTAACAAGGAGATTATTCAAAGAGCAAAATTTGTTTCCTGAACCACCCGATGAGAAACCTTTGTTGGCCGTGGAGGCTAAAGTGAAAGAAGAATTGTCTGAAACAGAATATAATAAAATTACAGAAAATGCGAAGGATGAATCAGTTTCTGGATTGTTAAGCAAGTATTTGAAATAAAAACGAAACAATTTTTATTGTCATTCCTGCTTTCGAAAGAATGACAAATTTAGTTTGGAAATTAATGTCTTAGGAAATATTCTCGAGAAGGTCCCTTCAATCAATCCCTCATCAAGTAGGGAAAGTCTTTATACATTTGATTTTCCTTTTCAGTTAATTTCTGTGAGAATTGAATAAACTCATCGCTTTCTGGATTGAAAGGTTTGTGATTTTTCTCTTTTTTTAGTTGAGAAATTCGCTTGTTCAATGCTTTTGTTTCTTTGTTAAAAAACGTATCGACAAATTTCTCCCAAATGTAATCGATTGCCAATTCGGAGGGATGCAGCATATCTGATGAATAAAATCGATAATCTCTCAATTCATCTAGCAAGATTTCATAGGAAGGAAAGTAAACTAAATTCTCAAATTGTTCATTTAATTCTTTCAAAGCCAAATGCAATGTTCCTTTACTTTGTTGGTTCTCCACTACTCCATCTTTCCAATGCCGAACTGGACTAATGGTGGCAATTATTTGTATAGAGGGATTAGCTTTTTTCAATTTTGACAATGTACTGGAAACCTCAGCCACAATTTCCTGAACGGAAAGAAGTTCTTTTTTAAAGTGAGAGGCAGGCAATTTATAACAATTTGCCGCGATTTCATTTGTTTCTTTGATTCGATGCACCCAGGCAGTTCCAAATGTCATAATCAGAACCTTGGAGGATGCGAGGTAATCTTGTCCAGTTCGAATTGCCGAATTCATCCGAGAAACGACCTCAGCTTTATTGTTTCCAGCATATTTACTGTGGTGATTAAAACTAAAGTACAACTCATTGTGTTGATTTAATTCATCCTCTTGGTAGGTTTTATTTTCCAAACACTCTGAAATTGCCGAACAAACAGAAATCGGGTTAAACAGAATTCCAAACGGATTGTTGAAGATATCAAACTTATGAGTGTGCAATTTCTCTCCTATATTTTCCGAGAAACAAGAACCAAAACTGATGATTTTGTGTTGATGCGAAATCGAAAATGGGGAAATAGGAATTTGTACTTCTGTTCTTAGTTTCATGTTTCAAAGTTAACTATAAATAAAAAGAAAATAATTTTTTTACGGAATTGGTAAGAGTGAAAAAATAAAGGAGTAATTATATTCGTACCAATTAAATTCTCTATTTTTACCAACCATGAAACCAGATTTTACAACCTTATCATTACAAAAAAGCAAGAAACTTTCTCAATCGAAAAAAGACGCAACTAAGAAGTGGCAAACAAATGAAGGGATTGAGCTTAAATCCCATTACACGAAACAAGATTCGGAGAAACTCAATCACCTTGATTTTGTGGCTGGAATTTCGCCAAATTTAAGAGGTCCATATTCTACAATGTATGCTATAAGACCTTGGACGATAAGACAATATGCTGGTTTTAGTACAGCCGAAGAATCCAATGCTTTTTACAGAAGAAACCTTGCTGCAGGACAAAAAGGATTGTCAGTTGCCTTTGATTTAGCTACTCACAGAGGTTACGACAGTGACCACGAGAGAGTTGTAGGAGATGTAGGAAAAGCAGGAGTTGCCATTGATTCGGTTCTGGATATGAAAACCTTATTTGATCAAATTCCTTTGAATAAAATGTCGGTTTCGATGACGATGAATGGAGCTGTCATACCAATTATGGCTTTTTATATTGTGGCTGCCGAAGAACAAGGAGTGAAACCAGAACTGCTTTCAGGTACCATTCAAAATGATATCTTGAAGGAATTCATGGTACGAAACACCTATATTTACCCTCCACTTCCATCCATGAGAATCATTTCGGATATTTTTGAGTACACCTCGGAAAACATGCCGAAATTCAATTCGATTTCTATTTCGGGTTATCACATACAGGAAGCGGGAGGAACAGCCGACATTGAATTGGCTTACACCCTAGCCGATGGTCTCGAATACATAAGAACAGGACTAAAAGCGGGATTAAAAATTGATGAGTTTGCTCCAAGACTTTCTTTTTTCTGGGGAATTGGAATGAATCATTTTATGGAAATTGCCAAAATGAGAGCCGCCAGAATGTTATGGGCAAAATTGATCAAACAATTTAATCCTACTAATCCAAAATCAATGGCACTCAGGACACATTGCCAAACCTCAGGCTGGAGTCTTACCGAACAAGATCCTTACAACAACGTATCAAGAACTTATGTGGAAGCCATGGCAGCAGCCTTTGGAGGAACTCAATCTTTGCATACAAATGCCCTGGATGAAGCCATTGCTTTACCTACAGATGCTTCCGCACAAATTGCAAGAAATACCCAACTCGTCATTCAAGAGGAAACAGAGATTACCAAAGCAGTAGATCCATGGGGTGGATCGCATTACGTGGAAACTTTAACAAAGGAAATAGCTAACAAAGCTTGGAAATTGATTCAAGAAGTAGAAGAATTGGGTGGAATGGCCAAAGCCATTGAAACAGGAGTTCCAAAAATGAGAATTGAAGAGTCTGCAGCTCGAAAACAAGCTAAAATAGACAGTGGAAAAGATGTGATTGTTGGGGTAAATGCTTACCAAACGGACGAGGAAAGTGACTTGGATATTTTGGACGTAGACAACACAAAAGTAAGGCTGGAACAAATAGAAAGGCTTACTCAATTGAAAGCAAAAAGAGACTCAAAAAAAGTAGCCAGACTTTTGGAAGAAATAACCACAGCAGCCAAATCTGGCGAAGGAAACTTATTAGAAATTGCCGTGAGAGCGGCCCGTGCAAGAGCTACCCTAGGCGAAATATCCGATGCGATGGAAGAAGCATTTGGACGATACAAAGCCACTATCCGAACTATTTCGGGTGTATATTCCTCAGAATCTATGAAAGACAAAGATTTTAAAAATGCCCAAGAACTAGCAGATAAATTTGCTGATATTGAAGGTAGAAGACCAAGAATCATGATTGCCAAAATGGGACAAGACGGCCACGACAGAGGAGCTAAAGTGATTTCCACTTCATTTGCCGATATTGGGTTTGATGTGGACATTGGCCCTCTATTTCAAACGCCAAAAGAGGCAGCTAAACAAGCCGCTGAGAACGATGTGCATATTTTGGGAGTTTCTTCTTTGGCGGCAGGACACAAAACTTTGGTTCCTCAAGTAATTGAAGAACTAAAAGCTCTTGGTAGAGAGGATATTCTTGTGATTGCCGGAGGAGTTATTCCAAAACAAGACTATGATTTCTTGTTTGATTCAGGAGTTGTCGGAGTATTTGGACCAGGTACCAAAATAGCCACAGCAGCTATTGACATTCTGACTCAACTTATCGCAAGAGAAAAAGAATAAAACGATTTTCGTACAGAACGAAAATACATGAAATGATGGATCCATTTAGTAGAAACACTCCCTTGCTTTTGGAAGCAATCGAAAGTCACACATAATTATGTCAGGAAAGAAAAAAGAAATATTACGGTTGCATCCATCCAGTAGGTTTCACGGAAGATATGAACTTCAAAAACTACAAGAAGCATGTCCCGAATTAACACAGTATGTATTTGTGAATGAATACGATTCTGAAACGGTTAATTTTCACGACCCAGAAGCCGTAAAAGTGCTGAACAAAGCTCTTCTCTCATTTCACTATCAAATACAAAATTGGGACATCCCAAAAAACTACCTCTGCCCTCCCATTCCTGGAAGAGCAGATTATATTTACCATATAGCAGAACTTCTGAGTGCGAATAATTATAGGAACATTCCGAAAATTAAATGTTTGGATATTGGCGTGGGTTCAAGCTGTATTTATCCTATCATAGGGAGCAAGGAATACGACTGGGATTTTATTGGAGTAGATGTTGACCCCACTGCTCTAGAATCAGCTCAAGCCATATTGAATCACAATCCAAAACTCAAAGAAAAAGTAGAATTACGATTTCAATCGGATTCTTCTCTAATATTTCAAGGAGTTATCGAAGCCGATGACCGAATTGATCTTACGTTGTGTAACCCACCTTTTCACGGGTCGGCCCAAGAAGCTCGAAAAGTTTCTCGTAAAAAAATAAGAAACCTAACGCATTACACCAACAAAGACAAAACATTGAACTTTGGGGGACAACCCAACGAATTGTGGACCGAAGGTGGCGAGGTAGCTTTTATCCAAAAAATGATTCGAGAGAGCAAAGCAGTATCGGGTAAATGTTACTTTTTCTCTAGCCTAGTTTCCAAAAAAGAACACATGGAAGCGCTGACAGAAACATTGAAAGAAGAAAAAGTATTTTATCACAAGACCCTAGCAATGGGACAAGGAAACAAATGGAGCCGAGTATTGGTTTGGACATTTTTGGATTACGAAGAACAACTCAAATGGAAAAAGGCAAAATGGAATTTCGGACCTCCAGCGAAATAATCCCAACTCCCATGTTTTCTATAGAACAAACATATGATTCATGAAAAAGAATCTTACTCTTCTCTCCTCGCCTCTTCAAGGATTTACCGATTTTAGGTTTCGAAATGCTTTTCACCACTACTTTGGAGGTATAGATACTTTTTATTCACCCTACATACGATTGAATGGAAAGTTAGTAATAAAGGGAGCTTACGAACGAGATATATTGCCTCAAAACAATGAAACGCTCGAAGTTATTCCGCAGGTAATGACCAATGATGCTGATGAATTCCTATTTGTAGTTCAGTTCATTCAACAATTTGGGTACAAGGAACTAAACTGGAATTTGGGTTGTCCTTACCCGATGGTAACCAAACAAGGAATGGGATCAGGATTGGTAAAAAACACTGAACAAATTCGTCATATCTTGGAAAGAGTTCATAATGAAACAGACATTGTGGTATCGATGAAAATGAGGCTTGGTTACGACAATGCTTCCGAAATATTGGATACTTTGCCCATGCTGGACGAATTTCCACTAAAAAATATCGCCATCCATGCTCGAATTGGCAAACAACTCTACAAAGGGGGGGTGGATTGGGATGGGTTTCAAAAGGCAGTGGACCACACTAAACACAAGTTATACTACAATGGCGACATCACCTCTGTGGAGGCATTCAGAAAAGCAAAAGAAAGATTTCCATCTGTCCATCACTTTATGATAGGAAGAGGTTTAATTGCTGATCCGTTTCTTCCGCAAATGATTCAGAATGATGTGACGGAATATCCAGAAAATAGATGGCAAGTTTTCAAAGAGTTTCACGATAGGATATACACTGAATATGATGAATATTTAAGTGGTCCTACACCCATTAAAATGAAAATGAGAGGATTTTGGGAGTTTTTTTCCCAGTCCTTTGAAAATCCCCAGAAGACCTTTAAAAAAATAAAAAAAACCAACAACGCTATTCAATACCAGCAAGCGGTTCGCGAAATTTTTAGTGAAGTGTTGAGAGGATAAGTTTTAATTATTTTTGAACGCCTTCTTCTTTTGTTTCATGGCTTTCTTCATTTCCAGCTGAGCAGGTGTGTACACAGCTTTCTTTTGAGCCTTAAATTTCTTTTCAGCTTCTTTTCTTTCCTTCTTTGGCAAAGCTTTTAAATTAGCTTCTTTCTTTGCCTTCTTGATTGCCGCAAGTATAGCTACTTGCTCTTTTGTCAATGTTGCTTTAAAGGCTTCTTTGTCTTTTTTTAACTCCTGTTTTTCTATTTGTGTTAGTTTTGGTGGATCAGCCTTTGAAGCTTGACCAAAGGAAACAAAAGAAAACGAAGTAAGAATAAGGGTAAGGATCCATATTTTTTTCATGATTGGTTGATTTTAATTCTACCAATGTAGACGATAACTTTGAGCTTTTCCTTTTCCAACACAAAAATATTTTAGAACTTATTAAACTTTTCTGTTTTTAAAACTTCATTATTTTCTCCTTTTATAACTAAAATGTATTTCCCGGTTATTAAATGAGAGACATCCAACGTCTTCTCATTCTTAAATTGAATTACAGTTTGTCCTAATGCATTAATTATAGATCCGGAAGAGT
>CBFHHA010000046.1:0-17582 GCA_965655625.1 Flavobacteriales bacterium | reverse complement strand
GCTCCAGCTATCTCTCCTGGTAAAACATGGGAGGGAGTTCTTGGCGGATTTGCTTTTTCACTGGTAGCAGCATTTTTAATTTCGTATTTTACAGAAAGTTCGCTTTATTTGTGGCTTGGTATGGCAGCCATAATAAGTTTGTTCGGGTTTTTAGGAGATTTGAGTGAATCAATGTTAAAAAGAAAGGCTGGGCTGAAAGATTCTGGAAATTTATTACCAGGACATGGAGGAATATTAGATCGATTTGATGGTATTGTATTCAGTGCTCCTTTAGTAATGTGTTATTTATTTTGGATTTAAGATGAAAATAAACAAAGAAGGAACGGTTATTATTATAGTATCAGCACTTATCATTGCTGGACTATTAACAATATTAAATTGGTTGATTCCAATCAAATTGATAGTCATGCTATTAGCTGCAATGGGAACTGTCCTTTTTGGACTAATAATTTGGTTTTTTAGAATGCCGCCAAGAACTCCTATTATTGATGACAATAAAATAATAGCTCCTTCGGATGGGAAGGTAGTTATTATAGAAAAAGTGCATGAACCAGAATACTTTAAGGATGAAAGAATACAAGTTTCTATCTTTATGTCTCCGTTGAATGTGCACGCTCAATGGTATCCAATAAATGGAAAAGTAAATTATTACAAGTATCATCCAGGAAAATATTTAGTGGCTTGGCATCCAAAATCTTCTACACTCAACGAAAGAAGTTCGTTAGTTTTGGAAAACAAAGAAGGGAAAGAAATCTTGGTTAGGCAAATTGCAGGTGCCGTGGCCAGAAGGATAGTGACTTACTCTAAGGAAGGTGAAAATTGTGAGCAAGGTGAGGAATTTGGATTTATAAAGTTTGGATCAAGGATTGATTTATTCTTACCGTTAGAGAGTAAAATTATTACACAACTTCAAGACAAAGTGCAAGGATCGCTTACAACGATAGCAGAATTTTAACAAATTTTGAATTAAGAGTTAAATAAATATTTGTAATTTAGTATTAAATTTTAAAAAAAATCAAATGAAAAACATCTTAATCACTCTGGCACTCTCAGTATTCACAGTCTCATTGTCTTTGGCCTCTGTAAATATTGCGACAACAGATATTTCGGTATCTACAATCTCTGAAATCAATGAAAAAATAGACAGTTGTAAAAAAGATTGCAAAAAAGAATGTTGTGCAAAGAAAAAGGAAAACACAGAAAGTACATCAAAAAAAGCATGCACGGCAATGAAAGGTAAGTCTTGTTGCAAAGCTGGTAAAGCTCACGCAAGCACAACAGAAAAAAAGTCAACAGAAGAGAAAAAAGCATGTTGTTCATCAAAGAGCAAAGGAAAATGCGACAAATCTTCAAAATAATAGAATCTAGTCAGATTATACATAATTAAAAGCAAAAGTCTTTCGGTTAATCGAAAGACTTTTTTTTGTAACTAAGGTTACATCTAGTGAATTATAATCCGAGTATTTTTGTTCAAATTTATATTGAATGTTAGAACTTGTTGGATATTTTGGAGCATTACTTATAGGAGTTTCACTCGGCTTAATTGGAGGCGGAGGCTCAATTCTTGCTGTACCTATTTTAGCCTATATATTCGGTGTAAATGAACAATATGCAACAGCCTACTCATTATTCGTTGTAGGTGTTTCAGCATTAGTGGGAGGAATAAAACAAAGTAAAAAGGGGTTGGTTGATTGGAAAACAGCATTAGTTTTTGGTATTCCAACTATCATGGCAGTAACCTTGGTAAGAAAATTTGTAGTTCCAGAATTACCAGAGGTCTTGTTTCATTTAGGAGAAATAGCGTTTACGCGAAGAATGGCAATGTTTGGGTTATTTGCATTATTAATGATTCCTGCCGGGATTACAATGATAAAGGGACGAAAAGAACGAATCTCAAATTCAACAAAGAAATATAATTATCCTCTCATTCTTATTGAAGGACTAACCATTGGAACCTTAACAGGGTTCGTAGGTGCTGGAGGAGGTTTCTTAATTATTCCTTCACTTGTAATTCTTGCGAAAGTAGAAATGAAAGTAGCAATCGCTACTTCACTCATTATTATCGCAGGAAATTCAATTCTTGGTTTCTTTTTGGGTGATGCTATGGTGTTAGAAATAGATTGGACATTTATATTTCTTTTTACTTTCCTATCTTTAATCGGTATATTTGTAGGTACCTATCTAAACAATTATTTAGATGGGAAAAAATTAAAAAAAGGTTTTGGGTATTTCATTTTTGCAATGGCCACAGTAATATTTTACATGGAATTTATTTCGAAATAAAACGAATTCCAAAAATTACCTTGATTTTTGTGACAAATGTTACTGAGACAATAATTGATTAAAACTAAATTTGAATAATCACATTAAAAAAACAGAACTTATGAAAGTAGAACAAATATTTACCTCTTGTATAGCTGAAATGGCATACTATATCGAATCAAACGGAGAGGCTGCAATTATAGATCCATTGAGAGAAGTAGAACCGTATCTTGAAAGAGCAAAGAATGACAATGCAAAAATAAAATACGTATTTCTTACACATTTTCATGCAGATTTTGTTTCGGGGCACGTAGATTTAGCCAAAAAAACAGGAGCAACAATCATTTACGGTCCGGGAGCTACAGCAAACTTCGATTTTCATGAAGGTAGCGACAATGAAGTATTCAAAATAGGGGAGGCAGAACTAAAATTGATTCACACACCCGGACATACTATGGAATCTTCTTCCTATTACTTAGAAGATAAATTTGAAAACAAAAAATACCTATTTAGTGGAGATGCACTGTTTATTGGCGATGTGGGAAGACCCGATTTGGCAATTAAATCCGATTTGACGGAAAAGGACTTAGCAGGTCATTTATTTGAATCATTGAGAAATAGAATAATGCCCCTGTCGGATGATACCATTGTGTACCCAAATCATGGCGCAGGAAGTGCCTGTGGAAAAAACATGAGCAAAGAAACATGGGATACACTAGGTAATCAGAAAAAGACAAATTACGCTTTGAGAGCTGACATGACAAAAGAAGAATTCATTATTGAGCTGACAACGGGAATTAAGCCTCCACCACAGTATTTTCCAAAAAATGCAGGAATGAACAAAGCGGTGAATAAGCCAATTGATGAAATATACAACGATGGCTTAACCCCAATAGATGCAGCAACATTTAAGGAGATGAGTCAAGATTCTTCTGTACTTGTGTTGGATACAAGAAAAGGAACTGAATACACAAAAAAAGGAACAATTCCTGGAGCAATTTGGATAGGAATTGACGGTGGATTTGCCCCATGGGTTGGAGCTTTGATTGTGGATATTAATCAAAAAATAATTCTTGTTGCTGATGAAGGAAGAGAACAAGAAGTGGTGATGAGATTGGCAAGAGTAGGGTACGATAATTCTCAAGGTTACTTGAAAGGAGGATTCGACTCCTGGTTAAAGGAAGGTTTTGAAGTTGACGAAATTGATTCTATTTCAGCAGAAGAATTCAAAACAAACTTTGAAGCAAGTGCAATGGAACAACCTTTGGATGTGCGGAAAGAAAGTGAGTATTTATCTGAACATGTAGTAGGAATTGAAAACTTTCCTTTGGATTCAATTAATCAAAATTTTGCTGAAATTGACCCAAACAAAGCTTACTTCTTACATTGTGCAGGTGGTTATCGTTCGTTAATCGCTACGTCTATTTTCAAAAGAAATGGGGTGAATAAAGTAACAGATGTGAGAGGTGGATTTGGAGCAATTAAGAAGTCTGGCATAACCCTAACTGACTATGTATGTCCATCAACCTTGTTGTAATGAATAAATATAATTTTCAAATACAAAACTTGAAATGTGGTGGTTGTTCTTCAACCATCACAAGGAAAGTAGAATCGGTAGAGAGTGTACATTCAGTAAAAGTGAATATCGAGAAATCAACTGTTACTTTTTCTGGCAACGAAGAAAGTGCAGAAAAGGTAAAAGTGGAGTTAAGTAATGCCGGTTATCCTTTGGATGAAGAAATGAATTCAACTATAAAAAAAGCTAAATCGTACGTAAGTTGTATGGTGGGGCGAATGGCCAATTGATTATGGGAAACTTTATTAAACTTATTAATGGTGACACTCCGGTATTAACCGATTTTTTTGCGACTTGGTGCGGGCCTTGTCAAGCAATGTCTCCCATATTGAAACAAGTAAAAAACGGACTTGAGGATAAAATAACAGTGGTAAAAATTGATGTAGATAAAAATCAAGCTGCTGCCAATAGATTCAATGTTCGAGGTGTTCCTACTCTCGTTTTGTTTAAAAATGGCCAAATAGTTTGGAGAAAATCGGGTGTGATGCCAGCTGAACAATTGATAGCGGAGATACAACCTTTCTTGTAGTTTTATTATTTGTTCGCAATATTTTGCAAACTCCAAAAAAAAGTTGAAATTGCATTAAATCTACAATGCATATGCTTATCTACATTCTTTCCCGTAACAAAGGATCATATTCGACATCAAGATTACAGGAGGCAGCTCTCAAACGTGGACATTCTGTTCATATTATCGATCATTCCAGATGTGAATTAAAAATCGGTACCGGCTCTCATATTTATTACCAAGGAAAAAAATTAGAAACACCTGATTTTATTATTCCTCGGATTGGAGCTTCCTCTACTTTTATTGGTTCCAATGTTGTTCGTCAGTTTGAAATGATGAAAGTAAAAACAGTGGTAACAGCAAATGGTCTGCTTAAATCTCGCGATAAGTTAAGAGCTTCACAGAACCTAGTATTTAGCGATATCGAAGTTCCAAAAACATACTTTCCCAGTATACAACAGGCCGATATTCCTTACATGATGGACCAAGTAAATGGTGTGCCGTTGATAATTAAACACTTGGAGAGTACCCAAGGTTTGGGCGTGTTTTTGGCAGAAACAGAATATGATGCAAGGAAATACTTAGATACTTTCAATAAACAGAATATAAAGTATTTGATTCAGGAATATATTAGTGAATCAAAGGGAAAAGACGTACGCGCATTTGTGGTGGGTGGAAAAGTGGTTGCTGCCATGAAAAGAACTGCACCCGAAGGTGAATTTCGTTCAAATATTCACCGAGGTGGAGTAGGTATGAATATAGAATTGACAGAAGATGAAAGGGCTCTTGTTGTAAAAACTGCCAAGGTCATGAATTTATCTGTTTGCGGTGTTGATTTATTGCAATCCGACAGAGGACCCTTGATTTTGGAAGTGAATTCATCACCTGGTTTAGAAGGGATCGAAAGATACACGCAAGTCGATGTTGCCGGATCGATTATGGAATACATGGAACAAAAATTGGCTGACTCATGATAATTAACAAAACTGAGATAAAATTAGGTGAGAAGAAAGTAGTGAGACTCAGTGTTTCGAAGCTTCCCTCCGGAACAGAAATAGATATTTTTGCCCATGTATTTAGAAGTGAAAAACCAGGACCAACTGTACTTTTTTTGGGAGGATTACATGGGGATGAGATTAATGGCGTTGAAACTGTTCGTAAGTCAATAAATACAGGCGCTTTCGATTCATTGACTGCTGGAACAGTTATCGCTATTCCGTTGTTAAATGTTTATGGGTTTATCAATTACTCAAGGGATTTGCCAGATGGCAAAGATATTAATAGAAGTTTTCCAGGAAGTTCTAAGGGATCATTAGCTTCTCGAGTAGCTAAAACTCTTACAAGACATATTTTGCCATTGGTGGATATGGGAGTTGATTTTCATACTGGAGGAAAATCCATTCATAATGTTCCTCAACTAAGAATTGATGACACTATGGAAGAAGCTTTGCCATTGGCTCTAAAATTTGGCGCAAGATTGATTATCAAATCCTCGCTTATTCCAAGGTCATTGCGAAAAGAATGTAATCGAAGAAAAATTCCGATGTTGGTTTTTGAAGGGGGCGAATCACTGAGGCTTGATCAAGAGTCGATTGCAGAGGGAAGAGTTGGTATTTTAAACCTTTTGTTTGCATATGGAATGATTGAAAATCATGAACCTGTGCCATTTGAGAATATTTTGATTGAAGACAATCATTGGATTAGGGCCTCATTTTCTGGTGTGTTTGAATCGTACAAAAAACCAAATGACCAGGTTGAACGCGGTGACTTAATCGGCCAGATTTCGACACCCTACGACAAAACCGTAAAGAAAGTAAAAGCGCGTAAAAAAGGAGTGATTTTTGGCATTAATAACAACCCAGTTGTTAATCAAGGAGACGCACTATATCACATTGGATTTTAAATAAAAAAATATTATTTCCCTTTTCTTTGAAGGACAATAATGACGGTGTATAAAAGAATTTTTAAATCAAGTGCTAACGATTGATTTTTAATGTAAAGTATGTCATACTTCAGTCTTTGAACCATTTCCTCTACATTCTCGGCATATCCATATTTTACTTGCCCCCATGAAGTAATTCCTGGCACAACCTTATGAATGTGTTTGAAGTGCGGTGCCTCTTGCACAATTTTATCAATAAAATATTGCCTTTCAGGTCTAGGGCCAACAATCGACATTTCTTTTTTCAATACATTAAAAAACTGAGGAATTTCATCTAACCTTGTTTTTCTCAAAAATTTACCCACTTTCGTAATTCTTTTGTCATTTTCAGAGGATAGTTGAGGGCCATTTTTTTCAGAGTTTTCCTTCATAGTACGGAATTTGAGAATCTGAAATTCATTGCCATGTAAGCCAATTCGTTTTTGTTTGAATATAACTTTTCCCTTACTTCCAGATTTTATAAGGATAGGAATTATAATGTAAGCAGGTGACAATAGAGCGATCGCTATTAGGGAAAAGGTTACATCTAGTCCACGCTTTATTCGCTTCTGCCACTTCGGCATTATGTCTGTTTTTAGCTCCATAAATGGAGTGCCGAAGATATTGTTGGTCTTTACTTTATTCGAGAGAATGTCGTAGGTGTCTGGGATAATTTTGATGATTAAATCGTATCCTTCCAATTCATTTAATAAAGTTTCTAAAACCTTATGATCTGCAGATTCTACCGCAATGATTACTTCTTCTATGTCGTTGTCTTGAATTGCTCTATGTAAATCAGAAACTACACCTAATTCAGGAATGTATTCTTTTAATATCGTGTCTTTACCATTCACTCGAATGTACCCTAAGAAGATATTGCCTCCGTAATTCTTTCCGTCATTTATTTCTAAGTACGTTTCATAAGCCTTGTTATTTCCGCCAATTATCAAAGAGTTGAATCCTATTTTTTTTTGATGAATACGTTTAACAATATTGGTGGTGAGGATAATACGTGCGGTAAAGGTGAGGATAAACTGAAGCCCAAACAATACAATAAAGGACAAATAATAATCCGAATAGACGGTAATACTGTCATCCAAAATAAAAACGAAGAAGACAAGGAGTGTGCCAATAAGAGAAGACATAAAAGTTTTTGCCAATACTTGCATTCTATATTTTCTGTACACATTGTCATAAGATCCAAAAATCCAATATCCGCTGACCCATAAAAGCGGTATAACCAATAAGCCTAAATAAAACTTCTCGGAGTATTCAAATTGAATGTGTTCTATTTGAGTTTTTCTGAAATAATAAAAAACGGACCATGAGGTAAGCGCTGATAGATAATCAAAGAAAAGAAACAAGTATTTTATAGAATCCTTTTTTACCATACTGTTAAAACATTACTTTAAGGTTGTCTATAAGAACTTTAGGTTGAGAGGAGCGATCTTTTTCGACTTCCAAATAAATTTCAAATTTGGTGGCCGAAGTTTGAATACTCACTATATCTGTTAACACTAAGTAGGTTTTTTTCCATTTTCCGTTTGTTGGAAATAAATTGATGTACTCTTCTTTTGCTAATCCGGAAGAAATATTATTGTGGTATATTCCTATGGTCAATACCTCATCGGTATTGTAATCTAATTCCATGTATACGGGCCTTCCGCCTCTTGGAAATGAATTAAAGCTTGTTTCGTTAGTTCGAGATTCAAAAAATAAATGACTTGGTGCAAACTCAATTTTGCCTGAACCATTTCCTTCAAAAACTTGGGAAGAAAGGTTTGTGATTTCAATTGTGGTATCTGAATAGGAGAGTGCTGAAAACTTGATACCTGGATCCTCAAAATCCTCAATCCAAATAGTTGTGCCTGTTTCATAAGTAACTTTGGGTGTTATTGTGTCCAATTTATTTGCGATCGATACCATCGCGGTGTCAAATGAATTAAAAAAATCATGCTGAATTCTTACATTCGTTAATCCACTTTTTTTTATGCCGGCAAATATCTGCAGATTATAGTCTCCTTCTGCATGAATAGGAATCTTACTTGGCAATTCGTAAGTTCCTATTAAATTACCATCAACATACACCCAAGCATCAATAAGTGCGTCATTCGAAGTTCCTTCATTCACACCGGCAATTACTTCAATATCATTAATGTAAAGGTAAGAGGGGACTATTTCTTCTGGGTTAAAAACTTTGCAAGATTGGAAAATAATCATGCTTAAAAAGAGGATCGGTAAGGTATATTTCATTAAGTAAATTAAGTTTGTTTCTTCAAAAGAAAGCGCTAATTTAAACTAAACGGAAATATTAAAAAAATCGTGTTCAAAAGGATTAAATTTTTTGAGAAAAATCGTCTGAGGTAAATTTCATTTTTTCAGAAATTATGGAAGCAATTCTCAAGGCATTGTACCCGTCTTCTACGGTGACCTTTGGAGTAGAATTGGTATTGATGGCATCAGCAAATGATAGTAACTCTTCAAGTATAGCATTGTTCTCAATCACTTCTGGATTCGAAAAAGTAATCTCCTTTTTTCCTTTTTTCTCTCCTAAGTCAATCACAACCGAAAAGGGATCTGGTTCAGATGATGCTTCTTTCAGCTGCAAAATTTCAGATTTTTTTTCTGAAAAATCTATGCTTAAATATGCGTTTTTTTGAAAAACTCGTGTTTTTCTCATATTTTTCAAAGAAACCCTACTTGCAGTCAAATTAGCCACGCACCCATTATCAAACTCTATTCGTGCATTTGCAATATCTGGTGTTTCGCTTACTACAGCTACCCCGTTTGCACTAATTCTTTTTACATTGGATTTTACAATGCTCAATACGATATCAATATCGTGTATCATTAAGTCATGTATCACAGATACATCCGTACCTCTAGGATTGAATTCAGCTAGCCTATGAGTTTCTATAAACATGGGATTATTTAGCTCTTTTTGAATCGACAAAAAGGCTGGATTAAACCTTTCTACATGACCAATTTGTACTTTTACGTTTGCTTCAGAAGCCAAACTCATGAGTGATTTTGCTTCTTTGGTAGTGTGAGTTATTGGTTTCTCAATAAACACTTGCTTGGAGGCAATAATTGCTTTTCTTGCGTAATCAAAATGAGATAAAGTGGGAGTTACAATATCAATTACATCGCATTCTATTAATAGTTCTTCGAAACTTGGATATGCTTTTGTTTCAAAGTCTTTGGAGACTTTTTGACTTACCTCTATATCAGTGTCAAAAATACCAACTAACTTGTATTCAGCAATTTGCCTAATACATTTTAAATGAATTTTCCCTAAGTGTCCTGCACCTACGACCCCGATTTTTAACATGGTTTTCCTTTCAACATTTACACTCTCAAAAATATTGAAAAATGAAGTAACACAGAGAAAGTAAGTTGAATCTTATCAACATCCATTTTCTCATTACTTTTTGGGCAACTCTACAACCCACATTCCTCTCAATTGGTTTGGTTTGTATCCAGTTGCAAGATCGTTGGGGTACAAAAAAGAGATTTTTTCGGCTGTTTTTTTTGAAATATCCTTTTCTAAATCCCCATGGCATTTTAAGCACATCTCATTTGTTTCTATCTTAAAATATCCAATTTTCTTTCCGTTTCTCTCAGTCAAAACTCCTCCTTTGTTTTCTTCTAACTGTAAAGATTTCAGAATGTTTAATTCGTCCTTATTGGCTTTGTTGGCCGGGTTTCGTGGCTTGTTTGTTACTCGTTTTATGTTGGCTTGCTCAATGTTTCCCATGCTATCTGAAAGCAGGAGAGCTTTTTCGTTACAAAAACCAATAGCACCTACAGGTCCATTTTCTTTCATTGCTTTCATTAAATTTTTACCTAAAATTGATTTCGTTTTAAGCGCAATTTTTTTTCTCATCTCGAGCTCCGAAACAACAGGTTTATCTAGGTTGGATTCAACCTCTGAAGATTCAAAGTTTTCCAAGTCTTCATTAAATAAATAGTCTAATATTGAGTTAACGTCCGATTCCGAATAACCCATTTTTGGCATAATCCCATATTCTTCAACAGCAGATTTCATTTTGGATTTCTCTAAACTAGGGTTTGATAAAAAGTAGGCAATATCTTTTTTAAATTGTTCAATTGAGTTTGCTGAGTAACTTTGCTTGATAGCTAAAAAGGAAGGAGCTACACCTGTTTGATTTCTGTCCGGTAAATTATGACATGCACCACAATTATCCAAAAGAAGCTGTTTGCCCATTTTTGAACTTGGTGTGTTTTCGGTAGTGTTGCTATTTCCATTACAAGCGGCTAATATCGATATGATAAATAGCGAAGTGAGCAGGAGGTAAGCGTGTTTTTTCATAAAAAAATGTTTCATACTCAAAGATAATATTAGCACTCTCAAGGTTTTGTGACAAGTGTTACGTTACTTTTTTTTCTTTTCTCTTTCTTCTCGTCTTTTTATTTCTTGAATTAGCTGAGACCTACTCATTGCTCGAATTTTACCTTGTTCTATTTCTTCCACAACAAGCTTCAGCATCCAATCTTCTTTCGGGTTAAATTCATTTTTGAGATTGGTACTGCCAAAAGACCATAAAACCGAGTTCCAAAAAAAAGCGGTTCGTCCATTTTTGTATTTTTTGATTAAATCGTAGCAGGTAACCCCCGTTTCACGGTACACCAATTTTGTGAGGTAATCACCTCTTACGTTGGTCAGGTTTTTTATTTCGTAAGAATATTCATCCCACAATGTCTTTTTCAATTTCTTGTTTTCTTTTCTTTGTTTTCTTGAACTCCTTTTGTTTGATTGCTCTATTTCTGCCAATTGTTTCTCGTGTTCATCTACGATCGAGTCAATTATTTTGGCATAGGTGTACATTCTTCGCGCAAAGTACACCGTTCTATTCCATTCTCTCGCAAAGTTTGGGTCTTTGTAATTAAATTGTTTGATAATGAAAATGGGAATAGTATCGCCATCTTCAATTAAATACATCGCTTTTTTGTTGGTATCCGAGATTTCGGTTAAAGGAACAGTGTTTTGTGCCAAACAAACATTGGTAAAAAGTAATACCCAGCTAAAAAAATAAATGATTTTCATAAGCTGGGTATTACAAGAATGATTCCAAAATTAATTGAGTTGTGAACGATTCGTTTTCCAATTGGAAACAGTATTAGAACTTCCCACAGTGGTAGGAATTGTCTTTTTACCTTCAAATTCGAGAGCGGCAAATATCGCTGCAACTTTTTCTTCCTCTTCGTTATGATTATCGAGTACACTTGGGTCGTTAAAGTAATTTTTCACGAAATTAGTATCAAAGGAGGAGTCTTTGAATACCGGATGATTTATGGTGTATTTACAGAAGTCAAGCGTAGTCTCTACACCTGTAATTTCATATTCGTCAATTGCTTTGTTCATTCGTTGTATGGCTTCTTCCCTGTCTTTTCCATGCGTAATGAGCTTGGCAATCATGGGATCGTAGTAAATAGGAATATCCATTCCTTCTTCCAAGCCATCATCCACTCTTACGCCATTTCCTTGCGGTCGCTGATAAGTTATTAGCTTACCAATATCTGGTAGAAAATTGTTTCTTGGATTTTCTGCGTATACTCTCACTTCAAGAGAATGCCCGTTGATGGACAAATCTTCTTGAGTAAAACTTAGTTTCTCACCTCTAGCTACTTTTATTTGCTCTTTTACCAAATCAATTCCCGTAATCATTTCACTTACAGGATGCTCTACTTGCAATCGAGTATTCATTTCAAGAAAATAAAAGTTTTTGTGTTCATCCATCAAGAATTCAACTGTTCCGGCACCATAATAATCACAACTTCTAGCTACATCGCAGGCAGCTTCACCCATTCTTTTTCTCAGTTCATCGGGAACAGAAGCCGATGGAGCTTCTTCAATTACTTTTTGATGTCTTCTTTGAATGGAACATTCTCTATCAAATAGATAGACTACATTTCCGTGAGTATCGGCAATTAATTGTATTTCTATATGTTTGGGACTTCCCACGTATTTTTCTATAAATACTTCGCCATTTCCAAAACTAGAGATAGCCTCCGAAACTGCTC
The DNA here is from genome assembly GCA_965655625.1 of Flavobacteriales bacterium. GTDB lineage: Bacteria > Bacteroidota > Bacteroidia > Flavobacteriales_D > CAJJDF01 > CAJJDF01. The sequence continues at coordinate 5,270 of CBFHHA010000046.1, read as the reverse complement.
TATCCATTTGTTCTTCAAATTCTTCTTCTTTTTCTACCACTCTCATTCCTTTTCCACCACCTCCTGCAGACGCTTTTATTAATATTGGAAAACCAATCTCTTGGGCGATATTTTTTGCCGCAGGAATATCTGATATAGCGTGGTCTGTTCCCGGAACCATTGGGATGTTGTATCCTTTTACTGTATCTTTTGCCATCAATTTATCTCCCATCAATTCAATGGATTTTGGAGAAGGACCAATAAATGTAATTCCAGCATCAGTGGCTTTTTGAACAAATTCGGCATTTTCTGATAAAAAACCATAACCAGGATGAATTCCATCTACCTGCAAATCATGACAGATTTCAATAATCTTGTCGCCTAACAAATAACTCTCGGCACTTGGCGGAGGTCCCACACATACTGCCTCATCTGCATACCTTACAAACGGAGCGTTTCTATCCGCTTCGGAGTAAATTGCGACAGTTTTTATATTCATTTCTTTGGCAGAACGCATGACTCTTAATGCAATTTCTCCTCGGTTGGCAATTAGTATTTTTTTCATATTCTTAATGTGAATAATATTAGTCTTATAAAAGTAAGTTTTTTCAGTTAATCGATTTGTTGATTGGCAGGAGTCTCTGTTCAGAAGATTCTTGGACTCTTGTCAAATTACTTTCCGTCCACATAATCTTGTAGATAATTGAAATAGGAGGTAAGCTCCCCGTTTTCACAAATAGTAGCCCTTTCGATTATGGTGTCGGTATCTTCGTTTATCAAACTTGGCAATACCTTGTAAAGTAATTCGTTTCCAAAATCCTCGGAAGCGTCTCGAGGAAGTTCACAAGGTAAATTGTCAACGGCCATAACGCCAATTGCTGTTGAATTCATAAAATCAACCTCTTTTTCGGTTTGTGGGTCATAACCATACAAGGGTTTATCAATGGTAGAAGGCCTAATTGTGGAAGCTACAGGGCCATCAATATCACAGCTAATGTCAGCTACGATTTTCAAATTGAATTCGGTAGATTTTGCATCTTCTCGCGTGAAAATAAAGGGTGCTTCTGAATCCCAAAAGTGACAAGCGATATACATGTCTCCTTTTGAGGAGAATTTTTTAAAATTGGACTCAAATAACTCGGGAGAAGTGTAGAAATCTTTTTTTGTTAAAGAATTTCCATCTTTCCTTTTGTTATAGTCTTTCACTGATAGTTGAGTGTAAACTGGTTCCTCGTAAGATTTTTCTACAAAATCACTAGGTGAAATTTCAGGAATATTTAAAGCATGAATGATTTCTTCGGCCCCTTTGCCAACTCTTCCGTCTCCAGTAATGATAATTTTGAAACCTTTTGGCAGTGTAATTTTGTTTAATTCTTCTTTTAATTCAATATAATCTTTGCATTGATTTGCTGGCTTGAGATCAAAGGAACTTAACTTAATGCCCAATGCTAAAAAAGCGTTGTAAGCCCCCACTATTCCGGCATATCTACCAAACCCAAGTATCCTACCTTTTTTTGGATAAGTTAAGGTTTCGTAATCTATCATACGAATGTTTTGTTTCAGCATTAATCTCAACAAATCTCTGTTGTAGGGCTGCTCTTTGATTGTGTGGGAAAAATAGAAATAAGTTTTATTCGGCAATAGGCATTCCTTTTTTACTTCTTTCACACCAATTAGGACATCGCAATCACTCACATCTTCTACGATTTTTATTCCTTGTTGCTCATATTCTGAATTAGAGAAAGCCCTAATTTCACTAGCCTGAACCATTAATTCCACCGAAGGGAAATTTTCTACTAGTTTTTTACATTGCTTGGGCGAAAGAGGAACTCTTTTGTCTGGTGGATTTTTTGTTTCTTTTACAATTCCAATCTTCATATGATTCCGTGTTTTATTGCTCAAAAATAGGTAAATTTGCACTCAAATTAGAATTTTAAATGTTTAGACTTACGATTTTTTGCCTCTTTTTTATTCCTTTTCTTTCTTTTGCACAAAATTCACCAGGATCCTCAATTTCAGGATTGATTTACGGAGCGGTGGTAGATTCGGTTTCTGGATCTTCAATGGAGTACGTGAGTATTGCGTTGTATAGAAAAAAAGACAGTTCTATTGCCGGGGGAGCAATCACCGGGTTAAAAGGAAAATATGAAATCTCATCAGTTTTACCAGGTAATTATTATGTTGTTGTTTCATTTGTTGGCTATCAATCTAGAGTTTATCATGAGATTCTCATCAACCAAGAAAAGAGTGTTTATAATCTTGGAGAATTGAAATTGAATAATTCTCTCAATCTAAAAGAGGTCACAATTCGAGGAGACATTCCTACAGTTAGTTACGAAATAGACAAAAAGGTGGTGAATGTAGAAAATATGACTACAACAGTAGGGCAATCTGCAGTAGAGGTTCTTCAAAACACGCCATCTATTCAAGTGGACGCTCAAGGTAATGTAACGCTTAGGGGGAGTTCTACTTATCAATTATTAATAAACGGGATTCCTACCGCCATGGATGCATCGGATGCATTACAATCTATTCCGGCTAGCACCATTAAAAGTATAGAAATTGTAACTAATCCCTCAGCGCGAGAACAAGCTGAAGGTGTAGGAGGAATAATTAATATCATTACAAAGAAGAAAAAATTAGAGGGAATTAGTATGCTAGCTAATGTTTCAGGAGGAAATTTTGAAAGATATGGAGGAGATGTAGCGCTCAATTACAGTACAAAAAAACACACAGTTAATGTTAATGTTGCCTACAATCAAAGAAACTCTCCTAGTGATATTACCGAAGAACGAATATCTGATTTCGAAGAATACAAAACTACTGTTAATCAAACCGGTAAAGCTTCATGGAAAATGGGTGGAATAAGAGCTGGTGCTGAATGGATTTTTACGCCAACAGGATCTCATATTTTTACACTTGGCTCTACATACGGAAGAAGACTTATGAAGCCTTATGACAATTCTATTTTCGAGGAGTTTATTGATGACACATTAGTCCGTAGATATGAGAATAGATATCGAGGAGATATTACCGTAACAAGTGTATCTAACTTTCTTTCTTACAGGTATTTGATAGATAGAGATGGAAGTAATTATTTTAATATAAAAGGGATATATAATTTACGAAGTGTTGATGAATATGCGTACAATGATTTTTTTGACAATGACGGATTAAAAATAGGAGGGAATTTGGGAACCGAGTTTGGTCCGTCAAATGTATTTAGGTTTGATTTGGATTACCATAAAACCTTGAAAAACAAACTAATTTGGGAAGTGGGAGTTCAAGCTCAATTTGGACTTTCTAAAGATGACAGAGATAACTTTGAGTACGACCCGGTATTAAAAAAGGATATCCGTCTGCCTTTATTTTCAACCGATGTTCAATATAATCGTAATATCCACGCAGCTTACTCCTTAATAAAAGGAAAAAAGAAAAAAGTAGGCTATCAAATTGGACTAAGAGCGGAGTATACCTTTAGAGAAATTCAGGCAACTAATATTCCCAATGCGTCACAAGAGGTGAATAGAATTGATTTCTTTCCTTCTGCCCATTTTTCTTACAAACGTTCGAAAAAAGATGAGTTTTTATTAAGTTATTCCAGAAGAATAAATAGGCCGAGGTCTTATTATTTCGAACCTTTTATTACTTGGATAAGTCCCTATTCCGTTCGAACAGGGAATGCCAATTTAATGCCAGAATACATCAGTTCATTTGAAATGAGCTGGATAAGAAAACTAAAGGACAAAGGAAATTTTTCCGTGGACGTTTATGCCAAATTACTCAACAATTTAATCAATCGAATTCCAGCAATTTACGATACCAATATTGTGATAGAAGCACCAACCAATGCAGGTAATTCGGTTTCTTTAGGAATGGATCCCACTTGGGTTTATTTCATAAAGGAATGGTGGAATTCTAACTTAGGAGCGAGTCTTTACTATTATTCCGTAACCTCAGAAATAAACTCAATTACCACCAAGAATGAATCTTTTAATTGGAATATTAATTGGATTAATACATTTACTATAAAGGGAGGCTACAAATTACAGGTAATAACAAAGTATCGGAGCAAAACGGCTACACCGCTCGGTTTTATGGATGAAAATTACGGGGTAGATGCGTCAATCAGAAAATCATTTATGAAAAATAAATTAGCTTTCACATTGCAAGCAAGCGACATTCTTTCTACTCGAAGGGATATCACTTTTAACTCCACGGAAAATCTAGAAGTTTATCGAATTAGAGATCCGTTTTCGCCCATGTTTATGGCGACACTTTCTCTTAAATTGAATAATTATAAGAAAGTAATGAATAAGAACGAGCAATTGGATGATTTTTAAAAAAAGATAATAGGTTCAAAGGTAAATAGGGTTTTTCCTTTTCTTGGAAAAGGTTACTCGGAATATCGGGAATTCCAACTACTAAACAAGGTTTACAACGAAAAGTTGGAAGTTGGCTTATTTCATTATTGCTTGGTAAAAAGAAATAAAAAACCCTTGAAAACATTGAGCTTACAAGGGTAATAAGTGGAGCCTATATGGAACCCAACCTAATCTCTTGAAACCTTTGTTATTACTCAAATATTAGATATTCCTTATATTGTTCACTCCCTTTTCTGGCACCAAAATGAGTTTTAACCTCAAGACGTTTATTTTATCTTTCAATCTAAAATTTCTATCTATTTTTTTTAAATCTTTTAATTAAGATATTTAGGTTATGGAGTGTGCTGAACTCGAACCCTTGCATTAACTATCCAATAAAAACGGAAGGTTCGTAGACTAAACAATAGAGTTTAACCTTTTCGCTCCCTTTTTTGGCACCAAAATTTGATTTTCCTACCAATATTACCTCAAAGAACGGGTTCCATTATTTATTACTGGAACTGAACGGGAATTTACTTACTTGAAAGTTATTGGGCAAATTAATTCGTGACGATAACCATCTTCGATATTCTTAACTCAAAATTCTGGGAAATATTTTTTAAAAAAATGGATTCTAGATAAATGTTGGCTTCTTTTTGAAAATGGTTCAAATTCCTTTGATTGGAATACTTAATATTTTGTGAGATGTTTTGGTTCCGTATAGAATATGTATATGTTTTCCTGAAAAAAAATGCTCCAGATTTTTTTTGTGAATTTTAATTTAGGGATCTAAGCCCGTTGTTTTGGGAATAGGTGTGGGACTGTATGGGGGGCTAATGGAGGACGGGAGGGGGAGCTACAGTCTTTATTAAAACAAATAGGAGTTTTCCGAGTAATCCAGTAAAAAAAACTACTCAAATAAAAAAT
>CBFHHA010000045.1:0-17922 GCA_965655625.1 Flavobacteriales bacterium | reverse complement strand
AATATAATTTAAAAAAATAAATTGAGTTAAGTTTACGAAACCAAAAAAAAGGACACTATAAAAATGATAAGCGAAAATCAGTTAACTGAATTAAACTAAAAATTGGACGTTTTCAAAAGTTATATACACAATTACATACACAAAAAAGCATAAAAAAAACCCCAACTATCTATTAATTAGAATATTGAGGTTTTCATCAGTACCCGAGGCCGGAATCGAACCGGCACTCCAAAGGAACACGAGTTTGAGTCGTGCGCGTCTACCAGTTCCGCCACTCGGGCATTCGTCTATGAATACGTTTCGCTCTGATAGAAATTTTCTCAAGGATTAAATATTCTTTGGAAAATAAGCGGATGCAAATTTAAGTATTGTTTTTACTTTACCAACAAATTTCCGCTAAAAAATTAAGGCATTCCCAATTAATTCCTTAATTTTGTAGCCCATTACAAGGAATTATGTCCAATACTATATTGTTTTCAGGAAGCGCCCACCGAGAATTTGCACAGAAAGTGGCAGATCATAAAGGCTATAAGCTAGGTAACGTTAAGTTACAAAAGTTTAGCGATGGAGAAATCCAAGCGTCCTACGAAGAAACGGTAAGAGGAAAAGAAGTCTACATCATTCAACCCACAATTAGCTCTGACAGTATGATGGAGTTGATGATTATGATTGATGCAGCAAAAAGAGCTTCTGCGGCAAAAATAATTGCTGTAGTTCCATATTACGGATACGCAAGACAGGACAGAAAAGACAGGCCAAGAGTTGCTATTGGCGCAAAGCTGGTTGCCAAAATGTTGGCTGCAGCTGGAGCTCACCGCATCATGACGATGGACTTACATGCAGATCAAATTCAGGGGTTCTTTTCGTTTCCGATAGATCACATGTTTGCTTCCTCCATCTTTCTTCCTTATTTAGAAGAGCAAAAAATTCCGAATTTGACTATTGTAGCTCCAGATACTGGCGCAACAAAAAGAGCGAACAATTACGCAAAGTACCTGGATGCCGACTTGGCGATTTGCTACAAGCAAAGAAAAGTTGCCAACGAAGTATCCAACATGACGTTGATAGGAGAGGTAAAAGGAAGGAACGTAATTATCATGGATGACATGATAGACACTGCCGGAACGATGGTAAAAGCTGCCCAAATGATTTACGATAAAGGCGCACTTTCTGTAAGAGCGATGTGCTCTCACGCAGTGCTATCGGGGCCTGCCTACGAAAGAGTAGCCGAATCGGTTATGACGGAATTAATTGTCACAGATTCGATTCCATTAAGAACCGACAAAGACACAAGTAAGATAAAAGTATTGAGCGTTTCAAAATTATTTGCGGACGTGATAACCAGAGTAGAAAAACATGAGTCAATTAGTACTCATTTTGTACAATAAAAACAATAAACAAAACAACAAACAAATGAAAACAGTATCATTGAGCGGTTCTCTTAGAGAGAACGTAGGGAGTAAAGATGCGAAAGTCTTAAGAAAAGAAGGTCGTGTTCCAGGAGTATTATACGGAAACGGTGGAAACATCCATTTCCATGTAAAAGAAACTGAGTTGAACAAATTGGTTTTTACACCGGAAGTAACCTTCATCCAAATTGAAATGGACGGAAAAGAATACAAGGCTATTTTCAAAGAAATTCAATTTCACCCGGTAACTGACAGAATCACACACTTTGATTTGATGGCAGTAAGTGAAGATAAATTGGTGTCTATTGCGTTGCCAGTAAAATTAACTGGAAACTCACCAGGTGTATTGAACGGTGGTAAATTAAGACAAAACTACAGAAAGTTAAAAGTAAAAGCTTTTGCGAAAGACTTGCCAGAATTTATTATGCTTGACATTAGCGCATTGAAAATTGGTATGGCTATCCGTTTGGGAGAAATTGATATTCCAAACGTGACACTTCAAGGTGACATGAGAGATGTTGCTGTATCTGTAAAAACATCAAGAAACGCGGTTGCTGATGCAATTGAAGAAGAAGATGCTGAAAGCGCTGAAAGTGATGCAGCAGAAGGCGGTTCTGAAGCAGCAGCTGAATAAACTTATACAACATGAAATACCTGATTGTAGGCTTGGGAAATATTGGTGACGAATATGCCAATACCCGCCACAACATAGGATTTAAAGTACTGGACGCTCTTATTGAGTCGTCCAGTTCTTGTTTTGAGACGAAGCGCTATGGCGATGTAGCAAAAATTAAATTTAAAGGAAGAACACTCTTTCTTTTAAAACCTTCTACTTATATGAATTTGAGCGGAAGCGCGGTAAATTATTGGATGCAGGAGGAAAAAATTACCTTAGCTAATACGCTTATCATTACAGATGATTTAGCTTTGCCTTTCGGTAAATTAAGACTCAAAGGAAAAGGAAGTGATGGAGGGCACAATGGACTAAAACATCTGATTCAGGTTCTAAAAACGAGCCAATATGCACGTTTGCGTTTTGGTATTGGTTCCGATTTCTCAAAAGGAAAACAAGTAGATTACGTATTAGGAAAATGGGACAAAGAAGAGGAAAAACACCTCCCCGAACTAATTGACACCTCTATCCAGTACATTCAATCTTTTGCAACTATTGGCCTTAACAGAACAATGAACGACCTCAATAAGAACAAATAATTGGCAATAATTGTAAGCCTACAAACCTTTGTAATGAGTTAGAATAGTTATATTTGGATAGAATAAACTGACTTCCTAGATGCCAAAAAGAATTTTGCAAATAACCCACAAACCAGCTTATCCAGCGATTGATGGTGGTTGTTTGGAAATGGCAAAAATGACCCAATTTTATCAAGAAAATCTGGAATTTGATCTCTCGGTTTTTACAATTGGTACAGAAAAACATCCGTTCGACTCTACGGAATTTAAAAAAGCCAACTTATTACCAGAACAAGTAACTCACGTGGCAACCCAAATCAAACCAACCTTTCTTGGTGGAATGATAGCTTTGATCAAGGGAAAATCCTACAACTTAAGTAGATTTCGGACTCAAGAAATTACCAGTAAACTAACTGAATTAATTCGTTCACAAAAATTTGATCTCATACAATTTGAAAGTGTTTATTCAGCTCAATTATATGCTATAGCTCTTCAATACTCTCAGGCCAAACTTATTTTGAGTGCACCAAATGTTGAGTTTCAATTATGGGAGCAATATGCCCAACAAGCAATGTGGCCAAAAAAAATACTTTTTAACTACTTAGCCAAGAAACTAAAGGAGGAAGAAATACGAATCTGGCAAGAAATGGATGGAATCTTCACAATCACACCGCAAGTGTCTGAAACAATCGTAAAGCATGTTGATTGTCCTATTTCAACCCTTCCATTTTTTGTAAAAATGAATAATTATACTCTTTCAAAACCAAGCAATAGCTTACCTTCCTTCTTTCACATTGGAGCGATGGATTGGAAGCCAAATTTGGAGGGTGTCACTTGGTTTGTGAACAATGTTTGGCAAAAAATAAACTTTACAAATCCTTTGCACCTGGCAGGTAAAGGAATGGATCATTCTATCTTTTCTTCTCTAATGGTACAAGAACATGGATTTGTAGAAAACGCTTTAACCTTTATGAATGCTCATGACGTAATGATTGTTCCATTGCTGAGCGGAAGCGGAATGCGAATCAAAATAATTGAAGCTATGGCATTGGGTAAGTGCGTTGTCTCCACTTCTCTTGGTGCAGAGGGTATTGATTACCAAGCGAATCAAAATATAATGATTGCTAACACTGCCCAAGAATTTATAGAAACCCTAATAGAACTGAACACACACCCAGAGCGGATTTCCTTCATTGGTTCCAATGCCCGAAAACTAATTTCAGACAAATACAGCGATAAGCAATTAAACAAAGAGATTTTGCCATTTATTCATTCAGTTCTTACCTTAGAAAAATGAAAAAACTTATTTTTCTTACTTCACGGTTTCCTTACCCTCTGGACAAAGGGGACAAGCTAAGAGCATTTCATCAGTTACGTGAATTATCCCAACGATGCGAAGTACATTTAATTTCGCTTTCTCGGAAGAAGATAGAAGCTTCCCAGCTGGAACAACTAGAAAAGTTTTGCGGCTCGGTGACTGTTTATTCCATTTCGTCTTTCCAGTCGTTACTGGGATTGATTTGGGCTCTGTTTAGAGGGAAGCCATTCCAAGTGGGTTTGTTCTATAGCAAACGAGTTAAAAAAAGAGTTTCTGCGCAAATTAAAGCGATTCAACCCAATCACATTTATTGTCAATTAATAAGAGCGGCCGAATACGTGAAAGATGAATTTCACATTCCAAAAACGATCGATTTTATGGATGTATTGTCCAAAGGAATTGAGCGAAGAATCGCTTCCTCCCCTTTCTATCTCAAACGGTTATTAGAAATAGAAGCAGAACGATTAAAGATTTACGAGAACATCGTGTTCGAATATTTTGACAATCACACCATTATTTCCTCTCAAGACCAAGAGTTGATTTATCACACAAAAAGAGAAAGCATTGAAATCATCCCAAACGGTATCGACACACGTTTTTTCTCACCGGATGACTCAAGTGAAAAAAAATACACGTTTTTATTTAACGGAAATATGCAGTATCAACCTAATGTTACGTCTGCTATTTATATTGTCGAAAAAATAATGCCTTTGGTTTGGCGCACTCATCCAGAAGCTACTTTGCTTATTTCGGGAACGAGTCCTACGCCTGACGTAAAAAATTTAGCTAGCGAAAGAGTTACTATTTCTGGATGGATGGATGACATTAGAGATGCCTACAATCAAGCTCTTATTTTTGTAGCACCGATGCAAATTGGAACCGGGTTGCAAAATAAATTACTGGAAGCCATGGCGATGAATTTACCTTGTGTGACCTCAAAACTTGCCAACAATGCTTTGAAAGCTATTCATAACGAAACAATACTGATTGGAAAAAACAAAGAAGAGTACGCAACCTACATGTGTGAATTGATTGAAAACAAGGAAAAACGAAGGAAGCTGGGAAAAGAAGGAAAAGAATTTGTGTTTCAAAACTTTAATTGGGAAAGCACCATCCACAAACTAATGACGCATATGAGTTTGTAAACGAACTCAGCTAGTTGGTGTGAAAAAATGACTGTGTCACAAATATTGGATAGTCACTTAAATAAATTTGAATTACCTTACTATTATGAAAAAAAATCTGGGATATTTTCTGTTTATTTCCTTTATTCTAATTGGTCTTTCTTGTTTCTCACAATCGAATACTCAGCGAGCATCTCAGGTTCAATTGTTTATTATTTCTTTTCAGCAAAACAGATTTGCCAATCCAGAAAAAGCCAAAGAGGATATAGAAAAAGCGATTACGCTTGCTCAGTCTATCGAATCGAAAAGCTACTTGGTTTCAACCAAAGTATTACTAGGCGAGTTCTACGATAATCGGAACAATACACAAAAAGCGCTTCAAGAATTCACCGAAGCACACAAGATAGCACAAGAAATAAACGATATATCAGGATTAGCTTCTTGCGAGTTCAACCTTGGCTTTCTTTATCACAAGCAAAAAGGAAAGAAAGAAATAGCGCTTGATCACTTTAATTCTGCGGTCACTTTTGCCAAGCGAGCCAATGAAAAGCTCTTGTTGGCAAAATCGTACAATGCGGTTTCGTTTACTCATTACGACCTCGAAAACCTCGATAAAGCAGAACAAAACTCAATAAGCGCTTTGATTTTGTTTAGAGAGCTAAACCTTCGAAACAGAATGGCTCAAAGCTTTATGACTCTCGCTCGTGTGAACAACAAAAAAGACGAGTTTAAAACCGCTATTCAGTACCTAGACAGTGCTATGTCTATTTTTGAAAACTCCAATAACACAGCCGAATTTAACAATTCGAAACTCATCAAAGGAGAAATATATTACCGAAAAAAAGAATATAGAAAAGCCATTGCTATCGTGAAGGAAGTAGAGGAAGACCCAAAAGTAATGGCCGATCAAAGGCTTTATGCGCTCGAATTGCTTTATTTAATTAATAAATCGATGAACAAAACATCGGCCTCTCTAGATTACCTGGAGGAATCAAAAAGCATACAAGATAGTTTGGGACGGCTGCAGCGCGACAAACTGATGGAGAGTGTATTGTCGGAAATAGAGGCCCAGAATAGGCTAGAAACTCTCGAAAAAGAAGCCGAAATAAATGACCTTATTTTGAAAGAGAGCCGCTATCTCACCTGGTTTTTGATTGGCATTTCTATGCTTTTATTGCTGGTTGCACTGATTTCTTTTCTTTTTTATCGTCAGAATAAATTAAAATCGGAAAGAGAGAAACTAAAGTTGGAACAAGAAAGTATGCAACTAGAACAAAAACTTCTGCGGACTCAAATGAATCCTCATTTTATTGCCAATTCATTAGCCGCCATTCAAGGAAATATTTACAAGCAAGACAAAGAAAAATCAGTTACTTACCTTTCTAAATTTGCCAAACTGATGAGGTTTATCCTAGAAAGTTCGAGAGAAAAGGAAGTGAAATTGGAAAAAGAAATACTGAGTTTAACAAACTACTTAGACCTCCAAAAACTGCTTCTTGAAGAAAAATTAACTTACCAAATAGCCGTTTCAAAAGATTTAGAACCAGAAGATTTCTGTATTCCTCCCATGCTTATTCAGCCTTTTGTGGAGAATGCAATTGTACATGGTGTTGAACTAAAAAATGAGCCTGGACATGTGAACGTATCGTTCCAAAAAGAGGATAATTTCCTGAAAGTAACGATAGAAGACGATGGACTTGGGAGACAAAAAGTGATGGAAATTTACGAAAAGCGAAAGTCGAATCACCTCTCTTTTTCAACCAACATAACGAACGAGCGAATAGATAAAATGAATACAGAATTGAAAGGAAACATTCGTTCTGTAACAACAGATTTAATTCAAGACGGCTTGGTAAAAGGAACCAAAGTAGAACTGTTTCTTCCTTTAAAAAATGTATACTAAAAAACCCACACCATGAAAACTGTAATTGTTGACGACCGAAATAGTATCAGAGAATTCATAACCCAATTACTTAGTAATATGGATGATATTGAAGTGGTGGGCGAAGCGGAAAATGTAGAACATGCAATTTCTGTGATAAACACAAAAAAACCAGACCTTATTTTATTGGACATCCAATTGCCTGATGGAAATGGTTTTGAAATATTGGAAGGTCTCACCTACACCGATTACCGTGTAATTTTTGTTACTTCTCACGAAGAATTTGCCCTCAAAGCTTTTAAGTACAGTGCGCTAGATTACGTAGTAAAACCAATCGATCCAGAGGTTTTTTATTCCTCGATAGAAAAAGCAAAATCTCATTTCTCGGCTGGTGACCAGCAATTAAAAATACAAAGCTTAATTGAAAACTTGACGAGTAACAAAACCACCAAAAAACTCGTGCTAAACACACAAGAAACAGTGCATGTGGTAAACAGCGAAGAGATTACGCGGTGTGAATCAGATGGAAGTTACACCCTCGTGTATTTCCAAGAAAGGAAAATTATGATTTCCAGGAAACTCAAAGATTTTGAAGAGATGCTTTCCGGTCTTTCGTTTTATCGTTCTCATCGTTCTCACCTCATCAATCTCAATTTTGTAGATCGATACGAAAAAAAAGATGGCGGATACATCATCATGAAAGATAACACTTCCGTTCCATTATCAGCTGCCAAAAAAGAAGAGTTTTTTGAACTTTTGGTAGCAATCAACTCTTAAAAAGATGTTTTCAGTGGTTCCCTTTATTGGAAGGAAAAATCCAGTATAATTTCTATATTTGTTTAGTCAAAAAAACAAAAGGCAAAAAACCGAATACACCTTTTGTTTCCACACTTTTAGAAATCAACTTCATGGAAAACCAACATTTTTTAGATCAAGATTCTCTTTTAATAGAAAAAGAAAGACCTACTTTTCTTACCGTTTTATGCATCATCACCTTTGTAGTAAGTGGCATCTTCTTTCTGTCATCGGTCTACAGCGCATTAACTTACGACAAAGAAGCCCAATTAGTGGCAAATGAACAAGGAATAGAACAAATGTATACAATGGCTGCAGAAGACGAAACGGGAACTATGAGCCAAGTTATTCCTGCCATGGAAGTTTTCAATGACGAAAACATCGAAAATGCGACCATTATATTGACTATAAACATTTTAAGCAGTTTATTGAGCTTACTGGGTGCCATTATGATGTATCAAATGAAAAAAATTGGATTTCACCTTTATCTTGGTTCTAAAGTGATGAGCCAAGTGCCATTGTTATTGTTCACCCTTTCATTGCCGGTATTTATTACTTACGGGTTCTTTTTATTCTTTACGATTGCTTTTGTGATTATGTATTCAAGAAATCTAAAATACTTGAAGTAAACCAATTAGTTCTTATTTGCCAATTGACCACAAGCGGCATCAATGTCTTTTCCTCTGCTTCTTCGAACATTGGCAGGAACTCCATTTTTCTCCAAGAAATGTGCAAACCTATCTGTAGATTTTGGATCAGATTTTTCAAATTCGCCTCCATCAATTGGATTGTATTCTATCAAGTTTACTTTGGACGGTACATGTTTACAAAAATTGACTAACTCTTGCGCCTCTTTCAGCGAATCGTTTACCCCATTGAATAAACAATACTCGTAAGTCACCATATTTCCCGTTTTTTCGTAATAGTATTTCAAGGCCTCGGCAAGCGAATCGAGGGAGTTTTGTTGGTTTATTTCCATTATTTTATCTCTCGCTTCATCATTTGTTGCATGAAGCGAAAGCGCTAATCTAAACTTTACTTCATCATCGCCCAGTTTTGTAATCATCTTAGCAATTCCAGCTGTAGAGACTGTAATTCTTCTCGATGCCATTCCCAGTCCTTCATCCGATGTGATTTTATTAATGGACTCTAACGTGTTTTTGTAATTTAACAAAGGTTCTCCCATTCCCATGTACACAATATTGGTGAGTCCTTTGTTGTAATTCTGGTTTGCCAACTTATTTATTTCCACCACTTGATCATAAATCTCATCGTAGGTAAGATTCCTCATTCGTTTGAGTCGTCCTGTTGCACAAAAAGAACAGGCCAAACTACAACCCACCTGTGAAGATATACAAGCAGTCATTCTCTTTTTTGTTGGAATAAGTACACCTTCCACAATACTTCCATCGTAGAGTTTAAAACCGCACTTAATTGTGCCGTCTTTGCTCACTTGCTTGGAGTCTATCACCAGTTTATTAAAGTAAAAGTGTTGTGTTAAAAGTGCTCTCGTTTCTTTCGAGATATTACTCATTGAATCAAAATCGGTAAACGACTTTTTCCAAACCCAATCGAATACCTGATTTGCTCTAAATTTTTTTTCACCTTGGGACTCAAAAAAAGCAATTAACTCGTCTTGTGAAAGAGCCCTAATGTTTCTCTTTTTGATTTCTGACTCCATGTTTAATCTAGTTCTGGAAAGTCAATCAAATCAGCTACAACTAAAGTATTTGGATAGTTTTCTTTCATTTCATTCTGCATTTTCTCTGCTTCCAGTCTTGTTCTAAAATTACCTACTCTTAATCGAAAGTTTGGCGCTTTGTAATCAATGTAAGTTTTGTGTTGTCTGTTTGCGGCCATCAACTTGGCTCTCTCTGTATCCACCACCGATTTGGTAGAAGAAGAAATCACTTGGATTCTATAGCCTTTTACCTTCGGTTTTTGACTCTTACCTCCTGCTAGATCTTTGGATACTTGATCAATTCTACCGTCTTTTGTAACCTTCACCAAGCCAAGTTTTTCCGATTTATTCAGCTTGTAAATTGTATCCGTTACAACTCCTACTTTTGCCGAATCATTCTTGGTTGGGTACAATTTCCAAGTTGAGTTGTTCGTGGAATCTTGTCCAAACACAACTCCCAAAAACAAAATGGTGGTGAACAGGATGGATATTCTCTTTTTCATAATGTGATAGTATTAATGAATTACTTAACAAGGATTGCGCCAAGTGAATAGCAAAAGACTCGGTTGCCTACAATAACCTTTAGATTATTTTGAGATAATGTCGTACAATTTATCCAATTTAGGAGTCAAAATAACTTCAATTCTTCGGTTTGCAGCCTTGTCCTCGCCCAATGGGTTGTATTGACTTCTTCCTGCTGCAGACAAAATTTTCGGATTTATCTCGCTGTTTTCGACCATAATTTCCACAACAGAAGTGGACCTCAATACACTTAACTCCCAATTGTTTTTTGGATGAGCGCTCGATTTTAGCGCATCCGAATCGGTGTGACCTTCTACCACAATTTCCAACTCCTCTTCTCCTTCCAGCGCTTTTGCCAGCTGTATCACCGCTACTTTTCCTTCGGTTCCCACTTTTGTGCTTCCCGATGCAAACAGTAACTTAGCTTCCAAGCTTACATATACTTTTCCATTCTTTTGAATCACAGTAAGTCCTTTGTTTTCAAAAGCCAACAAAGCATTCGATACTTTTTCTTTCAAGGCATTTACTGCCGCATCCTTCTCAGCAATTAATTGTTCCAATTCTTTAACTCGTTGCTCCCTTAGTTCCAGTGCTCTTTGTTTGTTCTCCAAAGTAATTTTCAGTTCGTTCAATGTTTTTTCCAACTTATTCAGCTCGTCTTCTTTGGCCTGAAGCTCACGTTGGGTTTTATCCAACTTAGCTGTAAGAGATGTGTTTTCTCTCGAAGAGTTTGCCAATAATCTATCGTATCTCAATAAGATATCATCGTGCAATGACTTTAGTTTGTCATATTGTTGTTCTTTTTCCAGAAACTTTCTTTTTGCATTAGTTAGTTCCTCTTGCAACTCATTCAACTCCTCTTTTTTGGCAGATAGTAGTTGAGTAAGCTCAGTATTCTCATTTTTGAATTTCTCGTTCTCGGCCTGGAACTTTGCCAAGTCTTCCTGACATTGTTCACTTTTAGCTTTTAGATCTTCGTATTTTTTTGCTGGAACACAAGCAAAAATCAAGGTAGAAACTACCAATAAACTAGCTGCTCTTTTCATAATATAGTTTTTAAATAAATTCACTTTTGAATACCAAATTGGTTCAATTTCAACATACAAATATAAGGAATATGCGGGCGAACCACCTTCTTGCAACGAGAAGTAAATAAAAGGAGATTGTTAATTACTTTTGGCTATAATTGCTTAGGATTTAGTCAATTTTCTTCGCCTCATTTCGCTCGAAATCAATGCCAATTCTCGGCTTGTTTGTCCTGCCACAGAAGTATTTTCCTCTGCTCTTCTGATAAGGTAAGGGATTACCTCTTTTACAGGTCCATAGGGAACATATTTAGCCACATTATATCCTTCATTGGATAAATTGAAACTAATGTGGTCGCTCATTCCTAATAGCTGAGCAAAGTAACATGTTTTATCTTTTTTATCCAACCCTTTGTTTGCTATTAGCTTAACCATTAGTAGCGAACTTTCTTCGTTGTGTGTTCCCACACACACAGCTATTTTATTCTCTACACAGAATTCTACGGCCAAATCGTAATCTTTATCGGTAGCTTCTTTATCTGGCTGGATAGGCGATTTATAACCTCGGTTCTCTGCTCTCTTTCTCTCCTTTTCCATGTAAGCTCCTCTCACCAATTTGGCTCCTATGTGATAACCCTCGTTCTGACTTTTTGCGAAGGATTCTTTCAAAAAAATCAGTCGATCCCATCTGTAAAGCTGAATGGTATTATACACAATGGCTTTTTCCTTGTTGTATTTTTCCATCATTTGCTCACATATTCTGTCAATTGCATCTTGAATCCATGATTCTTCGGCATCTATCAGTATGGGTGTGTCGGCATCATAAGCCGCTTTGCACAATCTCTCTACTCTCTCTATTCCGGCTAAATATTCGGCCGTGTATCCGTCTGTTAATGAATTAAACTTCTCCAGTAACTCAAACTGGATGACTCCCGAAGTTTTAAAAACAATGAAAGGAATTTCTCTATTTACTTTAGCCAATTCGATGCCACGTTCTAGTTCTTTGCAGCATTTTTCAAGCTCCAACTCATCGGCTTTTGCTTCTAAGGAGTAGTCTAATATGGTGCCTACACCAAAGTCGTGTAATTTATGAATAACTGGCTTACATTCCTCAATCGTTTCTCCTCCACAAAACTGTTTGAAAATAGTCTTTTTTATGATTCCAGAGATAGGTAATCGCAATCCCAGGGCAATGTTTGTTGATACTTTCCCGAATGTGATTAGGGTATTATTTCCAATTAATTTAAATAATCGATGAGCCCACTTCAATTCAGAATTGGATTTACCAGAAAAAGCTACTTCAGTGTTTTCAAAAGAAAGCATAGGCGATTCAATAAGTGTTAGTGTCATTTTTGCCCCCAAAAATGCTTGTCAAATGTACGGCATTTATTTTTGAAAAATTAGACCTCTTTTTAACTTTTTTATTCTTTTAATTAGATTTTTTGTAGTCGTTTATGGAATCTAAATCAATTATGATACTTCCATCCTCTCCGGTAGTATTTGACTTGTTAAAATTGGCGTTCTCAATTATCTCTTCTGCTTTGTATGAAGTTCTGGCATAAACAGGAAGTCCGTATGTTTCTTCCACTGATTTCACTAACACTAATAGCTCTAGCTTCTTGTCAATCATTTCCTCTATCGTAAATTGAGAAAATAAGCTTTCTTCATTTATTGGGTGCACAATCGTCCATTGGGAAGGAAGCATTTTTACTTCGCTCAATTCCAATTCTAAGCGAGAGTATGCTCTTTTTATCTGATCATTCTCCGTGATGTTGTACGTTGCAATTACCTGAATATTTGTTTCGAGTAGTACACTGTTTCTTTTGTTAGCTAACTTAAACATCAATCCTTTTCCATTGTTTTTAGGGTAATCAGAAATCAGGGCATTCTCGCTGAAAACGAGTTTCAAATTGGGTTTAGAAAACCTTCCAAACAGCAATCCGGTAGCTAGCGAGAATGAGAGCAAGCCCACCATTGCCTCAATCGAAGCTATTAAATTTACGGGGATTCCTTTGGGAGAAATAGTGCCGTAACCCACTGTGGTAAAGGTTTGTGAACTGAAATACAAACAGCTCATTAGATCGAGAAATACTCCGCCACGGTCGGCTCCAATTAAATTTTCTACTCCTAAAAAATAGTAAATGACCGCGAACAACACATTCAATGAAAAATAGGCCAGAAAAAGGAATAAAATAAACTTGGCCCAGGGCATTTCTAACAAGTGAGTGTAGGTATCTCTCAATTTTGAAATAGAACCTCGCTTCACCACATTGAATGAGCCATCTTTGTTGATGAGTCTTTATTCTTTGGAATCATACTTTTCGCCAAAACCAACATCTTTTTGATTTGCCATCTGAATTTTTTTTAGAGTACTTCGAGTAATTCTACTGTAAAATTAAGGTGTGAGAACGGTGGTATCTTTCCCGATGCTTGTGAGCCATAGCCAAGTTTTGGCGGAATGTAGAGCTCGTAAACTGCTCCTTCCTTCATCAAAAGCAGTCCTTCTTGCCAACCTTGTATGACTTGATTGAGCCTAAACACGAGAGGTTTTCCTCGCTGAATGGAACTATCAAAAACAGTTCCGTCATTTAAAGTTCCTTCATAGTGAACTCTCACCTTACTCGTTCCTTTTGGAGTTTTTCCAAATCCATATTTCACTACTTTGTAGCTCAATCCACTTGGCAAATATACGGTGTCGCCAATCGGAATTTGCGATTTTACGTTGATTGAAATATCGGAAGTGTAGCTTGTTTTTTTTGTGGTGCAACCAACTAAAAACAAACAGACAGTGCAAATTGAGATAAGTAGTTTTGTCATAACTATAAAAAATAAAAAAAGCACTCGCGCGTCAGGCGGAGTGCTTTTAAAAATAAGTATAAAATCGGAATTATTCCTGCTCTTTTTTAATTTCCAATAACTCCACTTCGAAGATGAGAGTAGAATAAGGCTCGATTGAACCTCCAGCTCCTTGCTCACCGTAAGCTAAGTTATAAGGAATGTATAATTCCCATTTACTTCCTACTGGCATTAATTGCAACGCTTCTGTCCAACCCGGAATTACTCTATTTACTGGAAATTCTGTTGGTTCGCCTCTATCTACCGAACTATCGAATACCGTTCCATCAATCAAAGTTCCGTGGTAATGAGTAGACACTATATCTGTAGCTGCTGGCTTAGGTCCGTTTCCTTCTTTTAGGATTTTGTACCTCAATCCACTTGGCAACGTTACTACATCTTCTTGCGCAGTTTTTTCCGCCAAGAAAGCTTCACCTTCAGCAATTTTACCTGCAAACTGTTCTTTTTGTGCAGCCATAATGTTCTCTTTTTCAGACTCCATTATTTTCATCGCTACTTTTTCTCCCTCTTCTTTCGAAATTAATTCTGAATTACCCATAAAACCATCTTCCAGTCCCTTGTAGAAAGAAGCTTCTGAAAAATATTTATTAAATCCATTTCCTGTAAGACCTCCAGCAATATCAGTTCCCAAAAAGTAACTAATACTATCTTGCATAGATGCCAAAGCCGTAAATTCATTTATGGAACTTGGCATGAAGGTAAACTCAGAAGAGTCGTTTCTTATTTCGTTCAAGTTTGCCATAATCAGACTGTTTCCCTCTTCTTTGCTCAACATCAATTCAGCTCCCGAAAATCCATCTGTCAATCCTTTGTTGAAAGAAGATGGTGAGAATAATCGATCGATTTTATTCGTCTTGAAGTTTTGAGCAATGTCCATTCCAATGAAATAACTTACGCTATCCTCTTGATTAGTAATCGTCTCAAATCCTTCAGCCATTATGTTACCTGATTTCTTTGAGCAAGACGCCAACGCGATAGCCGACAAAGAAATAACAACTGCTATTTTTTTCATTTCGTTTTGTTTTTTTATTGTTAGTTTATTTTTCTATTCCTAATAACTCAACTTCAAAAATCAAAGTTGAATGAGGCTGAATAGCGCCTTGACCTCTTTCTCCGTACGCTAAGTGAGACGGGACGAAAAGTCTCCATTTACTTCCTACAGGCATTAATTGCAATCCTTCTGTCCATCCGCTAATTACTCCATTCAATGGGAACGAAATTGGTTCTCCTCTTTGAACTGAACTATCGAATACGGTTCCGTCTATCAACGTTCCGTGGTAATGTGTTTTTACTGTATCTGTTTCCGTAGGTTTGTCGCCCGAACCTTCAGTTATGATTTCGTACTGAAGTCCGCTTGGCAAAGCTACTATACCTTCTTTCTTTTTATTTTCTTCCAAAAACTCAATTCCTGCTTTTGCTTGTTTTTCACCCATTTCTGATTGAAGAGCTCCAAAGTACTGTTGCAAATTCATTTGCGCTTCATCGCTTTTGATAGCCAAATCATTTCCTTCAAAAAAGTCTGAAATTGCTTGTGCGAATACTTCGCCATTCACTTCTTTCAATCCTTGTTCAGCCAAACTTTGACCAATGTTTACTCCTAAACTATAACTAATTTTGTTTACCTCGTTGTTTAAATCCATTCGGTTTATTTTACTTTTTTATTTTACTATTTCTATTAATTCTATTTCAAAAATCAGGGCGCTGTATGGCGGAATACTTCCACCTGCTCCTTGTGCTCCATAAGCCAAAGTATGCGGAATATATAATTCCCATTTACTTCCTTCTGGCATTAATTGTAGAGCTTCTGTCCATCCTTTTATCACTTGAGTTACCCCAAATGTCGCTGGCTCACCTCTGTCTACCGAACTATCAAATTTCTTTCCGTTTATTAATGTTCCGGTATAGTGAGTTTTTACTTTATCAGCAGCTGTAGGAATAGCTCCTGTCCCTTGTTTTATAATTTTATACTGCAATCCACTTTCCAAAGTTACTACTCCTTCTTTTGTGGCATTTTCCTTCAGGAAAGCTGCGCCTTCAGCCGATTGCTTCTCAATCATTTTGGATTGTATTTCTCCAAAATAAGTTTCCAATGTTTTTTGAGCTTCAGCCATTTCCATTTTCGTCTTCTCTCCTACAAATTTGTCTTTTACACCATTTAGCATCGCATCTGCATTAATTTCCTCCATCCCCTGATTCTTAATACTCTCTGCAACATTAATACCCAAAGCATAACTCACTTTAGTCATCTTATCAGATAAATCTACTTCCTTGGAAGCTTTTATCTCCTTTTTCAGTGCTACGTTCTCTGCTTCAAGTGCAGAATATTTTTTTTTACTCACGACACACGATGCCAGAAGCAAAGAGGCCGTTCCGATTAGTATAAATTGTTTTTTCATGTTGATTTAGTTTAAATGTTTTCCTAATGAATCGTTGAATGTTGTTTTCATTTCTGAGATATTTCCCCAGTTTTCTCCATCTACAATTACCTCTCCAGCTGTGGTTTCTCCTAGCAGGCTAAATGGAGTTTCTGTTTCGCTCATAAACTCTACAAACAAGGCCTTATTTTCTTCCGTTACTGTAACCACAATTCTACTCTGAACTTCGCCAAACAAGAAAGCATCTTTTCTCAATTCGCTATCCGTGGCTACATCAAATCCTCTGTTGTTCACAAATCCCATTTCGGCAAGAGTTACAAATAAACCACCGTCAGCACAGTCATGAGCCGCATTAATCAATCCGTTCTCTATCAATCCTTTGGTCGCGTTTTGTAAGTCAAATTCTTCTTCCAAATTGAAATAAGGTGCGGTAGATTCTTTTATCCCCACAAGGTTTGCTAAATACTCAGAACTAGAAATATCGTTCATTGATTTTCCCAACAAGAAAATAGAGTCTCCCTCACTTTTGTAGTTAAGAGTCATCACTTTGTCCTTGTCAGGAACGATTCCAATCATCCCGATTGTTGGAGTTGGGAATACAGGAGTTTCCACTCCATCTATCTTTGTTTGGTTGTAAAAACTTACGTTTCCTCCAGTTACCGGAGTTTTAAATTTTCTACAGGCATTGCTCATTCCCTCAATGGCTCCTACAAATTGCCAGTATGATTCTGGGTTGTATGGGTTTCCAAAGTTCAAGCAATTGGTAATAGCGGAAGGAATACCTCCAGAAACCACAATGTTTCTTGCGGCTTCAGAAACTGCTATTTCTGTTCCTTTTACTGGATCAGCGTTTACATATCTCGAGTTACAATCTACGGTCATTGCCAAGGCTGTGTTTGTTCCTTTCACATTCACAATCCCCGCATCTGAGGGTGCATTTGTACTCATATTTTTGGTTCCCACCATTGAGTCATACTGCTCATAAATCCATCTTTTCGATGCAATATTTGGCATAGAAATTAATCTCATTGCCGTTGCTTTCAGGTCTGTTGGTTCTGGCACCGTATTGATGTCAAATTTTTTGTATTCTTCGAAATAGGCTGGCTCTTTGAATTCTCTGTCGTAAACTGGCGCACCTCCACCCAAAATAAGTGGTTCGGCAGGTGTAGTCGCAATCAACTCTCCGTTTTCAAAATAGTTCAGCGTTCCACCTTTTGTTACAACTCCGATTTGCACACAGTTCAAATCCCATTTATCGAAAATATCCTGAACTACTTTTTCTTTTCCTTTGTGAGCTACAACCAACATTCTTTCTTGAGACTCCGATAATAAAATCTCGTAAGGCTGCATATTTTCTTGTCTTGTTGGTACTTTTTCCAACCAAATATCCATTCCAAATCCTTCTTTTCCACTCATTTCTGAAGTTGAACAGGTAATTCCAGCAGCTCCCATGTCTTGCATTCCTACAATCGCATCAGTTTCGGCTAATTCTAGAGTTGCTTCGAGTAATAGTTTTTCTTGAAAAGGATCTCCAACTTGTACCGCAGGTAAATCATTTACTGAATCTTCTGTAATGTCTTTGGATGCAAATGCTGCTCCATGTATTCCATCTTTTCCTGTCGCAGAACCAACAATGAATACTGGATTTCCTTCTCCATACGAAGTAGCAGAAATTGTTCCGCCCACTTTCATGATTCCAGCAGAAAATGCATTTACCAAAGGATTTGTGTTATACGATTCATCA
>CBFHHA010000044.1:0-18291 GCA_965655625.1 Flavobacteriales bacterium | reverse complement strand
TAAAGAAAATTCCTGCGCCAATGGTTGTGCTTTTACTAGCTATTCCTCTTGCGGTTTTATGGAATTTTGAACAAACAGAAGCCAAATATGCTTTGGTTTTCATCGGTGATTTTTGGGGTAGTTTGGATGTGAATGTTGATTTTGCCGCTTTCTTTTCATTTCCCTTTTGGAAATATGTAATCATGTTCCTGTTTGTGAGTTCTCTTGAATCACTTCTTACAGTAAAAGCAATAGATAACTTGGATCCAGAAAAAAGAAGATCAAATTTTAACGGTGACTTGATAGGGCAGGGTGTAGGAAATGTATTTTCAGGTCTGTTTGGTGGCTTACCAATGATTTCTGAAGTGGTAAGAAGTTCTGCAAATATTGGTTTTGGGGCAAAAACCAAATGGTCTAATTTTTTTCATGGTATGTTTTTGTTGATTTCCATGTTGTTTATCATTCCAATAATTGAATTAATTCCAAACTCTGCTCTTGCAGCCATGCTCGTTTATGCTGGTTTTCGACTTGCTTCTCCCAAGGAGTTTATTCATACCTATCAGGTAGGTAAAGAGCAAATCATTATATTTTTAACAACGATCGTGATCACCTTGTTAGAAGATTTATTATTGGGTGTTTTGGCAGGAATCGTCATTAAATTTATGTTTCATTTTGCT
Organism: Flavobacteriales bacterium; assembly: GCA_965655625.1. GTDB lineage: Bacteria > Bacteroidota > Bacteroidia > Flavobacteriales_D > CAJJDF01 > CAJJDF01. The sequence continues at coordinate 17,635 of CBFHHA010000044.1, read as the reverse complement.
GCTGGTGTAAAATTTTCGAATTTATTTAAAGCTAAGTACCAACGAAGTAATTCGAAAGAGGGGGTTGTTTTTAAAGTGAAAGAAGCCGCAATTTTTTCTAACCTAATAGGGTTTAAAAAACAGTTAAATGCGCTGCCAAACGATAAAAAAGTAGCGATTGATTTTTCAGAAACAACTTTTATTGATCATTCATTTATGACTTTCATTACTCAATTTCAGGCAAAACGAAGTGAATCTTCTTACGCTTGTGAACTGGTTCAATTGAATCATTTAGAACCCAGATCAAACCATCCCTTAGCGACAAGAAAATTGCGTAAAAGAGACTAAGAATTCTTGAAATTGACCTTTTGTTTTGATTCAAGCAGATACAAAAAAGCGTAAGATTTATAAGGTGACCAATCGTTCGCAATGGAAGAAATATTCGCCTTTAAACGAGACTTAGAGTTTATTCCAAATAAATTGCACATAATCTTTTCAATATGGTAATCATCTGGAATAAAAATATCTTCTCTTCCTAAAGAATACAAAAGAATAGAATCAACTGTTTTCCTTCCAATTCCTTTAATAGGTTCCAGTAGTGTCCGGACTTCATCATTTTCCAACTCAAACCAATTTATTTCGTTTTCAGAAAATAGCTTTCTAACAGACGTCATTGTTTGCATTTTGGCCAAAGACATTCGCGCTCCGTGAAAATTTACTTCTTCCAATTTATGAAAATTAGCTAGAGTCAACTCTTTAATTCCCGCATGACTTAAAGCTTTTTCAACTATACGTTTAGAACTTCGATAATGAATTTGTTGTTCAATGAGGCAACTCATTAAGTCATGAAATACATTGTTTGTTCTTTTGATTTCAGGAAAATCAGTCGAATCAATTATTTTTTTTAATAATGCATCCTTACTTAAAAAAGCTTTTATAGTTTTTATTTTAGATTCTTCCATTTTCTATCTCAATAATTACTCGGTAAGATATAGCTATTTAATTTGAATGAGCCCAAAGGTGAAAACAAAGTGTGTTCTTACAAATCAACAACATCCTGAACCAGGTGTGCAAGTATTTCCGTTGTCTTGGGTGCTGATGGAGGTGAGCGATATTGTTACTTTCGGCACTGCGATTCCGCAACTGTCCTCCGCAAGGCAAGCAGTTTTGGTTTGGGTTAATTTAAAACTTCCATCAGAGTAGGAAAGTCCATATTTTTCTATGGTTTCTCCTTGGTATTCTACCTCTATTTCATCATCTGATAGAGAAAGTTGTTTTTCGCTCAGTTCAATAATCGAAATTAATTTACTCGCTTCTAGCCGGTGATCAAAATCTATTGACTTCCATAGCTGTAGCCCTATTGTTTTTTCTTTTCTTACTGTACCACCACAATCAATAAAGTTTTTCTCAATTTGCCCAACCTCAGTCACATGAAAATGCGAAGGTACTAATTCTCCGTTGGGAAGTACAAAAGTGATAGTTTCCAGGTTTGTTAAGTGTGATTTTAATTCGGATAGCTTCATTTTTTTTGGTTTTAAAAATATGTAAAGATTTTTTAGACTAGTCAATTGCAATATTACGATAAAAGAATTAAAACAGCTTATTTCTTTAACATATTATCCCACAAATACTGAAATTTTCACTAACTTAACGTAAATTTTAGATAAAATACTTGCGATATTGATAGTAATACTATTATTTTGTGAAGTAAAATTAGTATTCGTTTGTCTAATTGATAAATAAATGGAAGAAAAAAATGAAAATAGCCTCACACCGTTAAGAAGGTTTTGGAAGCTATTAAGAAATGATAGACAAGAGATTAGATACATTTATTTGTATGCTATTTTCAATGGATTGGTGAATTTATCTTTGCCAATTGGTATTCAGGCGATCATCAATTTGATTCAGGGTGGAGCGGTGAGTACAGCATGGATTGTTCTTGTTACCTTTGTAATTTTAGGGATTATTTTTTCCGGAATCTTACAGATAAGTCAGTTGAAAATCACAGAGATATTACAGCAAAAATTGTTTACTAGAGCAGCTTTTGAATTTGCGTTTAGAATTCCGAATATTAAAATGTCTGCGCTCTACAATCACTATGCGCCTGAGCTTATGAACAGATTCTTCGATATCATTTCGGTTCAAAAAGGGATTTCTAAAATTCTGATTGATTTTTCTTCGGCTTCTATTCAAGTTGTTTTTGGATTGATTCTATTATCTCTGTACCATCCTTTCTTCATTATTTTTAGTTTGATTTTGGTTATATTGGTATGGGCTATATTCCAGTATACAGCCAAAGTAGGGTTGGAAACAAGTTTGATTGAATCCAAAAATAAATACAACGTGGCTCATTGGTTACAGGAAATGGCACGAACCAATATTAGTTTTAAATTGGCAGGAAAAACTTCTTTGCCTTTAGAGGTAACTGACAAACGAACCAATAAATACATTGATGCGCGTGAGAGTCACTTTAAAATTTTAGTAAAACAATATTCCTTACTCGTAGTTTTTAAAGCAATTGTGGCTGCGGGATTATTGATTATCGGAAGTATGCTTGTGATGGAGCAACAAATGAACATTGGACAATTTGTAGCGGCCGAAATTATTATTCTTTTGGTAATAAATTCAGTTGAAAAATTAATCGTAAGCCTCGAAACAATTTATGATGTACTGACTTCCCTAGAAAAAATAGGTCAAGTTACCGATCTTGAGTTAGAGAATCATGAAGGACTGTGTATCCTCGATAATTTGGATGAAAATGGGCTTAAAGTGGAACTTAGCAAAGTAAGTTTCGGTTACACACAAGAGAATTTAACGGTCCTTTCGGATATTAATGTGATCATAAATCCCAACGAAAAAGTTCTTCTGTATGGGGATAATGATTCAGGGAAATCTACTTTGATGTACCTTATTTCTGCTTTGTATACTCCTGCAACGGGTTACATTGCTTACAACAATTTACCTCAAGGAAATTTAAAATTAAGTACACTTAGAAATGTGATTGGTGATTGTTTGAGAGAAGAACTATTATTTGATGGAACTATTTTTGACAACATCAAAATGGGAAGAGAAAAAGCAACATTTGAAAATATTAAATGGGCAATCAAGAATATTGGACTAGAAGAGCACATCAAAAGATTACCCAAAGGGTACGATACCTTAATTGATTCTAGAGGTCAAAAGTTTTCTAAAGGAATCATCGATAAAATATTATTGGCAAGGGCTATTGCAGACAAACCAAGACTTCTTCTAATCAAAGATGCTTTTGGGGCAATTTCGCCAGACGAACGAAATAGAATATTAAATTTCTTAACGCACAAAGACAGATGCTGGACACTTATTTTGGCATCATCTAACGAGGCATTGTGTCAAAAGTTAGACAAAATCATTGTTTTGAAAGAGGGGAAGATTGAGAAGATAGGAAGTTACAATACAGTGAAAGATTATTTATAAGAGAACAAAATCATGCTAAATATTTCAAAAATAGATATTTCGACTAGGGTAGAGGAAAATAAATTTGACACCCTAAAAAAAGTGGAAAGAAGAACTTCCAAAAAGGCATTCATTCGATTCTTGTATGTCATTTCTATTGTTTCCATTGTGTTGCTATTTTTACCGTGGACACAGAATATCCGAACCAACGGAAATGTGACAACATTAAAACCTTCTCAAAGACCCCAAACAATAAACTCGGTTATTCCTGGTAAAATTGAAAAGTGGTTTGTACAAGAAGGGGATTTTGTGAAAAAAGGAGATACCATCGCTTTCTTATCCGAAATAAAGGATAAGTACTTTGATACCAGTTTAATGTCGAGAACGGAGAATCAAATGAATTTAAAATCTTCTTCGGTGGAGTCCTACAAAAGTAAAGTGTTGGCGCTTCAAGGTCAGCGAGTTGCCATGGAAGAGTTAAGAGGTCTCAAAATCAAACAGGCCAAAAATAAGTTGTTACAAGCTCGTTTGAAAGCTCAAAATGACTCGAATAATTTCCAAGCGTCATTGGCAAATTATGCGGCTGCAATTAGTCAATTTAATCGAACCGATAGTTTATACAAAGATGGCCTAAAGTCTTTGACTGATCTAGAAAACAAACGAGTAAAAGAGCAGAAAGCATTTGCCTATAAAATTGAAACACAAAACAAATGGCTTGCAAGTCAAAATGAAATTATCAATGCACAAGTAGAATTATCCAATATAAAAGTGAAATTCGAATCAGATATTGCAAAAATAAATTCGGATATATTCTCCACCCTTTCCATTCAATTTGATTCCGAAGGAACTGTCAATAAACTCATGAATGAACTCTCAAACTATTCGTTTAGGAATGATTTGTATTATGTAAAAGCTCCGCAAGATGGTTATATTTCTAGCTTGGTTTTTACTGGTATAGGAGAAATGATAAAAGAAGGTGATCCATTGGTGAAAATTATGCCTACTCAATATCAATTGGGGGTGGAGCTTTTTGTGGCCCCAATAGATTTACCACTTTTAAAAATTGGTCAAAAAGTTCAAATTCAATTTGATGGTTGGCCAGCAGTGGTATTTGCAGGTTGGCCCAATGCTAGCTACGGTACTTACAGCGGTCATGTGTATGCTATGGATATGTTTTTGGGGCAAAATGGGAAATACCGAATTCTAGTAAAACCAGACTCTACTGATATTTCTTGGCCTGATGCCCTCATGTATGGTGGCGGAACCAATAACATGATTCTTTTGAATGATGTGCCTGTGTGGTATGAATTATGGCGAAATATCAACGGTTTCCCCCCCGATTTTTACAGTAAAAAGACACAAACAAATCTTAACGAAAAGAAAAAATGACACATAGTTTGAGAACAGTATTGGTCGTTTTGCTTTTCGCTTTTGCCAACTTCTTGCATGCGCAAGAAATAACCCAGGAATTAGGTTTTGAGGAATTTATAGGGCTAGTAAAGAGTAATCACCCAGTGGCAATACAGGCTGATTTGGCTACTGAAAAAGGAAGGGCCTATTTACTAAAAGCCCGAGGAGGATTTGATCCAAAATTGTATGGAAACGCCAACAATAAGGATTTTAATAACAAAAATTATTTCGGAGTATATCAAGGCGGTTTGAAAATTCCTACTTGGTTTGGAATAACCCTCGAAACAGGGTATGAGTTAAATGAAGGAACTTACCTAAATCCTGACCTCAATACACCTGCCGATGGGTTATGGAATGCAGGCATTGGTATTACATTAGGAAAAGGATTGTTTATTGATGAAAGAAGAGCAGAATTAAAAAAAGCTAAAATCTATAGAAACAGCACGGAAGCACAAAGAATAATTATACTGAACGATTTGCTTTATGAATCGAGTGCAGTGTATTGGGAATGGTTCAAGTCTTTTCATGAAATGGAAATTTACCGAAATGCTTATTCCAATGCCATCACCCGGTTTATAGGAATTAAACAAGAAGCTGTGATGGGAAATAAACCTATGATTGATACATTAGAATACCATATCGTTGTTCAAAATAGGCAGATTTCTTTACAAGAAGCAACTCTTAACTTCCAAAACAACACAGAACTTCTTCAAGTTTTTTTGTGGCAGGAAGGAATAGTTCCGCTTGAACTTTCTAAGGAAGTTTCTCCCCCAAAATTAACGAGTGATTTGGTTATTCCTGCAGACGATTCCTTGTTTTCGATTTCGGATTCTCTGATTGCTACTCACCCAGATCTGGTGAACTATTTGTATAAAATTGAATCAAAGAAGATTGACTTGAGATTGAGTAAAGAAGGCCTAAAACCCACCGTGAATTTGAAATACAATGCCCTGGCCGAAAATACTTTTAATTCTACTTTCGAAACCTACAACGTAAATAACTATAAATGGGGGGCAGAAGTAAGTTTTCCACTTTTTATAAGAAAGGAAAGGGGACAAGTGAAGTTAGATAAACTCGAAATTAGAGATATGCAAGCAGGTTTTGCTGAGAAGAATCAGCAGGTGAAATATAAAGTGAACGCAGCATACAACACTTCAGGCACAAGTTTTTCGCAAGCTAACTTATTTTTTAATAATCAATTGAATTATGAAAAATTACTGGAAGCAGAGCTGAGGCTCTTTGAGTTGGGTGAAAGCTCAATCTTCATGATTAATACAAGAGAGAAAAATTACATTTATTCTCAAATTGATTTTGCTAAAAGTATAGCAACCAATCAGAAAGCACACGCTAAGCTAAGACATACATTGGGTGTTTTAGCTCAATAAAAAGTGATTATTGAATAGCTTTTAAAATCAAATCAGTATAGAAATCAATGAGACAAGTGTCGTGCTCGTCTCTCATTTCTGTCACCCCTGAAAGGTGGGTAGAAAAGAAAGATTGTTCAATCACCCCGTCAATCAATGAAAATACCAGCATGTGTGGATATGGATAATTTGGGTTTATTTCTTGAATAATCTCAGCGATTCTTCGAATGATTCTTTTGTATACTTTGAAATGTCCTTTTTCATTTTCCTCGTCCACAATTTTCGTATGCGTCACTTTGATAGACTCCGAAATAATTATTTTCTTTAAAATTACTTCGTTAATATGTGAAATGTCGTTATCAATTTCAATAGGAGAACTTATGATTTCTATCGTTTTTTTTAATCGAATTAAGGCCGAATCTGTATTGATGGTGCCAAACACAAGTTTGTATTCAATCCAACTCCAATACCAACAATATAGGTAAAGTAATAAAGAGTATTTGCTTTCAAAATACCTGTAAATAGAACTCTCGGTTGATTGAATTTTAGTAGCAAGTTTTTTAAATGTAAAAGCCTCAAAACCCAATTCATCAATAAGTAGTATGCTGTGAGAAATAATTTTCTTCCCTAGTTTTGTTGACTCTGGATCTTTTAAGTAAAGATCTTCATTTACTTTAATATGTACTTTTAAGTTTTCCACTTGTTGTTATTTAACACTCAAATATAATAGTATTACTTGCAAATAGCCAATTTTATGACTTATAAAACAAAAAAAGCAAGCCTCGATCGGAGACTTGCTAAAAAGAGATTTCTAAAGAGTAATCAAACTAAGTGATCTATCCTTATTCTAATTTCATTTTTCTGAGTAGTACAACGTGGCCGAAATATTCATGTTCTTCACCGCTATTTCCATCTTGGGAAATAATTCTCCAAACATAAGTTCCCTCTGGAAGCAAGTCACCATTGTTGTTTAATTTTCCGTTCCACTTGTCTTTTACGCTAGTCGTACTAAACATTGTCTCTCCCCATCTATTGAAAATCATGAAATTGTAGTTGTCTGGGTCTATTTTTTCTCCTCTAGGTCCAAACTCATCATTAAGACCATCTTCATTTGGAGTAAACGAACTGGGCAAATACAACGTATACAACCCATCAATTATAATATTCCGAGAAACCGTATCGAAACAGCCGTTTGGTGATCCTACAATTAATGTTACCGGATACACACCACTGTTGAGATCAGGATATTTTACTGAAGGGTTCTGTACAATCGAATTTAAGGGAAATCCAGGAAGATTAATTCCAAAGTCCCAACTCCATTGAGAAACAAAATTACTTGAGAGATCAAAGAAATTGATGTTTGGGTTAGAGATATTAGTCGGTTGTGGATTTGCATTAAAAAATGCAACTGGAATATCGTATACAGTTACAAGGTTGGAATAGGTAGTATCTGAAACACACCCATTAGGTGAAGTGATTTTCACATAAACTGAATAAGTTCCTGGCTCTGTATATGTGTGAACCATAGGATTGGTTAATGAAGCACTTGTGGTTCCATCTCCAAAATCCCATTCAATTGTTCCTATTCTCGTTGGGTCAGTATTGTTAGTGAAAGTCACAACTACTGGTTTACATCCATTGTTTGTATCAATTGAAATATCAATCATTGGATAATCCGTAGAAGCTTCTACAAACACAAATGCAGTATCTGAGCAACCTCCTGTTGTATCGGTAACAACCAGTTGATAGTTGGTACCAATATTTGGTTGTGCCGTTGTGAGTGGTGAGTTGGGCGAACCTAAAGTTGGAGTAGGAGACCAACTGTATGCATAATTATTGAGTGAGCTACAATCGATTTGAATATCGTCTAATGCCCAATTATCTTGACCAACTCCACCATGTACTGGTTGATGCCATCTGAACATAATGCTGGTTGCTCCAGTTGGCATAGGTGACGTAAAAGTTTGCCATCCTGTCGAAACCAACCAACCCAAATAGGAATGGGTTCTTAGGTTAACCCAAGTGGTCCCGTTATTTATTGAATATTGAAAATAAACAGGGTCAGTACTTTCCACATTTTCACAAGAAAATCCAGAAGAAGCATTCCCTAATCGAACTGAGTAGGTAATTTGCGAGCAATTACCTACCTGGATAGAAGAAGTTCTTAACTCTCTATTTCCTCCCGCATTAAAGTTTAATGAGCTCGGTAATGAATTGGCTCCGCAACCTGATCCAATAGTTCCTCCCGAAATATTACTAACGAAAGCAAATGGACTCAAAGCGTTGTCAAAGTCATCCCGCAGGTTGCTCACCGAAGCAGCGGTATCAACCCATGCTGCTAGGTTGGCAATGTCATTACAGATCACGGTATCCTTATCCGTAAATGCTTGAACATCAGGCTTGACTCCATTAGAAACAAATACACTCACCGTATCGTATTTAATACATCCTTGCGAATTAGTTGCCGTGATGACGTAATTAAATAATCCCGATTGGGTAGGATTCAGAACAGGATTTGGAATATTGTTAGCACTCAGCATGCTTGCCGGAGTCCACAAATAAGTGTAAGTGTCGGGAACTAGAGGAGTAATATTAAAACTTATTGGGTCTAATTTACAGCTTGCATTTCCGGTTTGAGTTAAGTTGTAATTAAAATTCGAAGCAACAGTTACTTGAACTGTATCTTTGTTTTTACAACCGCCTGATAAATCACTTGTTACTTCATATATGGTCGTAGCTGTGGGTTTAGCAAAAGCAGGTTGGCAGGTATCGCAATCGAAATTGGTACCAACTGATAAAGGAGGACCAGAGATTGAAGCCCAAGAGAATATACTTCCTCCTTGAGCTGTTAACCTGGTACTATCGCCCAGGCAAATAGTCACGTCTGGGGAGACGTAAGTACTTTTTATCACTTCTATGATGATACTAAAAGAGGCCCTTGCAGGAATTGGACAATATCCATCGTCTACGGTCAAACTTACTGGATTTATCGCTGGTGAATTTGTTGGCACTGTCCAACAAATCGTACCTGTTATTGGGTTGATTCCTGAATAACTTAATGTTGCGCCCGGCAGAACTGTAGCGAGATTTGTACTCCATAATGTGAGAGTGTCTAGCGCATTAGAATCATAAACTTGAAAATCTACACAAAACGAATCTCCTTCACACACCTCAAGTTTTTTTGGCCCTGCAATTGTCCCTTGACCTACTACATTGTATAGGAACGAAGGAGTTGGGTCTGGAGGAATATTCCCTGCACAATTATACACAACGACTTGAATATCTCTCATTGTTACTGCCAAAATGTTGCCAGCAGTATCGTATTCAGTAACTTGAACTACCACAACGAACGAACCAAGTGTGTTCGGTGTAAATGTGATGGTTCCCGTTGTGCTATCTAATACAATGGCACTTATTGGATTTTGGCCAGAGTAGGGAGCGTTATAAGGAGAAAAAGTTGCCGCTCCTGTCATGGCAGGTATAAGAACGTATGCCAAACTATCTCCATCAGGATCTACCGCGCCAAAGTTGTAACTAGCAGGTTGGTTGATACACACATAAGGGTTTTGTACACCTGTGTATCTTACAGAGTTATTACAGGAATCATTTGCACTAAACATTTTTGTTTCTAAATAGATGTTTCCAGCTGTGGTTAAATTAACAACTCCTCCAGCTCCTCCGTTTCTACAACAAGAGGACCAACCAAATGTCCAGTTGTTACAAGGAGGTAGTGTCACAACAGCAGAATACAGATATCTTCTTCTTCCTTGAAGAGAATTACTTGAGTTAATGCAACTGGTAAATAAGCTGTCTCTGAAACAAACTTGAGAAACATTTTTTGTTTGTGCAGAGATAAGAGAAAGAGTAATTGTAGGGTTTACCAAACCACATGTATTGGTGGGGGTAATAGGAAGTGATGCTGGATTTGAAGCTCCGTTACAATCTAATGTTATTTCCGCCCAAATTCTGTATTGGTTATTCCCCAAGCAATCATAATAAATATTTCCTCCAGCAAAGTGAGAGGAAAGACCTTGTAAACTTATAAAAAGTACTATAAGTAGGGGTAGAAATTTTAATTTCATCATTGTATTTGATTTTTTCTTTCTTTCTTGGACAAACGGTGACATACAATCTGGGTTGCCTTAAATTCTGTTAAAAATAATAATTTATTTAGAAATAATTAACAGATTTTTGATATCTATTCAGATTGTTGATTAGTAGTGGGTATTTAATGTAAAACAAACCGTTACAATCCTTGTATTTTATAAATCTAGTTGTATCTTTGCAGTGGCAAGTCTCATACGACCAGCTCCTACCGAATCCCCCAGGACGGGAACGTAGCAAGGGTAGGTGGTCGTAGCGGTGCGATATGAGTAGCTTGCCATTTTTTGTGCCTTCAATTTTCTTACAGAATGAAAATAAAAATCAGTTCATGGATACTTTTTTGTTTCGTGACATTCATGATGAGTTGCCAACAAGAAAAAGTTGAGAAAAATCTCCTTCCTACTCCTATTTCTTTGTCAAAAGCTACTCCTTCAAAGACTAACACAAGAAGTGACAGTCTTGTCGATCATATCGCGAGAACAATCATTACAAATAGAAATGCAAAAGATAAATTATCTGCATTTGGTGATACCAACTTAGAATCCAGAATTAAGATTTACACCAACCTAGGAGATTTGACAATAAGATTGTATAAAAATACGCCACTCCATCGAGCAAATTTTGTGATGTTGACAAAGAAAAAGTTTTATGATAATACACTGTTTTATAGAATAATTGACAATTTCATGATTCAAGGTGGGAATTCAGATGATTCTGAAATTATGACTAAGCTAAACGAAATTGGTGGATACAGAATCCCGAACGAAATAAAAGAAAATAACATTCATAAAAAAGGAGCAATAGCCATGGCTGTATCTCCCGAAGAGCAAAGTTTAGGTAAAAAATCGAGTTCGATTAATTTTTACATTGTAGAAGGTCAAAAATTGCCTTCCTACTATTTTAAGCAAAAAGAAGAACAAGGAAAAAAGTATACAGAGTATCAAAAGAAAGTATATGGTGAGGTGGCAGGAGCTCCTCATTTGGATGGCGATTATACCGTGTTTGGTGAGGTAGTTACAGGATTCCAAACTTTGTCAAGAATTTCAAAAGTCAAGGTAGATAAATACAAATGGCCATTGAAAAAAGTAATGATTGACAGTATTCGAGCGTTTTAAAGATTTTTTTACCTTTAGAATATGAAAAAATTTATCGATGTCGAAAGGCTGATTGCGGGTAAAAACCCCAAACTATTAAAGCGTCTTCCGAGATTTATCATTAATTACTTGAAACGAATTGTTCATCAATCCGAAATTAATACAATTTTAGAGGAGAATGAAAATGTAAAAGGAGTGGACTTTTGCAAGGATATTATTTCAAGATTTAACATGACGGTTGAATCGCATGGTGTTGAGAATATACCGAAGGACGAAGGAGTCATATTTGTTTCGAATCATCCTTTGGGCGGTATGGATGCCATGGCAATTGTGAAAGAAGTTGCGCCCGTTCGAAAAGACATCATGTTTATTGTAAATGACTTACTGCTTAGTCTTGAGAATTTGAAGGGATTATTTGTGGGTGTAGATAAACACGGTGTAAATGCGAAAGAATCATTACAAAAAGTAAATGAATTATTCGAATCAGACAAAGCTGTCTTTTTATTTCCTGCTGGTCTTGTATCGCGAAAGAAAAAAGGAGTTGTAAGAGACTTAGAATGGAAAAAAACCTTTGTAAGTCGGGCAAAAAAAACAAATAAAAAAATTGTCCCAGTATTTATTGATGGTGAGCTATCCAATTTTTTCTATCGACTCTCCAATATGAGAGAGGCAGTTGGTATAAAATCGAACATAGAAATGTTGTATTTAGCAGATGAGTTATTCAAACAAAAAAATAAAGTGTTGCCCATTTATTTCGGAAAACCAATTCAAGTAAGTGATTGGGATAACTCAAAATCAGACAAAGAAATTGCAGCTGAAATAAAAAATATCGCTTACAATTTGACAAAGAAATAAGAAAATCAATTACATTCAGAATATGAATTTAGATTACATCATAGCTCCAATTGACAGAGAGTTGATTAAAAAGGAATTATCTGACAATAAATTTGTTAGAACCACCAATAAAGGAAGTAATGAAATTTATATTCTCAATCACCATGACTCTCCAAATGTTATGAGAGAGATTGGAAGATTGAGAGAATTATCCTTTGGTTCTGCTGGAGGAGGAACAGGAAAAGAGGTGGATATTGACGACCTAGACACCTGCGAACAAAATTACAACCAACTTATTGTGTGGAGTCCTGAGGATGAAGAAATATTGGGAGGGTATCGTTACTTTAATTGTTCAAAATTCACAGGAGAATTAAATACGTTAGATATTTCCACCAAGCATTATTTCAATTTTTCGCCTCAGTTTGTTTCAAATTTCTTGCCCAGTACAATAGAGCTGGGAAGGTCTTGGGTACAACCCGCCTATCAGCCCTCAGCTACAAACAGAAAAGGGTTGTTTACCCTAGATAATTTATGGGACGGGCTGGGTGCTCTTGTTTTGCTAAATCCAGAGATTCAATATTTCTTTGGTAAAGTAACCATGTATACCGATTACAATAAAGAGGGGAGAGATATCTTACTTTCATTTATGAATTACTATTTCCCTGATAAGGATCAATTGGTTTCGGCAATTGAGCCACTGCCTATTGTGCATAACAACAAAGATTTTCTTTCCTTGCTATCGGGCTTGACCTACAAAGAAGGTCACAAATTACTAGGAGAAAAATTAAAGGAAAAAGGAGAGCGAATTCCTCCACTCATTAATTCTTACATGAATTTATCCGATACCATGCGAACCTTTGGCACAGCATCAAATCCTGATTTTGGAGGAGTAGAAGAAACTGGTATTCTTATTACTATTTCTGATATTCATCCTTCCAAAGCTGAGAGACATATTAAAACTTTTCAACTAAAATAGTAAGGCTCCCAAATTAGCTTCGACTCACACAAATGATTAAAATAATACTAAGTTTTATCCTGTTAATTGAAGTGTATATTTTTTTTATACTGCGATCAGTATACTCGAATAATCAATTGATAGTGGCTCTTTTTATTCAGGTTTTTATTGCGTTATTGACGGCAATTTCATTAATCTACACCTCTTCTAGCTTGGGTCACGGCCTTAGTCAAACAACCAATTCTATCAATCTGATGATGGGATTATTTGTAACATTTGGAGTGGCCAAAATGGTATTTGTGTCAATTATTTTTTTCGAAGACGTTACTCGAATGGTTAGTTACATTGTTTCTTTATTTGCTTCAAAGGAACCGGTTGATTATCCTACCCGAAGAAAAGCTGTAACTCAAATTGGGCTTGGTATCGCAGCAATTCCCTTTGCCTCGTTTCTTTATGGAATGTTGAAAACTAGGTATGATTTTAAAGTATTTCGAAATCGATTGGTTCTAAAAAACTTACCCGATTCTTTCGAAGGATTAAAGATTGTTCAAATTTCCGACTTTCATGCAGGCAGCTTGGATGATATTTCGGCTGTTAAATTAGGAATAGATAAGATTCAGGAGTTAGAACCTGATTTAATATTATTCACTGGCGATTTAGTAAATAATACTTCCGAGGAGTTTGATAAATTTATTCCATTATTGAAAGGTCTTAAAGCCAAATTTGGAAAATTTTCGATCATGGGAAACCATGATTATGGATTGTATTACAATTGGTTAAATGAAGAAGACAAAATAGCCAATGAGTTAAGAATAAGAGCGCATCACGCATCCATAGGATTTGATTTATTAGAAAACTCCAACCGAACCATACAAAAAGGCGAAGATTCTATCAATTTAATAGGTGTAGAGAACTGGGGTAGACCACCATTTCCGCCAAAAGGAGATTTAAACAAAGCTCTCGAGAATCTTTTGCCCAATACTACGAACATTCTGATGTCTCACGATCCTCATCATTGGGAAGACATTGTAATTCCTCACAATCAGCACATAGATTTAACTCTAAGTGGCCATACACATGGAATGCAAATGGGAATTGAACTCCCAGGTTTTAAATGGAGCCCAGTATCGCTTCGCTACAAAAGGTGGGCAGGATTGTACATGGAAAACAACCAATATTTGTACGTAAATAGAGGATTTGGTCACATTGGTTTTCCAGGAAGAGTAGGAATAAAACCAGAAATAACTCTCATAGAGTTGACTAAAAATGGTTAAACTCAGTTATTACAAAGACATCTTACCATAAGGTTAATAATTTATCAACAAAACCGTTTAATTTAAGCGCTTTTATTGTTGAAAAGTCGACTCTTTTCCCTTTTTAATCGCGTTCAATTTAGTTATATTTGTTCTTTAATGAAACCAACAATTTTAAGCTAAATTATGAGCGAAGAAGACAAAGGAAATTATTCAGCGGATAATATACAGGCTCTCGAAGGAATGGAACACGTGAGGTTGAGGCCTTCCATGTATATTGGAGATGTAGGAATTAGAGGTTTGCATCATTTGGTGTACGAAGTAGTAGATAACTCGATTGACGAGGCTATGGCTGGATACTGTGATACTGTTAAGGTAATTATAAACGAAGACAATTCTATTTCTGTTGAAGATAACGGACGAGGTATTCCTACAGGAATTCATAAGAAAGAGGGTGTTTCGGCACTGGAAGTGGTAATGACCAAGATTGGAGCAGGAGGAAAGTTCGACAAAGACACTTATAAAGTATCTGGAGGTCTTCACGGAGTAGGTGTTTCGTGTGTGAATGCATTATCCAATTTTCTTAAAGCTGAAGTGTATAGAGAAGGAAAAATCTTTGTACAAGAATACGAGAAAGGAAAACCAGTTTATCCAGTAAAGGAAGTTGGAACCTCTGATAAAAGAGGAACAATCGTTACTTTTACTCCGGATGATACAATTTTCTCGGAAAGAATTTACAGTTACGAAACGTTATCTAAAAGATTAAGAGAACTTTCTTTCTTAAACAAGGGATTGACACTTTCTATAGAAGACAAAAGAGTTCTTGATGAAAAAGGTGAAACACTGAAAGAAACATTCTTGTCTAAAGATGGATTAAAGGAATTTGTTCAGTTTTTGGATAATACTCGTGAACCAATTATTGAGGAGGTGATTCACATGGAAGGAGAGAAAAACGGAGTTCCTGTGGAAGTTGCAATGGTTTACAATACTTCTTATTCCGAAAATATTTTCTCTTACGTAAACAACATTAATACTCATGAGGGTGGAACTCACCTATCAGGATTTAGAAGAGGACTGACAAGTACATTAAAAAAGTACGCAGACGAATCGGGATTATTGGATAAATTGAAATTCGAAATCAACGGTGATGACTTCCGTGAGGGGTTAACCGCGATTGTCTCTGTTAAAGTAGGAGAGCCCCAATTTGAAGGCCAAACCAAAACGAAACTAGGAAACAGAGAAGTAAATGCTCCTGTAAGTCAAGCAGTTTCTCAAATGTTGACAGATTATTTGGAAGAACATCCTAATGATGCCAAAACAATTATTCAAAAAGTTATTCTTGCTGCCACTGCTCGTCATGCTGCCAGAAAAGCCAGAGAAATGGTTCAAAGAAAGACAGTAATGTCTGGAGGTGGATTGCCAGGGAAATTATCTGATTGTTCTGGAAACGACCCAGCAGAATGTGAAATATACCTTGTGGAGGGAGATTCGGCAGGAGGAACAGCCAAACAAGGACGAGATAGATTTTTCCAAGCAATTATGCCATTAAGAGGAAAAATATTGAATGTAGAAAAAGCAATGCAGCATAAGATTTTTGAGAATGAAGAAATCAAGAATATTTATACTGCACTTGGAGTTAGGGTTGGAACAGAAGAGGATAGCAAAGCATTGAACCTAGAAAAATTGAGGTATCACAAGATCATTATTATGTGTGATGCCGATGTCGATGGTTCGCACATCGAAACTCTTATTCTGACTTTCTTTTTCCGTCACATGCGTGAGCTTATCGAAAAAGGATACATCTATATTGCGACCCCTCCGTTGTATCTGGTTAAGAAAGGGAAAAAGCAAGAATACGCATGGAGTGATGAACAAAGAGATAAATTGATTCTAGAACTAAAAGGATCTGGATCTGAATCCTCCGTGGGAGTTCAGCGTTACAAAGGTCTTGGAGAAATGAATGCTGAACAACTTTGGGACACAACGATGAATCCAGAATTCAGAACTTTGAGACAAATCACTATCGAAAGTTTAATTGAGAGTGATAGAATTTTCTCTATGTTGATGGGAGATGAAGTTCCTCCAAGAAGAGAGTTTATTGAGCAAAATGCTAAATATGCAAATATTGATACATAATAAAGTGTTTTTTATTGCAGATTAAAAAGGAAGTTCTATATTTGCAATCTCAATACGGAAACGGATTGAAAAGTTCTAAAAAGTAATCACAATTCTTAAACCTTTATCGGGAAGTATTATACTTAGTTTAAGAAGAACTATACTACACTCGGGGTGTAGCGTAGCCCGGTTATCGCGCCACGTTTGGGACGTGGAGGTCGCAGGTTCGAATCCTGCCACCCCGACAAAAAAAGCCTTTTCATTCACATGAAAAGGCTTTTTTTTGTTAGCGATTTTCCATCATTTTTTTAATACCAAACGCGATCAATAAATTGACTTGGAAGTCGTCCCGAAGCATCGGGACCACCCCGACAATCAGAAAGCCTTTTCATTCATATGAAAAGGCTTTTTTCTCTTAAATTTCTATCTGCATTGAGCGATTTTATATTA
This sequence comes from Flavobacteriales bacterium, assembly GCA_965655625.1. GTDB lineage: Bacteria > Bacteroidota > Bacteroidia > Flavobacteriales_D > CAJJDF01 > CAJJDF01. The sequence goes on along the minus strand of CBFHHA010000044.1, from coordinate 645 downwards.
ATAAAGTTAAACTTGAGGAGTTCGAATGTGAAGGTACTTTTGATCAAAAAAATGTCAAAATCAATAGTGCCAGCTCATTTAAGTGAATTAATTTTGGCTTTATTCAGATATCGATAACATCGAAACGGTTTGATCCTCAAAAATGCAAATAACTCTGATGGAACTATCTGTTTCTATGAATTCGTAGTCTGAAATAGCTTCCTTGGTTATTTCGTGAAAATAATCATATTCGTAGCCAGAATCGTATTCTAATTGGTAGGCAGTTTCTATAATTCCGTGCTTTTTATAAAGTTTGGGCAAATTAAAGTTGCCACCAGATAGAACCCAATTTCGCTCTATCCGATACTGCTCATTTTCGAATAAATAAAACTCGTTGTAATTAGATAAGTTCACGATACTAATTGATGTGGTGACAAAAATCGTTATCACAAGTAAAAGCTCAACAAACACCTTATAAAACTTACTTTTGAATTCTGCGATTAGGTAATGAAGAGTAAGGAAGAGAGTGGCAGAAATTACTAGAAAAGTTCGGGTTTTATACCCCGTAAAATATTGATTATTTAAAGACAAGATAAATTCAATGAATAAAGCTAAAAACAGCATGACAGCAAGCGCATTCACGGTGTAATTTATCCATTTCTTTGG
>CBFHHA010000043.1:0-19324 GCA_965655625.1 Flavobacteriales bacterium | reverse complement strand
GTAAGCTTGTTTTGTTACCTTTTCTAAATCACTCAATGCGCCAGTTGAAATTTCACCAAATATGATTTTCTCAGCAGCTCTTCCTCCCATAGTTGCACACATTTCATCCAAAAGATGATCTGTTGTGGTCAATTGTCTTTCCTCAGGCAAATACCAGGCAGCGCCAAGACTTTTTCCTCTAGGAACTATTGTTACTTTAATAAGTGGCGAAGCATGTTTTGTCAACCAACTCACTGTGGCGTGTCCCGCTTCGTGAAAAGCAATCTTTTTCTTTTCAGATTGAGTAATCAATTTATTCTTTTTCTCTAATCCACCAATCAATCTATCCACAGCATCCAAAAAGTCTTGTTTCTCTACAAAATCCTTTTTCTTTCTTGCTGCAATTAAAGCTGCCTCGTTACACAAATTAGCAATATCAGCTCCCGAGAATCCCGGTGTTTGTTTTGCCATAAACTCTACATCAAATTCTTTCTCGAGTTTTAATGGTTTCAGGTGCACGTCAAAAATCTCTTTTCTTTCATTCAAATCGGGCATTTCTACATTAATTTGTCTGTCGAAACGACCCGCTCTCATCAATGCCTTATCCAAAATATCGGCTCTGTTTGTAGCAGCCAAAATGATCACTCCGCTGTTCGTTCCAAACCCATCCATCTCGGTCAATAATTGATTCAAAGTATTCTCTCTTTCATCATTACTTCCCATATTTGGATTGTTACCTCTTGCTTTTCCAATAGCATCTATTTCATCAATAAAAATAATACAAGGGGATTTTTCTTTTGCTTGTTTGAATAAATCTCTCACTCTTGAGGCTCCAACTCCTACAAACATTTCTACAAAATCTGACCCAGACATAGAGAAAAAAGGTACTTTAGCTTCACCTGCCACTGCTTTCGCCAGTAAGGTTTTTCCTGTACCTGGTAAACCAACAAGTAAGGCTCCTTTCGGAATTTTTGCTCCCAAACTGGTGTATTTCTTTGGATTCTTCAAAAAATCTACAATTTCTTGTACTTCTTCCTTCGCTCCTTCTAGTCCTGCCACATCTTTAAATGAAACATTTACATTCTTGCCTTTTTCAAACAGTTTTGCCTTTGATTTTCCAATATTAAAAATTTGGCCTCCACCACCTCCTCCTCCGGCTCCACCGGTCATTCTTCTCATGATGAATACCCAAACCAAAATAATAGCAACGATAAAAAGCAACGAGCCTACCCAGCTGTAATCTTCTTGCACTCCGAATTTTATCGTGAACTGTTTTTCATTTGGCAGCTTGTTATTGAGTTCCTTTAATTCTTTGTAAAAATCCTCAGAAGGCGGAGCATCAAATACAAAATGTGGTGCAGACTGATTGAACATAGTTGGCTTTCTGAATGACTTGTAATCGTCATTATTAGAGATAGCCTCACTTGTTAATCGCACTTCGGCTTTTCCTGTATTCTTTATGTAGGTTATTTTTTCAACCTCCCCATTCTGGGCCATTTCCTGAAACTTGTAATTATCAATTACTCCTTTTCCGTTGGTCGATCCACCTAATAAACTAAAGCCAACTATTGCAACTATAGCAATACCATATATCCAATAAAAATTGAATTTAGGTAAGTTATTTTTGTTCTCGGAATTTTTTGGCGGAGTTTTTTTATTGTTCATTGCCATATTTTAATCTTCTATGTTTATTAATTTCGCGTCTGCCCATAACCCTTCGATATCGTAGTGATCTCTTGTATCTTTATAAAACACATGAACCATTACATTTACATAATCCAACAAAATCCATAGGGAGTTATCACTTCCTTCTTTGTGAAATGGTTTTTCATTAAGTTGCTGACTGGTTTGTTTCTCTACAGATTTTGCAATCGAATCTACCTGTGTATTTGATTCCCCATGGCAAATAACAAAAAAATCTGTTACTGAGTTTGGTATGTCTCTGAGGTCTACACAAACAATGTTGTGGGCCTTTACTTCCTGCATTCCCTCTACGATAGTATCCACTAACTGCTTAGTGTACTGAGTTGTTTCTTTATTCATTTATTTTTTTTACGCTCCGTAAACTTACTACAATTTTTCAAGTTGTGCTGTGTAAGATTTTCCTTTTTAGATGATTGTTGTCAGTGAATTGATACTTACCTTTATGTCATGAACAAATTTGGAACAAATATTCCGGATAAAATTGGACAAACAATCATAGAACTCGAATCTGTCGATTCAACTAACAATTACCTCTCCAAACTGGCAAATGAGACAATAGTGGAAAATGGGTCGGTAATTTTGGCACATTTTCAGACAAAGGGCAAAGGTCAAAGAGGAAATAGCTGGAAAAGTGAGGCTGGTAGCAATCTCACATTTAGTGTCTTTTTGGATATGTCTTTTTTAAAAATCTCTCAAAATTTTTTATTGAGTATGTTGGTATGCAATTCAGTTCATGAACTCCTCTCAAATTACACAACCGATTGCAAAATAAAATGGCCCAATGACATCCTATTAAACAGGAACAAAGTGTGCGGAATTTTAATTGAAAATTCGGTCCAAAGAAATTATTTGAGCCATTCAATCATCGGAATTGGACTGAATGTAAAGCAACAAAAGTTTGAAAAAAACATCCAAGCAACTTCTGTAGAAAAGCATATAAAACAAAGTATTAATAAAAATAAACTATTTACAAAGCTGTTAGAAATTCTGAGCAAAAACTACCTGTTGCTTTCTCAAGGTAATCAGTTAGCTATCAAGAATTATTACTACCAAAACTTACTGGGATATCAATCTGAATTAACCTACGAATGGTCCAAGACAAGCAATAGATTTACTGGAGAAATACTGGAAGTGAAAGATAATGGCTTTGTTAAAATAAGAGTAAATCAGCAAGAAATTAGAATGATTGAAATGAAAGAGATTAGACTATTGTAGCATCTTATACAAAATATCATTCCTACTTGGCAGGCTTTTGTTCTAAAGACCCATTGGAATTAATTATTAAAAAAAAATCCTCAATCGTTTACACAATTGAGGATTTACATACATTGAGGATAATTCTTATAAATGAATCACTTCATCGTAAGCAGCTGCCGCCGCTTCCATTACTGCTTCGCTCATAGTTGGGTGTGGGTGAACCGTTTTGATGATGTCATGCCCTGTAGTTTCTAACTTTCTTAGAGCCACAAGTTCTGCAATCATTTCGGTAACGTTACTACCTATCATATGACCTCCAAGTAATTCGCCATACTTCGCATCAAAGATCAACTTAACAAAACCATCTTTGTGACCAGCTGCACTTGCCTTTCCTGATGCCGAGAATGGAAATTTACCCACTTTAATGTCATAACCTGCCTCTTTAGCTTGGGCCTCTGTCATACCTACAGAAGAAACCTCTGGAGAACTGTATGTACACCCTGGGATATTACCATAGTCTAACGCATCTGGATTGTGTCCAGCAATTCCTTCAACACAAATAATTCCTTCGGCAGACGCTACGTGCGCTAAAGCAGCGCCCGGAGTACAATCTCCAATTGCGTAATATCCAGGAATATTTGTCTGGTAGTTTTCACTTACCAAAATTTTTCCTTTGTCAGTTGCTATACCCACTTCTTCTAACCCAATGTTTTCAAGGTTAGCCTCTATTCCTACAGCAGAAAGAACTACCTCACATTCTATCTTTTCTTCTCCTTTTTTCGTTTTTACAGTGACTGAACAACCTTTTGGCGTTACGTCCACTTTCTCCACAGAAGAACTAGTCATTACCTTTATTCCTTGCTTCTTAAAGCTTTTCTCCAATTGTTTTGATACATCCACATCTTCCACCGGAACAATGTTTGGCATATACTCCACGATCGTAACTTCTGTCCCCATGGCGTTGTAAAAGTATGCGAATTCTACTCCGATAGCTCCTGAACCAACTACAACTAATTTCTTTGGTTGTTTCGGCAGAGTCATTGCATCTCTGTAACCAATTATATTTTTACCATCTTGTGGCAAGTTTGGTAACTGACGAGATCTTGCTCCGGTAGCTATTATGATGCTTTCTGCAGAATATTCAGTTACTTTTCCATCTGTTCCAGTGACAGCCACTTTTTTTCCTGGCATCACTTTCCCTATTCCTTCAATCACTTCAATCTTGTTCTTTTTCATTAAGAATTTCACTCCACCACTCATTCCTTCTGCCACTGCTCTACTTCTTTTCACAACAGCATCGAAATCGTGTTTAGCGTCTTTTACGGTAATTCCATAATCTTCTGCATGATTGATATATTCAAAAACATTGGCACTTTTTAGAAGTGCTTTTGTAGGAATACACCCCCAGTTAAGGCAAATCCCTCCTAAACTTTCTTTTTCAATAACTGCAACCTTAAGTCCTAATTGCGAAGCTCTTATCGCTGCAACATATCCGCCTGGTCCTGTTCCTACTATTATTACGTCATAGTTCATAGTCGATTCTTTTTTTTAATTGTGAGTGCTAAATTAATAAATCTAGGTTTAATAATTAAAGGGAATGTAAAGTATTGTTTCAAAAATCCCTTTTGTCTATTTTCTTTCTTGAATTCTTTATTTCTGCTTGTATCTTTTTATCTTTCATTCTTTTTCGTTTTACCGAGTAGGGAACCGAAGATTTTTTTCTCACTTTTTCTATTTGTAAAGCCATTGCCAATAGCTTCTTGAGCTTGTAAAGCGATTTCTTTTTATTCTTGACCTGAGAACGATACTCCTCAGTAGAGATTCTTAAAACTTCTCCTGAAACATAAGCTTTACAATTAAGAATAATCATTTCTTTTTCATCCTTCGATACCCATTCTGATTGAATAAAATTCCATACAAGTGTAACTCGGGTTTCAGTTTTGTTTGCATGTTGGCCTCCCTTTCCATTGCTTCTGGATGTTTCGAAAGTGATTTCCAGCTTAATTTTTTCGGTCAGAGCGGTTAAGGAATTCATCTAATGTAAAAATTATTAGGCATGAGTCTTGTGATTCTTATTGGGTTTGAGTTTCTTGTTATTTGAAGCCTTAGTGTATGGCACTTCTCCACTCCAAGCTTTCACAAATCTTTCCTTCTATTTCATTTAATTCGCTCAACCTTTTATAGATTGTTTCTTCGTCCCAATACATGAGTGCTAATTTCACAAACATAGTACCGTGCTTAGCTTCGCTTGTCCATATTTCTTTGTAAAAACGCTTCAATTCAGGGTCTTCCAGAACTTCGCTAATCAGCTTAAACCTTTCCATTCCCCTCATTTCCACAATGCTAGCAATAAGCATTCTGTCAATCAATCTCTCCTCTACTCCGGATCTGATAGAACCAATTAACTGCTTCATGTATTTATCCTCAGCCATTTTTTGTGGCAGCTGAACTCCTCTTTTTTCCATGAATTTATACACTCCTTCAAAGTGCTCTAATTCTTCTATAGCAGTTTCTATCAAAAAGGGAATCCACTTCGTTTTATCCGGACATTTTGCTATAATTCCTAGTGCCATAGCTGATACTTTTCTTTCATTATCTGCGTGATCTTGCAACAATGAATCCATATCCTTTATGGCATTTTCTGCCCATTCTCGAGGTGTTTCGTAAGTTAAATCTATTGAGTATTTCATTTTCGACTTATTTTAAATCAAAAATAGAAATTCCTTGGCTTAAAAATTTGATATCACAACTTAATTTTTTCCTTCTCATGTCGTATATTTAACCAATTATAATTGAACCAACTGAATGAATAAGCAAAGTTATTGGACTGCAACAATGAATCATTTAACTGAAAAAATTGCTGTAATTGAAACTGCGCTCAAAGACACTCAGGATTCTGCTAACTCCGATACTAAAAGTTCGGCAGGCGACAAACATGAAACTTCGCGAGCCATGGCTCACATTGAAAATGAGCGGCTTGCCACTCAGCTCAAGGTTTTGCAAATCCAAGTTGAAACTTTACAAAAAATTAACCCAACAATTCAAGGGATATCAGTCAATTTTGGTAGTTTAGTTTTTTGCGGGGAGTTGCGTTTCTTCCTATCTGTGGGGTTAGGAAAAATTAAACACAACCGAACTGAATTCTTCGCGATAGCCACTAACTCACCCGTGGGAACTTCCTTGTTGGGCAAAAAAGTGGGAGATTTGATTCAGATTGGAAATAAAAAAAATACCATTACACATGTTGAATAAACTACTTATTTTTTCGCTTTTACTCTTTGCTAACTGGGGATTCAGTCAAGATTCCTATGTGCCTGAAGAAATTCCAAACAAGAGAGCATTCAGAGTAGGATTCTCCATGAAACTTGCCTTAGTTCCACAGCGGTCTTTATTCTTTCCCGAAGAGGCAGTAAATAGTGCATTTTACCAAGAGCATTTTGGATTAGTTTCTTATCCAGAAAGTGTAGATCGTGCCACAGCAACTATTCAATTAGGCGGCAATGCAGCTTGGATTCTGTATTCCAAAAACCAACGGGTTGCATTTGAATTAGGTGCGGATTTGGGGTATCAGAATTCAGGGAAGCTAAACGATAGAATATCAAAAAGAGTGACTAATACTGACACAAATTTTGTTTCAGCCGAAATAAATATAGATTTTAACTTGAATGAAATATATGGAGGGGGTTACGCCCTGATTAAAACCAATAATCAATTTCTGAATGTGTACATCGGTCTGGGCCTTTCGGTATACACCTCTGTTGGTTCGGCAGTAGTTACTAACTATTGGCAAGGAAACGAAATGGATTCATACCAAACAAAAATCCAAAATTATTCCAATTTAAACCCATACATCCCACTTGGTTTGGAATTTCGAATGTCTCAAAAATCAGATGACTTGCACATGAAACTTATGGGGTCTGTTAGAAGAGAAATAAACGAAGAAAATTATCAGCCGAATAGGTTTTTCCTGACAGCCGGATTCCAAATTCAATATCAATTTTAATACATTTAATTATGATAAAAAAAGCACTCATTTTACTCACGATTCCTTACCTCGCTTTCGTTTACTTAGAAAGTTGTAACAAACCATGCGATCATCCAGAAACAAGGAATATAACCGGAATAGATATGACCTACAGTTCAGGTTTTATGAGTAATCAAAATTCATTGATTATGAACATCAATTACGAAAGTATTTATGCACAAAACTTCCAATTTAATCTAACTAATAAAGCTATGGCACTTTCACAAGTGTTCGACCCTTGCTTTAATAGATTAGTAAACCCTATTGATTCTGTTTCTGTTGTTTCCACCAATGATTTCAACCTTACTTTTCCAGCAAATAGTGAATTAAATAGTTTGTTTAGAGTACATGACCAACCTTCTTTCCTCTTGTTAAAAGATTACCGTTATGATGTAAATGAAGAAAATATTTACAACTATGACAGCGATCTCTATGAAACTTCAGTAAGATTTTCAAATGACTCATTACCTACGCTTGATTCCATACATAATTTATGTGTAACGGTCTATTGCAGTAACGGAGAAGTGTTTAAAGATTCTGTTCTCGGGATTAATTTAAAATCCAATCTTTAATAAGACGGAAAGATTCTTAATCAAATTCTCCTTAATTTTGTTGTATGTCAGAAATAAATAAAAAAATATCAACCGAGCGAAGAGAATTTGAAGTTGGAACTTTGGACGAGTCCAACGTGCCACAGGAACCGAAAGAACTTTTTGAAAACTGGTTCAAAGAAGCCCTGGTTAAGCAAGTAATGGAGCCCTATGCTTTTCATTTAGCAACAATTTCAAAAGACAACATACCCTCTTCTAGAGTTGTTTACTTGAGAAGTATTGAAGAAAATGGTTACGTATTTTTCACTAATTACAAAGGAAAAAAAGGACAAGATATTGAGGCTAACAATACAGTTTGTATGAATTTTTTCTGGGCAGAAAAAGAACGACAAATTAGAATTTACGGAAAAGCAGAAAAAATAGAAACTCAGTTTTCTGATGCATATTTTGCTAGCCGACCACGCCAAAGTCAATTAGGTGCTTGGGCCTCACACCAAAGTGAAAAACTAAAAAATCACAAAGAGCTTTCGGACAGATTGGCGTTTTACACCCAAAAATATGAGGGAAAAGAGGTTCCAAGACCCCCACATTGGGGAGGATATCTTATTGTTCCTTTTTACTACGAGTTTTGGCAAGGAAGAGCAAAAAGACTGCACGACAGGGTAACTTACACCAACGAGGATAATACATGGCAAATAAAACGAATCAATCCGTAATGCGAGTTTCTACGTTTCTATTTATCACTTTTCTTGGTTGTTCTTTATTTTTTTCTTGCAATGAAATTTCTTCCTCAAAAACAACTGTAGAATTGGAAGAAATAATTCCTTTGAGCTACGCCAAAGGAATTTCCATGTACAAAACAAGTGAGGGAACTGTTGTAACTGTTACCAATCCGCAAACTCGGGAAATATTAGATCATTTTTTGGTGTCGAATCTTGAAGAAACACAAATGAAAAACATTAAATTGATTCATCCCAATTTCCAAAGTGTTTTGGCATATTCTTCCACTTACATCTCCTTTATGAGCGCTTTGGGAGTGGAAAACAAAATAACAGGAGTAACTTATTCTCAAGGAATTAGAAACAACGAAATAAAAAAAAGATTAGCAGAAAAAAAAACAATCGATGTGGGTTCTGACCAATGTCCAGACAAAGAATTAATTGTTTCTTTACATCCGGATTTGGCAATGATTTATCCAAGTAACGGAAACCATGATTGGCTTTCTTCCTTTTCTATTCCAACAATTACCAACGTAGAATACCTCGAAATTCATCCCTTAGCTCAAGCAGAATGGATTAAGTTGTATGGGGTATTATTCAACAAAGAACGATTGGCCGATTCCTTGTTTTCGGAAATAGAAAAGAGCTATTTAAATGAAACTTCAATCAATCAAGGAGAAAAACCGGTTATTTTATGCGGAGAATTGTATGACGATGTATGGACCTTACCTGGCGGACGAAGTTTTACAAGTAAATTGATAGAAGATGCGGGCGGCATTTATTTTCTTGAGTCTGATACAACTTCAGGTTCAAGAAAATTAGATTTTGAAACCATTCTTTCCAAAGACTCAACGTTTGATTATTGGTTGTTGCTGACCTTCAACTTCCATCCGATTACCTATTCGTATTTAAAAGAAAACAAGCCTCGTTATTCCTATTTATCCATATTTTCGACCGACAAAATAAGCGTGTGCAACACTGCTACTTCCTCTTATTTTGAAACCGGAATACTGGAACCACATATTTTACTGAAAGAAATTAAATCTTTTATCCACAATAAACCGAACAGAGATTCTGTAATCTATTTTAAAGGATTGTAACGAGAGTTTATTTATTTTCCTTTGTAAAGTTTCATTTTATGCAAAAAAAAGCGAATCAACTAAATGATAGTTAATTCGCTTTTTACTACATAAAAATAGTACGCTTTACTTAATTCCTAGTTTCTTTTTCATTGAGTTAGACAATGCATCTTTATGAATTTGGATGTTCATTGTTTTGTATCTAACGTAGGGAAACGATGCGTAAAAATAACCATCACATTGGTTGTAATCACCCCAAGAGTTTTTCACAACGAAGTACTTAGTTCCCTTTTGATCTTTTACAATTCCGGTGATGTGCATCCCGTGGTCATCCGTTGTTTCTTGGCTATCAAAAGCATCTTGTCTCTCTTGCTGAGTTACAATTCTTTCTTCTACAGGAGTCATAAATGCATTACTTATTTTCTCTTCACCTGCATCACTAAAGTGTTTGTTGTTTCTGCCTTTTACTTTTATTGTCGACTCATCCGTTGGCAAAATCGCTAAAGCGTCTCTCGCAGAGAATCCTTTTTCTGAAATATCTGCACCCCAAGCAAATGTGTATCCGTCCATGATAGCAGATTCCATTACTTCCATGAATTCATCTAAAGGTAAGTTGTAACAAGACTGCAATGCCCAGTTATCTTGAACTTCGATTACAAAACTTGAATAAAACGGATGGTGGGTGTACGAGGTTAATGATACATAATCATCCATATTCAAATCCAAATGACTCGCAAATGATTTTGGTGTATAAGAAGCACCTTCGTACTCAAACTTAAAGTCTTCCATGTTATCTGGCAATTCTCCTAAGTAAGCATCCGTTACTCCTGTAATTGCTTTTTTCCATGAGTTAGTTAATTTTCCTCCTTGAGGCTTTTTTGCCAAAACTTCAACCATTGCCTTTAACATTCCTTGCATTTCTGAGTGATTGTGAGAATCTGTACCGTAGTTCAATCCTTTGTAAGCTGATTCTGGAACGATACCAAATCTGTTAATTACCCAAGGAATATCATGAAATGCTCCTCCAGGTCCAAAATTAAACGTTCCGTAATACCTCAAGTAGTTTTCAGCTTTTCCGATGTATGCATTTCTTACAATGAACATTTCAGAAAGGTCGTGGTTTCCTTTTCCTTTTCTAATCAATTCGGATTCCAAAAAAGAAAGAGCCGAAAAACTCCAACAAGTTCCCGTTCTGTTTTGGTTTTGAACAGAAGTTTCATCTAGGTTCTTTACTTCTGTAAAAAGGTAATCACTTCCTTTTTTATTCGTAATTGTATCTTGAGCGATACTACTAAAACTGAAAGCCGAAAAGGCCAACAATGAGACAATAATTTTTTTCATGTTTGTATTTAGGGTTTATATTTTTTTTAGAATTCTAAGTTACGGAACATATTCATAACATCCAATATCGCCTGGGTTACTTCTTGTGTTATTATCTAAATCAGTGGGCAAGAAATAAACTGGATCTGCTTGGTCGATGCACACCGAACTGCTTTTGAGTTTTAAAGTAGATGAAGAGGAAAAATTAGGAGAAATATTCCGTTTTATGTTGACGTAATTTGAGTTTATCGGTTGATCTGTTTTTACCAAGCAATGATTGAAACGATACTTGGCAAAATTACCGGGAAAAGTATCCAAAACTATTTCGTTGTCAATATCACCATAAATAATGGAATTGTTAAAATTAGCCCGTATAATTGGGCGGATATAAACCGTACCATTTGCTTCATAATAATTATTCAATATCAAGGCAGGAGTAGTTCTGGAGGAAGCTGTCCAAAAATTATTAACCGTGCAATGGTTAAAATAATATTCGCCTCCTAATCTCAATGCAACCGCATTATTTCCCGCTCTGTTAAACCTTGAATTAACAGCATGTATTCTTGCCCCTTGTGCAAATAGTGAAGCAAACGAATGATTAAAAGAAGTAACATTGTTTAGTGTGAGAGAATCACCACCAAATGCCGTATCGACATAAAGTCCCGCAGTTGCATTTTTGATAATGGCGTAATTAATCACACTGTTTTGGGCAATAGCAAATCGAATACCGAACCATTGCCCTGGCTCATTAGCATAAGAAGCTTCTCTCCTATCTCCTTGAAAAATAACTCTGTTGGCTTCGGTCCCATTAATATTCAAAGAACTTTTGTACACATAAAGTACGGCATTAGTGTGTGCATAAATTACAGCACCGGCAGGAATGGTTAATGAACAGTTGGAATCAATTCCTGGAAAACCTACCGCGGTTATTCCATATAAAACATGTGGCTTGTCCACGGCCCAAGTTTCTCCACATACTACTTCATTGTAATGAAAATAGGCGTTTTGACCCCATGCAGCAAGTACAACCGATTGATTATTTCCATTTATTTGGAAATGAATTTTGTCTTGAACCACAAAGGGGTTATTTGCATTGGTTGGGTCAATCGTAACCTCGACAAAGATATAAATACTGTCCTTTGCAGGAATTTCTAAATCTTTAACAACCACCCCAGAAATTCCATCCACATTCATTCGGTAAGGAGAGGAGGTACCTTTTCCCAATCTAATTTGAGAAATAGAAATTGGACTACTGTAGATATTCGTAACAGTAAACCTTCTGTAAGTTGAACCGATAGTCGAAAACACCGTATCAAAAACTACTGTGTCTTTGGAAAATTGTAATTTCACTGAAGAATCGTCAAGAAAATTTTCTTTTCTGCAACTTGAAATCGAAGTGGCCAGGATAAAGACTGATGCAATGGCAAAAATATAGAATAAAAAGGGAGTTTTTATCTTCATAATATGGGCTGAAACCTAATTTGTTGTTGAAATTACGGCTTTTTCTAAGATTTAGTATAAAAAGGTAACGAGAAATGTTTTTAATCCAAAAAGAAATGTGTAAATTCGCAACTTAATTAACGATAACATAATGCCCGCTAAATTTAGGTGGGACTAAATTATACAATATGAAAAAAGACATCCACCCAGAAAACTACAGATTAGTTGTATTTAAGGACATGAGTAACGATTACATGTTTTTGACTAAATCTTGTACTGCAACAAATGACACAGTTGAATTTGAAGGAAAAGAATATCCATTGATCAAAACGGAAATTTCTCACAAATCTCACCCTTTTTACACAGGAAAACAAAACTTTGTAGATACTGCTGGTAGAATTGATAAATTTAAATCAAGATACGCAAGACACATCAAGAAATAAGTGTCTCATTTATATAAATTTAAAAAGCCTTTTTGAAAAATCAAAAAGGCTTTCTTTTTGTGGAGTATATCGAAATAGCTAATTATCCTTGTTTGCTAAATTTGGTCAACTGCTTATTCATACGATCAATTACTTGTCGATATGAAAGACTTTGAATTGGCGAAGGGTGAAATCTCACGTAATAAGGAAAGGGGGAATTCAATTTCTCAAAATTATGATCTCTCAAATACATGCATTTAATTGTCGTATTCACTTCAGAACCTTTGTATTTTTTTTGTTTAGAAATCCCTGTTTTCTCCTCTTGCTTTGTTTTCGTTTTCAATTCTTCTTCGTTTCTCAACATTCCAAAATCAGCTACAAAAAAATTTGTATCCAACTTGACGTCCTTCGCAAGCAAATCATACGAAGCGTACAAGGTAACTTTATCGAATTTTCCTTCTTGTAGATTCTCGGAATCATGACTGTAAAAGAAATACACTTCGCAAAAGTCAAATCCTGAAAAAGAACTCATTATTTCCTTATTAACAGCGTCTTGTTTTATTTTTACTGCTCTTGCTCGTTGCTCCATGCCTTTTTCCTGCAGAGCTTTTATTAAGGGTGCTTTATCAGACAACCGAACTAGCAAAATACTTTGTTTCATTTGTACTATTTGTTTCTTAGATTTTCCCCTCAACTCTTGCTTCTGCTCAGTTGCCAGGGCGCCCAAAGAAAGTAGAGCGATTGTAAATAGTATGATTGTTTTTTTCATGGCTTGTATAATTGGTCTAATTTAATGAAACTATCTCAAAATATATTCCATTCGTGTAGCTTAAAAGCAAAAAACCCTCTCGGAATTACGAAAGGGTTTTGAATCAAGATTAATGGCAACGCGTTAATAGTATAATAATCTTCTTACATTGGCCACATATTTCGCCAATCTGATTACTTGTTTTGTATACCCAAATTCATTGTCGTACCAAACGTACAATACAATATTTCTTTTATCCTCAGAAACGATAGTAGCGTGACTATCAAAAACAGAACAACATGTGTTTCCGATGATGTCATTTGAAACTAACTCTTCTTCTATAGAGAATTTTATTTGATTCACTAAATCACCTTCCATAGCATATTTTTTTACCATTTGGTTCACTTCTTCGAGAGTAGCTTCTTTCTTAATGGATAAATTCATGATAGCCAAGGAACCGTTTGGAGTTGGAACTCTTACCGCATTGGCTGTCAATTTCCCGTGCAAACTAGGAATAACTTTCGTTACTGCTTTTCCTGCTCCAGTAGAGGTAATAACCATGTTTATCGCAGCCGACCTTCCTCTTCTTGGCTTCTTGTGGTAGTTATCCAATAAGTTTTGGTCATTCGTATAGGCATGAACAGTTTCAATATGTCCTTTTTCTACCCCGTATGTATCTTCAATTACTTTTAGGATTGGGGATATTGCATTTGTTGTACAACTTGCCGCAGAAAAAATATCGTGCTCATCTCTCTTGAATTCTTTTTGGTTGATTCCATACACAATATTTGGTATTTCTTTTCCTGGAGCTGTCAAAATTACTTTAGACACACCCTTTGATTTCAAATGATTAGAAAGTGCCTCTTTGTCAGTAAACACTCCTGTGTTATCTATTACCAGAGCATTACTGATACCAAAAGTAGAATAATCAATCTCCGAAGGATGATTAGCTTGAATAATATTAATTACCTGACCATTGATGATCAAGTTTTTGTTTTCATAATCTTCGAAAATAGTTCCTGGAAAAGGACCGTGAACAGAATCCATTCTTAACAACGAAGCTCTTTTTTTGATTTGATCTTCCGAGTTGTTTCTTACTACGATTGCTCTTAATCTCAACTGCTGTCCTTTACCAGCTTGTTTCACCAGTTCTCTTGCGGCTAATCTTCCAATTCTACCAAATCCATAAAGTACGACATCTCTTGGTTCTAATGATTGGTTATCACTTGTTTTAAATCCTTTTAATTTTGAATTCAAAAATTCAGTGATTGATGCGAAGTTTCCTTTTTCACTAGCCCATTCAGCAGCTAACTTTCCAATATCAAGTTTGGAAGGAGCAATATCAATATTTAGTAATACTTCCGCTAATGCCGCAGAATCTTCCACCGTGATTTTCTTTCCAGTTACATCAGTTGTTGATTTGTGCAAGCTAAGAATTTCCGAAACACTTTGATCTACAAGCGGATTCCTAAAAAGTACTAATTCAATAGATTTGTCGTACAGTAAATTTCCTATTGAAGCGATTAAATTAATTGCAGATTTTTCTTTATTTACCCAGTCATTTAATTCTGACTCGTAAAATGCTTTGGAAGCGGTTTGGCTCATTGTTGAGGGTTTTAAATTTCTTGACAAATTTATCAAAATTTAAAGAAAAAACTCTCTCCAAAATTCAAAACTTCCACAAAAAAGAAAAACACTTCAAGGGATTGAAGTGTTTTTCTTTTTTCATATTTATTAAGAAGATTTTCCTATCCCAAATAGGTTTTGAGCAATTTACTTCTTGATGTTTGCCTTAATCTTCTGATTGCCTTTTCTTTAATTTGCCTTACTCTTTCTCTGGTTAAGTCAAATTTAGTTCCAATTTCTTCCAAAGTAAGACCGTGTTTCATTCCAATTCCGAAGAATAAAATAATCACTTCTCTTTCTCTTTCAGACAAAGTAGACAAAGACCTTTTGATTTCTCTTTGTAAGGATTCAATCATTAAGTCGGTATCGGCAGTTGGTGAATCCGAGTTAATTAATACATCCAATAATGAATTATCTTCTCCCTCCTGAAATGGAGCATCTACAGACACGTGTCTTCCTCCTACTCTCAATGTATCAGTAACTTTTGTATTTGTTACCTCCAGCTCTTCTGCCAATTCATGCTCACTTGGTGCTCTTTCGTATTGTTGCTCAAGTCTTGAGAATGTTTTGTTCAATTTGTTCAAAGAACCAACTTGGTTCAATGGCAACCTCACAATTCTACTTTGCTCAGCCAAAGCTTGAAGGATAGATTGTCTAATCCACCAAACAGCGTAGGAGATAAATTTAAATCCTCTTGTTTCGTCAAATCGTTGAGCAGCTTTTATCAACCCTAAGTTTCCTTCGTTGATCAAATCGGGTAAAGTAAGTCCTTGGTTTTGGTATTGCTTAGCAACAGAAATAACAAATCGTAAATTCGATTTAATTAATTTCTCTAAAGCTATTTGATCACCTTCCTTGATTCTTTGAGCTAAAAGTACCTCCTCTTCTGCTGTAATTAGAGTCTCCTTACTAATTTCTTGTAGGTATTTATCAAGCGACTGACTTTCCCTATTGGTTATCGATTTGGTAATTTTAAGTTGTCTCATTCAATGGTTTTAGGTGAATATTATGTGCAAAAATAACATTTTTTCTTACTTCTGTCAACACCTTGTACGTAAAGCCTTGTAGAATGTTACATTGAAAGGGGTTATTTTCATAAAAAAATGTAATTATTTTCTAATTACCTGGAAGTGAAGTGGTAGAAAATTAACATAATGTAAAGATTATATTGAATGGTACAGGGAATACATTTTTTTACCTATCAAGTTTTGTCATTCTTTACCAATTTAAAAGAGGAATCTTATTCATTGATATTCATCAAAATGATTCTCTTTGTAATACGCTCAGATTAAAACTCAATTTTTAAAGGAAATAACAAATGGATAAATCCAAAAATAGAATACTATTTAATAGCCAACGAAATCAATTGTTTTTCTCCTATAAATCCTTCTAACCAGTCTCCTATCTTTACTGGTCCAACTCCTGCTGGAGTTCCTGTATAAATTATATCCCCTATTTTTAAAGTAAAAAACTGAGAAACATAGCTCACTATTCTATCGATAGAAAATATCATGTCGTTTGAGTTACCGAGTTGGACTTGTTCTCCATTTTTATTCAAACTAAACTGTATGTTTTGAACAGATTCAAATTCTGATTTATCGATAAATTCTTTCCCAATTACAGCTGATCCGTCAAATGCTTTTGCTTTTTCCCATGGTAAACCTTTTGTTTTACATTCCTGCTGTATATCTCTGGCTGTAAAGTCAATACCCAATCCTATTTTGTCGTAATATGTGTTTGCGAAGCGTTCTTCAATGTGTTTTCCTACTCGATTAATTTTTACTAATAATTCCACCTCAAAGTGCAAATCCTTAGTGAATTCTGGAATGTAAAAAGGCACTCTTTTTGGCAAAATTGCCGAATCGGGCTTTAAGAAAAAAAGTGGTTCTTTTGGTGCTTCGTTTCCTAATTCTTTGGCGTGTTCGCTGTAATTTCTTCCTATGCAGATTATTTTCATTTAAATTAAGATTACTTCATAATATGATTAAAATTTATAATTGAAATCTGCTCAGATGGATTAACAATCCTGAGGTTTTCATTTGATTAATCTGTGTTATTTATTATCTCTTTTTAAGAAACTGTCTTTCCTCTTTTAACTTGATTCAAACCCAGCTCTTTTCCTTGCTTTTCTTCTTTTGATAGTTAAATGATTGTGCAAAAGATAAGTTTCATTGACAATCTCCACAAATCCCGAATGCCCGGATTAAGCGATTCACATGATTTCCGTGAAAACGGAAATCGGTTGTCTGCTTACATATTATCCTTAACCTCTTGAAGAACTTTCTTCGTATACCTAGGGAAATCCCCATTCATCATCCAAGAATAGTAACTTGGTTCTCTTCTTAGTACATCCTCAATCGTTTTTCCTTTGTGTTTTCCAAAATTAAAACAGGGTTCTCCATCCGCATTGAACACAAAACGCCCTGCATAGTCGGCCATTTTACTCCCCATTTCTGAGTATTCTGCTAAGAAATCTACATTTCCTTCAATGTCTTCATAGCGATCAATTTGAGCTAATAATACATCCATGGTGGCAGTCGTATCAGCTTCGGCACTGTGAGCGTTTTCTAAATCTTTTCCACAATAGAATTTCAGTGCAGCTTCCAATGTTCTTTTTTCTTGTTTGTAGAAAATATTCTGAACATCAATTCTTTTTCTGTCTGTCATGGCAAGTTCCACTTCCACTCTTAGCAACTCTTCCATTAACATGGGAATATCAAACCGATTTGAATTGTAACCAGCTAAATCTGCCTCTCCAATAAATTCAACTACCTCAGGCGCTATTTCTTTCCAAGTTTTCTCGTTCAATACATCAAAATCATATATTCCATGTACTTCCGATGCTTCAATTGGGATAGGCATTTCTGGATTCACTCTTTTGGTGTAGGTTTCTTTTTCCCCATTTGGCAGTAGTTTTTGAATCGAAATTTCTACGATTCTATCTTTTGAAACATCTACTCCTGTAGATTCTAAATCAAAAAAGGCTATGGGTCTGGTTAAGTTTAAATTCATTGCTTTGTTTTTAAAAAAAGCTCTTTTCCGATAATTTGGGAGAAGAGCTTTTGAATTTTTTATTTATAAGTCAGCCTTTGTTATTCTCTTTTTGGTCGAATTCTCAGGCTTCAGATTTGATTTATATTTCTCTATTCGGGTCAAAAGACTCAAGATAATCAGCTACTCTTCGCACAAACATCCCACCTAAAGCTCCGTCTACCACTCTGTGATCATAAGCGTGAGACAGGAACATTTTGTGTCTAATTCCCATTGTGTCTCCCTCTGGAGTTTCAATTACTGAAACCATTTTACGAATTGCACCTACGGCCATGATAGCAACTTGAGGTTGGTTGATTATTGGCGTTCCAAACACGTTTCCGAACGTTCCCACGTTGGTCATTGTGTAAGTTCCTCCCTGTATTTCATCTGGTGTCAATTTGTTTTGTCTTGCTCTATTTGCCAAATCATTTACAGCTTTGATTAATCCCAAAAGATTTAATCTATCGGCATTTTTTATAACAGGAACAATCAAATTACCAGAAGGTAAAGCTGCAGCCATTCCAATATTTATATTTCCTCTTTGAATAATATTGGTTCCATCAATAGAGATATTGATGCCCGGAAAATCTTTAATTGCTTTGGCAATCGCTTCAATAAAAATTGGAGTAAAAGTGATTTTCTCTCCATTTTCTTGTTGAAACTGGTTCTTCACTTTATTTCTCCAGTTTACGATATTTGTCACGTCAGCTTCAACATAAGAAGTTACGTGCGGAGAAGTTTGCTTACTCATTACCATATGATCTGCAATCAGTTTTCTCATTCTATCCATTTCCACCACTGTATCGTTTGGTCCTAAGGGTATAGCTGGTTTGTGCACTGGTTTGTTTACATCAGTAGTTTGTGCGATTACTTTGTCTTTTGGAGCCGCTACCTTTGATTCCATTGGCTGATTTCCTCTGTTTTTAATGTAATCTAGTATATCAGATTTACTCACTCTTCCTTCTTTCCCACTCCCAGAGATTGTTTCCAACTCACTCATTGAAATCCCTTCTTCTTTGGCAATATTTCTTACCAAAGGAGAATAAAACCTTCCTGAATCTCCTGTTTTTGCAATTTCTACTTGTTCAATTGCGGTTTTAGCAAGAGGTGCAGAAACTTCAGCTACTACTTCCGGAGATGGCGAAGAAGCAGTTTCGATAGTTGGTGACGCCACAGGTACCTCGGCTCCACCTTCTGTTGAAATAATTGCAATTACATCTCCTACTTGAGCCACATCGCCTTCATTAAATAATTTCTTTACCAAAACCCCGTCAACCGGTGCAGGAACTTCAGAATCTACTTTGTCGGTTGCAATTTCAATCAAAGACTCTTCCGCCTCGATTGTTTCACCTACTTCTTTCAACCATGTAATTACGGTAGCCTCAGCTACACTTTCTCCCATTTTAGGTAATAGAACTTCAATTTCAGACATATTTATAAAATATTGTTTATTTCAGTTTTTTGAAGTACAAAAATAAGGAT
>CBFHHA010000042.1:0-21022 GCA_965655625.1 Flavobacteriales bacterium | reverse complement strand
CTTGTGAAACTGAAGCTTTAACAGTTACTGCAGGTGGTTGGGATACATTAACTTTTGATTTTGGTTCGCCTGCTACGGGTACTGCTGCTCTTAATATTGCAAATACTTATGACAAAGCTTCCATTTTTATGGACTTTAATACCGCAGGGGCTCAAGATACGTTCTATTTTGATGACGTAATGTTTGTTACCTCTCCTCCTCCTGCACTGTCACAAATTGACTTGCCTGTTACCTTTGACGATACCACAGTTGATTACACGATGACCGATTTTGGTGGAAACGCTTCCCTGTTAATGACAGATCCTACTTCGGCAACTAATAAAGTAATGAGAGTAATCAAAACTACTGGTGCTCAAACTTGGGCAGGTACTACGATTGGTACTGCTTCTGGATTCGCTACTGCGATTCCGTTTACTGCTATTGATCAAAAAATGACAGTTAGAGTATGGTCTGCTGCGGCTGGAACTCCTGTTAGATTAAAAGTAGAAGACGCTACGGCACCAACTATTACTTGTGAAACTGAAGCTTTAACAGTTACTGCAGGTGGTTGGGATACATTAACTTTTGATTTTGGTTCGCCTGCTACGGGTACTGCTGCTCTTAATATTGCAAATACTTATGACAAAGCTTCCATTTTTATGGACTTTAATACCGCAGGGGCTCAAGATACGTTCTATTTTGATGACGTAATGTTTGTTACCTCTCCTCCTCCTGCACTGTCACAAATTGACTTGCCTGTTACCTTTGACGATACCACAGTTGATTACACGATGACCGATTTTGGTGGAAACGCTTCCCTGTTAATGACAGATCCTACTTCGGCAACTAATAAGGTGATGAGAGTAATCAAAACAGCTGGTGCACAAACTTGGGCTGGAACATCTATATGTACACCTATCGGAATGGCCTCTTCAGTTCCATTTACTAGTACAGACACGAGAATATCAGTAAGAGTGTGGTCACCGTATGCTGGAATTCCAATTAGACTAAAAGTAGAGAATGCTTCGAATAGCTTACAAACATGTGAAACTGAGGATACCACCACCGTAATAGGATGGAATAATCTCATGTTTGATTTTAATAATCCAGCATCAGGAACTGCAGCCCTAAATACTGCATTTACCTTTAATATGGCTTCTATATTCTTCGACTTCAATACAGCTGGAGCTTTAGATACATTTTACTTTGATGATGTGATGTTCGAACCAGGAATTAGTAGCATCGATGAAATAGTCGAAACAAAGCTATCAGTTTACCCAAATCCTACTTCCAACCAATGGCTTGTTTCATCACCAAACCAAGACATCCTAAGAATCGAGGTATATGATCTAAAAGGGACTCTTATCATAACTTCGAATCCAACATCAAAAATTGTTGAAGTAGATGGAAGTTCATTGAATAAAGGAATATATCTCTTAAGGACTTTTACCGCTGCGGGAATATCAACATCGAAAATTGTAAAAAAATAATTATCACCCTATTGTTTAAATTACAGCCAACACGTATTTGGCTGTAATTTTTATTATGAATTGAATCGAAATGAAGCTACAGCAATTATTTTACATACTCATATCACTATCATTGTTTGTACAATGTAAACAAAGTGAACCATTACCCACAAACTATAAATTGGTATGGTCAGATGACTTCAATGGCACTGAATTAAATTCAAACAAATGGGAGTATATGATTGGAGACGGTTCGCAATATGGGATTTATGGATGGGGAAACGAAGAAGAACAATATTATCGAAAGGAAAATGTTTCCGTTTCTGATGGAATCTTAAAAATAAAGTCAATTTCAGAAAATTTTGGTGACAAAGAGTATACTTCGGCTCGAATTAGGTCCTTAAATAAAGGTGACTTTAAATACGGAAAAATTGAAGCATCAATACGAATGTCGAATGCCGGAGGGCTATGGCATGCATTTTGGATGCTGCCATCGAATCCTTCTGAAAACTGGCCAATAAGCGGTGAAATTGATATCATGGAGTTTGTAGGTAATCGCTCAAGTGAAATATTTAATACTATCCATTTTGCTAATCAATTTGGAGGACACATGCAGATTGGTGAAACAGAGCCGATATTATACGACAATCTGTTTCATAAATATGCCATTGAGTGGAATGCCAATAAAATTGTTTGGTTCATGGATGATCAGGAAACGTTTAAAGTTTTAAGAACTAATACGACTATCTCGTCTACGTGGCCTTTTGATTCAGAATTTCACTTATTACTCAATACAGCTGTGGGAGGAAATCTTGGTGGTAATGTGAGTGCCAATAGCATGCAAACAGCCCAATTTATGGAAGTGGATTACGTAAAAGTTTATCAAAAAAAATAATTTCTACACCTAACTACTATGAAAAAACACCTCTTATTTTCCCTCTCTATTTTTCTTTTTTTAACGAGTTACTCTTCCAAGGTGGAAGTGAAATCAACACAGGTAGGTTTTCAATTATTAAAAGATGGTAAACCTTATTTTATAAAAGGTGCGGGAGGAACTGTAGAACTAGAAAAGCTGAAAAGCTACGGAGGAAACTCAATCAGAACTTGGGGGATTGATGCGAATACAGATGAAATATTGGACGAAGCACACAAAAATGGCCTGACAGTAACATTCGGGATTTGGATGGGACAGGAAAGACAGGGCTTTGATTACTCCAATGAAGCTGCGGTAAAAGCACAATTGGAACAATTTAGACAAATAGTTAGAAAATATAAAAATCATCCTGCCATTTTACTCTGGGGAGTGGGTAATGAGATGGACTTAGATTATACCAATTTTGATGTTTGGAAGTACCTTGAAGAACTAATTCTTATGATACACCAAGAAGATCCCAATCACCCAACTATGGCAGTAACAGCTGGATTAGATGTTGCCGAAATAAAATTAATAAACAAATACACACCTAGTTTAGATATCCTAGGGGTAAACACTTACGGAGATATTTCTTATTTACCCAAAGCAATGAAAATTTATGGTTGGGACAAACCCTATATAGTTGCAGAATGGGGACCGTATGGTTGGTGGCAAGTGGCCAAAACAGAATGGGGAGCTTCCATAGAACAAACGAGTACAGAAAAAGCCAATACCTACGAGGTTAGCATGAACGCCATTAATTCAGACAAGAACAATTGTTTAGGTTCGTATGTGTTTTTATGGGGCCAAAAACAAGAACATACTTCCACTTGGTTCGGGCTATTTACGGAGGAAGGAGAGGAAACAGAAGTAATGGATGTATTAATCAAAAACTGGAGCAACAAAAATCCTAAAAACCAAGCGCCTTCGATTCACAACTTTAAAATAAACGACCAAACATCTTCGGATAATATTATTTTAACTCAAGGTAGTACCTTGTCTGCAAAAGTTGAAATTACAGACAAGGACAATGATAAACTAAAATATGAATGGCTTGTAATACCTGAGAGTAAGG
Source organism: Flavobacteriales bacterium (assembly GCA_965655625.1). Taxonomy (GTDB): domain Bacteria; phylum Bacteroidota; class Bacteroidia; order Flavobacteriales_D; family CAJJDF01; genus CAJJDF01. The sequence goes on along the minus strand of CBFHHA010000042.1, from coordinate 17,586 downwards.
ACAAAAAAACAGGCGGTGATGCCGAAAAATCTCCAAAGCCCTTAAGAAGCGTCTTTAAAAAGTCAGACGAACAGAACAATCAGGTCGATTTTTCTGTACCCAAAAAGGGGGAATATCGACTTTTCCTATTTGTTCATGATGGGAACGGGAATGTTGCAACTGGTAATATTCCATTTAAAATAATATAACAAAACATGTATCAATTGATTGCAGATAGCGGGTCTACTAAAACAGACTGGGCTATAATAAATAATAAAAATGAGGAAATAAAAAGGATAAAAACAATCGGTTTTAATCCTTATTTCCAGGACTCTAACTACATTTACTCCGTTTTATCAGAAGCATTTTCAAATATAACAATAGATTTCAAGGATGTCACTGAAATCCACTATTATGGGGCAGGATGTTCTACACAAGAAAACAAAGAAGTAGTAAAAATTGCATTGGCCAAACTTTTTTCTAATTCTACTATCAAGGTACATCATGATTTGATTGCTGCTGCTCGGGCAACTTTAGGCAAGAAAAAAGGAATTGCCTGTATTTTAGGTACGGGTTCTAACTCTTGCGTTTGGGAAAATGAAAAAGAAGTTCAAAATATTGAGTCCCATGGATATATTTTTGGAGATGAAGGTAGTGGCTCACATTTAGGGATTCGCCTGATTCAACTATATTTATCAGGAAATCTTGATGAAAAAATTAAAAACCAGTTTGACAAAGAATTTAATATATCAAAAAAAGAGATTCTTCACAGGACTTATCGCGACAAAAATCCAAATGTATTCCTTGCCAGCTTTGCCAAGTTCTATCAGCAATTTGTAGATGAACCGATATTAAGATCTATTATTCTTAACGAATTTGAAGAGTTTTTTCAAAAGAGAATTATCCCTTACCAAAATTATCAGAACTACCAAGTAGGGTTTATTGGATCCATTTCGTTTTTTTATCAGGATTTACTCTTGGAAGTTGCAAATAAATACTCCATTACAGTGTCAAAAATTACAAGATGTCCTATCGATGAATTAATTATTTATCATTCGGTAAATTAAGAATTATATAGCTTTACTAAACTAATGAAAACTAACATTATCATATTTGGAGGTGACGGGGACCTATCACTGAAAAAAATTTTTCCTGCATTATTCAAAAGAATAATTGACAAACAAATCTCTGAATTTTGCCGAATCACAGTCGTGTCAAAATCAAATTACACCACTGACACATTCTCTGAGGTATTGAATCTAAATCTGAAAAAATACATTTCAGAAATATCACAAAATCAATTTGATTTAATAAAACGAATGTTAGTTTACATAAAAATTGATTTATTAAAAAGTGACCAATACAGAGCTTTAAAAAACTCTTTTGATGAAAAGGAGTTTGATCAAACACTTTTTTATTTTTCAACGCCTTCTAGTATTTTTGGTAAAATTTCAGAATTTTTATTTACAAATGGAATTATAGATGATAACTCCAAAGTTATTTTAGAAAAGCCGTTGGGCCATGATCTGGAGTCATTTGAGGAGCTAAATAAAAATATAAGGACCTACTTTAAAGAAAGTCAAATCTATCGAATAGACCACTATTTAGGAAAAGAAACGGTTCAAAACTTAATGGTATTGAGATTTGCGAACCACTTATTTGAACTAGCCTGGAATGGCCAGAATATTGAAAATATTCAAATAACAGTTGCTGAGTCTATAGGAGTTGAGGCTAGAAAAGAATTTTACGATAAATATGGTGCCTTGAAAGATATGGTACAAAACCATCTGCTTCAGCTTCTTTGCCTGGTAGCAATGGAGCCACCCTCCAACATTAACGCGGATAATGTCAGGAACGAAAAATTAAAAGTACTCAAAGCACTAAGACCCTTTAATGAAAAAACTATCGTTAAGAATACAATTAAAGGACAATATACAAGAGGAGAAATAAACGGCACTCCTGTTTCATCCTACCAGGAGGATATCGATAGATACGATTCACCCATTGAAACATTCGTGGCAATAAGGACCTATGTAGACAACTGGAGGTGGTCAGGCGTTCCTTTTTATCTAAGAACTGGTAAAAGAATGGAAAATAGATATTCAGAAATTGTGATAAACTTTAAAAAAGTTCCGCATAATCTTTTTCCAAACGGAAAAAAAATCGAAAATAACAAGTTAATAATCAGATTACAACCAGAAGAGAGGATAGAACTAGTACAGATGGCTAAAATTCCGGGACCAGGTGGATATCGATACAAGCCTACTTCACTCGAACTTGATTATGGTGGTTCGTTTGACAAGGAATTTCCAGATGCCTATGAAAGATTATTAATGGATGTAATAAAAGGAAATCAGACCTTATTTATGAGGGAAGATGAGTTAAGAGCGTCTTGGAATTGGATTAATTCTGTTACACAAAATTGGGATAAAACAGAGAAAGAACTAGAATTATATAAAGCCGGAACGCAAGGCCCTGGAGACGAAATACTACTACCTGGCCACTCGTGGCATGAATCTTAATTAACTCATACATGAATATTATCAAATTTAAAACCAAAGATGATCTTGAGAATCAGCTGGTGAAAGAAACTGTTGCCAAAATAACGAAACTTCAAGATTCAAAAAAAAACTTATTCCTTCTGTTTTCTGGTGGTTCTACACCCAAGTTGTTTTTGCAAAAACTGGCCAAATCTGATATTTCTTGGAATTCAATTACTGTCAGTTTAGCTGATGAACGTTTGGTAGACGAAATGAGTGAACATTCAAATAAAAAATTTCTTTACGATAATCTTATCAACAGAATTGACTCCGAAAAGCCCCAGTTTTTATCTTTGGTCTTGGAGCCAAACAACGAACTTGAAAACATTAAACAAGTGCGACAAGACAAAAAACTTTTTCAAGAACCCGACATTTCATTTTTAGGAATGGGTACAGATGGCCATTTTGCCTCGTTGTTTCCAAATGACAATAATTCTAGTCAAGGTCTCAAAGAAAATAACTCTGACATTATTCTCAATACAATGGCCCCTGTAAGCCCTAAAAAGAGAATAAGCTACAGTTTAAATCATCTTATTAAATCTAAATTTATATTCCTTTTTTGCACGGGACATAATAAATTAAATATATTAAATCAAACACCTTTAGATAATAAATTGCCCATTCACGACCTATTGCAACAAGGGAAAAAAAGTATTTCCATTTATTGGGCACCTTAAAAGCAACAATCATGAATAGAACAATAAAAATCATAACCGAAAGGATAATAGAACGAAGCAAAAGTGCGAGGGCGGAGTATGTCAGTCAAATGCAGTCAGCAGAAAAACATAAGAGGTCGAGGGAAATTATGTCTTGCGGAAACTTGGCTCATGCCTTTGCCGCATGTGACGATCATGTCAAAAACAAACTTACCGGAAATTCATCTTTTAATTTAGCAATCGTATCTGCGTACAACGATATGTTGTCTGCTCACAAACCCTATGAAAACTATCCCGACAAAATAAGAAAAGCCGCAGAGAAAAATGGAGCAGTTGCTCAATTCGCAGGTGGCGTACCTGCCATGTGCGATGGTGTAACTCAAGGTCAGCAAGGAATGGAGCTATCGCTGTTGAGCCGAGATATAATAGCCATGTCTACCGTAGTTGCTTTATCGCATAATATGTTTGACGCAACTATTTGTTTAGGAATTTGTGATAAAATAGTACCAGGACAACTTATAGGTTCATTAAAATTTGGTCATTTACCCACCATTTTCATTCCAGGTGGACCCATGGAGACTGGTATATCAAATGAAGAAAAAGCAAAAATAAGAGAGGATTTTGCCAAAGGATTAATATCACGAGAAGAATTACTTAAAGGAGAATCTGCAGCCTACCATTCTGCAGGAACTTGTACATTTTACGGAACTGCCAATAGCAATCAAATGCTCGTAGAACTAATGGGGTTGCACCTTCCTGGATCATCCTTTGTAAATCCAACAAATCCATTGAGAGATGCCCTGACAGAGGAGGCAGTCAAGCAACTTATCACGATAACCGAAGAACATAACAAAGTGCCCCTGTATAAAATAATATCAGAGAAAACTATAGTAAATGGTATTGTTGGATTATTGGCGACAGGAGGTTCTACCAACCACACTATACACCTTGTGGCTATTGCCAAAGCAGCTGGAATTCAAATTAATTGGGAAGATTTCTCAGAAATATCAAAGGTAGTTCCTTCAATTACCCGAGTATATCCCAATGGGACTGCTGATATAAATCACTTTCATGCAGCAGGAGGTATGTCTGTGGTTATAAAAACTTTGCTTGAAAAAGAATTATTGCACGAAGATGTATGGACGGTTAAAGGAAAAGGATTAACACAATATACGCAAGAACCTTTCTTACAAAATAATACGATTGAATTCAAGGAAGGTCCTGCCAACTCATTAGATACATCAGTTATAGCGGCTATTGGGAAACCATTTGATCCAGAAGGTGGTATAAAACTGATTCAAGGAAATATAGGAGTATCTGTTTGCAAAGTTTCTGCTGTAAATCCAAAAAACAGAATTGTTGAAGCCCCGGCTCTTGTTTTTAACGATCAAAATGATTTTGTCACAGCTTTCAATAAAAGTGAATTAAACAAAGATTTTATTGCTGTAATTAGATTTCAAGGACCTAAAGCTAACGGGATGCCAGAATTACACAAGCTAACACCAATGCTCAGTATTTTACAACATAATGGCCATAAAGTTGCCTTGGTGACTGATGGAAGAATGTCTGGTGCCTCAGGAAAAGTTCCTTCAGCTATTCATTTAACTCCAGAAGCAAAGGACGGAGGTATTCTTCCGCTTTTAAGAAATGGGGACCTATTGAGATTAAATTGTGAGAAGGGAGAATTAGAATGTATGAACATAGACCAGGTAGTAAAAAGAACACCCGAAATAGAACCAGAAACTATACCTGGAACAGGCAGAGAATTATTTGATAAAGTAAGAACATTAATATCCTCTAGTGAAACAGGAGCAACAATATTTTAACTATGAATAGACAATTTGGAATACGAACAATTTTAGAAAACAATCCACTCATACCAATCATCAACTTTACCGATCTTTCTCATGTTGAATCTGTTATTAATAAACTTGCGCTACAAGGAATCATGTGTTTAGAAATAACACTGAGATCGGAACTTGCTTGGAAAGCAATCGAGTTGGCGATGAAAGTGAAACCAAACAATTTTAATATAGGGGTGGGTACTATCACATCGGTTTCTCACCTAAAAAAGTGCCATGAATTAAATATTAATTTTATTGTCAGCCCTGGTACATCACCAGCTTTACAAAAGGCACTGAATCAATGTGAAATACCTTTCCTTCCTGGAGTCATGACTCCCTCAGATATTATTTCTGGTTTGGAACAAGGCTGGGACACTTTTAAGTTATTTCCTTTTAATTTGGCAGGAGGAATGAAAGCGTTATCTACCTATAGTTCGGTTTTTCCCGAAGTTAAATTTTGTCCCACTGGCGGAGTAAATGAAATTAATTATCAGGATTGTCTTGAATTAAAAAACGTATTATCTGTGGGTGGATCATGGCTTACAGATACCATAACATAATTTAATCTTTATACATTGAAGCAAAATGAAAACGGCCACTCAAAAGGAGTAGCCGATCTCTAAACAAAAAAAAAGAAAATTATGATTGCTATTCCCCAATAGCAGATTTTTGATCCGATTCTAGCAAGCTAGAAAGGAGACCAAAGATGTTTTAGTTTCCTGTATCTATGAAAATCCATTCTGTTGTACTCTGGGTAGATTTTGTAAGGTTCATAGTAACTATTTTAAATGTGTTGTTTGTGCTGATATAAAGAAACAACAAAATAATTAAGAAAAAAGAGAGGGTTATTTAATGGTATGTTTCACCTATTATTCGGTTATTTTTAAATCCCAAACCCTCGATCCATTGGTTTTTGACCGAGTTTTTCTTTTGGATTCACTTTCTGTATTCATTTCTCGAATTATTCTTATTTTAACGCCATCAAACTGAAACCACTACTCTACTTATGGCAATCAAAGCTCTGATAATAGATGATGAAGAACTAGCCCGCGAAAACTTATCGATGATGATTGATAGTTATTGTCCCGAAATTGAGGTTGTGGGAAAAGCTCAAAACAAAGAAGACGCCAAAAGTAAGATTGAGCTGCTTAAACCAGATGTACTATTCCTTGACATTTGCATGCCTTCCGGAACTGAGGGTTTATCGTTGCTAGACGAACTAGAACACAAAGATTTTTTAGTTGTTTTTGTTACGGCCTTCAAAGAATATGCTCTGAAAGCTTTTAATACAAATGCGGTTCATTACTTGCTAAAACCAATAGATATTGAGGAGCTAATTGATGCTGAAAAAAAAATAAAAGTGAGATTGAAGTTGCTCATCTCTCACCCAGAGAACAAAACCGAATACGAAGAATCCATCAGAAACACAGCAAAGAGCATTCGCACCAAAATTTCAGACAAACTAACGATTTCGCACAGCCGTGGAATCAAAATTGTCTCTATTGAGGACATTGAATACATTGAGGCTAAAGGTAACTGTACCGACATTTATTTTAAAAACAAAACCAAGTACACCGATACACGCACTTTAAAAACCTATGTGAATATCCTAGGTAACTCTCATTTCTTTCGAACTCACAAATCGTTTTTACTGAATCTAAATCACCTGAAAGAGTATTTGACCATAGATGGGAACATTGCGGTTATGCAAAGCGGGAAGGAAATTCCTGTTGCTCGTAGCAAAACCAAAGAATTTGTGAGTTTATTGAAAAACTTATAAAAAACAATAACTTTGCGCTGAAATCAGAGGAAAATGGCTAAGAATAAACTCATGAAATTTGACGAAATGAAATCCATGGAAAGGGTGTTTGAACCTTCTATGAGTGATTTTATTGATGTAAAATACCCATTAAAAGGAAATTGGAACAAAGAGGTATTCAAGAATGACAATCCCATCGTGCTAGAATTGGGTTGTGGAAAAGGAGAATATTCAGTTGGAATGGGAAGAAAATATCCTCACAAAAACTTTGTAGGTATTGACATAAAAGGGGCCCGTATTTGGAAAGGAGCGAAAGAAGCAAACCAAGAAGGGCTAACGAATGTTGCCTTTTTGAGAAATGTGGTTGACTTTGTCGAACACTTTTTTGCCGAAAACGAAATAGACGAAATTTGGTGTACTTTCTCGGATCCTCAACCCAAAAAACCCAACAAAAGACTTACCTCCAGACAATTTATCAATCGCTACAAAAAAGTATTGAAACCGAACGGAATTGTTCATTTAAAAACCGACAACACACTTCTGTACGAATCTACCCTCGAAGAGATTGAAGAGTATGGATACGAAACTTTAGCAAACTCCAACAACATCTACGAAAAAGACTGGAGTACATTCTCGGAGGAGTTTCAAGAGATTTTATCTATAAAAACTCACTACGAAACATTGTTTGCCAACAAGGGTTTTAAAATTAAATATGTAGCTTTTCGGGTAGATGATTAGCAAGGTTCATCTACTACAATTGAAACGAAGTTTACGTTTCCATTAATAGGCGGATTCACTTTTTTTATTTCGATTCGAGCGTGTGTCAATGTAAATGATTCATTTTTGAGTCGCTTCAAAATTCTGTACCCTACCGTTTCAATTAATTTTGAACGAATTGCCATTTCTTCCTCCACCACCCTGTTTACTATCACGTAATCAATCGTTTTGGATAAATCATCATTCTCAGCAGATACTTTAAAGTCTGTTGTTAGTTCTACATCTACAATGTATTCATTTCCAATAATTGCCTCTTCTTCCAAACAACCGTGGTGAGAAAACGTTTTGATTCCAACTACCGATACTTTATTCATTTCGTTTATTATTAAAAAACAAGGCAGGTTCTCTAAATATATCCTTCCCTTTTTTGAGTTTAATTATGTTTGTTTCAAAAGACAATGAATCAATTGCAAAGTTGGCCAATTTATCCTGATTGACCCGATAAAACCTCAACAAAGAATCCATCCTTTCATGAAAAGTAGTGTGGGTGTCTTTCTCCATAAAATGAGTCAATCCATCTGTATCAAAAAGTTGAGTGAGCTGAACAAAAGAAAGGCTTTTGATTGGTTCTAACTCTTCATATTTCTTCAACTCCTCCGTCACTCTCTCGAGCACAATTTCAGAAACTTCCTTCATAGAATTGGATAGGATATAATACTCTTGATTGGCAATATAATCTTCGTAAGAAATTCCATTTTTCACAAAAACGCCTTGATACAAGCTCAACGCAGTGTCGCTCATCATTTTCATATTAAAATTAAAGTTCGAGATACTACCTTCCAATAAATTCATGTCGTACAATAAGTTAGCAAACTCACTTTGAGACATCAATCTTTCTGGTTTGTCCAAAGAGTTTTTTTCTGGATGGCATTGCCAAAACATAACAACCCATGCGATATAAAGTACGTTTTTCATTCTCTATCAAACGAAAGTCTTTGGCCAATAGTGCCTTCAATAATCTTCCCATTATTCCAGACTACATTTCCACTTACGATAGTTGTTTCAATTCTCGAATGGAACTCTTGCCCTTCAAACGGAGACCAGCCACATTTGTATAACAAGCTTTCTTTGTCTACGGTATAAGTTTCATTCAAATCAGCAATAAACAAGTCGGCATAGTATCCTTCTCTCACGTAACCTCTTTTTTCAATCTGAAAACATCGCGCTACATCATGACTGAACTTTTGGGCAATGTGGGTGAGCTCTATTTTCCCTTCGTAATATAATTCAAACAAAGCATTTAGTGCGTGTTGCACAAGCGGTCCTCCCGAAGAAGCTTTGGTATAAACTCCGTCTTTTTCTTGTGTTGTATGTGGCGCATGATCGGTCGCCAATACATCAATCACGTTGTTATTCAGGGCTTCCAAAATAGCGTCTCTGTCCGATTTTTTCTTTACTGCCGGATTCCATTTAATTCTGGCTCCTTTGGTTTTATAATCTGCCTCCTCAAACCACAAATGATGAATACAAGCTTCGGCAGTTATTCGTTTCTCCTCAAGGGGAATATCATTCGTAAACAAACTCAATTCCTTTGCTGTAGAAATATGAAGAATATGCAATCGGGTGTTGTATTTTTTTGCTAATTCTACCGCCAAAGACGAAGATAAATAACAAGCTTCTTCGCTTCTGATAATTGGGTGCATCTCGATAGGAATATCATCTCCGTACTTTTCCGTGTACGCTGCTATGTTTTTTCTTATCGTGGCCTCATCTTCGCAGTGCGTTGCAATTAGCATCTTACATTTGGAAAAAATATTAGTGAGGGTTTCTTTGCTATCGACCAACATATTTCCGGTAGAAGAACCCATAAATACTTTTACACCGCACACCGTTTTGGGATCGGTTTTTAGAACCTCTTCAATGTTTTCGTTCGAAGCACCCATAAAAAATGAGTAATTGGCCAACGAACTTTCCGAAGCAATGGTATACTTATCTTCCAAGAGTTCTTGAGTCAAAGCATTAGGTACTGTATTTGGCATTTCCATAAACGAAGTAATTCCGCCTGCTACAGCAGCTCTAGATTCGGTTCTTATATTTGCCTTATGGGTCAATCCTGGTTCTCTAAAATGTACTTGGTCATCTATCGCTCCAGGAAACACATATTTTCCTGTAGCATCAATCACGTGAGCTGTTTTGTGAGAAATAGAGTCGCTTATCTTCTCTATTTTATCGTTTTTGATAAGTATATCTTTTTTCAGGATTACCCCTTCATTTACGAGGTGACCATTCTTGATAAGAATTATTGGCATGAATTATTTTTTTATTGGTAAAAATAACTATCTAAAAGGGGAAATACTATTCTTGTGGAAATTTTATTTCTTGTGAGAAATATTCTTGAACCTCAATTTAAAAACGCCAAAAACTGCCTCTTTAAAGATGGAAGAATCCATTTTTGAATTCCCAAGTTCTCTGTCTTTAAAAATAATCGGCACTTCTTTTCCTTTAAAACCTAATCGAGATGCTGTATATTTCATCTCAATCTGAAAAGCATAACCTATGAACTTAACTGAATCTAAATCTATGGATTCTAATACTTTACGTGAGTAACACATGAATCCAGCTGTTGTGTCTTTTATTTTTACCCACAGAATCATGCGAACGTAAATTGAAGCGAAATAAGACAAGAACAATCTAAATTTATCCCAATTACTTACGCCTCCACCTTTTACGTACCTAGACCCTATACTAAAATCGTATCCCTCTGAAGCGCATGCGTGATAAAGGGTGGGCAATTTATCCACTGGATGAGAAAAATCAGCATCCATTTCGAAAATATAGTCATACCCTTTTCCTAGCGCCCATTTAAATCCAAGAATATAGGCTGTACCTAGTCCTAATTTCCCTGTTCTTTCTTGAATGTGAAGAGAATCTGGGTATTCTTCTTGAAGGTTTTTAACAATTTCAGCTGTCCCGTCAGGAGAACCATCATCTACGATTAATACATGAAAAGCTTTTGGAAGTTTATGAACCGTCCGGATCATCTTCTCAATGTTCTCTTTCTCGTTGTAAGTGGGTATGATTACTAAACTGTCTGACATAATGTTAAAAGCAAATCAAATATAGGGTTTTGTAACTGTTTTGAAAACAAATCTTTTCAAATTAACATTATTTCAATAAGTCCTTAGGGATTGTACATACAGGTATCGGATTCATTTTATGCTGATTGACCCTGTTTAACTTTCTATAAATTGCCAATATTTCCATTTTTCTTTCTGGTAATGCCGATTCATCGCCATCAAATTCCATCGCCCATTCAAGCTCTGGATAGGAAGCACCTAATTGGTCCTCATCTGACCTATCATCTCCCCACAATCCATCTGTAGGACTAGCATTTTGAATTTCTTCAATCACGCCTAATTCTTTGGCAATTTCATACACATGAGATTTCATTAAATCTGCAATGGGACTCAAGTCTACTCCCCCGTCTCCGTATTTGGTATAGAACCCGACTCCAAAATCCTCTACTTTATTGCCAGTTCCCGCTACCAAATATCGGTGGTGCCCTGCAAAAGCATATAAAGTGGTCATTCTCAATCTTGCCCTTACATTTGCCATGGTTAGTTCGTCTTGTACCTCTTTTGGGTAATCCCCACAGATTTGGTCAAAAGTGGCCGTTAATTCCACCACTTCAGAAGAAACTCCCGTATACTTTTCTTTTAACCACTTTATGTGATTATTACTTCGTTCGAGCTGATTAGGAGCTTGATGGATTGGTAAATTTAAACAAATTAGTTTTTTAGACGTTTGAGCACACAAAGCGGAAGTAACTGCCGAATCTATTCCTCCAGAAATACCCAAAACAAATCCTTCCATACTGGATTTTGTTGAATATTCTTCCAACCAACTGACAATGTGATTTATTACTTTTTTTGTTTGCATCTTATTCTTCTCTTAAAGTAACCGCTAGAATCTGAGTGGTTACCCGTCTCATTTATATTGTTCTTGCCTAAAACAAAACTCCTATGGCCAGGGTTATTCCATGAGCAGTAAATTTTTGATTTAGGGGCCTGTATGTCCCTGGCTCTTTTTCATTTAGCAAAAATTTAGAATCTTTCTTTACCGAATTTGTAAAGCCCAAATTGTAGTGTATCGATCCAAAAACTGACGAACCCTCGGAGATTTTATACTCTGCACCTGCACCAGCTCTCAGTTGCATCCGTATGGGTTGCATATCTTCATCCATATTTACCTTCCTAATATCAGGCAGATTAGCTTGTGCAACAACGTTTTCTCTATAATTGACATCATCTGTGATTTTTGTTCCTGTTCTAAAAGCAATATTAAGTCCAAACTCACCAAAGTAAGTCATGTAACCAATCTCGTTGGTTTTCATTTTTATTCCTATCGGCAAGGTAACGTAAGTACTTTTGTAAGTTCTGTTCAATAACTGAACTCCATAAGCAGAAGTGTCTTCTGGAACATAAACTCCATTTTGTTCTTTAAATGTGCTGAAATTATATTCATTATTCATAAAGTAAATAACCTCAGAGGAATTTGTTGAAGGTTTGAAGTTAATTTTTCCTCTTTCTTGATTTAATTCCAACCCAGAATAAAAACTAAAATTATCACTCAAAGCGTATTCTACTTGCAGCCCCCAATTAAAACCTAAAGTAGCTCCGTCATTTTCAAATTTCTTTACATCGTCAGGTTTCATCCAATTTACAGAAGGTCCCAATTTAAGACCGAATCTGAATTTATTTTGAGAGATCGCATACTGTCCTGCCATCAATACAACCCATACTAAAGCTATTTTTTTCATTGTTTCTGAATTAGAATTAAAATCAAAAATAAGGATTTATTTAAAAAATTCTTTAAAAATTAACATCCCATTATTAAAACTTAAAGTAAACGAAAAGCCTGCCAAAATTTTTACTGTCTTTGTCTATTCGATGATATTTATTTTTGATATGTTTTTGCTCTAAAAATCGAATTACCTTTTTCTTGAGCTGGCCCGATCCTTTACCTGGAATTATCTCTACTGTTTTAATCTTTTTTTCAATTGCCTCATCAATAATGGTTTCCAATTCTTTGGTAATTAAATCTCCTTTGTTGTATAGCTCGTGTAAGTCTAATTTCAATTTTGCCACTGATTGGAGGTTTTGCTTTTTTCACTTTTGAGATTGAGAAAAATAGTTATATTTAATCCATGAAGATAACGAATTTAACTTTTTATATAGCGCTAGTCCTCGGACTTTTTGCACTGATTGCCCTTCAATCGAATGCGAGTTCTTCCAAGGTTTACAAATCCTTGAGCGAAGCACTCAAAACTCCTGATGAAGTTTACCATCTAAAGTTAAACAGAAAACGCTATAAAACGTTTCCTAAAGAAATTCTTACCCTAAAAAATCTCGTAACGCTGGACTTAAGCAACAACAAATTAGATACGCTACCAACTGGGATAAAAGAACTCGTTTTTCTAGAAGAAGTTACTCTCAAGTCAAATCGTTTTAATTCCTTTCCTCGAGAAATTTGCACAATAAATTCTTTGAAAATCCTGAAGCTCGCCAACAATAACATTTCCTCAATTCCAAATGACATTGGAGAATTAAAAAACCTTGAACAGCTTGATTTATATAGAAACAGCATAGAAACTATCTCTTCTGAAATAACACAATTACCTGGGCTAAAAAGACTGGATTTACGAATGATAGAAATGTCGTTAGACGAACAAGACAGAATTAAATCTTTGTTGCCAAACACAAAAGTATTGACCACTGAACCCTGTGATTGCGATACCCGAAATTAAACTGTTTCTCCTCCACAACTGGAACCGGCCCCTGCAGTGCAGCCGAAGCAATGTTCGTTGACCAGGATTCTTCTTTTTTCTAAGGTTGAAACATCAAATTGACTCACGTGTTGACGTTCTTTTTCAACATCTACTTTCATTTCAAGCATTTGATTGAAATCACAATCGTACAAGTAGCCCTCCCAACCAATAGAAATGGTATTTCTACACATTACCCCTTCCGCAGCAATTGGATTGTAGGAATTCACTAATTTCTCCATGTAGCCAAGGTAATTATCTGAGGCGACTAAATACTCTAAATATCGGCTAATTGGAATATTTGTAATAGCAAAAAGCGAATTGAACTCAATGTCGAAATCCTTTTTTAACTTCCGTTTGAATTGCTTTTCCAATCCATCCTGACTGGGAGGCAAAAAAGCTCCCGAAGGATTGTAAACTAAATTCAAGATCAACCCAGAACCCGAAACTCCGTACCCTACTTCGTTCAACATTTTTAATGCTCGAATACTCCTATCAAACACTCCATCGCCTCTTTGGGAATCGGTTTTCTTGGAACTGTAATGAGGTAGAGAACTAACTATTTCGACTTCATTTTTTTTATAAAACTCAGGTAAATCGCGGTATTTTTTGTTTGCTACTAGTATGGTTAAATTACACCGAACCATCACTTTACAACCCAGTTTGAACGCTTCTTCCACAAACCACCTAAAATGCGGATTCATCTCGGGTGCTCCACCTGTTAAATCAACCGTTTTAATTTGAGAAGTTTTTATTGCATTTAGGCAATGCGCCAAGGTTTGTTTTGTCATTATTTCCTTTCTGTCAGGACCCGCATCGACATGGCAGTGAGAGCAAACCTGGTTGCACATCTTTCCCATGTTGATTTGAAAGATATCGATAGAAGTAGGTTTTAAAGGATAGAGTCCAGTCACCTCTAACTTTTGAGAAAAACTCGGCAAAGATTGACCTTTTACCCCATCATTCAAGACTGCAAGTTGGTAGGCGATATCCGAAAACTTGTTTTTTTGTTTATGTAATGATTTCATAGACTTACATCGAGACTTCTTTTGTCTTGTTCATCATTTGAACGCCATGAACCAAAGTGGCTCCACCTCTAATGGCCGCAGCAACATGCACCGCCTCCATCATTTCCTCTTCATCACATCCTTTTTCAAGTGTGTCTACCGTATAGGCATCAATGCAATAAGGGCATTGCACTGCATGAGAAACAGCTAATGCAATTAGTGATTTCTCTCTTTCTGTTAATGCACCTTCCTTGAATACATCACCGTAATAAGAAAAAAACTTGTCTGCCAGCGGTTTCTGAAATTCACCGATTTTCGAAAATTTCTTCAGGTCATCCGGATTGTAATAGGTTTTCATAGTAGATATAAGTTAATTTGTGTATGAATGAAGTATTTTTTTTATAATTTTACCTCACAATTCAAATATTTTTGCAACTAATTTGGTGTCGGGTAAATTTATCACAACTTACAACAAAAGCCAAAAAAATAAAAAAAGAAACTATGATACAGTTCATTTCAAATTTCACCAATCAATTAAAAGACGCTCAAACTATTGGTTCAAAACTTTTAGAGAGAAAAGAAATTCAAGAAATTCAAAACGTAATTATTTGTGGACTGGGAGGATCTGGAATTGGTGGAAAGATAGCTTCTAAATTTGCTGAATCAAGGTGTGATAAGCCAATAACTACTTACAACTCCTATTTTCTTCCTAAATTTGTTAATGAGAATTCACTTGTCATAATATCATCTTACTCTGGTGACACAGAAGAAACAGTGTCAGCTTTAGAAGAGGCGATAAAAAGAAATTGTCAAATAATATGCATAACATCGGGTGGCAAAGTCAAAAACCTTGCTGATAAATATAATATCGAGGCTCTGATAATTCCAGGAGGAAACCCTCCTCGTGCCATGTTAACATACTCCCTTACTCAGTTACTCTTTATTTTTCAGCACTACAAGATTGTAAAATTGGATGCTGATTCTGAAATAAAAAACACGATCTCATTACTGAACAAAGAGGTGAATGATATTAAATTAGTAGCGAAAGACGTTGCAGATCAACTGAAAAATACGACCCTATTAATATATACAGACGCTTCTTTTGAAGGAGTGGGAACAAGATTCAAGCAACAACTAAACGAAAACACTAAAACCTTGGCATTTGCCAATGTTGTTCCTGAAATGAATCACAACGAACTACTAGGATGGCAAGGAGGAAACAATTCATTCTCAGCTATTTTTTTAAGAAATACCTCTGACAATCCAAGAAATCAGTTAAGAATGGATATTTCGATTAAGAATATTTCTAAAATTGCTCACTCCTGCATTGAACTCTATTCAAAAGGTAATTCAGAAATTGAAAATATATTCTACTTCATTCTGATGACCGACTGGATATCAATTTATTTAGCAGAATTTTATGGGGTTGACACTATTGAAATAAAAGCGATTGATAGCCTTAAAAACCAACTAAGCCAACACTAATTCCTTGTGAATAAAACTGTTATTTTTGAGGATTTGGGAGAAATGGAGTACCAAGAAGCTTGGGACTATCAAACAAAAATCTTCGAATCCATTGTTTCGGTAAAAACAGAGAACAGAAAAAAAGAAGATGTAGGGGAAGCAATGAAAGCTACCAACAATCATCTTCTATTTTGTGAGCACCCTCATGTTTATACACTGGGAAAAAGCGGAAAAGAGTCTCATCTTTTGATGAACCAAACTCAATTGGATGCGAACAATATCTCTTACCACAAAATAAACAGAGGAGGCGACATCACTTATCACGGACCTGGACAAATTGTGGGGTACCCCATTTTTGACCTCGATAATTTCTTTACAGACATACATAAGTACCTTCGCTATATTGAAGAGGCGGTTATTCTTACTTTAGAGGAGTATGGAATCAAATCCGGAAGAATTGAGGGGTTAACAGGAGTATGGCTCGATATTGACAACCCAATTAAATCAAGAAAAATTTGTGCATTAGGAGTAAAATGTAGTAGATGGGTAACCATGCACGGATTTGCATTTAATGTAAACACTGATCTTTCCTTGTTTAAAAACATAGTGCCTTGTGGAATAGAGGACAAAGCAGTTACTTCCTTACAGAAAGAATTGGGCAAGAAGGTAGAAATTGAGGAAGTAAAATCTAAATTATTGGTGAATCTCGCCAATCTATTCGACTTTGACTTGAAGTCCTAAAACTAGTATAACTTTTATGAAGAAAGACATCATTCAACCAGAGGTGATAGACGTACACATTGCCATAGTACAAGATACTAACGAACAAGGAAGTAGGGAATGGAATGCCTACCTAATCAATAACAGAGAAGAAATACTGGAGGGAGTATTGATTTCCACAAGAGGCTATGGAGAAATAAAGGGAGAACAAAGAAAAACTGCTACATTCCGACATTCTCTTGATGAAGTAGGTCCAAAAACTTTCAAAAAAATCGAACCCATTCCTGAGGAACTTTTTGCGTTAAGCAATGAATTTTGGCTCAGTTTTTACGTGAATAAAAAAATGTTCGATAAGAAATATATTTTTCTACCTGAATCTATTTCTAATTTCAATTCGATTCAAATCCCTTTGGTGAAAAAATATGGGGTCATGATTTAGAAAAAACTAGATCATTTATTTAACATCTCATTGTTATTATGATGCCTTGATACTCCCTTCAAATTCTAATTTTATTGTTACATTTGCTACAATGGATTTTACTGCATCACAAATAGCTGGCTTACTTGAAGGTACAATTGTAGGAGACGAAAATGTCTCGGTAAACAACCTCTCAAAAATAGAAGAAGGAATGCCAAATACTCTGTCATTTCTATCAAATATGAAGTATGAAAACCACCTCTATTCTACTGGCGCTTCTGTCGTTATCGTGGATAATGGTTTTGAACCAACAAAAGCAATACCTCCTACTTGCACTCTTGTTAAAGTAGATAGTGCTCAGGCTGCTTTTGCAAAATTACTAGCTATTTACAATGAGTTCAAGAAGAAAAAGCCTGGTATTCATCCAAGTAGCTTTATTCCAGATTCAACAGAATTAGGAAAAGATATCTTCATCGGAGCGAACTGTAGTTTTGGTGACAATGTAAAACTAGGAAACAACGTACACATCTACCCCAACTCATTTGTGGGAGACAACGTAACAATTGGCGACAACACAACTCTTTTTGCGGGAGTCCGAGTATATTCGGACTGTGTAATTGGCGAATCTTGTACGCTTCATTCGGGAGTGATTTTGGGT
>CBFHHA010000041.1:0-21692 GCA_965655625.1 Flavobacteriales bacterium | reverse complement strand
TGGGCGATTGGAGATGAGGTGACCGTGTTTGTGTTTACCGATTCAGAAGATCGATTGACTGCCACTACTGTAATTCCCAAAATCAAATTAGACAATTTTGCCTTACTTAAAGTAAATGAAGTAAACAATGTCGGGGCTTTTTTGGATTGGGGACTCCCAAAAGATTTATTCGTTCCTTTCAAAGAGCAAAAAGTAAAAATGAAAGAGGACAAGCACTACGTAGTTACTATGTATTTGGATTATGAAAGCGAACGTTTAGTTGCTTCAAGCAAGATTGATTCTTTCCTAGAGTTCGAAGATATAAACTTAAAAGAAGGTCAAGAAGTAGAGGTTATCGTTTATGAAAGAACTCCTCTGGGTTTTAATTGTATCATTAATAAATTATACAAAGGACTGATATACGAAAACGAAGTATTTAGAAGCTTGAATATTGGGGAGCATACAACGGGATACATCAAAACTGTAAGAGAAGACAATAAAGTTGATGTTTCTTTGCAGAAAGTGGGCTATGTAGCTCAAGATGAAAATCAAGAAAAAATCTTGAATATTTTGAAAGGTGATGCGGGATACATTGGATTAACGGACAAAAGTAAGCCAGATGAGATTTATGAAGAGCTAAAAATGAGTAAAAAAGCTTTTAAAAAGGCGATTGGTGGTTTGTACAAACAAAAATTAGTTTGGCTCAAAAAGGATGGGATTTATCTAACCAAAGAAGGTAGAGAAAAGTAAAAGCACACCCTAAATCTAGGCATTATGTGGGAAATTCAAAAAAAAGGTTTCAAGGGGTTTTTAGCCATCGAGAAATCCCTGTCTGATAATTCTATTCAGGCTTATTTAAGGGATTTAGATAAACTGACTCAATACCTTGAACTCGAAAATAAAAGCAACTTTTCTCCCACCCAAGTAACGCTTGACGATTTACAACACTTCCTATCTACAATAGTTGGATTAGGCTTGAGCTCTCGTTCACAAGCGCGAATAATTTCAGGAATCAAGGCTTTTTACAGTTACCTTTTAGTGGAAAATATTTCTTCCATTAACCCTGCTGAACTTCTAGAAAGCCCCAAATTGGGAAGAAAACTTCCGGACACTTTAGGTATTACCGAGATTCAATTATTGATTGACGGAATAGATTTAAGCTCTGCCAATGGCGAGAGAAACAAAGCTATCCTGGAAACTTTATATGGATGCGGATTGAGAGTTTCCGAACTTGTGAATCTAAAAATATCTCACATCTATTTTGATGAAGAATTTATTAAAGTTGTGGGAAAAGGCGACAAGGAAAGACTAGTTCCAATCAGCGGCTCGGCCCTCAAACAAATCAAGATTTATCTCACACAGGTAAGAAATCATGTGGCAATTAAAAAAGGTTTCGAAGACTTTGTTTTTTTAAACAGAAGTGGAAAATCGCTCACAAGGGTCATGATATTTACTATCGTAAAACAACTCGCAGAAAAAGTGGGAATAAAAAAAATAATTAGTCCGCATACATTTAGGCATTCGTTCGCCACACACTTAGTAAATGCTGGAGCGGATTTGCGAGCGGTACAGGATATGCTTGGTCATGTGTCTATCACAACCACAGAAATTTACATGCACCTAGACACGAGTTACCTCCACGAAGAAATAAGGAAATTCCACCCAAGGAATTAATCGGTTTTATTTTTTCATAAACACTCACTTAAATTATTCGAAAACTTTTTTTGGTTAAAAATTGAATAAAATGAACAAAACATATCTTTTTATACCCTGGTAAATAAATTTTTGTTTTGTAAAAAATATAACAAATAAAGTCTTAATAAGCAAGTACTTGAGTGTAAAATAGGCGGTTTTTTTGTAAAAATTCTTACTTAATAAATGTATTTTATTAAAAATAAATGAGTTAAACCAAGTTTAGGTTATTTATTTAAGTACCTTTGGGCTTAATAAATTATATACAAAACAATATGAGTAACGGAACAGTAAAATTTTTCAATGAAACAAAAGGATTTGGATTCATCACACCTGATGAAGGAAACAAAGACGTATTTGTTCACGCAAATGGTTTGATTGACGAAATTAGAGAAGGAGACAAAGTAAGCTACGATGTAGAAGAATCTCCTAAAGGATTAAACGCAGTAAATGTAAAAGTTGACTAATCAACTTCATTCACATATTTAAGACTAGAAAAGCCTTGCAAAATTTGCAAGGCTTTTTTCTTGCCACATTATTTTCCCATTCCGTAGTAGGCTTTCATTCCATTTGGATAAACTCCTTCTATCAATATCCCTTCTTTTTCTGATTTCTTTAAAGCTTTTGTTAGTTCATCAATAGTGGTAACTATTTGTTTATCCACTTTTGTGATAATGTAGTCTTTTGATATTCCTACCTCTTGTAATTTACCTTTGCCCACCTCTGTCACCTTCACTCCAGATTCAAGCTGCAGTTTCGAAAGCTCCTCTTTCGTTGGTATTTCAAAACTTGCCGCTAACTTGGTTTCGATGGTTGTTTTTTTAATTATTTCCGTATTTCCTTGGAAGTTTCTGAGCGTGAGCGACACATTTTTTGTGTTTCGATCTCGAATTAGTGAAATTGTTACTTTATCACCCGGAGCATATTTTCCAATGTTCTCTTGAAGTTCTGGAACTGATTTTATAATCTCTTCATTCACTTTCACAATCACATCTCCCTCTTGTATTCCAGCTTCTTCGGCTGCTCCTTTTGGTGAAATTCCATTGACATAAACTCCTTCTGTTTTTGATATTCCCAATTCGTTGGCCAATTCTTGGTTCATTTCTTGAATTCCCACACCAATGAAAGCTCTTTGTACAATTCCGTACTGAATCATATCTGTCGTTACTTTTTTCATAATATTCACGGGCACTGCAAATGAATAACCTGAATACGAACCAGTTTGAGAGGCTATTGCTGTGTTTATTCCAATTAACTCTCCTTTCGAGTTTACCAAAGCTCCACCACTATTTCCTGGATTCACTGCTGCATCGGTTTGAATAAAAGACTCAATTGGAAAAATATTCTTACCTGAATTTCTTTGCATGATGTTAATACTTCTTCCTTTCGCACTCACAATTCCTGCAGTTACTGTGGATGTTAAATTAAATGGATTTCCTACTGCCAATACCCACTCACCCACATTTATTTCGTCCGAATTACCAATTGCAATTGGTGGCAAGTTAGTTTCTTCTATTTTAATCACAGCCATATCCGTAGCTGGATCTTTTCCTATCACTTTTGCAACATATTCTCTGTTGTCGTTTAATATTACTCGAATGTTATCTGCATTATCCACCACGTGATTATTGGTTACAATAAATCCGTCTTCCGAAATGATTACGCCAGAACCCGAACCTCTTTGACTTCTATTGGAACCGCCATTTCCATAAAACAATTCAAACAACTGTTCTTCTTGTGTTAGCTGTCTTCTTTTTGTCTCTGTGTTTATATGAACAACCGAATTAAGCGATTGATTAGCCGCAAATTGAAAATCGAGTACGTTTCCATTCAAATCCGTTGGAATGCTCACCGGTGCAGCATTTATAACTGGATTCTGATCTCTCACAACTGGTAGTGTCTTGCTTGGCGAAAATGCAAAATATCCCAATAGTGCAATACCTCCTCCAAGAATTGCCGTAAGTATTGATTTAAAAAATGTTTTCATATCTTTAAGTATTGATGTTAAGCTTTTGTAATGACTTATTTTGTTACACTAATTTAAGGGAGAAAGTTAGCCATGTAAAGGGTTTGAGAGTTAAAAAATGTTAAACGAATGCCAAGACCCAGAATAAAACAACCATTCACACGATTAGATCGATTGATGCTCATTATCAATACAAGTGTAATAGCCAGTAGTACAGTTTTTTGCTTTGTTTCTTTTCAAGATTTACCACAAATTATCCCTACCCATTTTAATGTAAATGGTGTAGCCGATAAATTTGGTGACAAAACCTCTATTTGGCTTCTGCCAGCGATTTCACTCCTTCTGGGTGTTGGACTTTGGTCACTCTCTTTTTATCCTCATATTCTTAATTATCTTACAGAAATCACTCAATACAACGCTCCCAAACAATACGCTTTAGCTTCTAAACTTTTACGAGTTTTGTCTATTGTGGTAAGCTTAATATTTAGCTTTGCTATCTACGAAACTATCGTAATTGCTCAAAATAGTGCTGATTCCTTTGGCTGGCTGCCTATGATTATAATAGTTTTTGGATTTATTACTCTTTTGGGAGTGTATCTTGTACAATCCACAAAAAAATAATTAAAACGAAATTTTGCTCGTTACTTTGTTTTCAACCAATTCCAATAGCTTATCCATTTCAATTGAATTTGCTTCGATGGGTTCGTGTGTATAAATAGTTATTGGAGAGAATAATCCTAGTGGAAACTTACCGTACTTAAAAACTTTCCAAGAATTATTGATAGAAATAGGCACAACTACTGCATTTGGATTGTATTTAAGAATTGTTTTTAATCCATTCGTTGAAAATGATTTAGGCTTTCCGTTTCTGCTTCTTGTGCCTTCAGGAAATATAGCTGCACCCCATGTGTTTTTATTTATTTTTTTACTAAATCTACCCAGTTCCACAATAGCAGCTTTCCCATCTTTTCTGTCAATAAGAGCCGCTCCACCATGTCTCAAATTATACGAAACACTGGGAATTCCTTTGCCCAGTTCTTTTTTGGAAACAAATTTTATGTGGTGTTTTCTGAAGTACCAAATAATAGGGGGAATATCAAACAAACTTTGATGATTAGAAACAATAATAATGGTTCTTTTCGAAGGAATTTCTTGTTTATTTTCTCGTTTTACTACAATTCCTAAAAAAATAAGAGAGCGTGTAAGCAACAAGTTCATAAAATCTACCACTGCCTTGTGAGCGCGATAACCAACTACATTGTTGGCAACCCATTGAATAGGATGAAACACGACCAAAATTAGAAAAAAAACGAGTGCAAAAAGCACAGAAAAAGGGTAACTAATTAACTTCATATAATTTATCTTATGCTCATTTCGCCTGCTAAGCTTTCGTTTAGTTTTTCTATGATTTTGTTTCGATCTTGGTACTTTCCTAACACGTACATCATTTTAGTAATGGCAGCTTCTGTGGTTATATCTTTTCCAGAAATCACACCTAATTCCTGAAAAGAACGACTGGTTTCGTATTTCCCTTGAATAACACTTCCAGCAGCGCATTGAGTTACATTTAATAGGGTAATTCCTTTTTGCACAGCTTTCTTCAATTCATCCAAAAACCAATCTTTCGAAGACGCATTTCCTGATCCGTATGTTTCCATCACAACTCCTTTTAATTCGGGTATAGAAAAAATAGCCTGAACCACTTCTTGTGTAATTCCCGGGAATAATTTTAGAATAGCTACATTCTTGTTTAATTCGACAAAAAGCTCTAGTGTTTTTTTCTGTCTGTAATGAATTGCTGGTTCGTTGTATTTGATATGAACTCCGGCCTCGGCTAAATATGGGTAATTGAAAGAAGAAAACGCCTCAAAGTCTTCCGAATTAATTTTTGAAGTACGATTTCCTCGGTACAAATTGTATTCAAAATAAATACATACTTCGGGAACAATTGGTTTGTTGTTTCTTTGGGCTGCTGCAATCTCAATAGAAGTGATTAAATTTTCTTTTCCATCTGTTCGTATTGTGCCAATAGGAAGTTGCGACCCCGTAAGAATCACCGGTTTGGCAATTCCTCTGAGCATAAAACTTAATGCAGATGCCGTGTAAGACATCGTATCAGAACCATGAAGAATTACAAATCCATCGAAATTCTCGTAGTTATCTTCAATAATTTTCACCATTTTCACCCAATGCGACACATCTATGTCAGATGAATCTATTGGCTCTACAAATGAATGACTTTCGATATCAACCTCTATATTTTTTAATTCAGGAACTTGTTTTTCAACACTTTCAAAGTCAAAAGGCTTGAGCGATTTAGACTCAAAGTCTTCAATCATTCCTATCGTTCCTCCCGTATAAATTATGAGTATTTTGGATTTCTGCATGTTACGAATCTTTTTGAGTAAAAAAATCAGTGTCGTCACTCACTGGCAAATTCATTAAATAATCCATTCCTTGATTTAGTTCCCAATCCTCATACACTATTTTGTAGAGTGCATCAGCCAAAGGAGAATTAAATCCATAACCAGCCAATAATTTAACCACTTTAATTGTTTTTATTCCTTCCGCTACTTCATTCAAATCAGAGAGAATCTCAAGCAAATTTTGACCTTTTGCTAAATTGTAGCCTACTCTGAAATTTCTACTTAATTTACTGTTACAAGTCGCCATCAAATCTCCAATTCCAGCCAATCCCATAAATGCTTTTTCGCTTGCACCGAAAGCTTTTCCAAAAAAGACCATTTCGGCCATTCCTCTCGTAATTAATAAAGCTTTAGAATTATCTCCATACCCTATTCCTTCCAGCATTCCAGCTGCAATTGCAATGTAATTTTTCAATACACTAGCTAGCTCCACTCCCAACACTTCATTGGAACCATAAACACGAAATATGTTACTATTCAAGGCTTTTTTTCCCTCTACAATTACTTCGTTATATCTACTTGCAACAACGGTCCCGCCAATTTGTTTTTCAGATAATTCTTTGGCTAAATTTGGTCCTGCGATGCATCCTACTCGCACCACTGAGGTTTCTTTCAGTATTAATTCACTCATGGTAAGAACTTGAGACTTATCAAGTGTTTCTACCGTATTGATATCAACTTCTATATGCAAACCCTTTGTACCGTGAATTAAAATATGTTCGGGACTTAAAAAAGGACTCAACTGAATGAGCATTTCCTTAAAATTTGAAGAGGGGACAATGGGAAAAATCAATTTACATTCTTTTGTTAATTGATTAAATTCATTTACCGCAGTCACCCTTTCATGAATTGGTTGTCCTTTATGTTCGCGTTTTATATTAATTTTTTGAACATTCTCCTCCCTCCTGGCATAAATCAACACTTCGTTGTTTATCGCTAATAGATTGGCCAAAGCCAATCCAAAATTACCCGTTCCTATTACAGCTACTTTTTTCATTATTTTCAAATGTATTGTTCTAAACCATAACTCGTTAGTTTGTTATGGTAGTAATACAGTAGTTTCATACTTTGTGTAGATATCTCACCACTTTTATTCCTTTTCAAGACATATTTTGGATGAGAAGATCCCACTTTTTTAATTCCAACCTTCATCAATTCCTGCATTCCGAGGTTTATATCTGAAGAAAGAATAATTTTATTCTCCTTTTCTAAACCCAACAAAACCTTTTTTATTTTCGCCAATACAAGTATAAATTCTTCCGTTTGAATAGTTGTTTCGTCTTTTGGTAGACTTAAAATTTCGAACACCGTAAATTGCGAAAATCGTTTTCGTATTATTTGAAATGCCACAAACGCAACCAAATTACTACTCAAAACCACCGTGTTCTCTTTGTATTCTTGCAAGATTCTGTCACCTAATATTTGTGTGTACTGACTATCTCGCTGAACATCTCTTACTAGCTTTCCATTCAATTTGAAATAATCTGCTACTTCCACTTTTTGACCAGTACTGCTTATACTTTTTCCGTTTTCGTCTACTTTATTTCCAAAAACATCAATGGCCGGAGCAAATGATATGGTCATTCCAGGATTAGACGTAATAACTTTATATGCACGTTTAATTAAACCAAACGAGGTCGTATTTTCATCTTCCAGATAATTCTCTTTTCCTTTATCCTTTAGGTAATGTTCTATCAGTTTTTTCGCTTCAAGCACATAGTGATAATTCAAGGTAACTGGAATTATGAATATTTTTTTTCCGTTTCCTTCCTCCAGGTTCATTCGTTGAGCATCTATTACGGTTCCTAGCAACCCAAGTTTCAATTTATTTTCCAACTTTCCGGATTGTGACCTTGAACCTCCTGGATAAAATAGACTGTTCACATTTTCGGTGAGGGCAATCGTGGAATATGATTTTAGGGTTTCTAGGTACAACCTGTGTTTTCTTCTTCTGTCTACTTTATAAGCACCTAAATTATGCATAAATCTGGAGAGAGACTTTATTGTAAAGAGATTCACTCCAGCTCCATAAGTAAAGGCAGACAACCCTAAATTATTCAAACTTAGACCTATTGTGGGAGAATCCAAATTACTATAATGAGTTGGTACAACGACAACTGTACCAATTTCTTGGAGTTTTCTAATGTGATCAACGTCCCCCATTATTTTCATCCGGTCGTATAACTTATCTACTGAACTAAAAAGTTTATACACAATCTGAGGAAACGAATTAATTAATCTTGAATAAATATAGGGCAGCGCCTTCTGGGCAAATTTAAAAGAGGAAATTTTAAAATCTGCAATCATTTCCGTTCCATAAAAATCCAAAATTTGGTTCAAAATTCTTTCATCTACTTCTTTTGTCCCTTCCTCTGTTCCAATTGCTTTGGAACTTCTTACTTGTTTTTTGATATCACTCCAGAATATTTTTTCTTTGGGATCGTCTGATTTCCATGGAGTTTTGGAAAGCCTCATTTTTTCTTGATACACAATGTTTTTTATCTCATTTCTGAGAGTATCATCATCTTTCAAAATCCAGGTGGCATTCTTCTTCACTAAGTCTTTAACTTTTTGTAAAAATAAATCAGGATTTTCGTAGGCCTTGTAAATAGGCCATTCATCCATCTCTTTTACAACGGAAGGTAGAGGTTTCTTTATGGTTTTTCTCGTGGGCATTATTTACAAATCCTCGTTTTCGTAGTTTTCTAATTCTTTCTCATAAAACTTATTCGCCTCTTCAATCAGATGAGCAACAATATTCACCATTTCGTCTTCTTCTTCATCTTTTGAAAGATCATCAAACCATTCGATTTCGTCATTCACTAAATTGATTAAAAATCGTGGATACTCGGTGTGTAAAACGAACATTTCGTCCGGTAATTCGGTCGTGTCGGCAAGTAAAAATCTAGGTAAATCCATAAATAAAATTATTCGATGTAGTTATAAGTAAATTCAGAAAAAAGAAACGCTTGATTGCCCTATTTTCTACGCATCTAATTTAGTCAAATTACAAAGGAATTCGGCTAAAAAGGCAGTGATAATTAAAGTTTTTTTTAACTTGCATTGGTTAAAAAATCTTTTTATTATGAATTTTCCTGATAGATATGCGGCCATTGATATTGGTTCGAACGGCATGAGATTACTTATAGCCAAAGTGGTGGAGCTAAATGGTGTAACCTCTGTACAAAAGCTCTCATTGGTTCGAGTGCCAATACGATTGGGAGAAGATGTTTTTAATGAAGGTGTGATTTCCGAGGAGAAAAAAGAAAAATTCATTAAAGCAATCAAAGCCTACAAATTACTGATAGATATTTATCAGGTAAAAGATTTTAGAGCTGTGGCAACGAGTGCGATGCGCGAAGCAAAAAACGGAAATGAAATTGCCAATCTCATCAAAAAAGAAACAGACATTGACATTAGTTTGATTGATGGAAAAATGGAGGCCGATTTAATTTTCTCGACTATTTACACCCAAAACATTAACAAGAGCGATTCATACTTATTCATAGATGTGGGAGGCGGAAGTACAGAAATAACCATTTTTAATAAAGGAAAAAGAGTAGAGTCAAAATCTTTTAAAATTGGGACAGTAAGACTACTTCAAGGTAAAGTGGAGGAAGAAAACTGGAAAGAGCTAGATGAATGGTTAAATAATGTGGTAAACAGTGACAAAGATTTTAAAGCAATAGGGACAGGTGGGAATATAAATCGATACTTTAAGTTATCGAGAAATAATCATTTAGAGCCAGTAAAACTAGATGTTTTGAATGAATTATATTCTGATTTGAACTCTTTAACCAAAGAAGAAAGAGCAGAGAAATATAGACTGAGATATGACCGAGCCGATGTAATTGTACCTGCTGGAAAAATATACTTGACAATATTAGAACGATGCGGAATTAATGAAATCATCGTTCCCAAAATTGGATTGAGTGATGGAATTGTGTATTATTTATACAAGAGAGACAACTATTAGCTAATTCCTGTGGTGTTCAAATTTCCTACCGATATAACAGTTTTATATTTACCATCTCCCAGAAATCCTTTATATTGTAAGTGCAAATTGTAAATAGTAAGAGGTGTTTTCTTTGCCATTATATCTCCTATTTTCTGAATATCACAACTGATCATTTTCTCGAAATCAAATCCTTTGGAGTCCACATAAATATGGTTTTCGCCATCAATTCTTTTGTAATCGGCAAAAGTAGCTAATTCTTGTAATTGGCTAATGGACACATATTGTAAATTCTCAATTCCATTTATTTGATACAAAAACCATCTATTCGTATTCTCGTCTAACAAAAATCTATTCAGTGAATCTTTTATTAAGACTCGTGCATTGTTAATGATTGCAGGACCAAAATAGTTCTTATCCAATTTGTAAATTTTATCGTGAGTCATTGCATACCTCAAACTCAATGGTCCCACAATTTTTCTCAGCTTTGGGAAAAACCGAAAAGAATTATAATACCGCACAATCATTTGAAAGTTAATCACAAATGCAGTTGCATGAATCGGGGTATCAAATAATTGAAACCCTCCATCTCCTGAATTTATAAACATTTCTCTAAACGTGTCTGATGATTGATAATGTTGAAAAATGTAGGAAGAATTTGACAGACACAAATCACAAGCTTTGTTGTGAATTAATTTAAACAAAACTGGAATAAGAGATTGTTCCAGAGGTTTATACTGGCTGTAATGATAAATATCTATTCCAAGAACGGTTTTTTCGGCAAACTTGTCGGTATCTATTTCTGTAATAAGTGTATTCAGTAAATCTGATTCGTCTACATCTTCGTGACAGAATTTACTGAAGTCATTGATGTCTTTTTCCGAAATAATCTTCGTCAAATCTTCTATTTCGTAATTCTTAAACTTTTTCATTTCAGATCTTTTTCAATTAACGTTGTTTAAGATAAGAAATATATCACACTTTAATAAAATTAAGTTAACCCATTATGCTGCAAGGTATACTTCTTTCAAACTGAGGCAAAAAAAAACCTCGAAACAGATGTTTCGAGGTTTTACTTCTTCTTCTTATTTAATTAATATCTGTAATGCTCTGGCTTGTATGGTCCTTCAACAGTTACACCGATATAGTCAGCCTGATCTTTAGTCAACTCAGTAAGCTCTACGCCTATTTTTGCAAGGTGTAATTTTGCTACCTTTTCATCCAAGTGTTTAGGAAGCATGTATACTTCATTTTTGTCATACTTTTCGATGTTTGTCCAAAGTTCGATTTGAGCTAAAGTTTGGTTAGCAAATGAATTACTCATTACAAATGATGGGTGACCAGTTGCACAACCTAAGTTTACCAATCTTCCTTCTGCCAAAAGAATGATGTCTTTTCCGTTCACGTCATAAATATCAACTTGTGGCTTTACCTCAATTTTCTTGTGGTTATTGTTCAACCAAGCCACATCTATTTCGTTATCAAAATGGCCGATGTTACACACAATTGTTTTGTCTTTCATCGATTCAAAATGATCTCCTCTAATGATGTCTTTATTTCCAGTAGTTGTAACAACGATATCAGCTTCCGAAATAACACTTTCCAATCTTTTTACAGCAAAACCGTCCATTGCTGCTTGTAATGCACAAATTGGGTCAATTTCAGTCACAATAACTCTTGCACCTGCACCTCTCAATGAAGCCGCAGATCCTTTTCCAACATCACCGTATCCTGCAACAACAGCAACTTTTCCAGCCATCATTGTGTCAGTGGCTCTTCTTATAGCATCCACCAACGATTCTTTACATCCATATTTGTTATCAAATTTAGATTTTGTAACTGAATCATTCACGTTAATTGCTGGCATAACCAACGTTCCGTTTTTCATTCTTTCGTATAATCTGTGTACACCTGTAGTGGTTTCTTCAGACAATCCGTTTATCCCTGAAGTTAACTCTGGGTATTTGTCAAACACCATGTTTGTCAAATCTCCTCCATCGTCCAAAATCATATTAAGAGGTTTTCCTCCTTCAAATCCTTTGATTGTTTGATCGATACACCAATCAAATTCTTCTTCGTTCATACCTTTCCAAGCATATACTGGAACACCGGTTTCTGCAATTGCAGCCGCAGCTTGATCTTGGGTAGAGAAAATATTACAAGATGACCAAGTTACTTCCGCGCCCAATGCAGTAAGGGTTTCAATTAACACTGCAGTTTGAATTGTCATGTGAAGACAACCAGCAATTCTAGCTCCTTTCAAAGGTTGTGATGGTCCAAATTCTTCTCTGATCGACATTAATCCAGGCATTTCTGCTTCTGCCAATCTTATTTCTTTTCTCCCCCATTCGGCCAAAGAAATATCTTTAACTTTGTAAGGCAACTTTTTGTTTGTTACTTCGCTCATAATTAATTTAAAAAATTTTGTACAAAGATACTAATCTCTTTACAAACTATCAACATTATCCTTATGCCATTATCCAATCTTACTTTTCATCCCACTATTTATTTATGGGAAATTTCAGAAACGCTAGAAGAATTACTCAATATCCCGAAACTAACGGAAGACGAAACAAATATTGTGATGTCCTTTAGGAAAGATAACAGGAAGAAAGAAATACTTGCTTCTAGAGCATTATTGCAATCAATAATTCCCGGAGCTCATATTCATTATGTAAATAAAAATCCTCAATTAACCGGAGAAGAAAAAGAAATTTCTATCACTCACTCTGACAACAAAGTGATGATTCAGCTTAAACCGAAAGATGAATTGTGCGGAGTTGATTTGCAAGAAATAGCTGAGAAAGCTGTGAAAGTAAAATCCAAATTTTTGCACCCGAGTGAAGTAAGTATAATGGATTTTTGTGAATTAGATTCTCTGATATTTTGCAACCTAATTTGGTCGGCAAAAGAAACAGCATTCAAAGCGTTTTCTTCTATTTGTGAACAAGAAGAAGTGATTGAGTTTAGAACACAACTAATAATCAACGAAATAGATTTGGAAAATCATTTGCTTAACGGACACTTCATTGAAAAAAACAAAAGAACTTCTTTCACCTTAGGATTTTCTGTTCAGGAAGATTTTGTTGTGACTTGGTTCAATCGACAACAAGGACAATTTTGTAACTAAAATAAACATTAAACTTAAACTGTATAATGAAAAAACAATTCCTAAAAACACGAACAATTAAAACAAAATAAAAAAAGCAAAAAGGTAATTTTATATTTCGGAGATTAAAAACTTGGGATATAGGAGCTTCGGTCCGTCTTCACTATTTTAAGAGTAAAAATACCTGCACTCACCAATTCTAAAGAATTTTTTATTTCTCTATTGAGCATATTCATAACCTCGTCATAGTCACCATAAACTTGTGTGCTCAGCGGGTTTTCTAATACGGTAAAACCCGAAGCCCGTAATTTCAAAATAAAGTTTTTTATTATTTCTTCGTATTTGTCTTGCAACGGTGTGCAAGTTAATTCTACTGATACTTTCATTCCTTTGTTCAATTAGTTAATTTGTTTTCAATTTCTTTCAACTCACTTTCATTAAATGTAATACTGTTTGATTCCAGAATCGGTTCATTTCCAATAAACAGACTCTTTGGAACTTGGTTGGCGTTTTTTAAAGTGAGTTGATAGTACAAATAACATGTGCGTTCATTTGATAATCTAGTTCCCTTCTGAAAAAGATTAAAACTAAGTACATCAGCGGAATTCTCTAGTTCTTTGAGGTAAACACCATTTGCAAAATCAAAGCTCAACTCACTTAAAATAAGTAGTTTAACTCTATTTTCTTCAACTTTAGCAGAAATTAATGTGTTTTTCCTTGGATTCTCTTTCATGAAGAAACACGCTGAAATATTTACCTCGATAGATTTGCTTTTGGTTACGTTTATCTGAGGCAAGGAATCAAATTCCATTTCGGGCTAGGTGTTATCAGAACTACAGGCAAAACAAATAGTCAAAGCATCAAAAAATAGCCGCAATTTATTCTGCATAAATCCCATCAATCAAATCAGAATATTTTTCCAATACCACGTTTCTTTTTAATTTCAAAGTTGGTGTCAATTCTCCAGAATCGATGCTCCATTCGTCCGCTATTACTCGAATCACTTTTACCTTTTCCCATTTGGCAAAATCCTCATTGTACTTGGCTACTTCTCTTTCAAACTTATCAATAACCAAGTCATTTTTTACTAAATCATCGTGATTCGAATAGGCAATTTTTTTGTAATCTGCCCAATCCTCTAATGATTCCCAGGCTGGAATTATAAGTGCGGAAGTGTGTTTCTTATTCTCTCCAACCACCATAATTGTTTCAATAAATGGAGATAACTTGAATTTGTTTTCCATTAGTTCAGGCGAAACATACTTCCCTCCTGATGTTTTAAAAATTTGCTTTATTCTTCCTGTAATCTTCAAATATTTTCCTTCTACAAACTCTCCTTTGTCTCCTGTATGAAACCATCCTTCTTCATCAATTACTTCTGCAGTTTTTTCGGGAGCTTTGTAATACCCTTGCATTACATTAGGCCCTTTTACCAAAATTTCACCAGTTTTAGCAATTTTCACTTTTACCGTTTTTAGTACTTTACCTACTGTTCCAATCCTTATTCCGTCTTCAAATTTTGAGATTACACTCACAACGGGAGAAGTTTCTGTCAAACCATACCCTTCGTAAATTGGCATTCCCGAAGCGTAGAAAACTCTCATTAAGCTTGATTCAAGTGCTGCACTTCCCGAAACAATTACATCAATGTTTCCTCCAAGGGCTTCTTGCCATTTGCTGAATATGAGTTTTCTGGCAATTTTCAATTTGAAATTGTACCAACCTCCTTTGTTGATGTCCCATTTGTGTCCCAATTTTACCGCCCAGAAAAAGAGAGCTCTTTTTATTCCCGATAAATCTTCTCCTTTTGCTATTATTTTGGCATACACTTTTTCGATAAGTCTCGGGACAGCCGTAAATAGGTTTGGTTTCACATCTTTAATGTCATCACCTACCGTTTCAAGAGACTCCGCAAAATAAATCGAAACTCCAATATACTGGTATAAATAAAGAATCATTCTCTCAAAAACATGACAGACTGGCAAAAAACTCAGTGCTTTTGCCTGTTTATCTACCGGCACTCTTTCCATACTATCTAGCACATTATTCACCATGTTGCTATGCGAAAGCATCACTCCTTTGGGCAAACCTGTTGTTCCAGATGTGTAAATCAAAGTCGCCAGATCTTCAGTTTTCACAGAATCTCTCAATTCTTCTACTTGTTTCTCGGAAACTTGGTGTCCAAGCGTCATAATTTCTTTCCAATTTTTTGCTCCTTTCACTTCATTAAAAGTATAAATACCTTCGAGCGAAGGAACATCTGGTGTAATAGAAGTAACTTTTTCGTAAAGTTCTTCATCTGAGACAATACACAGTTTTATTTCCGCATTGTTAAAAATGTAAGTATATTCTTTTTCGGTAATTGTTGGGTAAATAGGAACCGAAACGGCTCCGATTTGGAGTAAAGCCACATCACAAATATTCCATTCTGATCGGTTGTTCGAAATGAGCGCTACTTTATCTCCCGGCTTTATTCCCAGTTGAATAAGTCCTTTACTCATTTCCATAGCTTTTGATAAATACTCTGAAGTTGAGGTCTTTATCCATTTTCCCTCTCTTTTATCTACGAGGCAATCCTCTTGCGGATTAGTTTCCAATTGATGGTAAGCAAAGTCAAATGTTCTTGTTAAAGTTGTCATAGGTTTCCGAATTTCTTTATCGCAAATTACATTAATTTTAAATTACTTACAAATCAAAAAAAATTCCTGTGATTTATTTTAACCCTTCTATTAATTGAGAATTAAATTCTTAAGTTTGTTTCTAGACAGAAAAATCTCTTATTCCGTATGAAACCATTTTTACTCCAACTTATTGAAACAGTGAAATCTGAGCACAAAAACCTGGGAGAAGTAACCTTAGTGGTTCCGACACAGCGAAGCGGAGTTTACTGCCGAAAGTACCTTACCGAATTGGCCGAAAAGACAACTTGGGCACCCACAATTATTACCATCGATGATTTCATTAAAACAAATTGCAAGCTAAAACCCATCGACAATATCGAATTGCTCTTTTTATTTTACGAAGTGTATTTGGAAGTAGAGAAAGATGAACCAGATTCATTTTATTATTTTTCGAAATGGGCACCAACTTTATTAGCTGATTTCAATGAAATGGATCATTATATGGTGGATTCTACCACTATTTTTAATGATTTACGAAATATAAAGGAAATAGACAATTGGAGTTTTAATGAAGAAAAACTGAGCGACATTCAACAAGATTTCGTTAAGTTTTGGGCTACTCTTCCGCTTTTGTATTCCAAATTGAATGATCGATTAACAGAACTGGAAAAAGGGTATTCAGGGAAATTATACAAATGGGTAGCCACTTCGATTTACGAAGTGTTGGATGATCACGAACCAAACTCTGTTTATTTTGCAGGGTTCAACGCTTTATCTACCTCCGAAGAGCTAATCTTAGATACCTTTGTGAACAGCGGAAAAGGACAATTATTTATGGACGGAGATACGTTTTACATAGATAATTTGGACCACGAAGCTGGGATGTTTTTGAGAAAACAAATTTCGAGAAAGGGAAAAAAATCGA
Source organism: Flavobacteriales bacterium (assembly GCA_965655625.1). Classification (GTDB taxonomy): domain Bacteria; phylum Bacteroidota; class Bacteroidia; order Flavobacteriales_D; family CAJJDF01; genus CAJJDF01. Next base: position 5,019 of record CBFHHA010000041.1, on the reverse strand, counting down.
TCAACTGGATTGACTCTTACTACGAGCAAGGAACCAAAAAAATAGAACTTCTCTCTACCCAATCTGATGTGATGATGGCTAAGACAGTTGGCGACCATTTAGCCAAACTTTCGAGTGATGAAATAAAAAAGACAGCCGTTGTGTTAGCTGATGAATCTTTGTTGATTCCGGTGATAAACTCAATTCCTAGCTCAATTGATGCTTATAATATTTCGTTGGGATATTCGCTTTTTAATTCGCCTGTTTTTAGCTTATTAACCTCTGTTTTTTCTATCCAAGAAAGCTATATTAAACATAACAAAGGAAGCTTGCATTATCGCAGCTTTTTGGGTGTGGCAGAACATTACCTTATGAAAAAGGTTGTTAATTCTTATGCCCTAAAACAAGAAATTGTTTCGAAGAATATCACTTTTATTTCCAAAAAATTTATCACCGAAAAAGACGAGCTAAAAGGATTGGATTTTTTGTTTCAACAATGGAACCAAGAAAACATCGTTCAATCAGCTTTTGATGCCCTGCATTTACTTATTTCTAAAGTGGTAGAATCTTTGGATTTTGGCACTAATTCCTTGGAGTTAGAATACTTGTTCTCGGCACAAAAAGTAATAAGAAAAGTAGAAACTAAATTGACCCACAAGAATTACATCACTGATTTACAAACACTGAAACACTTGTTTTTTCAATTATTCAAAACGGAGAATGTATCGTTCATTGGTGAACCCTTAGCCGGACTGCAATTAATTGGTATGTTGGAAACTCGAGCTCTCGATTTCGAAAATATTCTTTTGGTTTCTGTAAACGAAGAAGTTTTACCAAAAGGAAAATCAAGCAATAGCTTTTTTCCTTATGAATTAAAAAAGCTTTATGGCTTGCCAACTTACAAAGAGAAAGAGGCGATTTATGCCCATCATTTTTACCGATTATTGCAGCGTTCTTCTAATATTTCACTTGTTTACAACAGCTCAATGTCTGGAATGAATGGAAGTGAAAAAAGCAGATACATTGAACAGCTAAAAGAGGAACTATCTGGATTCAATAATATCACAATAACTGAAAAAGTAGTGTCAACGGAGATAAATAAAACGACAGAAACGAGTAAGTCGATTAATAAAAATGACGCGATTCTTGCCAAGCTACATTCTTTGGCAGAATATGGCTTCTCCCCTTCTGCCATATCGAAATACATTAGTTGTCCTCTCGATTTTTACTACAGTTACGTGGTTGGGCTGAGAGACGAAGAAGACGTTGAGGAAGACATTGAAGCCAACACCTTTGGAACAATTATCCATGCAGTTTTAGAACATTTGTATAAACCATTTGTAAATAAAAATGTGGTTGTGAAAGATGTGCTTGAAATGAAAAATCAAGTGGAAGAGCTACTTACTTTTTACTTTAAAAAGGAGTACTCTTCCCATTTTGATACCGGAAAAAACTTTTTGATGTTTGAAGGAGCAAAAAAATCTATTTTAAGTTTTTTGGCAAAGGAAGAAGAATTGGTACAAAACAATGACTTAATAATTCTTGGATTGGAGGAAGAGTTTATAAGAGATTTTGAGTTTGACACGAGCCAAGGCACTATAAAAACCCAATTGAGAGGTAAAATTGACCGAATAGATTCAGTAAACGGCAAAAAGCGTATTATTGATTACAAAACGGGCTTGGTAAAACCTGAAGACGTTAAATCTACGAATGTTTCTGCCTTGTTCTCCAACAAAAAATTTAAAGATAAGGTGTTTCAATTATTGGTCTATGATTTCTTGGTGGGAACAGAAGAAAACTCACCAAATGACTCCACTTCCGGGATAATTTCTACAAAATCTATTTCGCACGGACTGATGGAATTAACCATAAACAATAGCAAACCAACTGAGGAAGACAGAAATGAATTTCAAGAGGAAATTGCTGAAATTCTGGCTGAAATTTTTGATTCAAAAATACCTTTTGAACACAAAGAAGAGGCCGAGTATTGTAACTATTGCGACTAGTCAAACAGCCTCCATTTGATGCCAAATTTGAATGCTCTGTCTTGAATTGGATATTGACTTACTGCTAAGTAATTTTGACCAAAATCATTGGAAAGATTCCAATTTGGATTTATGTTATTGAGATTTGCTGCCGTAAACACGTTACTGTTTACGTGAGAAACTAGCACAAAGAAAGAAAAGTTTCGTTTGATATAAAACTCAGAAAAAACATCAATTATTGGGTAATTACCAACGGTTTGGGAAGATTGAAGAGTAAACTCATCCAGCGCTGGATTGTAGTTACGCGGTGTAAATCTTGAATAATACAGCACGTTAAACCCTGCTTTAAATCTCAAAACTTTCTTGATTAATCTTCCTCTAAAAAAAACAGAACTTTGAAGCAGTACATTCGGAACCTCAATACTAGCTTCGGTCAATACATCCTGAACATGAAGATTTGAGTTCAGGTAAAACCACTCTGTAAATTTAAACTCCTTGTTTAGAGTGAGGTTTAGATAAGCAATTTGGGTTTGAATGGGTAGCGAGTTTTCATCAAAAAACACGGCATTATTCTGATTTTCGAAATGAAGACTCGCTCCATACCGCTTGCTATTGTTGGAAGCTTGGGCCTTAAGCTGAATAATTGAGTTTCTGTTATTTACCTGGTTCCATACAAAATGATTGGAAGCGTACTGATTGAAATAAAGTTCGGGTAAATCGGTGAAATAATTTGCTTCCAGAGAAAGTTTAGTAAAAAGTGCCTCGGTGGATTTAATAAAAGTTGCTTTGTTTTTCAATTCAAAGGACTCGTAACCGCCTTCAGAAATCAGAAACTCCCCGTAAGATTCCACTTGTAAACTATCTTTTTGAAATCGATACACACCATAAAGCAAGTTCTCTAAATGAACTTGAAAAGGTGCTAAACTTGAGTACTCGTAATAATTTTGACCAATTCCAAATGCAAGATTCGAATGAGTAGAAACCCACTCCAACTGAAACCGATGAGAAAGTTGTTCAAGCCTCAGGCTATCCGAAGTGGTAACGGAATCTTGAAAATAATTTTGAAAAAAATCGCCAGAATTTATCAGTTTCGTGTTTCGCTGAGTTCGAGAATAAGTAAATTTTTGTCTTAATTGAAAATACTTGGTTGAATCAGATTTCGTAGCTCCCAATCGATAAGCGTGAGCAAAATCAATGTTCATTATTTTCAAATCCATATTATTGGAATTTGAGCCAGAACCTACCTTGAATTGATTGGGAAATGTAGATTTTAGGTTTCCATTGGAAGAATCCAACAAAGAAAAAAAGGTAGAATCAGAAATTCCTCCATTCAGATTTGAGTACCTCTTGTAGTTCGCAAAATTGGCCTCGAACTTATATTGTTTGTTCTTGGGTAAAAAACTCAACCCAATCTCAAAATTGGAGAGCTCAGCTTCATTACTTACATAAATTCCTTCTGAGGTTGTTTTCAATATTTTAGCTTTCCCTACCAATGATTTGCTTAATTTTTGGTTATGGATTACCTCTACGTAATTCTCTCTACCAGAACCAGAAACATAAAAAACATCGGTAAATGTGGATGAATTAGAAGAATCAGGGAAAAGCTTTAAAAACTGCCTATTGTTTGATTGGAAAGGGGAAAGTAAATGATACTTTGCCTGCCCTAAATTGGATAAATAAACCTCGCGGTAATCTCTGTAAACAGAAGAGTTTTCAAAAATAGATTGAGTCGTATCTACCTTTTGTCCGTAAAGACAGGCGGAAAACAATATGGCAATAAGCGTAACAATCCTTTTCATAATGGGGTTAAAAGTAGGGATAAACGAAGAAATAGCCAATGGATTACTTCTGGTTGTTAAAAAGTTTAGCAAAGGTTGTTTTCTCCAAAGGATATTTGTTGAATGTCCCAATTGCTTTTGCAATTAACTCTCGCTCTTCTCCTTTTACTCTGTAAATACTTCCTGTGGAAGAAATTAGTTTTTTCCCTTCAAAATCTACTTCCCCAATTCCCTCGAGCTGGTCGTGGAGATAAACTGGTTTGAAATAATTGATTTTGAATTCTACTGTTGAAACAAGGGCCTGCGACTGAAAAGAAATAGACAAAGCGGCAGATCCCAAAACAGAATCCATAAATCCGGCCACTACTCCACCATGGCATACGTTTGGAGAACTCAAATGTTTTTCAAGAACTGTCATCGAATACAAGGATTCACCAGGTGTTTTAACTGTAAGCTTCATCCCGTTTTCTTGGGCAAAAAGGTTTATTTTTTTGTAAATTTCAATTGGGTTATCAAACATTGTTAATATTTTATGGAGGTTCAAAGATAGAAATACTTTGGTTTAAGTTTTAGATAAAAGAAAGTATTAGTACCTTTATCGCTTACGTTTATTGACTTGATAATTCAAGAAACATAAAACATAAAAACATGACTTGCAAAACCGTACAAGAATCAGTAAAAGAGATATTTACAAAGTATTTGGAACAAAACGGACACCGTAAAACTCCCGAACGTTTTGCCATATTGAGCGAAATATTTGACCACCCAGAACACTTTGATGTCGAAGAACTTTATTCTCTCATGAAAGGAAAGAATTATCGGGTAAGTAAAGCAACAATATACAATACAATAGACTTATTACTAGCTTGTAATCTTATCAGGAAACACCAGTTCGGAAAAAACTTGGCTCAATACGAAAAGTCCTATCAATATAAGAAACATGATCACATTATTATTACAGACACGGAAGAAGTAATTGAGTTCTCAAACCCACTAATCAAGGACATCAAAGAGATGGTGGAAAAAAAATTTGGCATTAAAGTAATGCACCATTCTTTATACTTGTACGCTCAAAAAAATGAATAAACAAAACAGACCGAAATAAAGACAGATAGTAAGTTTCAAAACAACTTAGGTTTGTTCAGTTGAGGAGAAAAAAAAGGTTGCTTTTTTTCAGTATCAAGCGGAAATAATCTAATTCCGAAATAAACACAAAAACTATTAAACAATAAACAAATAAAAACTCATGGCATTAGATGTATTATTAGGACTACAAT
>CBFHHA010000040.1:0-22582 GCA_965655625.1 Flavobacteriales bacterium | reverse complement strand
ACGATTGGAACAGCACTTTTTGCGGGTTACACAGGTGGAGTAGGAGCACCGAGTTATCAGTGGCAAAGAAATGGAGTGGACATTTCGTCTGCAATTGATTCATTTTATTTACCCTCTTCATTTAGTTCAGCTGATACGGTAGATTTTTCAGTGATTATTAACTTAAGTGGAAATGGATGTAATGCAGATACCTCTCAAATAGGAGAAGTGATCATTGTGCCAGATCCCATAATTATCAATCAACCCGATACCGCTGTATATTGCCAGGATGCCTCACCCGTAACTCCTTTATTGGTTCAAGCAAGTGGTGGACTTGGAACATATACTTACCAGTGGTACATGGATTCTGTGAACAGCACTTATTCTGCTAGTCAATTAATTTCTGGAGCAACTGATTCTACTTTTGTCCCTTTTGTAGATTCTGTTGGTGTATTCTATTATTATTGTGTAGTATCCCAAACAGGATTAAACTGTGGAGTTATATCCGATACGGTAAAGATTGTAGTGACTGAAGGTCCCTCATTTAGTACCCAACCGATCGACAGTCAGATTATTTGTTTAGATGGGAATTTATCTCCCTTAACAGTTGCTTATCAAAATGGAGTTTCAGGAGGAACCTATCAGTGGTATTCAAATACGCTCAATACGAACACAGGAGGGAGTTTAATTCCTGGAGCAACAAGTTCAAGTTATAGTCCACCGAGTGATTCCGTAGGTAGTTTTTATTATTACTGCGAGGTAACTTTACCAAGTGGAGGATGTTCGAGTATCACTTCGAATGTTGGAGTCGTAATTGTACGACCCGATCCGGTGATTAATTTACACCCAATCCCTTCTCAAACCATCTGTGAAGGAGGAACGATTGGAACAGCACTTTTTGCGGGTTACACAGGTGGAGTAGGAGCACCGAGTTATCAGTGGCAAAGAAATGGAGTTGATATCCCATCTGCAATTGATTCATTTTATTTACCCTCTTCATTTAGTTCAGCTGATACGGTAGATTTTTCAATGATTATAAACTTAAGCGGGAATGGATGTAATGCAGATACCTCTCAAATAGGAGAAGTGATCATTGTGCCAGATCCCATTATTACTCTTCAGCCTGATTCTGCTTTTTATTGTGAGAACGCCTCACCAGTTGATACTTTAATCATTAGTGCCAGTGGAGGTGTAGGATCAAAAAGTTTTCAGTGGTACACCAGCTTTACGAATACAAATGTGGGTGGGACTCTTATTCCTGGAGCCATAGATTCAACCTTTGTTCCGCCTGTTGGTTCTGCAAGTGATCGTTATTATTATTGTGTTGTAACACAAACTGGGTCCAATTGTGGTGTTGCCTCATTGCCTGCAAGAATATTCGTTACACCAGGTCCAACATTCTCGGTTCAACCAATTGATTCCCAATCTGTGTGTATAGATGGTACATTTTTACCTTTAAGTGTGAATTACGTTAATGGTTTTGGGCAACCAAGTTACCAATGGTTTGTCAATTCTGTGAACTCAAGTTTTGGAGGGACATTACTGGCGGGAGATACCAACTCAAGTTATGTACCTTCATCAAGTGTTCCTGGTGCTAAATACTATTATTGTGAGATAACTTTTAATTCAGGAGGATGTTCCAAAATTGTATCCGAGGTGGGTGTCGCAATAGTAAAACCCGAACCTACAATAAATGTTCAGCCATTATCTTATGACACTATTTGCGTTGGTGGAACCATAAGTCCTGCACTTACATTGAATTACACAGGAGGTACAGGGGTTCCCAGTTATCAATGGCAGGAATTTGGGATTGATTTACCCGGTGAAGTTTCGTCATCATTCACTCCCGCAAATTTTATTGCCACAGGCAACTATTTATATACAGTTGTACTTTCACTTAGTGGAAGTGGTTGTGATACGGATACGTCACAAGATGCCATTATCACTGTGGTGCCCGATCCTGTTGTAACCATTCAGCCCGTTTCGGACACTTATTGTTTAGGAGCATCTGGAGTTGATACATTAACAGTTTCTGCCTCTGGCGGATTGGGAAGTTATAGTTACCAATGGTATTCTGACACCATAAATAGTAATTCAGGTGGGAGTCAAATAGCCGGTGCTACTGATTCGGTATATGTGCCTTTAGTTGGAACCATAGGCACAAGGTATTACTATTGTGTCATTAGTCAAAGCGGTTTAAATTGTGAGGTTACTTCAATTCCTGCTGCGATAGTTGTGACACCAGCACCTACTTTTTCAACAAATCCCGATTCATTACAGATTATTTGTTTAGATGGAAGTTTGAATGCCTTAACAGTAGCTTATCAAAATGGAGTAGCAGGAGGAACCTATCAGTGGTATTCAAACACGACTAATTCTACTTCGGGAGGAACTATGATTTCTGGAGCAACAAGTTCAAGTTACGCCCCACCGAGTGATTCCGTAGGTAGTTTTTATTATTACTGCGTGGTTACTTTACCAAGTGGCGGATGTTCGAGTATTACTTCTAACGTTGGTGTTATAATTGTTCGACCAGATCCGGTAATTAATTTACACCCTATTCCTACTCAAACCATTTGTGAAGGAGGAACGATAGGCTCAGTCTTGTTTGCGGGTTACACGGGCGGAGTAGGAACTCCAATTTATCAGTGGCAAAGAAATGGAGTGGACATTTCGTCTGCAATTGATTCATTTTATTTACCTCCTACATTTAGTTCAGCTGATACGGTAGATTTTTCAGTGATAATAAATTTAAATGGAAGTGGGTGTAATGCAGACACCTCTCAAATAGGAGAAGTGATCATTGTGCCGGATCCAATAGTTTCATTGCAGCCAATTTCTGCTTCATATTGTCAGAATGCATCTCCTGTTACACCACTTGTAGTTCAGGCAGCTGGTGGATTAGGAATGTATTCATACCAATGGTTTAGTAATAATAGCAATAGTAACGTAGGTGGAATTCAACTAATGGGAGAGACAGATTCTACTTTTACTCCACCTGTTTCGGCTGTTGGAACTACTTATTACTATTGTGAGATTACACAAACCGGATTAAATTGTGATGTTACATCTGGAGTAGCTTCTATTATCGTAACATTAGCACCTACATTTACCACTCAACCCATCGATTCACAGACTGTTTGCTTAGACGGAAGTTTGAATGCGTTAACAGTTGCTTATCAAAATGGAGTAGGAACTCCAACATATCAGTGGTATTCTAATTCGATTAATTCATATACAGGTAGTTTGCCTATTCCAGGAGCAATGAATTCAAGCTATTCGCCACCATCTGACTCTACAGGAATCTTTTATTATTACTGTGTAGTTACTTTGCCAAGTGGCGGTTGTTCTTTCATAACTTCAGATATAGGTAAAGTAATTGTTCAGCCCGATCCAATAATTTCTATTCAGCCAATCCCTTCTCAGTCGATATGTGAAGGAGGAAGCATTGGAACTCCTCTTTTTGTTAATTATTCTGGAGGTGTAGGAACACCCAGTTATCAATGGCAAAATTCAGGGGTAAACTTGTTGGGAGATACATTTTCATCTTTCATGCCTTCTGGAATAAGTTCTCCCGGAAATTATTCCTTTTCTGTTGTGTTAAGTTTGAGTGGAAGTGGTTGTGATTCTGATACTTCGCAAGATGCAATAATAACAGTAGTTCCCGATCCAATTGTAGTATTGCAGCCCGTTTCTGATACTTATTGTATTGGAGCTACAACGGTTGATACATTGTTAATTTCAGCCCAAGGAGGATTAGGTAGTTATAATTACCAATGGTTTAGCAATACAACCAGAAGCAACGTAGGTGGAGTAATAATAAGTGGAGCCACTGACTCAACCTATTTGCCATCTGTAGCTACCGCAGGAACATTTTATTATTATTGTGAAGTAACACAAAGTGGGCTCAATTGTAACGTAACATCTGGGGTGGCAGAAATAAAAATAAATTTAGCCCCATCTTTCACAACTCAACCAATAGACTCACAAAAGGTATGTTTAGATGGAGCTTTAACAGCTTTATCAGTTACATATCAAAATGGAGTGGGTGTTCCAACTTATCAATGGTTTGTGAATACTTCAAATTCTTATTCTGCTGGAATACCAATTACGGGAGCTACAAATCCAAGTTATCTTCCTCCCTCAAATAGTGTAGGAACTCTTTATTACTATTGTGTCATCACTCTTTCTAAAGGAGGTTGCTCCTCTCTCGTATCGGATATTTCTACAATTATAATTAATCCAGATCCAGTAATAAGTTTACAACCTATCGCTTCACAAACAATCTGTGTTGGTGGAACGATTGGGGCTCCCTTTTTCGTATCTTATTCAGGTGGTTTAGGAACTCCGAGTTATCAGTGGCAAAGAAATGGAGTTGATTTATTAGGAGACACTAATGCAATTTTTCTACCTACGATTTATCTTTCGCCTGATACAGTAAATTATCACGTGATATTGAGTTTAAGTGGAAATGGATGTGATGTGGACACTTCTCAAAATGCACGGGTTATTATTTTGGACGATCCAATCATTGATTTGCAACCTGATTCTGCCATTTATTGCGAAAATACTTCGCCAGTTACTCCATTAAAAGTAAGAGCTTCGGGAGGGCTAGGCACGTTTAATTTCCAATGGTATAGCAATGCAGTAAATTTTAATTCTGGAGGAAGTCTAATTCCGGGTGCAACTGACTCACTATTTACACCACCAGTAAGCACAGTTGGCACAGTTTATTATTATTGTGAAATTATCCAGTCAGGTCTAAATTGTGGTGTCACTTCCCAAACTGCAAAAATAATCACGACTCCTACTCCTTCAATTTCAAATCAACCAAACGGATTTCAGAAGCTTTGTGTAGGTGGTTCGCCTAGTTTATTGTCTGTTTCTTATGTGGGTGGTAACAATTCAGTCAGTTATCAATGGTATAAGAATACTGTTAATTCCAACATGGGAGGAACTCCAATTATTGGTGAAATAGCAGATTCTTATCTTCCCCCAACATCGATGGCAGGCACTAATTTCTATTATTGCGTACTGTCATTCTCAGCAGGTGGATGTTCAAATGTCATTTCAAACCCAGCTGAAGTAGTGGTTGTAGGTGATCCAGTTATTTCAAATCAACCAGTGTTAAGTCAGATGATATGCCAAGGAACTACTATTATTCAGCCCTTGTCTTTTTCTTTTTCAGGAGGAACTGGTGCAACTTCTATTGCATGGTATCAATTTGGTACTCCAAATGTTTTGATAAACGGAGTGACTGATACTGCATTTTCACCGATTACATTTAATACCGCAGGGAATTATAAATATTTTGCTGTTGTAACGGATAGTGGTGTGGGATGTGATAATGCCACCACTTTGAATAGTGAAATAATTGTGAATCCAACACCGTATACCGATCCATTAACTGATACAGTTTTGTGCAATGATAGTCGCTTGAATATTAATATTTCGACTTCTGTGCCATCTAATATTGCCTGGTCTGCTACTCAAAACACGAGTGTAACAGGTGAATTAACGTCTACACAAACTTCCTTCTTAATAGATGATTCTCTTACCAATAACACCAATGTACCTCAATTTGTAACTTATACAATAACACCTACCTCTTTTCCTCACGGGTGTCTCGGACCAGATTCGACTGTTAGGGTTAAGGTTCAACCAGATGTTGTCTTGTCAAATTTGCCTAATGTTGAGATTTGTAGTGGAAGCCCCGTAAACGCTATTTTAACGGCTAATGTACCTTCTACATTCAATTGGTTTGTTTCTATAGACAACCCAAATGTTACCGGTGAATCTCTCTTACCAAGCACAAGTAATTTAATTACAGATAGATTGGTCAATAATACTTCTGTGAATCAAATTGTTGTTTATTCTGTATTTCCAGTTTCAATTGAGGGTCAATGTTCGGGACTTGCTCAAACATTTGTGGTGACGGTAAAACCACGTTTAGCTCTCTTGAATGAGGATACCGTTACCATTTGTAGTGGAACTCGTGTGAACTTACCTTTGGTTGCGAATACTAATGTTACGTTCAATTGGTACGCAGATCAATCTTTAAATGTACTGAATGAGACCACGTCTGTTGTCTCATCTTCAAGGATTAATGATTCATTGGTGAATGTGAGTAATTCTGTTCAGCAAGTTACTTATCGTGTAGTAGGAACAAGTACCAGTAACGGTTGTTCCAGCCCAGTGATTCCAATAACAGTGTTCGTTAACCCTCAACCTACGGTGTTTCCTATTTCGGATACTACAATTTGTAATGGAATAACGATGAGTCCTATTTCATTCAATGGACCCGTAATTGGTGCTAATTACTTTTGGTCCGTTTCCGATACCTCAATTGGAGTTGGAGCAGCAACGGGCGTAAATTCAGTACCTGGATTTATTTCTTCTAATCCATCTACTTTAGTCAAAAGTTCACGTTTTTCTGTGTATTCTATTTTTGTGAATGACAGTGTTTCTTGTTCAGGACCGACCGAAACATTTACCCTCTCTATTTTACCCACACCGGATGTTTATCCTTTGCCAGATATCAGTGTTTGTAACGGAATTCAAGTGCCTCAAAATATATTGAGTGGCTCTATTTCTGGAACCATTTTTAATTGGCAGAATTCGAATACTGCGATTTCATTAAATTCTTCTGGAATTGGAAATGTTCCATCCTTTAATGCATCGAATAATACGGCAGTACAACAGTTTAGTACAGTGACAGTGTCTCCCACGATTCTTCAAGGAAGTATTCAATGTTCGGGACCCTCCTCTTCCTATTTGATTACCGTAAATCCAACTCCTCATGTTCAAAATTCAGACATCGAAATTTGTTCAGGAGATAACACAAACGTGTTATTAAATGCAACTATACCAAGTTCGTTTACATGGGTGGCAACACCCACACCACTTGTTTTTAATGAGACTAGTTTTCCAATACAATCAAGTGTATTAATTAATGATACGTTGTCTATTTTAACTACTACTCCTCAAGTTGTCGATTATCACGTTATCCCTACTTCATTGCCTCACGGTTGTGTAGGGCCAGACTCAGTGATAAAAGTAACAGTAAATCCACTTCCTGATGTGAGTTTTAATGTGCTAAACACCGTTTTTTGTGACCTTCAACCCATTAATTTTCAGAATAACTCCGTGGGAAGCTTGAACTTCGATTGGAGTTTTGGAGACGGGAATTCTTCCTTCCTGTTTAACCCTTCACATACATATTCTTCGACAGGAAATTATACCATAAAGCTTTTGGGAACTAATCCGCTTACAGGGTGTTCAGACTCAGCATTTGAGTCTATTGTGATCTCCAAAACACCCAATTCTAATTTTACCTATTCAGACAGTGTGGGTTGTGATAAATTGAGCGTAGTTTTTACAGCTGACTCGATAGATCTATCAGCTTCCTATTTATGGGATTTTGGGAATGGAGCAACTTCCCAACAAGCAGGATTCGCTGGTCATCAATATACAGTTCCCGATTGCTATGACGTAAACCTAACAGTTACCTCCAAAGAAGGGTGTGTTTCTTCTACTTTGGATGAAGATGCGATATGTCTTTACGAGCAGCCCATTGCTGATTTCATTGCTGATAGAATTTTGTTTTCTTCGTTAGAATCGCCCGAGGTTCAATTTACGAATTTGTCGCAGTTCTCTTCGGTTTATTTATGGGATTTTGGGGATAATCAATTTGATATCACAGAGAATCCAATCCATACCTATGCAGATGGTGCGAATGTGTATCAAGTGAAATTGATTTCATCTAATAATGTGGGTTGTCAAGATTCAATCATCAAAACAATTAGAGTGTACCAAGATATAGGGATTTATGTTCCCAATACTTTTACACCAAATAGAGACGAAATTAATCAAGTATTTATTCCAGTGTTAACGGAAGGATTTGTAGAAGAAACCTATCATCTAACGATTTTCAATAGATGGGGAGAGTTAGTTTTCGAAACAAGAGACTTAAACGAAGGCTGGGATGGAGAAGGAGCGAAAACCGAAACTTATATTTGGAAAATATCAGTTTATGTTAAACAATCCAGTGAAAAAGAATTCTTTATGGGACATGTTAATTTGATCCGATGATAATTAATGGGTTTTAATAAATGAAAAAACACCGTAAATTTATTTTAACGGTGTTTTTTTTTACGAAAATTGTCTCTGTTTGAAATAAAAATTGGGTTAAACATAATTTGTTTTTAGCGTTTCAAAGAGTTGTTTTAGGGTTAGGATTTAACAATTACAGCTATTTTCAGAGCTAACAATTTTTGGAATTTTCATTGAGTTTAATGTTGTGATGAACGTGAGAAATTAATGTGAGAATATGATGAAAGGGATATAAGGTATTCATGCAAAACTGTCCCACTGATACGAGAAAAATAAAACACAATTTCGCCCTTCGATTTTCTCCCTATCGTTCGAACTCAGGGACCTCATTGCTTATTTATTTTCTCGCCCCAACCCTTCTTTTTACTTTCATCCGTTCCTACTTTTTGTTTTTTAACCCTTTGTTATTAAGCCTTCGGCAGAAAGGAAAAAAAACAAATCGTCTCTTCGTTAATTTGGCTTCGCCCATTTGTATCGTTATTTCAGGAAGAGAAAAGAGATAAATAAAAAAAGCTGAACAATAACGCATTGTTCAGCTTTATCATTATGTATTATTTGTTATCCGGGTCTTTAATATAAGATCCTTTATAACAGATTGATTTATTTAGTCATATTCGCGTGAATAGTGAATGCAATTTCATTCATAATTGCATAGTCAGCAATAACTCCTTCAGCTCCTTCAGTATTGTAGGTTAATCCCCAGTCTTGTCTGTTTATTTCAAAAGTTTCAGAAGAAATCGTCACAGCATTTTCAGTAATTTCAACATTTCCATTGAAGGTAATGTTTTTAGAAATACCTTTGATAGTCAGGTTTCCACTAATTGTTGAATTGAATTCACCAGACATTGTATCTAAACTTGTAATTTCGAACGTAGCAGTTGGGAAAGAATCAGTCAAAAAGAAGTCTCCGCTTGTTAAGTGTCCTCTTAATTTTTCGTTTTGAGCCGTATCATCTCCAAAGTTTGTTACGGTCAATCCAGCTAAATCTAACACAAATTTACCTCCAGCTAATACACCTTCGTTTACAGAAACTTCACCACCATTCAACATTACAGAACCTGATCTTTCTCCTGTTCTCCCTAGGTGCCAAGCTTTCCAGTCTACGTGGTTGTGATCTCCTAAAGTCGAGTAAGTAGCAGTAATCGCGGTTTCTTTTATTTCTTGTGCATCGGTTGCTTCTACCGCATCGCTTCCACAAGATGTCATCATTGTTGCCATTAATAAGGCTGGGATAATAAATTTTTTCATTGGTTTTAGTTTTTTAATTTTTGTAAAAGTAGTGATTAGCGGAATACAAAGTGTTAATCAAGGTTAATATTTGTTTAACAAATTTAATTTTTCATATCAGTACAATCAATATCACCATAAATTTAAACTGATTCCCAAAAGAAAAACTTTGCCTTGAGTAAAATTCGTTGACCCTTGAACTTGATTATGTTCTATCTGTCAAACCTCTTCCCAAGTGAAGTGTAGTGTGTTTAGCGCTTTCTTTGCTTCTTTAATTGGTAGGATGTAACAAAAGTTTTATATCAAATTTGCATCATTCTTTGTCAAAAAAAAGCTCAATTCCGGGTCATCGGAATTGAGCTTTGCTCTCAGCGGAGATGGAGGGATTCGAACCCCCGGTACGTTGCCGCACAACAGTTTTCAAGACTGCCGCATTCGACCACTCTGCCACATCTCCACTGCAAAAGTAGAATAAGTTTTCATTTCGACAAAAGAATTTAAAAAAAAATCTGCACTTATTTTTAAGTGCAGATTATACAATTGGATTTCCTTAGGTTTTACTTAGCTTCGAGCGCTTTTTCTATCAGCAGTTTCAAATGCATTTTATGCGATTTTGTTGCCGAATCGGAAGACCTTTCTTTCGAAATTATCAAGATTTGATTCAATTGACCCAAAACTTGAGACTTTGTGTTGTACAATGCTTTTTTATTTCCAAGGTAAGCAATCAAAGACTTCGTGTACAATATCTGTAAATTTTGTCGAGCATTTGTTACTTTTTTCAATCGATCTTCTTTGAAAACAGCATCTGTCAAGTCTGTTAAATACTCGGGTAACGTGTAAGTGTTTCCATACAATTCAGTGTTGGAGATTCGTTTTAATACATTTGGGTGTAACAAATGAGCAAACAAACCAGCTTGTACAGATAAATTTCTATCCAAAATTTTAGGATCTTCACCGCTTCCACGGTGATTGAATCCTCTTCGCTGTTGCTGTAAATGCTGGATAAGAGATTGGTTTACTTCAAATACTGCTGGAGCAAAAGCATGTTTTGTCAAAGCATCCATTGCGGCCTTTTGGGTTTTGTAAGGAACTGGAGTTAGGGGAGCCGAAGTAGTTTCTTGACCTACAAACGCTCTATTTACATAAACACCTCCAATTTGTCGTGTCATGATGTTTAATTGAATTGCTTTTTGACCGCTGAGCGACAAGTAAGCATTTCTTAGTTCCATGTATGACTGGTTGTCTTTGGAATACTTTTTCATCAACTGAGGCATCAATTTAGTTTCTATCAGTTCTATTCTTTCTTGTGCGTACCTCACTGGATCATCCGACAAATCGTAAATATTTACGAGAGGATCTATCCCTTTACCCGGAGATCTCATGTCGTCAGCATCGTTTCCAAACACTAGTTTTGGATCTGTAGATCGAGCTAGAAGCTTATCTAGCCTTTCTTGTTCTGCTTTTTCGTCTTCTAAAGCGGAAGAATATCCATACTCAATTACCCAATGATCATATAATCCGGGCTTGTCATCGTAGTAATAAGTTTGGTCTTCTTTGTTCAAAGCAAAATTGATAGAAGGGTATTCCATCACAGAGTTACACATTCCTTCTTTGTCCATTTTTTCTTGATTCTTCAGGTCTTCCAAAGATTGAATTGAACTTCCTTTCATGTTGTGATTCAGTCCTAGCGTGTGTCCTACTTCGTGTAATACCAATCTCTGGATCGATTCTCTCAAAAATTTGTCTCTTTCGATTCCTGTTAAATCCGTCAAGGAAATAGCCGTATTTCCGAAGAATACATCTTCCTGCATCATGGCCCCAACGCTACACGAATGCGAATCGTGATTTGCTCCGCTTTCCTCTAAATGAAAAAAATCTAATCCAGCTTTTTCAAATAGTTCTGCTGATCTTATTCTCCCTAATATATAAACGTATTCCAACATGATATCAGCCCCCAAAATTTCTCCGGTTCTTGGGTTTACAAAACTCGGTCCGTACCCTCCAAAAGGGGGTTTTGGCGTGGAAGTCCATCTCAATACATTGTATCGAATGTCTCCGGCATCCCAATCGGCAGTGTCTGGCTGTATTTTTACAACCACAGCATTTTTGAAACCAGCTTTTTCGAATGCGATGTTCCATTTTTCTACTCCTTCTTTTATGATGGGTCTTAGTTCTTTTGGGGTAGTGTTTTCAATCCACCAGGTTATCGGCTCTATGGGTTCAGATAACTTAGCTTCTGGATCTTTTTTTACCAAGTTCCATCTGTGAATCATATCTCGGTATGGCGTTACCGATGCCGATGTTTGATCCGTTACTTGTGTCATGAAATACCCCAGTCTTGGGTCATCCTTTCTTGGTTTAAAATCATTATTAGGCATTTCCAAAATACTGTGGTGGTAAGTAATAGACACACTTTGGCTACTGGTCATTTCTTTTGAGTATCCGCTTCCGTTGTCAAACACATACATCGTTCTCACATCCGTGTTGTTTGGGTAGTTTTTAATTTTCAACACTTTTGTTTTTGTTTTGCTCAGCATCCCCAGTTTGGCACCTCTATATCCTGGCCGGTATGTTGGTTTTATTTTAGCAAAATTTTCTTTCATGAAAAGAGAGCTAGCATCAATGATAAACTTGTTTTCTGTTTTTCCCATTATTTTTTCTGAGATAATAATAGGCTTGTTAATGTTTGTTTCAGCCGATTTACTTATCTCATTTTTTGGGTCAAAATAGTAATTGGTGTTTTCCAACTGAAACTCAATATTTCCATAAAACTTATTGATTTTGAAAATTTTTGAACCTCTGTAAGACCCTTTAAATGCTCCTACATCCATCAAACCGTTTTCTACATAACTAAAATAGATGAACTCTTCGCCCAATTTATCTTCGCTAATTTCTAAATAAATTTTTCCTGAATTTGTGTCGCGGTAAATCGGAAACAGTCCGTCTGACTTTTCACAATTTTTTGTCACACTTTTAATGGATTTAAAAGTAGATTTTGGTTTTTCAGCAGATTTTTTCGTTTCCTCTTTTTTCTTTTTTTTGAAAAGTTGAGCATGGGAATTGCTCGTTGTCCCAACGACCATAAGGACTGAAAGGACAGAAGTAAATAGTAATTTCATAATTTTTTTTGATTAGAACTTCTAATTTCTAAAAAAAAACAATGAAATGAGGTTTTTGTGCGGTATTTATTATCCGAAAAGAGATACTTTAGGGAATTTTACAAGAACATTCCTACGACAACTGCCGTCAGTAAACTAGCTACCGTTCCGCCAATCAATGCTTTTACACCTAGCTTAGACAGCAATCCTTTTCTTGTAGGGATTAAGGCGCCAATTCCTCCAATCTGGATTCCGATAGAAGCAAAATTGGCAAATCCACAAAGCATGTAAGTACTCATTACTACCGCTTTTTCGGAGGCAAATTGAGATTTAATATTCCCAAAGGTGGCGTAAGCATAAAACTCATTCAGAATTGTTTTTTCACCCAGTAATTGCCCAGTTAGTACCATATCACCCCAATTGTCGATTCCCATTAGCCCAGCAATAGGAGCAAATAAGTAACCCAGTATAAATTGAAATGACAGTTCGGAATAATTGGTGTTCGCTACAATCATTTCATTTAATCCCGTAACAGCCCCGATAGAGGCAAGCAAGTAGTTGGCCATGTACACAATAGCTGTAAACACAAGCAGCATAACTCCCACATTTACCGCTAATTTTAATCCATCAGTAGATCCATTGGTAATGGCTTCGAGAATATTTGAACCGATTTTTTCTTTCGGAATTCTCATCTCTTTGTTGAATTCTTCTGTTTCGGGTACTAATATTTTTGCGGCAACTACCGCTGCGGGAGCAGACATAATGGAAGCGGTGAGTAAATGTTTTGCAAAGAATAAACTTTGTTCAGGATCATCACCACCCAGAAAACTAATGTAGGCAGCCAGCACTCCTCCGGCAATGGTTGCCATTCCTCCGGTCATTAAGCACATCAACTCAGATTTGGTCATTTTTTCGAGATAGGGCCTTACTAAAAAAGGAGCTTCCGTTTGTCCTAGAAAGATATTTCCTGCAGCGGCTAAACTTTCTGCTCCAGATAATTTCATAAATCTTCGCATTAACCAAGCGAATACATACACAACTTTCTGAAGAATGCCCAGGTAATATAACATACTCATAAGAGCTGAGAAGAATATGATGGTAGGCAGTATTTTAAAAGCAAAGTTTTGAAGTGGCCCTTGAATTTCGCCAGTTCCAAATTGACCAAAAACAAAATTTGCTCCTGCATCTGTAAATCCAATGATCCTCATAAATCCTGCACTCAGGGCATCAAAGAATGAAGCGACAAAAGGAATATAGAGTACAGCTAAAGCAAGCACCAATTGGAGTCCCAAACCTTTTCCAACTAGGCTCCAATTTATCGCTCTTTTATTCGAGCTGAACAAAAAGGTAATGAATATCAAAGCGGCAATTCCCAATAATCCTCTCGTTACCGAGTAATAAGAAATGCTGGTGGGAATTACGCGGGATTTGTATACAAACGGAAGGATGACCAGGTTCGGTTGTTCATTGGTTCCTTCGTACACCAACGTTAATTTTTCATTCGAAATCTCATTAATAAGGTAGCGTTGTTGTATTTCTTTTGTTTGAAACTTTCCGGCTTTCAGAGTCGCTACATTGTCCTTTTCTTTGAAATAGTAAACCGTTGTGTTCCCCTCTTCATCATAACTCTGAGCTATCGAATCAATGTCGGTTTCTATGCGTTGAAGCGGAAAGCTCAGAAGAAGTTCGTTGCTATCGACAATTTCCCATGTACCTATATCCTGACGACCATTTATTTCCCATTTAAAACTGTGTTTTTTTTGGTCATCAGTCAGGTCGATTTCAAACTTAATATACGAACCTGAGTCTATGGGTTCCAGGCTGTTTTCCACATCGTAGTTCCAAGTTCTTACTAATCGTTGTTCGATAGTAGATTCCTGCTTTGTGCATGAGAAAAGAAGAAAAAACGAATAGATGAGCGCTGAATATCGAATCAATTTTCTCATGAAATTAAATAAATGTGGGGTTAGTTTCTACTGTTAATTTGGTCTCGTAGTTGAGACGCTTTTTCGTAATCTTCCGCCTCAATCGCTTCATTCAATTCTTGTTCTAGTTCTTCAATCGATTTCTGTGGAGTACTCTCCGATTCCTCAATTTCGATTGGCACAGATTCCGAGGAACCAGCACCTGATGAATCGCTTAAGCTTTGTTCTTCTCCGTCATCATCTAATACAATACCAGCCGAACTCAAAATAAACTCATACGTAAATATTGGGCAAGCAAACCGGACAGCGATAGCTACAGCATCTGAGGTTCGAGAATCGATTTCGATTAAATTACCCTCTTTGTTCCTACAGATTAATTTAGAAAAGAAAATTCCCTCAATCAGATTGTATATGAGCACTTCTTGAACCGTAAATTCAAACTCCTCGGCAAAAGATTTGAACAAATCATGAGTTAGCGGTCTGCTAGGAGTCATACCTTCAAGTTCTATGGCTATTGCCTGTGCTTCGGTACCTCCAATGATGATGGGAAGTCTTCTGTTACCCTCCGCTTCATTGAAAACAAGAGCGTAGGCTCCACTTTGTGTATGACTGTATGAGAGTCCCGCTATTTCAAGTTCTACTTTTTTCATGGGCTATTCAGCTAATTTTTTGCTGATTGAAGGGTGTAAAGTTACGATATTTCAACACGAATGCAAAAGCATTTTTTTTTCGTCTTGTTATGGTTCAATATTTCTTATATTTGAACGAAACCGAATCCAATAAAATGGAAAATTTTACTTACAACTCAATGCATCCTAACCTATTAAAATCAATGATTTTTAAAAGGTTGGTCTTTATTTTCTTTTTAGTGATTACTGTTTTTATTGGTTATTTCTTAGAGAGTCAAGATTGGTTTACTCCCGTTGTTTTAACAAGTATGTTGGTTTTTTTAATTTTTCTTATGATTGGATTGATTCTCTTGGCAAAGGCTTACTTTCGGAGAAAGAGAGTTAGAATAATGGATAAAAATATTGCGTACCAGGAAGGACTGATTTTTCAAAAAGAAACCACTGTGCCTTTTGCTCGTATTCAACACATTGAAATAGACGAAGGACCGTTAGAACGGTATTTTAAATTGGCCACACTGAGTATTTACACTGCTGGTGATAGTGGTCGAGATTTAAAAATATCTGGTTTGGAGTTGGAAAAAGCACAAGAAATAAAAGCATTCATTTCAAATTTCATGAAGGATGAGCAGTAGTCCTTTTTCCAAATTTAGTAGGCAATCTCCTCTGGGTATTGTCATCAATTATGGAGTGCTTTTGTATAAATTAGTAAAATCTTTTTGGGTGTTTATTCCTATTTTTTTTTCAGATTCTATTGAGAATAAGGGTTTCTATATCCTCAATATCTCTGGTGTGTTAATTGTTCTTCTTCTTCTAGTTGCAATTGTTCAATTTTTATTTTTTAAGTTTAAAATAGAAGGAGATCAGTTTATTTTGAATAAAGGTTTGATTTTTAAAAACAAAACCGCCATTCCTATCGAGAGAATTCAATCTGTTAATTTCAAACAAAATATTCTTCATCAACTAGTGGGAGTTACTCAGGTTGAAATTCAAACTGCTGGAGCTAAGGAGGTAGAGGTTTCTATCAAGGCGGTAACCAAAGCAGTAGCTAAAGCTTTGAAATCTGAGCTCCAAAAAACGACATTGGTTAAAAAATCTGAAAATGAAGGAGTA
Organism: Flavobacteriales bacterium; assembly: GCA_965655625.1. GTDB lineage: Bacteria > Bacteroidota > Bacteroidia > Flavobacteriales_D > CAJJDF01 > CAJJDF01. The sequence goes on along the minus strand of CBFHHA010000040.1, from coordinate 6,502 downwards.
GAAAACCCTGTTTTTCAGTCGGAAAAGAGAAGGGTGGTGTATGCGTTATCATTTTTAGATTTACTGAAAGTTAGTTTTTCCGAAAATCATTTGAGGAGTTTCTTCTGGATTTTGGCGATTACTTTTTCGTTTGGTTATCAGTTAGCAGATATAGTAGAGGATTGGAACTTTGCTGATGAAATGATTCAGTATGTAGTGCTCAACAAAGAAGAAATTGTGAGTAGCCTACTAGGACTTTCAGTTTTATTGGTGGTTGGAGTTGTCATCTCTGTGGTGGTGTCATTTTTGCGAGTTGTATTGCGTCACTTTGATCAAAAAGTGAGGTACCAAGATGAGGGAATCGAAGTGAGTGAGGGATTATTGACCAAGAGAGAAGATGTGTTGAAAATAAAAAAAATTCAAACCATCATTCAGGTTACCAACCCGATAAAGAGAGCAATGGGAATTGAAACAGTGAAAATTAATCAAGCGGGAAGCGCCAAAATGAAACAAAAAAAACTGGTGGAATTGGTTGGTGTAAAAGCTCAATTTGCTTTAGAATTAATGGAGCTGTTCTATAAAACGGAAGGAGCTGATGTGAAAGAACGTTTTAACCCAGCGCCCTATTTTATGTATAGGATGTTTGTACGGACGTTTTTGTTTTTGATAGTGGTTAATGTTTTGTTTTTTTTCAATTCATCTACCCTCTTAGAATTCTTTTTGATTAATGTTTTGTTGATTCCCTCGTCTCTTTATCTTGTTTATTTGAAAAAGAACAAAACCTATTTTGAGTTTAAAGGAGAAAAGTTGGTGGTAGGTGATGGGAAAATTACCACCATCACAACGGGATTAGAGTATTACAAAACTCAGAATATAAAACTGGTTCAATCAATAATTCAAAAAAGAAGGGGAGTTGCTACCATAAAAATTCAAACAGCCTCCGGAGTAGTTGTATTGCCTTGCCTGTTTCAGTCAGATGCCTTGAAGATTCAAGAGAAAATTTTGACCAAAGTAGAAAACTCAACTCGTGATTGGATCTAAAAAAACGAATAAACTTGAAGTTTTCAGCAACCGAATTTTCATAAATAAGTAAAATTGTTTCCACAAAAAAAAGCACAATTCGGAGAGAATAATGCTTTTTAGTTTAACCCTGAGACTTGTTCAGGAATTTATTTACAAATCATAGGTTAGCCGCTTTCACAGCTTCTGTTAATCTTGGTAATACTTCAAAAGCATCACCCACGATTCCGTAGTCGGCTGCTTTGAAGAAAGGAGCTTCAGGATCAGTATTGATTACAACAATCACTTTACTTCCATTTACTCCGGCTAGGTGCTGTATTGCTCCAGAAATTCCTGCTGCAATGTATAAGTTTGGTCTAATGGCTACACCCGTTTGTCCCACATGTTCATGGTGAGGTCTCCAATCGGAGTCGGAAACTGGACGAGAACAGGCTGTTGCTGCACCCAATGCCTTAGCCAACTCCTCAACAATTCCCCAGTTTTCTGGTCCTTTAAGTCCTCTCCCTGCCGATACTACTAATTCTGCTTCCGGTAACGCAATATCTCCCGACTGCTCAACTTTGCTTTTTACCACAATTTTAGAATCTCCTAAATCTGCGCTGCTGTCAACAACTTCTGCTGTTCCTTCGCCAGTAACAGGCTGTAAAGAGTTTGGTAAAACCGAAATCACTTTGTTTGCCGAGTTGATTTTTACATTGCTAAATGCCTTTCCTGAAAACGCATTTACTTTTACAACAAAATCATTTGACGGTAAAGCAATAGCTCCTGACACAATTCCTGCTTCAAGTCGCACTGCGACTCTCGGTGCAATTGCTTTTCCATTTAAATCTTGAGAAAACACAACAACATTAGATCCGTTTTCTTTGGCAGTTTCTGTAACCAATTTAGTTAATTGCTGATTGTCCAAATCTGCGCCTTTGAAAGAAATAACTTTTTTGGCACCAAATTGTCCTAAGGCACTTAACGTATCGTTATCAGAGTTTCCTGCTGTTACTACGATTGTTTCTGTTCCATGTTCTGCGGCAATTTTACTTCCGTAAAACACTGCTTCTTTGGCGTTTTTTGCAACACCATTTATTGAATCTATATATACTAATACTGACATATTCTTAAATTACTTTTGCTTCGTTATGTAATAATGCTACTAATTCGTCCATGTTGTTTGGGTCAATCATTTTTACTCCAGACTTTGCTGGTGGCATTTCATAATTTACCGTGCTTGTCATTGCCTCAACTGCAACTGGCGCTACAACCGCTAAAGGTTTAGATCTGGCAGCCATAATCCCTCTCATGTTGGGAATTCGCTGTTCTGCCATTCCTTTTGCAGCAGAAATCACCAATGGAAGTTTTCCTTCTAACATTTCGTCACCGCCCTTAGCATCTCTTGCAATAGAGCAAGTGGATTCGTTTACATCAAGCTTTGTGGCCAAAGAAACGAAAGGCAGGTCTAACATTTCTGCTACCATTCCTCCAACTTGGGCACCGTTGTATTCAATCGTTTCTTTACCTAATAATACCAAGTCAAAGGCCTCATTCTTGGCATATTCGGCAATTTGTTTTGCCACAAAATAAGCGTCAGTTGCTTCTGCGTCTATTCGCACAGCCGCATCTGCTCCAATGGCAAGTGCTTTCCTAATTGTTGGTTCATCAGCTGCAGTCCCCACAGTTACCGTGGTAACAGAACCGCCATTTGCTTCTTTTAACTCTATTCCTCTTACAAGAGCGTACCACTCATCATAAGGATTAATGATGTACTGAACTCCAGCTTTATCAAATTTTGTATCGTTATCCGTAAACCCGATTTTCGAGGTTGTATCCGGTGCTTTGCTTATGCAAACTAGTATTTTCATAAGGATCTAGTTAAGATTATTATTATTTCTGGTTCAAATTTAAGAATAAATTAAATAAAAAGACATAGTATGCATGCATAATAAAAGTCGAAATTCGGAATATTTCAGTTGGATTTTTTTAATCTTAAAAAACGCTAAAAACATGAGACAAATAAAAAATAGTATTCCTATCTTTGAAATCATTTTTACAATACTCCATAAACTAAATAGATGAAAACAGTTCAATTTAGAGAAGCGCTTCGTGAAGCAATGAACGAGGAAATGAGAAGAGACAAAAGTGTTTTCTTGCTAGGTGAAGAGGTAGCAGAATATAACGGGGCTTACAAAGTTAGTCAGGGAATGCTGGACGAGTTTGGTCCAGATAGGGTAATAGATACGCCTATTGCCGAACTTGGATTTGCGGGAATTGCTGTTGGTGCTGCCATGAATGGTTTGAGGCCCATAGTGGAGTTTATGACCTGGAATTTTGCTATTCTTGCCGCTGACCAAATTATAAACAGTGCGGCCAAAATGTTGCAAATGAGTGGGGGTCAAATCAATGTTCCTATTGTGTTTAGAGGTGGAAACGGAACGGCTGGACAGCTTGCTGCAACACATTCTCAAAGTTTTGAATCGATGTACGCTCACGTCCCTGGTTTGAAAGTAATTACACCATCAAATCCTTATGATGCCAAAGGATTATTGAAAGCAGCTATCAGAGATAACGATCCGGTACTTATTATGGAGTCGGAAAAAATGTACGGAGATAAAGGAGAAATTCCAGAAGGTGAATACATCATCCCAATTGGATTGGCAGATGTAAAAAGAAAAGGTGATGATGTGACGATCGTATCTTTCGGAAAAATAATCAAAGAAGCTTATGTAGCCGCAGATGAATTAGCTAAAGAAGGGATTTCATGTGAGGTAATCGATTTAAGAACAATTCGTCCATTGGATTGGGATACTGTAATGAAATCAGTGAAAAAAACCAACAGATTGGTTGTATTGGAAGAAAGCTGGCCAATGGCCTCTATCTCCTCTGAGATCGCTTATTATGTTCAGAGGTATGGGTTTGATTATTTGGATGCTCCCGTAATGAGAGTAACGCAAGCTGATACTCCATTCGCATTTTCACCAACTTTAATTGAAGAGGCTCTTCCAAACCCAAAAAGAGTGATTGACGCAGTGAAAGCAGTGTTGTATGTGAATTAGTTTTCGATAAATCCCGACCAATCGGGACACTCAAACTGACAAATAAAAGATTGATTAAAAGCCATTTACTAAAGTAGGTGGCTTTTTTGTTAGGGTATAGTTAATGAGATGAATAGATTGTTAAAATTTCTCTTATTTGATTCGGTTTAAATTATTTTGAATAAGCTTAATTTTTGTAACTATGAAATTTATCTTTTTTTAACCGCATTATTTTTTCATTCAATAATACTTTCTCAGGTCGGAAATGAAGACTCATTAAATATTGACAGTACAATTCTTCAATTAGATACAAATATTTTTGACTTTGGTAAAATTCCAGCTCATAAAGAAAGATGAGTGGGTAAGAGTTGGAAATCACATTGCTCCAGATCCAAAATTTGTGCTAGACCTTTTGAAAGAAATGCTGGTAGAATACCAAGTAAGTGATGCTAAAAATATAGTGGAAAGAGTGGCTAAATTACATTTGACCTTTGAGCAAGTTTATCCTTTTCTAGGTGGGAACGGAAGGATTGGAAGAGTAATCATAAACTATGCTTTGTTGCGAGAAAACTATGTGCCTATCAATATAAAATTTATCAATAGAAAAGAATATTATGAAGCATTTCAAGAGTTTGATAATAATGGTTCGACTAAAATAATGGAAGATATTATTGGAAAAGCTTTATGCCAAAGTTACCATAAAAGACTTGCCTATTTGGAAGGAAAAAAAATAATTTCTTTAAGTGAATACTCCAAAAAGGAGAAAATATCTCACTCCAATTTGCTGAATAAAGCAAACCGACAAACTATTCCTGCATTTATGGAAAAAGGAATTTGGAAAATAGGGGTCTAAACTTTCAAACCTCTTAACAGTTTTGTATTTTTACCTTATAAATAATTAAAAAGGAAATACTCCTTTTTATTGTCATTCTCGCGAAAGCGGGAATCTTCTAGCTTTGAAAGATTCTCGTGTAGATTGCCTTTTTCAAGGGAATGACAAATGAAAAATAAAACAAATTATGACTCAAATAAAAGCTAACAATCCAGCACTAAAATCTTGGGTAGAAGTCCCAGCTAATTCTGATTTTCCTATTCAAAATCTTCCTTTTGGAGTGTTTGCACACAATGGGAACTCACCTAGAGTAGGAGTTGCAATTGGAGATAAAGTTTTGGATTTAAAAGCTTTACATTCATTGGGTTATTTAACAAGATTGCAATTTACTATTGAAGATTTTGACTCAAATGTTTTGAATACAATGATGCGTCATGGAAAGCAGGGGACAAGAGAGTTGAGAAATAGAATTTCGGATTTATTGAATGTCGAAAACGAAGAATTACAAAAGAACGAACACCACGCCAATCAGGTTTTGCATTTACAAAGCGAAGTAGAAATGTTACTACCTATGCATATAGGAGATTACACCGATTTCTACTCAAGTGAGCAACACGCTTTTAATGTAGGCTGTTTGTTCCGTGATCCAGACAATGCGCTGCTTCCAAACTGGAAACACATTCCGGTTGGGTACCATGGAAGAGCGAGTTCTATTGTGCCTTCGGGAGTGGATTTCCATAGACCAAAAGGACAGAAAAAACCGCCAACTGCTGAGGTACCAGTTTTTGGAAACTGCAATTTATTGGATTTTGAATTGGAAACTGCTTTTTTTACCTACGAAGGAAAACCACTTGGCGAATCCATTTCTACCGAAGAAGCAGACGACTATATTTTTGGAATGACTTTGCTGAACGATTGGAGCGCGAGAGACATTCAAGGGTGGGAATACGTTCCACTTGGCCCTTTTTTAGGAAAAAACTTTGCGTCTCACATTTCAAGTTGGGTAGTAACTTTAGATGCTTTGGAGCCATTTAGAACTGCTGGGCCTGTTCAAGAACCAAAGGTTTTGCCTTATTTGGAATACTCAGGAGATAAGCACGTGGACATTAATTTGGAAGTAGCAATTCAACCAGAAGGAGCAGAAGAAACTGTTGTTTCTAACTCAAACTATAAATACATGTATTGGAACATGAACCAGCAATTGGCGCATCATTCGGTGAATGGATGTAATATTAGAACAGGAGATTGCATGGGGTCTGGTACAATTTCTGGACCCAAAGAAAGTGAATTTGGCTCTATGCTTGAACTTTCTTGGAAAGGAACAAAAACTATCCCGATGAAAGACGGAACTGAAAGAAAATTTATAAACGATAACGATACCGTTATTATGAGAGGATATTCTGAAAAAGATGGAGTGAGAATTGGATTTGGAGAAGTGAAAGCTAAGGTTTTGCCGGCTAACTAAATTTCTTAAAAAGCTAAGTCACCCTTCGATTCTCTCTCTGTCGGTCGAACTCAGGGTTCAAGGGGGCAGAACTATTTACTAATCACTAAGAACTAAAAAATATGTTTGGAGGAAACGGAATGATGAAAAAGTTGCAGGAAATGCAACAAAAAGTAGAAGAAACAAAAGCGAGATTAGACACAATCA
>CBFHHA010000039.1:0-22931 GCA_965655625.1 Flavobacteriales bacterium | reverse complement strand
CGAAGTGAACAATAAAACCGAAAGCGTAAGAAAAATCTTCATATATTTGCAACTGTGATGCAAATATAAGTATTAATCTCAATATTTGTAACAATGTTGCATTTATTTATCAATTGACTATGGAATCAATCTTAAAAAGAAAGAATATAAGTGAAACCCCTTTCCGTAAATCGGTGTTGGGAATTATCAATTCTTCTGATTCTGCTGTCTCAGTTTCTCAGATAGAAAATGGCTTAGGTGATTTCAATAGAGTTACCTTGTACCGAACGATAAAAACATTTCTCGAAAGAGGAATAATTCATTCAATCTCTATTGCTGGGGAAGATTTGAGGTATGCAATGTGCGAAGCTACTTGCCAGCGAGATAATCACATTCACAACCATTTGCATTTACAATGTTCCCAGTGTAACTCGGTATATTGTGTGGATTTGCCAGCTAATTCTTTTATTAACAAAAGTAATCACCTCATAGAATCGTTTGAAGTACACGCAAAAGGAGTTTGCGTAGCATGTCAGTAAGTTGTTTTAATTATTTTTCGTCATTGTATTTTGACGGGCATTTTGCTTGATGTTCCGTAGCAAAGAATGCCTTTTTTTCTCCGTCTGCCGTTCCTGTTATTACAACCTGATCAGATCTATCGAAGTGTTCTTGAACTGTTTCATTCAGATAGACTTTGCATTCTTTTCCGTCTTGGTCTATCATGTTAAAAATAACTAAGTTGGCTTGTGGAGTTTCTACTGGAATGTCTTTGTTAAGAGTGCCAATTACTTTAAAAATTTTGCCTTCTTGGGCAAAAGCTTGTGAGAAGTTTCCGTATCTACTTGCTTGAGAAGAATAACTAAAAATAATACCAATGGTAACAGCTACAACAATAATTAGGGCGATTTCTACTTTTCTCATACTGGACTTATTTACTCAAAGTTAAGTGTTTTATTTTTTTGATTCTTTTTCGATTTTTGAAATTCTTCTATCCAATTTTGCGAGGTAAAAAATAAGACCGATAAAAATAACAACCACAATGGCTAACACGACATTGATTTTGCCCGATTCGTGGAATGTTTGCTCTATTGCATTTGCTTTGGCTAAACTAGCGTTGTAAAAAAAGGCCATAAATGCCAAGACTAAAAAAACTATTTTTTTATTCATCATCTAGTGTGTTTTCAATGGTTGAAATTCTTTTTTTGAGCGAGAGCATCCATACTCCAAGTAATATCCAGCCTAATACTGCTGGATAAAAAACCATCCTCAACGTGTTGTCAAGGTCGTATTTTCCAAAAGCAGGATTGCCACCATTACCTGGATGCAAAGAGTCTGTAATTCTCGGTAAAATCATAATGAACACCAACATCAGTACAAAAGCAAATATATTATAAACTGCGCTAACTTTCGCTTTTTGATTGGCTTCTTGCAAAGAGTTTCTTAATATCCGATAAGCAAGGTAGATTAAGGTAGTGATTGCAGCGCCATTCAGTTTTACATCGTTTACCCACCACCCAGAACTTGTAAATAAATCTGTGTGTTCACTCCAAGTGAATTTTGCCCAAATTGAACCAGTAACTAGTCCCAATACTGCGAATAAAAGACCAATGTTTACTGCTTCTCGGGCAATTCTGTCGTATTTTAAATCGAAGGTGTTGAGGTATTTTATAGAATACCAAAAAGAGAGGGTAAGAATTACCATCATCGTAAACCACATGGGTACGTGAAACATCAGGTTTCTTATTGTTTCGTTGAGTTGAAGTCTGTTGGGTATATCCAATGGAACGACATCGGCTAGGTTGTGAGTGGCGCATTGTGCACTTTCTATGGGTGATTCAATGATCGAAAAAGCTTTGATAAGTTCTGGAGAGAAACACGAAAATCTATTGGTGTGAAGCCTCACGTGCAATACCTTCGAAGGCAGAGAATCGGGAATGATAAACCTTGCTTGAATTTGATTTTCGTTAAGAACGGTCACATTGGTGCCGCAAATCAGGGTTTGTTTTTCAAATTCGATGGCAACGTGGATTTCGTCCTGGGGCGAAAAATTAGTGTTGTATCCAGTAAACAAAACGTTATTTTCTCCTAATTTGAGAGAGCTTGGAGAAGCTGACTTAATAGAGGGTGAAAGAGGCACCAAAAACGAAAACCCAAAAGTGTAAACCAATAGAATTACCGATAAAGCCTTCCACCAATGTTTTTTTACTGTTTTCATTTTTTAGGTATAATCTCTTATTCCCGCCAAAGGTAAGGAAATAATAAAAAAGAAAGTATGATAATAAGCAGGTTAATCAGGGATAAAAAAACGATAAATTGTCCAGCCATGTCAGTTGTACCTCCATTTATTGCTAGGTTAGAAAACTGGATAGACAACAGGATGGATGGGATAAGAATCGGAAAAGCAAGGATGGACAAAATGCCAATGTTGTTGTTGGTTTTGGAAGCTATTGCGCTAACCATGGTAAGAGTAGATGATAGACTTGTGCTTCCCAAAAGGACTGCAAGAAAAAACAAAGGATAGTTCATATCCGTCAAACCATCTGATTGAATGAAGATATTGAAAACGATAAAACTGAGCACGACCAATAAAATAGACAATACGAGGTTGTAAATGATTTTACCCAGAATAAGAACTTTCGGGTTTATCAGAGTGTAAAGGAATAATTGCTTGTCTGAATTTTCGGAAAGAAATGATTTGGATATGGCATTAGTCAGAGAAAACAAGATGATAATCCAAAAAAGCGCATTCCAAATACTCGTCTCTGAAATGGATGTGAAAGACAAAGAACAAACGAAAATGGTGGAAACTATATACAGAATTATAGAACTCAGAAAATGCTTCTGTTTCATTTCGAGTGAAAGCTCATGCTTTATAAGGTGCAGTAATTGTGTATGAAACATGTTTCTTTGTTTGAAACAAAGTTAGATAGAATAATTGTTCCTTCCAATAAATGGATGGGCTAGAATGAAAAGTTAAATGAAAAGAGCTCTACTCGTACTCCAGATATCAGTAAACTGAATGGCAGTAATGAAGTAAAGTTTTGAGAGACTTGATTCGATCGAGCTCTTTCATTCAAATATAAAATAGGATACTGGCTTATGAATTTCACTGCGGCCAACTGGCTAATGTGGTAGTAATACAATCTTAGCTGTTCTAAACTCCTTAATCAAACAGTATTATGTAAATCACGAACGTAACGTTATGTTTCAAAATTTTATAACGCTAAATATTTTATGTTTCTTGAGTATTTAACATTATATTTTTGAGTAATTTAGGATATGAAACAATCTGAACGTACATAGTTTTTTCATTGTTTTGATGTTTTTTTTAAGATTATAACTATTTTGTTAAATGACGAAGTTTTGTGTAATAATTCGAGGGCGATTTTTTATGTTGTTTTTCTTTGTGTTTAGTTCATTTTTCGGATTTAGCGAAATGGAAAAAAGACTCATTGTAAATGTTCAATCTAGGTCTTATCGACAGCAATTAATTGCGATAGATTCTATCACTCACGGTATAATTAGTGCTGAAATGTTCTACCATCTTCCAGCCATAAATGATGGAACTGGAAGTTTATACGACTTTACGTTTGTGGATTCTGTAATTTTTTTAACCAAAAGATGCGATTTTAGGGTATGGAAATGGTCCGAAACCGAAGGGTGGCAAAATTTGTATAGTCAACAGAATCGTGGTTGGTGTATGTCAAATCGCTACATTAGAAATAATGAACTTCTTGGTTTTACAGCCAAAGGATTCTGGACCTCTCAGAGTGGTTTGTATGTATTTGATAAAACACTGGGCAACTGGGATTTATTAGATGTTAGAAACTCCCCAAATACCTATGTTTCTTCTGGAGATTTTAAAATAGGAAAAGATACGATAGTTTCTGTTTTCGGGAAAAAAGTGGAGTTGGGCCAATCCTATGAAAGCGAAATGTTGGAAGGGTACGGCCTGAATTTAAAGACTCATACTTGGTTCCGTGTAGAATCAAAAATTGAGTTGAAAGCAAAAATGAACACCTTACTGGGTGGTATAGTGTTTGATTTTGAAAACAGTGTGCTGATCATAAAAGGAGAAAGCTCTCTATTTATCGAAAAGAAGAGTAAAAAAGTTTTTTATCGACCGATAGAATATATTGACGACAATAAAATTGAGTTTTGTTACAACGATTGCATGAAAGCTTTAATAATTCACGGTGGTATGCAAAAGGTAATTATCCCTCGATTAGAGAAAGATGCAAAATATATGGGTGAGATATGTTTCACGGACATAGAAAATATATCGGATATAGATTCTTTCACTGCCGCAATGAGGTTTCCTTGGTTTTGGGGAGGTAGCTTGCTATTGGTTTTGGGGTTTGTATTAGGATTGTTCTTGATGACTACAAAAAAATTAAAAAAGAGAACCTTGGGCAGTCATAATCATACAGATTTGATAAAAAAACTAATACAAGAAAATGATGTGTTACTTGCTCCCCACGAGTTAGATAATCTGTTAGTTATATCTGGAGATTTGAATGCTGATTCACGCAGAGTGAAACGATCACGAATAATTCATGAGGTGAACTCAGAGTACCAATTGATGGCAGGTAAAAAGCTTATTACGCGAGAAAGAGATCCGAAGGACAAAAGATATATGTTGTATCGGATTAAGAAATAGGGAGAATACTTATTGGGGTAATCGAACCAAATATATTGAGAAAACAACTTTAGCGTTGTAGCGAATGTCTAATAGAATATCCTGAAATCACCCCAAAACCTATGGTGAGCATCATGAAGAGCGGAAGCATTGCGTAGTCTTTCCATTCAAAACATAGGTAAACGCCAGAGGCAAAATACATGGCCAAAATACCTTCGAAAAGGGTTATCCAATTCAACTTTATTTTACTGTAGCTTTTACCTTTCCAGTTTCCGGTTTTGTCGGTAAGCGAAAATTTTGGTGTACGAATAAAAGGCGACTTTTTGCCAGCATATCCTTCTAATACGGCCAAAGAATTGTGAAGCGAAAGTCCCAGTGAGAAGCTCAAAAATAAGGGGAAGTAGTAGAGAAAATGAACGAATGCTAGGCCTTTGTTCGAGTAGCTTTTGGAAAAAGAAGTAAAATACAACACGCCAATTACAGCAAAACTAAAAAGAGAAATAGTGGCTAACTTAAAAAACGGTTGAAACTCAACGTGTGATTGTTTCAGTACAAATAACGGAAAACTCAAAAAAGCGATACTAAAAATGGCAATAAATAAAAAGCTATTCATCAAATGAAAAATGGCATTTATTTTGGTCCAGAGAGAGTAGTTTTTATGTTGAACTACCTTTCTCAGGTTCTTTACAGTGCATTCGGCCGCTCCTTTCGTCCACCGGAACTGCTGGGCTTTAAGCGCATTCATCTCTGCGGGTAATTCTGCCGGTGCTCCAATCTCTTCTTTAAAAATAAACTTCCAACCTTTAAGTTGTGCCCTATAACTTAGGTCCAAATCTTCTGTTAATGTATCGGCTTTCCAGCCTCCACCTTCCACAATCGCCTGTTTTCTCCAAACTCCAGCGGTTCCATTAAAATTTATGAAATGTCCTGCAAAATTTCTACCTCCTTGTTCGACACTAAAATGAGCATCTAAAGCAAAAGCTTGCAATCTCGTGAGTAGTGAGTACTCTTTGTTAATGTGTTCCCACCTAGTTTGTACTACTCCAATTCGTTTGTCTAGAAAATAGGGAATCGTGTCGATTAAAAAATTAGGTGTTGGCACAAAGTCGGCATCAAAAATGGCAATAAACTCACCTTTGCAATTTTGCATCCCGTAATCTAGTGCTCCAGCTTTAAAACCAATTCTCTCGGGCCTAATCACGTGTTTTATATCCAGTCCTTCAGCGTTTAATTCTTCTACTTTCTTTGCAATTATTTGCACTGTTTGGTCAGTAGAATCATCCAATACTTGAATTTCGAGTTTGTCTTTGGGGTAATTGAATTGGGCAACTGCCTCCATTAATCTTTCGATAACATACATTTCGTTATACACAGGAAGTTGCACTGTTACAACAGGGAAATAAGGTTTTTTGGCAAATTGAGAGATTTTCTCAGAGACTTTTTTTCGATTTTTGAGGTACGATACAACCAACCCGAGTTGAACAATACTGTAGAAAACTACGAAAAGTGAAAAAATACTGTAAATCAAAATTAAAGCGATGCCCATGTTTATTTGTATTTAAATATCGTGGTAATTATTTTGTGCCCTGCCAATACGCTTCCTTTGATTGTTCCAGATATTTTTGACTGACCGATGCGCTTTCGGTAACTCACATTAACTTGTTGGATATTGTACTTTTCTTTCAGCGCTTTCACTTGCATTTCTACCGTCCAGCCGTATGTTTTGTCAACCATACCCAACTCGGTCAGTTTGTCAAATTTTATTGCACGGAAAGGCCCCAGATCTCGGTACCGATAACCGTACATGAGTTTCATTAGATTACAAGCTAACCAATTTCCAAATATTTGAGGGGCAGTCATCGATCCTTTTTCTCGTTTTTCTGGAACTCGGTTTCCTATTACCAAATCTGCTCCTTTCCATATTTTGTTCAGGAGCAAATTCATTTCTTGTGGAAAATCCGAATAATCCGCATCAAGAAATACCACAACATCTGCCGGCTCTTCTTTTTTTTTGGCGTATTCTATTCCTTTTAGGCAAGCGTTCCCGTATCCTTGCAAAGGCTGTTTAAGGACGGTGGCTCCTGCATTTTCTGCATTGATACTTGTTTCGTCATTCGAATTATTGTCAACTACTATAATATCTCGAACTAATTCTTTTGGGATATCTCTGATAACCGAACCAATTGAGTTTTGTTCGTTAAAGGCGGGAATAATTACATCAACTTGCATACAAGAATAAACGATTGTTTGATTGATACTTACAAAAATGCACAAAAAAAACGGTAACCCGTTGGATTACCGTTTTTCTCTCTACTATTTCTCCAATTTTACAATCCTGCAAATCCCGCAGCTTCAAAATATTTGATGAATTCTCTGTCTTTTTTAGCCTGAGCTTTCAATGAGCTATCTTTTGCTATGGCAGCTTTTAGGTTTGAAACTACCTCGGCCTCATTTCCTTTTCTTGCCGCGATAATTGCTTTTAAGTACAATCCTTTTGCAGTACTTGCATCCGAAGAATTACCTAAAGTCGCAGTAGCAGCAGTATAATCTTTGTTCAATACCTGAGCCAAAGCTTTGTTGAATGTGCTTTCATTCCCCATGTTTGTAATTGCATTGCTATACTCACCTTTCTTGATATTAATCAATCCTTTGTTGTAAGCAGCAATTTCGCCCGTTGCTGAAGCGTTGTTAAATAATTCCATTGCTTCCGAAATTTCACCCGCTTGTCTTTTTACAACACCCATGTTATTACTGGTAATAGCATTTTTTTCAGCGTTGAATGCTTTTGTAAATAGTTCGTTTGCTTCTGAGATGTTTCCTTTGTTGTAAAGGATTGTTCCAGCATTTGTGTGACCTCTCCAGTCGCTTGCATCTTTCTTGATTACTTCTCTATAGATAGCTAATTTTGTGTCGTCATCGCTCATTAGTCTGTTTGCTGTGAATAACATTTCTTCTACATTCAATGATTGAGGATTGTTAGCAACAGCTGCTTTCAATTCATCATCAGTCAATCCATTTTCAGTGTAGTTAACAACAATTTGAGATCTTCTCAACTGAGGAAAAATATCTTTGTCCAAAAATTTGTAGGTAGTTGAAAGTGCTTTAATTTCTTGCTCTCTTTTTGCCGCATCGTTCTCCATTTCAGCTACAGCGATAATGATGTTTTTGTCTTCGTGATTGCTTTTAGAAATCAATTCTTTCAATCCGTCCCAATCTTCTCCTTTTGGTGATTTGATCAATTGTTCTGCCGTCAAGTTTAGTTTATACTGTTTATTCGCTTTCATCAAGAATGCACTTGCAGATTCTGCTCTGTCGGCAGCTAAGTTTGAGTTTTTTTCTGTTTCTCCCTCTGGCGAAGCGTACGATACAATTTCAATGTTATTTACTACTAACTTTACGTTTTCATTAGCGGCAGTAATAAAGTCTGTCATTGCAATGATATCAGCATCTTTCTTTTCGTTGTATTTCACTACGGATCTTCCTTTGTCGTAGTTGATAACAGCTTTAGTAGTCCTTTCAAAAGATCTCACTAATTTGTCTTCTCCCATTGCAACTTTGTCGTCATTCTGTAACCATAATGGAGTTACAACAGTAGCATCGGCAATAGATTCAGTTCTGTCATTTAATTTTTCTTTGTCTCCTTTAGTTGCAATATATTTAACCACCAATTTTGCGTTGTCAAAAGCCGGATTGTACTCTCTCGTACTAGAGTAAGAAAAACTATGTCCTCCTATTGCAACGGTTTCACCGTTACCAGCCGCTTTTTCTCCTTTAAATGATTTAGGCTCGAATTCTAATTCTTCACCCGCTTCGTTAACCAAAGTAGGAGTAAGAGTTACAAATGCTTTTTTGTTCAATCCTTTTTCGATAAATTTTCCGTCAATATTTACAGTCATTTTATCTCCATGCATTTCAATAGGATTGGGATTTACTTCGTATTCCAAATCTTTTAATACACTACAACTTGCAAGAATTGCAGCAGCGATAAAAGTAGCAACCGCTACGTATAAGTTTTTTGTTTTCATTGTAATAGTTAGGTTAGGTTTAATAAATCTGGGACAAATTTACTAATAGTTTGGCACTCTATAAAGCTATAGCCTACTTATTTTTATGTTAAAAAATTATTTCTGTTGTTTTTATTTCGTTGTAATTGAGTATCGTTTCCTTCACTAATGTGTAATCTGTTGCACTCTCAACAAAATCTATATTGGAAACATCTAAGATCAAAACTCTTTCATTTGTTTTGTTTTTTAGATATTCAAGGTAAGAGTTGTGGATGCTTTCAAGGTAATTTGCAGTTAGATCTTGCTCTATTTTTCTCCCTCTTTTTTTGATGTTTTTGAGCAGTCTGTCGGAGTTTACCGAGAGGTAAACGAGTAAATCTGGTTTGGTGATTTTTTCAAAAAGCACAGAATAATAGCTATCAAAAAGATTTTTCTCAATTTGGGATAAATTGTTTCCCGAGAACACTAAACTTTTCTCAATAAAATAATCTGCCACTGTCGGTTTAGAGTGATCTGTGGGTGTTTTTAATTGATGAAATCTATCAATTAAGAATTGCAACTCAACGCCCAAAGGATTTACTTTTTGGTCTTCAAGAAAATCGGATAAAAATGGATTTTCTTCAAATTCTTCTAAAATAAGATTTGCTTGAAATTCACTCGAAATTAGTTTGCTTAATGAGGTCTTTCCGGAACCAATATTTCCTTCAATTACTGTGAAATTTTTGAGCATTTACTTATTTTTTATAGGGTTTTACTTGTAAGTCATCTTGAGTCAACAAAAGTAATTCTTTCAATGTTTTTTTGAGCGTTGGATGAATAAAATTTGGTAAAATTTCTTGCAACGGAATAAGAATAAAATTTCTTTCGTGCATAAATTTATGAGGTACGATCAAGTTGTTAGTCGTGATTTCAAGATCTCCATAACACAGGATGTCAATATCGATAGGTCGATTAGCGTAACTACCATTAATTGATTTTGATTTTCTTCCTTTAATTTTTTCTATCGATTGGGTGAATTCAAGAATAGATTCGACCTTGTCGTTTGTGTTGAACACAACTAGTTGATTCAAAAATGGATTGGTTGCGGTGTCAAATCCCCATGCTTGTGTTTCGTAAATAGAAGAAACATGAAGGGGATTGCCAAATCGCTCCGACAACATGATTAGGCTTTCGCGGAAACACTCCTCAGTGCTTAATTCGTTCCCTCCAAAGGAGAGAAGCAATTGTTGCGAATATCCATTCATAATTTATCAATACCTTTTGTGTAATTAATGCCAAAATTAACGAATTGAATCTTACTTTTGATAGAATCAATAAAATTTACGCTATGAAGCAGTTTTTTAAATATTTTTTGGCCTCAGGATTGGCTTACCTCATTTTCGGATTAATCTTGTTTTTTCTAGTTATTGGAATCAGCTCAACTTTATTTCCAGGACCAGAGCCTATTTCAGTTAAAAATAACTCAGTGCTTCACTTGCGATTTGATAATCCAATTAGCGAAACAAGTTATTTTGAATTAGAGCCTACGGAATTTAAGGCGGTCAACGTTCTAGGTCTTAATGATGTGGTACGTTCCATTGAGTATGCCAAAGAAGATGACAAGATCAAAGGGATTTATCTCGAGCCTTCTTTCATGTCTATTGGTTTAGGTGCTATTGAAGAAATTCATGATGCCTTAGAGAGTTTCAAAGAATCAGGGAAATTTATCGTGGCCTATTCTGAAGCTTATTCGCAAGGAGGTTATTATTTGGCATCTGTAGCAGATGAAATTTATGTGTACCCAACTGGTGCGTTGCAATGGAGTGGATTGTCGAGTGAAAAAATGTTTTTTAAACAAATGCTGGATAAACTAGGTGTCGAAATGCAAATTATACGAGGAAGTAACAATAAGTTTAAAAGTGCTGTAGAGCCTTATTTTTTGGATAAAATGAGTGATGCAAACCGCGAACAAACCGAAAAGTATTTGTTTTCTTTTTGGAATCACTGGGTAAACGAAATAAGTAAGTCAAGAGGTATTTCGGTGGAAGAATTAAATGCACTGGCAGATAATATGACCATTTCTAGCCCAACAAAAGCAGTGGATAACAAACTGGCCACTGCTGTTAAATATCAAGACGAAGTGGAAGATATTTTAAGAGAGAAATTAAGTTTGGATAAGAAGAAGAAGATGAAAACTGTAGGTTTGACTGACTATGTGGAATACACCAAGACAAAGCTACTTGTAAAAAACAGTGGAGTAAAAAACATTGCAATCGTTTATGCAAATGGTGAGATAGTGAGTGGCAAAGGTACTCCAGAAATGATTGGTTCAGAAACGACAGTGGCTCACCTTAGAAAAGCCAGAAACAATGATTCAATAAAAGCGGTAGTGTTGAGAGTGAATTCACCGGGAGGAAGTGCTTTAGCCTCGGATGTGATTTGGAGAGAAATAGAGTTGATAAAAAAATCGGGTAAAAAAGTAGTTGTTTCCATGGGGGATTTAGCGGCTTCGGGTGGGTATTACATTTCGTGTAATGCAGATAGAATTTTTGCCCAAGAAAATACCATCACAGGATCTATTGGGGTATTTGGAGTAGTGCCGAACGCTCAAGAATTTTTGAATGAAAAAATAGGTGTCACTTTTGATCGAGCAAAAACAAATGAACATGCCGATATCATGTCGTTTACCAAGCCTTTATCTACAGAAGAGTATGACGTAATTCAAAAAGAAGTGGATCGAATATATGACGATTTCATTTCGCGAGTTGCCGAAGGTAGGAACATGACCAAAGCAATGGTAGATAGTATTGGGCAAGGAAGAGTTTGGTCGGGAAAAGATGCGTTGGAAATAAAGTTGGTGGACGAGATCGGAGGAGTTCAAGAGGCAGTGGCTTATGCTGCTGAGTTGGCAAATATTTCGGAACCAAGAGTGATGGATATACCAAAAAAGAAAAAAGATGCCGCTGAGGAAATACTGAAAGCACTAGCACAAGAAAACGATGAGAATGAGGTGGCGATATTTACCAAGCCAGGGACTTTCAGTAATGAAATAATTGGTCAATTGAGAAAGATTAGTTCTCTCAATATCCAAGGTCAGGATAGAATTCAAGCAAGATTACCTTATTTGATTACCATCAAATAATTCCAATTAATTATAATTAGAAAAGGGGCTTTTGTTACACGAAAGCCCCCCTTTTTATTTTCTTTTTTTTACCCGTTGTAAGTCATATTCTTTATCGAGAGGAGCTATGTTTTCTATCGCATCGCAAAAGTGATTTGCCAACCAAGGTGCAATCAATACTCCTTTTGTTCCCAATCCATTGAATAAGCCCAGGCTCTGAAAGTCTGGGTGAAAACCCACTAAAGGTCTTCTGTCGCGAACAGTGGGACGAATTCCTGCTTGGTGGTCAATGATTGTAAATTCACAATCCAATAAACTTTCAATTTTTTCGAGCAATTCGTTTTTTCCATATTCGGTCGTTTCGTAAGTAAGGTCTTTCCAATTATATGTTGCACCCACCCGAAATAATTCATTGCCAAGAGGAAGGCAGAAAAATCCTTTATTTAAAATTCTATCTACTTCTAATCCAGGAACTCTTATAGTAAATAGTTCTCCTTTGGTAGGGACTAATGGTAAATACTTGAAATAGGGGTTTTGAGCCATTTGCGTTCCTTCACAGAAAAATATTTTTTGAGCCGTGAAGCCTTTGTACGAAACTTTTGATTCAGAAAAAACGAGTTCTTCGAAGTCGAATTTCTCATTTAACAGTTGGTCTTCGTTCTGTAAATATTTTCTGTAACCGTTTAATAAAGAAACCGTATTTACCCAGCCAGTTTGTGTTACCTCCCCAAATCCAATTTCGTTTTTTACAGGTAAATTTTCATCCAATTCCTCCGATTCAGACACTAAATAATGAGAAAAACCCTCTTCCTCCGTTTTAGAAAAAAAATCATTTTGCTGTTCCAAGGTTTTAAAAAATCTAAGAATATTGAGAGGGAAATCTAATTGGGTGTTGAGTAGTTTTTCCATCCTTTTATAGAATGGAGCCAAGTAAGGAGAATATTTATCCACATTCCATCCTTTCGTAACTCGTTTAAATACAATAGGGTTGTACATTCCTGCAGCTACAATCGAGGCGCTTTTTTCATGATTATTATCAATAACCAATGCTTTTAAACCTCTTTCCCACAGGTGAAAATGAAGAATTGTGCCAGCCAATCCTTGGCCTACTATAATATAATCGTAATGTGATTTGATGTTACCTATTTTTTTGAGTAAAATTGTAAGATTTTTCAAAGGTAATCAACTAACCTATTAAATAACAAATAAAAGTAGAATGTCAGAAAATATAGAAAAAGTAAAGTGTTTAATAATTGGTTCAGGACCAGCAGGATATACAGCAGCAATTTATGCGGCAAGAGCGAATATGGCTCCCGTGTTATACGAAGGAATGCAACCAGGTGGTCAACTTACCACAACAAATGAGGTGGAAAACTTTCCTGGTTACCCAGAAGGAGTAACGGGTCCAGAAATGATGGTGCAATTGAGGGCTCAGGCAGAAAGATTTGAGACTGATGTGAGAACTGGATGGATAACGAAAGTTGATTTTTCTGGAGATGTACATAAAGTATGGGTAGGTGATAATGAAAAAGAAATTCATGCCGATACGGTGATTATATCCACAGGAGCGTCAGCAAAATATTTGGGATTACCTTCAGAACAGAAATACCTTGAAATGGGCGGTGGAGTTTCTGCCTGTGCAGTGTGCGATGGTTTCTTTTACAAAGGACAAGAAACTATTATTGTAGGAGCAGGAGATTCTGCTTGTGAGGAGGCACATTATTTATCTAAATTGTGTACAAAAGTAACTATGTTGGTGCGAAGAGACGAATTTAGAGCTTCAAAAATAATGGCTGAAAGAGTAAAGAAAACTGCGAACATTGAAATCTTATTCAATACCGAAACAGAAGAAGTTTTGGGGGATGGAATGGGAGTGACTGGAGCGAGAGTAAAAAATAACGTAACGGGAGAAGTAAAAGACATTCCTGCTACTGGATTTTTTGTGGCAATAGGGCATAAACCAAATACCGATATTTTTGCAGACTTCCTAAATTTAGACGAAACAGGTTACATTAAATATGAAAAGCCAGGAACTTCACTCACCAACGTTCCTGGAGTATTTGTATCAGGAGATGCTGCTGACAAAACGTACCGACAAGCGATTACAGCTGCCGGTACGGGTTGCCAAGCAGCCTTAGATGCTGAAAGGTATTTGGCGGCTAAAGGACATTAAATTCCCATCCCTCACCCTTCCCAAAAGGAAGGGAACTCAGGATTCTGTGCAAAAGAAGTCCTTCGCTGGGGGAAGGATTTAGGTTGAGATTTGCTAAGAATCCTACCATAGAATTTAACCGAAAACTCTCTCTCCCGACTGTTCGGGAAGGAGAATTAAAGAGGTGTGCTATTTGACGAGAAAATACAGGAACAACGATTAATAAAAATATGGCTGGAAACACCTTCGGAAATATAGTAAAACTTACCACTTTTGGTGAATCTCATGGAGTTGCTATGGGTGGAATTTTGGAGGGTATTCCCGCAGGTTTTGAATTAGATTTGGATAGAATTCAATACGAATTGGACCGAAGAAAACCAGGACAAAGTAACATAACCACCCAAAGAAAAGAAAGCGATACCGTTCAGTTTTTATCGGGTATTTTTGAAGGAAAAACATTGGGAACTCCTATTGGGTTTGTAATTCAGAATGAAGACAGTAAGTCCAAAGATTATTCTCACCTTAAAGATAAGTACAGACCTTCTCACGCAGATTTTACGTTTCAAGAAAAATACGGAATGAGAGATTACCGCGGTGGAGGAAGAGCCTCTGCCAGGGAGACAGCTTGTAGAGTGGTAGCTGGTGGTATTTGCAAACAAGTTTTGAGTAAAGAAGGGATTCAAATAAACGCCTATGTTTCGGCTGTTGGGGCTATTCGGTTAGAAAAAAAATGGGAGGAACTTGATTTGTCTCAAATAGATTCCAACGTGGTAAGATGTCCGGACAGTAATGTGGCAAACCAAATGGAAGCTTATATTTTGGATATTAAAAAACAAGGGGATTCTGTTGGAGGAATTATTAAAGGAGTAATTCAATCTTTACCAACCGGATTGGGCGAGCCAGTTTTTGACAAGTTGCACGCTCAACTAGGAAAAGCTATGCTTTCAATAAATGCGGTAAAAGGATTTGAATACGGTTCGGGATTTGCGGCTGCTCAAATGAAAGGTTCTGAACACAATGATATTTTTGAAAAAAAGGAGGGGAAGGTAACAACCAAAACGAATAATTCTGGAGGAATTCAAGGTGGAATTTCTAACGGAATGCCTGTAGAATTTAGTGTTGCATTCAAGCCGGTGGCTACCATCATGCAAAAACAAGATTCGGTGAACGAAAAAGGAGAAAAAGTGGAGTTAGATTTTAAAGGAAGACACGATCCGTGTGTGGTTCCGAGGGCTGTTCCCATTGTAGAATCTATGGCAGCTCTGACAATCTTAGATTTTATTCAACTCCAAAAAACAACCAAATTATGAAAATTGGATTCGATGCCAAGCGGTTTTTCTTGAACCAAACGGGATTGGGGAATTACAGCCGAGATTTGGTGAAAGGAGTGCTTGAATTGGAAGAAGAGAATGAATATTTCTTGTTCACACCAGATGGAGAAATAGACCTGAAAACAAGATTCTTAAAAGAACACTCTAACACAAAAATTATAAAACCCAAAGGGTTATACAAAAAGTTTAAAAGCTATTGGCGTTCAGTTAGATTAGAAAAAGAGTTGCTCAAAAATGAAGTAGAACTATTTCATGGCTTGAGTCACGAAATTCCCAAAAAAAACAAGCTTAGTAAAATAAAGTATGTTACTACTATTCATGATTTAATTTTTTTGCGATACCCTGAAAATTATGGAAGAATAGACCGTGGAATTTACAAGAAAAAGGTGGAATATGCCTGCGCCAATTCCGATGTAGTTATTGCTACTAGCGAGCAAACAAAAAGAGATTTAATTGAGTTTTTGAAAGTGCCGGAGGACAAAATCAAAGTGGTTTATCAATCCTGCGCAACTTCATTTGGGCATCAGTCAGATTATCGATACAAAGAGCTTGTGAGGAAGAAATACAATTTGCCTGAGAATTATATTTTGTACGTAGGCACAATAGAAAAGAGAAAAAATCTGGTTGCTTTGGTTGAGGCCATAGGAAAATCGAATACACAATTGCCTTTGGTCGCTGTAGGGAAACAAACAGATTATACCAAAGAAGTGATAGAAAAAATTAACGAGTACAAGCTTGGAAGTCAAGTTGCACTCCTTCAAAACGTGAACTTTCTTGATTTGCCTTCAATTTATCAATCCGCTAACTTGTTTGTTTATCCATCCTTTTTTGAGGGGTTTGGCATTCCGGTATTAGAAGCGCTTTACAGTCAGGTTCCTGTAATTGCTGCAACGGGTAGTTGCCTGGAAGAAGCAGGTGGGCCAAACTCTATATACGTAGATCCTCATGATACGGAACAGTTGGCTCAAGAAATTGACAGAGTGATTGAGGATACAAACCTGCAATTAATGATGAAAGAAAAAGGGCTTGAATATGCCAAAAGGTTTACGTCTCAAAAACAAGCCGAAGAAGTCATGAAGATTTATAAAGAATTGGGTTAATATTTCCCGTTCCATTTTTGTACTTTTATGGAAGAAGAAAAAATTATAAAATGTACCAAAACACCCAAGAATTTGCCCAGAAAAAAGATGCACAAGACCCACTAAGGTCTTTTCGGAATAGGTTTCATCATCCAGTGATCAATGGAGAACCAACTGTATATTTCACGGGAAATTCTTTGGGATTGCAACCCGTAGCGGTAAAAGATTACATCAATATAGAACTAGAAGATTGGGCAAAATGGGGAGTTGAAGGTCATTTTCATGGAAGAAATCCTTGGTTTAGTTACCACGAATTACTTACCGAAAAAATGGCTAAAGTAATAGGGGCAAAACCACTTGAAACTGTGGTGATGGGAAGTTTGAGTACCAATGTTCATTTATTAATGGTTTCGTTTTACAGACCAGAAGGAAAAAGAACCAAAATCATTTGCGAAGCAAAAGCATTCCCTAGTGATCAATACATATTAGAAACACAAGTAACACACCACGGATTAAATCCTGACACAGAAATTATCGAAATTTCGCCAAGGGAAGGAGAAGAATTGATTCATGAAGAAGATATTTTAGCTGCTATCAAAGAAACGGGAGATGAATTGGCCTTGGTGATGATAGGTGGAGTAAATTACTACACAGGACAATTATTTGACATGAAAACTATTGCCGATGCTGGTCATGCAGTTGGAGCAAAGGTTGGATTTGATTTAGCTCATGCTGCTGGAAATATCAACCTACAATTGCACGACTGGAATTTAGATTTTGCTGCTTGGTGTACCTACAAATATTTAAATTCTGGACCAGGAGGTGTTTCAGGGATTTTTATTCATGAGCGTCACGCGACTAACAAAGAATTAGTTCGTTTTGGTGGCTGGTGGGGACAAGACAAAGAAACGCGTTTCTTGATGGAAAAAGGATTTGACCCAATCCCAACTGCCGAGGGTTGGCAGCACAGTAATGCGCCAGTCATGTTGATGGCTCCCTTGAATGCTAGTCTTGATTTATTTGAAGAAGCCGGAATGGCAGCAATTGGTAAAAAGCGAGACGATATAACTGCCTTTTTGGAATTTGTGATTAATGACATAAAATCAGACAAAGTAGAGTTTGAAATCATCACACCAACCGATAAAACAAAAAGAGGAGCACAACTTTCTGTTGCAGCAAAAGGGCAAGGCAAGAAATTATTTGATACCTTAACGGAACGAAATGTGATAGCAGATTGGCGTGAGCCAAACGTGATACGAATTGCACCAGCACCTTTGTATAATAGTTATGAAGATTGCTGGAAGTTTGGGCAAATATTGAAAGAGTCGTTACAGTAAAATCCCATTGCTAAATCCCATCCCTAACCCTTCCCAAAGGGAAGGGGACTCAGGATTCTTTGGAAAATAAATGAATTAAATAGACTAAAACGAGAATCTTACCCAAAGAATCTCCCCCTCTTGAGAGGGGAATACAAGTTGTATGTTATTTGACGAGAATAAATATGGCAAACCCCAATGCAACAGGGAATATGAGAGATGTGGCAAGTATTGAGCAATTAGTGGTATTAAGTAATATGGAAAGCATAAATGCGCTTCTAATTGAACAAGGTTTGGCCCAAAATGACAGATTAATACAACTCAATAATGTGGCTATTATGCAAATGAAATCAATGGCAGAAAATAAATCGTTTAAAAAAATGAAACTATCTTCCAAAGACGATAAAAGTAATAACGCGAAGTAATACTGGAGAGTACAGAATATTTATGAAAAAAAGTTTTTACATAGTTTTTATTGTTTCAATTTTGGTTGGATGTAAAAATTCACCCCAAATGATAAATCATTGTTCTTTAGATTTAATAGACGAAAATTCCATCGAAAAAAAGGGGGTTTTTATAAAAGACAGTTCAGATTACACACAAAACTTTCTAAATGAATTAAATCAAGATGGAATACAACTTACAAGTCTTGTTGATAGTTTTTATATTATTGGAGTCGAAGATACAGTTCTATTTCCAGAATTTCCTAAGTTTGGAAAAGGCCAAACATTCGAGGGAGAACAAGATGATTTAAAAATCTCAGCCTATATTAGCCGAAGAAATTATAATTCAATAGCATTTAATATCACAATGGATAAGAAAGATATTCCCCAATACAACCGAAAAGGAATAGCTGAATTTGGTCCTTTCTTTTATTTTGGAGCTGAAACGGACACAGATTTTGAAGGCAAAGGATACCTTTCAACTGAATATTCTGATAATTATAATTCTGATTGTTATGTTGGAATTCGTATCGGAAAAGCAGAAAATGGAGAAGTTTTGGTTAAACTCAAAAAGAATTGCAACAATAAAATACAAGACATAACTTTGGATATTTTCCTAATTTAAGATTGAAAAAAACTAATAACTAATGACTAACGACTCAGAACTAAATAATAAAAAAGCAATCATAGTAGGAGCAGGGCTCGCAGGATCTTTGTGGGCAGTGTATTTGGCAAAAGAAGGATACAAAGTAACGATTTACGAAAGAAGGCCAGACATTCGTCAGGCAGAAATTTCGGCTGGTAAATCGATAAACTTGGCGCTCTCAGTAAGAGGATGGACAGCATTGAAAGCTGCCGGTATTGATGGAGATGTAGATGAATTGGCGATTCCTATGCCGGGCAGAATCATGCACAGTTTGGATGGCGAATTAACTTATCAGCCTTATGGAAAAGATGGGGAGGCGATCTATTCAGTTTCCAGAGGGCATTTGAATGCCATGATGATGGATATTGCCGAGAAAAAAGGAGGAGCAACTATTCATTATAATACAAAATGCATAGATGCCGATACAAAAGCAGGCGCAGTTACGCTACAATCCTATGAAACTGGCGAGATTTTCACCGATTCGGCCGATGTTGTATTTGCTGCAGATGGTGCTTTTTCGGCCATCCGTTACAATGCATTTCAGAAACAAAACCGTTTCGACTATATGCAAGATTACATTGACGATGGCTACAAAGAATTGTTATTACCAGCCAACGAAGACGGAAGTTATAGAATAGACAAAAATGCTTTGCACATTTGGCCAAGAGGAAGATTTATGTTAATCGCACTACCCAATGAAGATGGGAGTTTTACCTGTACGTTGTTTATGCCATTTGAAGGAGAAAACTCTTTTGAATCCATAAAAACTGATGAAGATGTAGAGAATTTTTTCAAAACAACCTTCCCAGACTTTTATGACATGATGCCCAATTTAGTGGAGAATTGGCACGAACATCCATTGTCTTCGTTATCGATAATTAGATGTAAACCCTGGACAAGCGGAAAAATGGCATTGATTGGAGATGCTGCTCACGCTACCGTCCCATTTTATGGCCAGGGAATGAACGCTTCGTTTGAGGATTGTTACGTGATGTATAAGTTGATGAAGAAGCACAACGAAAATTGGGAAGCGGTATTCAAAGAATATGAAGAAAGAAAACCCGATGGTGATGCGCTTCAAGATTTGTCCGTTCACAATTACCACGTAATGCGCGACTACGTAGCCGACCCTAAATTTTTGCTGCAGAAAAAGATAGAGGCAAAATTTGCCGAAGCTCACCCCGATAAATGGATGCCGCTTTATAGCCAAGTTTCTTTCAGTAACATCCGTTATTCTGAAGCTTGGAAAAAAGGAATGGAACAGGATTCCTTGATGAAAAAAGTAATGGACAAGCCCAATATAGAAGAAATTTGGGACTCGAAGGAAATTGAAGACGAGATTTTGAGTCTGATATAGTTTTGACTTATTTGAGTTATTTTCCTCACAAATGCGGGAATCTTTTCTAGGAATCTCATTGATAATAATATTTCCAGTTTCGTG
Source organism: Flavobacteriales bacterium (assembly GCA_965655625.1). Classification (GTDB taxonomy): domain Bacteria; phylum Bacteroidota; class Bacteroidia; order Flavobacteriales_D; family CAJJDF01; genus CAJJDF01. Next base: position 2,801 of record CBFHHA010000039.1, on the reverse strand, counting down.
GGAATGACAAATCAAAAAAAGAGAATCGCATAGCTTTTGAGGTTGATATGGTTACAAAGATTATTAAAAATTCAGTTTGTATTGGAGTACAGCCTCATTTTATGAAGCGATTTTAGCGTTATATTTTTCGTGAATGAAAGAGGAAGTTCCCGAGTTTACTCAGGAAATCACCGACTGAATCGAAAAATATGAGTGAAAATTGTGGAATAAAATGAAGCCTAGATTTTTTCGGCTCGTTTTTTCATCAATGGAAAAAATGAACAACGCATCAAATAAATACTGACTTCAATTGTTAACTCATTAGTATTAAACCCATAAAAAATCTTTAGGTTTAATGATAAGAATGGATAAATGAATTAAGGAAAACTAATTATAAAAATACCAATGTGCTACAACACCAAACTAACTCGAAAAGCAGGGGAAATCGAAAAGCGATTTAAGGCAGACTTGGTGGTGCAGAACGAATTGCAGTTGAGCGAACAAATTAGCGGATTCAATTTTCCTAAAACTCCTGTGATTACCAAAGATTTCCCTAATTCTATCCATTTTTATAATTGGGGTTTGATACCCAGTTTTTCACAAAATAATGAAATTCGTCAATACACCCTAAATGCCAAGATAGAAACTCTGAGCAAGAAACGCTCTTTCGAGGAGTACATTGAAAATCGATGTTTAGTTATTGTCAATGGGTTTTACGAATGGAAATGGCATGATACGAAAGGAAGAAACAAGGAAAAATTTTTGATTGGGTTGAAAAATGAAACTCTTTTTGCTTTAGCCGGGATTTATGCTTCGTGGAAAAATCCGGTAACAGACGAATTGGTAAATTCTTATTCGATAGTCACAACCGAGGCAAATGAATTGATGTCGGAGATTCATAATATCAAAAAACGCATGCCTGTAATTTTAACTCCAGAGAACGAAACGCAATGGCTCGATGGGTCGGAGTTAAGTAATTTCACAAAAGTAGAAGCTAATTTAATCGCTGAATCGAAAGATTCACAAATGAAACTGTTTTAAGATTTTACCATGTCGATGTGTTCTATTCCACAATCGAGGTAGGTTTCGCTAGATTGATTAAAACCGTGAGATTCATAAAATCCTTTTAAATACAGCATAGCAGATATTTTGGTGGGAACATCCGAAAATGATTGGAAAATGAATTGATTCATTTGTGATACCATTTCGTGACCCAGTCCTTTTCCTCGATATTCCTTTTCTAATACGACTCTTCCGAATGAGGCTTCAGGATATTTTGCTCCGGGAACCAAAATACGAGCAGTCGATATAATTTTTCCCTGTTCGTTTTTTCCAATTAAATGGTATGCTTTTTTATCGTAGCCATCCAAATCGTTGTATGGCGCATGTTGTTCCACAGCAAAAACCTCCATTCTCAAAGAAACACAGTCGTGAAATTCATCAAGCGTTAATGCATGAAAAGGTTTTATTTCAAAATGTACAGGCATTAGAATAGTTTTTTTTATTTGTATCAGGTTAATTTGAGAGAACAGGAATCAATTCCCGCTCTTTCGTGAAAAGTAAATATTTTTCAATTTTGGGGTAATTCATGTCGGCAAGTAATTCGCCATAGTTGTTTAATTGGTTGGCATAGGATTTTCTTTTTTCTCCAGTTTTAAAATCCAATACAATCGTTTTATCATTCAGCATGATTACTTTATCAGGTCTATATAAATTGCCGTCTTTTGCAATTATTTCTTTTTCATTGGCCACTTTTACACCTTCCTTGAACCAGTCGGACACGCCATCTATCGAAATTATTTCTGAGATCTCATTTACATAAAACTCAACTTCCTGGATCGCAATCATTCCTTGTTCCACAAATTCGTTTACCGCATCAGAAATATCGTTTGTGCTGGTTACTTGTGCTAATATATTATGAATTAAATTTCCATAAGCGATTTTTGCACCAGTACTTTTTTCGCCCCATAATTCTTGATATTGCCTGCTTATGTGAATTTTCTGACGCCATTCTGTCGAGATTAACTGGGTCAATTCCTCTATCGTTTCGGTATTTTCCTTTTTTAGCTTTCGGTTATGTCTTTCCCCAATAATGAGTGTATCCTCCTCAAATGAGGGGTGCGAGACACAAACCTGATAGATGAAAGAGTTGATTTTGTCGGCCAAAAATTCGCCAGAGGCCTTGGTTACTTTCTTTTCACAAATGACATACAGTCGTTGTTCTGCCCTAGTAAGTGTTACATAAAGCATGTTGAACTTATCTAGTTTAATATTCTCATAATCTTCCTCAAACAAATAGCTGTACTGGGTTGCTTTGATGTCGTTTTTTAATTTCACGATTCCAAACGGCAAATTGGGGTATTTACCTTCAAAATCTACCCAAACGTTTGCACGATTACTACCCACATAAAAATCCCAATTTGTAAAAGCAGAGATAACAACCGGGAACTGAAGTCCTTTTGATTTGTGCACGGTCATTATTGTGATGGCATCTGCATCGGGTGTATCCAACGATAGTTTCTCAGATTTTGAAAGAAAATAATCATTAAAGCTTTTTAAATCGTTTATTCGAGAAGAGTAGGTGTGAATGATGTTGAAAAACTCGATTAGAAAAGAATTAGGTTTGCCGCCAACTGGAATAAATTCTCTTGCCAGAGTTTCTGCCATATCATATAATGACATTTCGTACAATTTTTCCAAATTGAATTCTGGACACAGCGTATTCAGTAATTCAAGCAGTTTGATTTCTGTCCTTTTTCCCACTTTTGAACTGAACTTAAGTAGGGTAGGGCTGTAAGCTTCGCTGTCATAAAAATATTTAA
>CBFHHA010000038.1:0-23487 GCA_965655625.1 Flavobacteriales bacterium | reverse complement strand
TAAATAAAGCTCAAAACTAATTGAATATCTTCTTTCATAAAGTTCGATATTTGTCTCGCCTCGGGTACTAATGAAAACCTCAATCTACTAAATATTAGTGAATTGAGGTTTTTTTAGTTTAGAACTTGAACAACAATTGAACAGCACTCTAATTTTACCCTCCTTTATTTAGATTAATTCTGTTAACTAATTTGTTGCCCCCTTCTTTTTTATAGCGTCCTTTTTATAGTGTAACTTTTTTATGGTTTCCGAAAACTATTTGTAACCAAGACAAGAGTTGAAAAAACAACTTTAGTTAAGAAATTCCTTTTCAAGATTAGATTTGTAATAGTCATATGCTTTTTTCATATTGTCAATGTCTGATTTCGTTATATTCAAATGAGCACTTTCATTTCGGTAGCTATTAAACATTAATGTTACCTGATTTTCTCTATAACTATTGCGCATAATACTGTTTCCAAATTCAAATCTATAGTTTTTATCATAATTCTTTAATACTAAGTCCAGATTTTCAAAAAACTGTCGCAGTTCTATTTCCTTAAAGGTCTCAAAATATATATCGTTTAATTTATCCTCCTCCCAGTTGTAGTATTTAATCCAAAAGGTCGCTTTTTCACCATTTTGGGTATCAGAGGATTCTGAACTGGAAAATCCTAAATCTACACCTACATCTTTATCATTAGATACCATAAGTGTGATTTTTTCATCCAGAGTGACTCTTTTTTCTGATATACTTGAGTAGAACGTCAAGTCTATATCCATTTCTTGCGAATTTTCTTTGTAGGTAGTGTCATAAAGCTCTAATAACCCGTCAAATGGGTTCTGTCGCATTAACTAAAAAATCACTATTTGAAGCCTAATTCATACAAAACGAAAAACCATAAATCGTTGAAATAATATGAGTTAACTTTTTAAATAATCAAGTAATTTGATGAAAAACGTTTGAAAAATAATTAATGCGACAGAACCAACTGATTTTCGCTTATCATTTTTATAGTGTCCTTTTTTTTGTAACTTTTTTTTGGTTTCGTAAACTTAACTCAATTTATTTTTTAAATTAGATTATGAAAAAATTAATCACAGTCCTTTTATTGCTTTTATTTACAGCAAAGTCCTTTTCTCAAGATAAGAAACAACAAATAGAAACACTTACTTATAAGTTAGATAGTATTAACTCACTACTTCTGCAGGCAATTGATAGTAATCGAGTACTCAATACAACTAAAATAGCTCTTGAATCTAAAATTAGCTTATTGAAAAAAGAGAATTCTTCAAAATTAAATGTAGGGTTATGTTATTCAAATCATAAAACAGATGAGTTTCAAAAGTATGTATTAATTCAAATCAACAACAGGCTTTATGAACTATCAATTAATGGATATCTATATACAATAACTTGTGACCCCGATGATAATAATTTAGAAATTACTTCAAAGGCAGAGGAATTGAGTGATTTTTGTGAAAGTTATAACATAACAGAAAAGCTTAATCAACTGTTAAAAGTAAATTTTCAGGGAGAAAATTTTCGGGTTTTTTGGTTGCTTAATGAATCTACAAATAAAATAGAGGTCTTTTCAATCATTGAAGGTGAAGGTTTGGATGGAAAAACAGAACTCATTGGTACGTTCCCATATAATCTTGACTAATGTCTATTTTCGAATATAGAAAATTAAAGATTCGTAAAATAGTTGTATTTAGTTGATGTAGGCATAAATCCGTTCTGTCGCATTCATTGTTTTTCGACCATTTTTCATCAAATTACTTGATTTTTTAAAAAGTTAACTAATCTTAGTTCAACGATTTATGGTTTTTCGTTTTATATGAATTAGGCTTCAAATAGTGATTTTTTAGTTGATGCGACAGAACCGATTTTTTCGTTTTCTTACGAAACTTTGCGGTTTTTTTGGCCTAATTCTTTTGAAAAAAGATGACAACCTTCTTTTATCATTTACAATAAATAGTTACCTTAAGTGCCTTATAAAGTAATATGAAGTTTTTATTTAAGTTTATAATAGCTCTTTTTTTAGTTATTAATACTAATGCCCAAAGCTATCAATTATTTGGTGATGCTTTTGGAGTTTCCCCATTTAATGCGTCTTGCCCTTCAGACACATGTTTTACGTTAACGCCAGACTTAATGAATAAAAGAGGCGCAGTTTACGGAGATGAATTATTTGACTTAACTCGTCCATTTGACGGTACATTTTGTCTTTTTTTGGGAACGAAAGATGCAAATGGAGCCGATGGATTTGCTTTTGTATTAAAAGATACGAATGTATCGTTAATCGGTGGATTGGGAGGAGGTTTAGGATATTCTACACTCTCGCCCTCCATAGCAATAGAATTTGATACATGGAACAATGGCGGTGTCGATATACCAGCTGACCACACAAGTCTTAACTTCAACGGCAATGTAACATCTCCTATCGTGCCATCTATTTCTTTGTCACCAACTAGTGCAAATGTTGAAGATGGGATGTCTCATACGGCAAGAATTGTGTGGACACCTGCTGATACAACTTTATACATGTTTTTTGATAATGTACTTAGATTTTCTCACAAGGTAGATTTAATCAATAGAATATTTGGTGGAAAAACAAAAGTCAATTGGGGTTTTACTTCCTCAACTGGGGGTTCTTCCAATCTTCAACAAATTTGTTTCCCTGTAAAGCCTGTTTCGTTTTATTTTGATACTTTGTGTCAGGATAGTTGTCTTGATTTTAATCAAATTTTGTATGACCCTAATTATAGTTACAGTTGGAATAATGGGGTATTGGATACGTTTCCTTTGGTCACCTTATGTCCCAACATAGCGACCACTTACAGTTTATACAAGCAAAGTAAATTGACTGGGTTAATTGATACAATCGGATTGTCGATTGATGTTAAAACTAAACCCTCTCTTTTTTTAGGGCGGGACACTATATTGTGTCAGGATTCTTCCTTGTTTTTGTCTATCAACAAACCAATGTTTAGTTACTTATGGAGTACCGGTGACACCTCACAAACTCTTTTAGTTGATAAAAGAAACGAATATTGGCTGGAAGTAACAGACTCATTCGGTTGCAAGAACACCGACACAATTCTTGTGGATATTCAAAAAGGGAAAGTGGAGTTAACCGCAGATAGGCAATTTGGTTGTGAACCTCTTTTGGTAAACTTTATGGAAGGAGCAATTGTATTCAACGGATCGGTGACAGAATATTACTGGGATTTTGGCAATTCAACTAATTCCTTTTTTCCTCAAGATTCAACAAGGTATGCAACAGCAGGGAGTTATTCAGTTCGACTATCAGTAGTTTCCGATTTAGGCTGTACATTCGACTCATTATATAGTGATTTGATACAAGTATATCCCTATGCAATCGCCAATTTTGATATCGGACCTAGCGTTGGAAAAGAAAATGCTCAAAATTACTTCAATAATTTATCTGTAAACTCAACGTCTTGGCTCTGGGAGTTTGGAGACGGCTCAACTTCAAGTTTGGAGAATCCAATCAAAGTATTTGCCTCTAGTGGTAAATATTCTATAAAATTAAAAGCTTCAAATGAAGGTGGTTGTAACGATAGCATTGTCAAGGAATTTAATGTCGTTAAGTCACCTAGTTTTTATGCGCCTAACACATTTACACCGAATTACGATGGGATAAACGATGAATGGAGAATTCATGGAGTAGAGTTCGCTTCAGAATACGAGATTCACATATTTAATCGTTGGGGTGAAATGTTGTTTTCTTCAATGGATAAAACCGAATCATGGAATGGAATTTACAACGGTCAAGTTGTGCCCGAAGGAATTTACAGTTATCGGACTATTCTAAAGTTCGATTCGGATGCTTATGAGTACTTCGGACATATTTTGGTGGGTAGGTGATTTTTTTGTTTTGGGTTAACTATTCACATTGAAAGGAAACACCAAATTTTTTTATAATTCAATCTCTCCGTCCTAAATTTTTTTCTACTTGATCATTTCAGAACTTTTATATTTGTGGTTTTTTGTTATTTTAACACTTTTCAAATCCCTTGAAAATTATATAAATATTAAAGTTGAGTGTAAAATAATCGTGGCTAATGAATAAAGAAAACATTTCCAATTACTTCGTTTTTAAACAACTATTTTATTAAGACACTATTAATCAGTGAATTGAAAAAGATGAGAACCTTCTTGTATCATTTACAATAAATGGTTATCTTTCTACTTTTATAAGATAATATGAAGTATTTACTTAAGATGGTTACAGCTCTTTTTTTGGTTATGAATATTCATGCCCAAAACTATCAATCTTTCGGTGACGCTTATGGAACATCCTCGTTTAACAATTCCTGTCCTTCAGATACATGCTTTACACTAACGCCAGATTTGCTCTGGAAAACGGGTGCGGTTTATAGTGACGATTTGTTTGACTTAACCCTGCCATTTGACGGAACCTTTTGTCTTTTTTTAGGGACTAAAGATGGAACAGGAGCCGATGGTTTTGCATTTGTATTAAAAGACACCAATGTTCCATCGATTGGCCTATCTGGAGGGTCAATAGGATATGGTTCTCTCGCTCCCTCAATCGCAATAGAATTTGACACATGGGATAATGGAGGTGCTGATATTCCAGCGGACCACACAAGTTTGCATTACAATGGAAATTCAATATTACCAATAGTACCTTCTATTTCATTATCATCAAGTGGAGCAAATGTAGAAGATGGTATGTCTCATACAGCCAGAATTGTTTGGACACCTAGCGATACAACTTTATATATGTTCTTTGATAATGTACTTAGATTTTCTCACAAAGTAGATTTAATTAACAGGGTATTTGGAGGAAAAACAAAAGTCAATTGGGGTTTTACTTCCTCAACTGGAGGATCTTCCAATCTTCAACAAATTTGTTTCCCTGCAAAGCCCGTTTCAATTTATTACGATACCTTGTGTCAAGATAGCTGTCTTGATTTTGACCAAGTTCCGTATGACCCTAATTTCAGTTACAGTTGGAACAATGGCATACAGGATACACTCCCTTTTGTTAGTTTATGTCCTAGTTCGGCTATTACATACAATTTATATAAGCAAAGTAGATTGACAAGTTTAATTGATACAATTTCAGTTATATTATTTATGCAATCAAAACCAAACTTAGAATTGCCGGAAAAATCAGTATTATGTTCCGGGTCTTTATTATTAGATGTTCAGGTTAATGGTGGATTATCCTATAATTGGAGCAATGGAAGTCAATCTTCTGAAATCAATATTTTCGACACAGGATTTTATTGGGTTGAAGTGAAAACAGCTTATTGTAAAGTGAGGGAAACAATTAAGATAATTTGTCCTTCTTTACCAAATGTTTTTTCACCAAATTCTGACGGAATTAATGATTATTTCTCTCCATTGAAAGACTATTCTATTTCTGAAGGGAATTTTCAAATTTACAATAGATGGGGTAATATAGTTTATGAAAGTACTGACATTATTGCTATACAATTAGGTTGGGATGGAAAACAAAATGGAAAAACTTCATCAGATGGCGTATATTACTTCACATTATCTTATCGAGAAAAAAAAATGGAAGAGCCAAAACAAATTGCAGGTAGTTTTCACCTGTTTAAATAAAACGCAATATTAATTGAATAACAGCCGCAACAATCCCAATTACTGGAATTCCTAATGCCAATAACAGAGCAAAAATAATTAGGCCTGTTCCCATTCCCGAGGATTGAAGTAATTCTGTTACGCCAAATGCTCTTAGTATTAGAACTATTGAGAGAATTCCTATGTAAACATAGCGCAGAGTAGTGGTTTCTTTCATTTTGGCTAAGGAAGGAATTTTGGATATTTCCTGAGCTAGTAATTAACTATTCACTCGGTTGTGTTTCCTGAAATCATCAAAAAATTCCTGGTGTGATTTCCTTTCGTTCGCAATTCCTTTGTAGGCGGCTTTTCTAACTTTGTTTTTGTTCATATTAGTTAGTTGATAATTAGCTTCTTGCTTGCTTTTCCGTTAGGATGTGAAACAATCACATAATAAACACCCGCTTTTAAATGAGTGCCTTTTATTGTCGTTATTTCTCCTTTTTTAATTGCTTCAAACGGAATTGATTGTCCGAATATGTTAACTAGCTCTATGTCCATTTGTTCTAGATTGGTTCCTTCAATACTAAAGTCTCCCCGTGTTGGATTCGGGTAAATTTCAAAATCAATCTCGCTGCTGATTTCTTCCAAATTTAGGTAAGAACCAACAGTAAAATTGTAAGTAAAAGACCCGCCAAAATCTGGATTTATAGCCCAGGCTGCTTGTCCAGTCATTTTATGAAACCTTAAGTAACCTGTTCCATCCGAGTTTGCCCAAAAACCGATTCCATCCCCATCTGTATCTTTCACAACTAATCTATAACATCCTAAGCCTAAATTCAATGTGTCACGCATGAGCGTGTTATTTGCTTGACCAGAATTACTGTAAATTTCTGTTCCAAATTCATCAAATATTTTAAAGGATGTTTCGCTTGCAGCGCTGTTTGATCTATAATCGATTCGGAAAGGAGACTCTACGAAGTCTGGAACGGTGAATTCAGACGAGTAAAAATTATTGAAACTGTATTCATCACTCCCGTTATTGGGTTGGCTTATTTCTGCATGAAAGACATTATTTAATCCTGAAACAGATTGCCACATTGTATTTGGAGCGTGCATTTCTACGATTTCATTTTGAGAAGGTGCCAAATTTCCGGTCCAATTGAAAACTTCTTTTGTTGAACTGTTGTTCACCCAAAACTCTATTTTGAGAGAGGTTAATGTTGTTTTTCCTGAGTTTCTTATGGTTATTTTGGGATAGTGACAGATGGCATTTTCTTTTTCATATTCTACTCTGTTAGAAGGTGCAACCACATCAACAATTGCAGCATCCAAGTTGTGGTTATATTCACCGTAAGTAATAAGTTTATTGCTCACAATATAATTGGAAGTACCGGCAGCAGTGCTCACCCCATAATCAATTAAAACGGAGTCGTTTCTTCCAACCAACCCAGTAATATCATTTTCTTGAATGTCTGTTGCCATTCCAGGACACCACCCAGCTCGGTCATAAATCCATGTTCCACCTTGCGGAAAAACAGGGTTTTCACCGCAATCTTTCCATACTTGCCAGTCGAATTGGTGACTAGAGTCTATTTTTAAAAAATGCATTCTTGGAATAAACTCCCCTTCTTGTCCGTGGCCCGTAACAGAGGTTTTTATCTCGAAATAGCTTGCCGAAGTATCCAAAGGGAGTTTTCTAGGAGCGAAATATTTGTTGGCCATAATATCCGTATAGCCGTGGTACCCGGTGGGCCAAATTTCTTTTATTTCTTTTACCTCACGTTCAGGAGTTCCAACAATAAACAAAAAAGAGATATCCATTTCCTCTTGATATTCTCCACCTCTTTCCATGGTGATTCTTTTTTTTCCATTTAGAAAAGGAGTGAAGTCTGTTACATCAAAAATCCATGTTTTACCGGTTGGTCCTAAATCCAAATTGATTCCATAAGGAGTGACAAACGACATGATTTCGAATTTCATAGGAAATCGATTGAAATAGCTCAGATCACTGAGGGTAATAGTTCCATCTGGTGTATTGGATACGGAGTCATATACTACTCCCATTGAATTGTAGAAATAGGAAGTTTTTCCAGCATTAAAATAAGTGTTTGACATGATGATTGCGATACTATCACTTCTCAATTCTCCCGATTTAGAAAACACTTGACGCTCCTGTACCAAATGAGAAGGGTGTAGGACTGAATCGTACAGGGTGTCATTTACTGTGGATAAAACGTAAGTGCCTTGTGCAAATTGAATATTTGGACGAATATTCAGTTCCGAAATTTCTTTGAATAAATCTTCGCCGGTAAAAGAGATTCTATTGGAAGAGCCATTTATGATACCGTGATTTCCATTACTTGAGCTATCTGCGACAGCAATAGTTCCCGTAGAATTTAATCGGTAATTCATTTCCAAATTCAAATAGTTTGGGTGAGAAGAGGTGACTTTTTTTCGTTTCCATGCTCTTAAATCTGCTAAACTTAAATTGGTGTTCCAGATTCTCAACTCGTCCATTTCGCCAATTAAGTAACGATTATGGATTCCTTTACTTGCCTGAACATTTATTCCAGAAAGTATATTTGTATTAATGGCAGTGGAAGGATTAGATGTTTTGCTATCCAAAACTCCATCCACGTAAAACTCAATGTCAGACAATCTACTCCCAGTCAGGATGGCTGCAACATGATGCCAATTTCCGTCTGCTATGTTTGTACTACCCACAACTCCAGCACCGTTTATTTCTATTCGTTGATAACCATTATTCGTAGTTCTCCAGTTCCATTTTTCACTTGTAGCATTGTTTCCCCACGAAAGAATTTCACCTCCGATAGTGGTAGTTTTTATCCAAGCTTCCATGGTTCGGTTTGTTGTTCCTCCAACTCCTTTGTAGGAGTTACTTTCAATGAAATTAGCCGATTCAAATTTGAGTGAGTAATCACCACCTGCCATAAGACCGCCATGTGAAGATGAGTGACAAAGTATGGAGTTCGCTAAGCCAGATGAGTTTCCGTTGAATGTAAATTCAACAATTAAATTTGAGGTTCCATCCCAGTTAAAAGGTGTGTGAAATTGAAATTTATTGAGGCCTGTGGCAAGTTGGGTTGTTGAGTAGAATACTTCCGTAAATCCACTTAAATCAATAGAATCAGCAATCAGTATGGATTTTGATGTCGATTTTATGTTAATTTTCAATTGATTTGCTCTTGATCCAGTGGAACTAGCGTCAAGTAATAGTGCGTCTATATTTCCTGCTGTGATTCCAGCAGCCAATAGTTCTGTAGCTGTGTATAGGAATTGAGTTTTTCCTGTATGTAGTTGAGTAGGAATCACTTTGTTTGAAACAAGACTACCAGACCCAATAGTATCAATATCCTCAGATGTGGTGCTTATGACAGTAGTTTTTTTCTCTATCTTTCTGTAGTAATCATAAATTGGATTAATGGAATATGGAAATGAGTTCCCTGAAAAATTTGAGATTAAATAATTGGAAACCAATGCTCTGGTAGAGTCAAATCGAGTGGAATCATGAATATACGTGTTGCAAGAATAATCCCATTCCCCACATCCCAAGTTTCGGTTGGTTCCTGTGGAGACTCTTCCTCCTTTGCATCGCATGTTGTAATACATCAAAATTTTCTCATATTTCACGGTTGTATCAGTAGGGAAATTAACCATCGTATCTCTTGTTTGACTTGAATAGTCAAAGGATTGAATGCGAATTGTGTCTCCTATGGTTTGTGAGATCCCAAGCGATTGGATAAAAATAAGTGAGAGTAGTGAAAATCTTTTCATTGGTTTTGAGCATTTATGAGGTTTAAATATAATTAAATCTGCCCGTTATTTTGAGTTTAAAGTATTGAAATGTACCTCTTTCCGTGGATTTAATTGATTAGTTCGTTTTCAAACGTCAGTTGCTAGTAAGTATTAAGAATTTTTGTCGAAAAGTCCGTACACAAAAAAAGTCCTGATTAAACGAGTAATCAGGACTTTGTGTTAAACTATTTTGGGTTAATTAACTTCCGCACATTTCGCAATCATCTGGATTGTCAATTGAGCACTGTAGTTTGGCAGCTTGATAAGCCGCATCATTTACATCTACAAACATCGGTTCGTTATTGGATGGAGCAGATTGAACCTGAGGAATTGTCTCGCTCGCTGAGTGCATGGGAGAAACTAAAGGTTCTACAACCGGAGCAGATTGAGATTGAGAAAAAGAATAGTTGTCATCAGTTTCTTCTACTTTGGTTGGTTCTACTGGCTGAGCAACAGGTGTTTCTGGAGCCATGTTGATGATTGGCTTTTTTTCTTCTGGTTTTGGTTCTGCCTTCTTTTCTTTGGTCACTGTGAACTTAATTGCATCTACTGCAGATTTAGTTCGTAAGTAATACATACCTGTTTTTAATCCTTTTTTCCATCCATAAAAATGCATGGAAGTTAATTTACCAAAATTGGCATTCTCCATGAATATGTTCAATGATTGAGATTGGCATACAAAAGCGCCTCTGTCTGCGGACATGTTGATAAGAGATTTTTGACTGATTTCCCAAGCTGTTTTGTACAGGTCTTTTATATTCTGAGGAATCTCATCAATGTGTTGGATACTTCCATTACCTATCATTACTTGGTTTTTCAGGTCATTATTCCAAAGTCCAAGGTTTACCAAGTCTCTTAATAAATGCTTGTTTACAATGATAAATTCTCCAGAAAGAACTCTTCGTGTATAAAGGTTCGAAGTATAAGGTTCGAAACATTCATTATTTCCAAGAATAGAGGCTGTAGAAGCTGTAGGCATTGGAGCTACCAATAACGAGTTTCTTACCCCATTGGCTTGAACTTCATTTTTTAATGTTGCCCAATCCCATCTTGGAGATGGAGTAATTCCCCACATGTCGTATTGGAAAACTCCTTTTGAAACAGGAGACCCAGCATAGGTTTGGTAAGGACCTTCTACTTTTGCCAAATCTTTTGATGCTGTCATAGCAGCAAAATAAATGGTTTCGAATATCTCCGAGTTTAATCTTCTTGCTTCTTCAGAATCAAAATTGTACCTCATCAAAATAAAAGCATCAGCTAATCCTTGAACACCTAAACCAATAGGTCTGTGTCTCATGTTCGAGTTTTCGGCTTCTTTTACTGGGTAGTAATTGTTGTCGATTATTTTATTCAGGTTCAGTGTAGCTTGATACGTTACATCGTAAAGTTTTTGATGGTCGAATTTCTTTTCTTTTACAAATTTCGGTAAAGCAATAGAGGCTAGGTTACAAACGGCAACTTCATCTGGTGCGGTGTATTCAATAATCTCTGTACATAAGTTAGAAGACTTAATTGTCCCTAAGTTTTGTTGATTCGATTTTCTGTTGGCTGCATCTTTGTACAACATGTAAGGAGTTCCAGTTTCTATTTGAGACTCTACAATCTTGTTCCACAATTCCTGCGCTTTTATCGTTTTTCTTCCTCTTCCTTCTTGCTCATATTTTGTGTAAAGCTTTTCAAACTCTTCACCAAAATTGTCTGCAAGTCCCGGACATTCGTTGGGGCACATCAAAGTCCATTCTTCGTCAGCCTCAACTCGCTTCATGAACAAATCAGGAGTCCACATTGCGTAGAATAAATCCCTTGCTCTTTGTTCTTCTTTTCCATGATTCTTTTTCAAATCCAAGAAGTCAAAAACATCAGCGTGCCATGGCTCTAGGTACAAAGCGAAAGAACCTTTTCTTTTTCCTCCTCCTTGATCTACGTATCTTGCTGTATCATTGAATACTTTCAACATAGGAACTATTCCATTGGATGTTCCATTCGTTCCTTTTATGTATGAACCTTTTGCCCTTACATCATGAATAGATAAACCGATTCCACCGGCAGATTGCGAAATTTTGGCCGTTTGTTTCAATGTATCATAAATCCCATCAATACTGTCTTCTTTTGTAGTTAATAAGAAACAAGACGACATTTGTGGTTTTGGGGTTCCTGAGTTGAATAGGGTAGGAGTGGCATGTGTAAACCATCCTTGTGACATAAGGTGATAGGTTTTTATAGCAGATTCAATGTCATTTTTATGAATCCCGATAGAAACTCTCATCAACATGTGCTGTGGACGTTCAGTAACGTTTCCGTGAGTTTTTAATAAATAGGATCTTTCCAAGGTTTTGAATCCGAAGTAATCGTACCTGAAGTCACGGTCATAAATAAGTGTTGAGTCCAGTAATGCTTCGTTTTCTTTGATGATTGCGTATACATCATTAGCTAATAGGCTAGCTGGTTCGTTAGTAATAGGGTCTACGTATTCGTAGAGCACCTTCATCGTTTTTGAGAACGATTTGTTGGTGTTTTTGTGTAGATTAGAAACAGCAATTCTTGAGGCTAGCAATGCATAATCTGGATGCGTAATTGTGTTTGTTGCTGCGATTTCAGCTGCCAAGTTATCCAAGTCACTTGTAGTTACTCCATCGTACAATCCTTCAATCACTTTCATGGCGACTTTTGTATAATCAACTAATGGGTTTAGTCCATAACACATTTTTTGAACTCTCGCTGTGATTTTGTCAAACTGTACTGCTTCTTTTTTTCCGTTTCTTTTAACTACATACATAAATTGGGGTCTTTTTTTTCTTTTCCTATATTCTTTTTTTGTTTGGGGATTTCTCTCCTGTTTGTTTTAAAATTAATTAAAACATTCTACCACTTTACACAAATTAACTGGCTATTATTAACCGGCTTGTGTTAATACCATTTTGTGTTAATTGGTGAGGTTTTTTTTTAAAAATCTTCGTCTAGCGAAAAAGTTTGCTCAGATGATGATGCGCTTGCAACTCCAGCTTTTTGGTATTCTCCCACTCTTTTTTCAAAGAAGTTTGTTTTACCCTGCAAGTTGATCATGTCCATGAAATCAAAAGGATTCGTAGCATTGAATACTTTTTCACAATTCAATTCTATCAATAATCTATCTGCCACAAATTCGATGTATTGATTCATCATATCAGAATTCATTCCGATCAATCTTACGGGGAGTGATTCTGTCACGAATTCTTTTTCAATGGCCACAGCATTCACAATAATTTCCTTGATTCTCTCTGGCGAAACTTTGTTTATTACATGGTTGTTGTGCAACAATACCGCAAAATCACAATGTAAACCTTCGTCTCTCGAAATTAACTCGTTTGAGAATGTGAGTCCTGGCATTAGTCCTCTCTTTTTCAACCAGAAAATAGAGCAGAAACTTCCAGAAAAGAAAATTCCTTCTACCGCAGCAAAAGCAATTAACCTTTCGGCAAAACTTCCGTTATCAATCCATCTCAAAGCCCATTCCGCTTTCTTTTGTACTGGCGGAAAAGTTTCGATCGCGTTAAACAAGTAATCCTTCTCTTTCGAATCTGAAATTAATGTATCAATCAGTAAAGAATAAGTTTCAGAATGAATGTTTTCAATGGCAATTTGAAAACCATAGAAAAACTTTGCCTCCGTGTATTGCACTTCTGCAACAAAATTTTCGGCCAAGTTTTCATTTACGATTCCATCACTCGCAGCAAAGAACGCCAAGATGTGTTTGATGAAATATCGCTCATCGTCATTCAGTTTGTTTTCCCAGTCTGTAATGTCCGAAGACAAATCCAATTCCTCCGCAGTCCAAAAACTCGCTTCAGCATTTTTGTAATATGCCCAAATATCATCGTGTTGAATTGGGAACAGAACAAATCTGTTGTTGTTTTCAGTTAGTATTGGTTCGGGGTGCAGGTTTTGGTTCGTTTCGTTCATTTTGAATGTGTTAGCTGTTAATTTTTTAAAGTTCGAAGGAGGGAAGACCGGATTGTCTTTCTTTCTTCCGCATTACAAAAATGAATAAAATATCTGAGGAAGACAATTTGAATAATTAACAAAAAGGACATTTATTAACAAACGTTTTTGTTAGTTACCACCAACGCTAGATTCTAGAAATTTTTTTTTTTTGACATTTTTTTGTTAAAAAAAGTTTGGTTTTTTTAGGTTGTTGGAAAACCGATTCTCGTCCCGTAAATTTACTAAAATAGTTTGAGAAAACTCTTATTTTGATATTTCGACTTCTATATATGAGAACTTAAATTCGATGGAAATTATTCGTTTAGAGCGCTAAACATAAACCCACAAATTCCAGTCAAAAAAAAACTCTTCTTGATATCAAGAAGAGTTTTTTTTGAGGTCTCGAGCGGATTCGAACCGCTGTAGATGGTGTTGCAGACCACTGCCTAGCCGCTCGGCCACGAGACCATTTTTACGTGGTGTGCAAATTTAGTAAACTTCACTAATAAAACAAGTGACTGGCTTACAAATAATTTTTTTCTACCAAATTTTCAAGTTGTTCATTTCTTGAGTGGAATTGTTAAAAAAAATAGAAGAGTCATTTCATTCAATACTTCCCAAAGAAGTATCTTTGAGCATAAAATACAATTTAAATATTACAACCAATTATGCAATTTATTGTTTCAAGCACACTATTACTCAAGCACTTACAGTCTATAAGCGGAGTGTTGAGTACCAATAATACTCTTCCTATTTTGGATAATTTTCTATTTTCAATAGAGGGAAAACAATTAACAGTTTTGGCTTCAGATCTAGAAACAACTATTTCTTCCAAATTCGAAATAGAAGCGAAAGAAGATGGTGCTGTTGCAATTCCAGCTAAATTTTTAATGGATGCGTTGAAGACTTTCTCGGAGCAACCTCTCACTTTTTCCGTAGATATGTCAAATTTTGGAATAGAGATTTCTTCAGATAATGGAAAGTTCAAACTAAGTGGACAAAATAAAGACGAATTTCCTAATACGCCAATATTAGAATCACCTTCTACAATTTCTTTGTCATCTGATGTATTATCAAGAGCTATTAACAAAACAATTTTTGCTACTGGGAATGACGATTTGAGACCAGTGATGTCAGGTGTGTTTTTCCAATTAGAGAGTGATTCTGTTACTTTTGCTGCTACCGATGCTCATAAGTTGGTGCGATACAGAAGTACATCGAGTCAGGCGAGTTCTCCGGCTTCTTTCATTGTGCCAAAAAAACCTCTTAACTTACTAAAGAACTTGGTTGGAAATACCTCGGATGATGTGATGATTGAGTACAGCGAATCTAACGTTCATTTCAAATTTGATGATTTCAATGTAGTGTGTCGATTAATTGACGGAAAGTATCCAAACTATGATGCGGTAATTCCAAAAACAAACCCAAATAGACTAACAGTAGAAAGACAATCATTGTTGAACTCAATGAAAAGAGTGTCGATTTTCTCAAACAAATCTACTCACCAAGTGAGGCTGAAAGTAGCAGGAAGTGAATTGGCTATTAGCGCAGAAGATCTAGATTTTGCTAATGCAGCCAATGAAAGATTGACTTGTAGCTATGAGGGAACGGACATAGAAATTGGATTTAATTCAAGATTTTTAATTGAAATGCTTTCTAACTTAGAATCAGACACTATTCATTTGGAAATGAGTGACCCTTCAAGAGCAGGGATAATTTTACCAAGCGAAACGGATATCGAAGGAGAAGATATTTTGATGTTGGTAATGCCAGTTATGTTAAATAACTAAAAGTCTCTTACAAGAGCTTGCATACTACGAATTAGAGAAAATAGGAACGGCTTGAGGGTTGTTCCTTTTTTTATGCATCTACTGTAATTGTTGAGTGTTATCTTGTTTTTGGTAGGAGCTCATTACACTAGTTCATTACACCATTTTAATGCCTTACTTATCCTCAGTCTCGTTTTTTTTGTATTCAAAAATCACGTTATAGCTCCTATCAGAGGTGGTATGGGTGTTTGATTGAGATCTCTGCGTTTCTTCTTCTTCCTGCAGTTTCAGACGCTCGTTGTATTCATTTACGTATTCCTCAAAAGCGGGATTTACTTGTAAGTTGTAGGTATCGGGCGAAAAATACATTTGACGATAATAAACAGCCATAATTATACCCGAAACAGACCCAAATAAATGACCTTCCCAGGAGATTCTCTCTTCGATAGGGAAAATACCCCAAGCCATGCTGCCATATGAAAATGCAATAATAAGAGAGGTTGCAATCTGTCGTTTGTTTTTACTAAATACACCCCCAAAGAATAAAAAGTAGGCAAGTCCATAAATTACACTGCTGGCTCCAATGTGGTATGATTCTCGGCCGGCTAGCCACACACACAATCCAGAGAACAACCAGATAAAAATAACTACCGGGGCAAATAATTTTCGGTAAGATAAAATGAATAGCCAACTCAAGACAAAAAGTGGAATAGAGTTGCCAATGATATGAGAAAAATCCGAAGTGTCGTGAATAAAAGGAGAAAATAATATACCTCTTAACCCCTCGATTGTTTGAGGAAATACACCGTAAGAAGTAAATTTTAGTTCGGGAAACTCGAGGTTGAGGAAATGAATGCTCCACAAAAGAAAAACTAAAATAAATGGGATTCCCATTCCGGTAAATATTGATTCCTGTTTTTTCACACTGTTGCTCCTTAATTATTATGCCAAGATGTATTTTTGAATTATTTGACAGATTAACTGACAATTCATTACAAAAAAAAACTCTCAACTCATTTAGTGAGCTGGGAGTTCCGGAATGCTGTTGAGGTTTCCTCTCTTATTTTAATCTTTCTTTGTATTCTCCAGTTCTGGTATCTACTCTCACTTTGTCTCCAATATTGATGAATAGCGGAACTCGAATTTCTGCTCCAGTTGTAATCGTTGCCGGTTTCAGGGTATTTGTTGCAGTATCTCCTTTTACTCCTGGCTCGGTGTAGCTAATTTCAGTATCAATATATGGCTGAAGTTCGCAAGTTAATGGTGTTTCTTGCTCAGCATCAAATACGATAGTGGCAGAATCTCCATCTACCAAAAACTGAGGATTGTCAATCATTGCTTCTTGCAACATAATTTGCTCATAAGAAGTCGTATTCATAAAATGGAAACCTTGATCATCTTTGTATAAAAACTGATAATTTCTTGTTTCCACTCGCACGTCTTCGATCTTGTGACCGGCCGAAAAAGTATTGTCCAGCGTTCTACCTGTCGTTAGACTCTTAAGTTTTGTTCTCACAAAAGCAGGACCTTTTCCCGGTTTTACGTGTTGAAATTCAACAATTTTGAATAAATCGTGCTTGAATCTGATACAAAGCCCGTTTCTGATGTCTGAAGTATTTGCCATAAATTTGGTTTAATTTCTCTTAAAAATGTTGACCAAGATACTACTATCCGAGTTTTTATACAAAATAAACTCAGTTGAATCTGTTTGCCAACTCCCGTAAAGTGAGTCTCTCTCATTGGATTGGAACCGAGAATTGTAATAATGTTGAATCTGTAGAAATCTTTCTTGATGATTCTTTTTGAAATAAATATCTATTTCTGAAGCTATGAGCTTGTGATGGTTCATAAAAATCTCAATGTCATTTTCTGGGTTCTCTATGTTTTTTGTTAAGTAAGGAATTTGTTTGCCTAATAACACTCCCGAAAGTTCTTCTTCCAAATCCTTAAGTGGGTTTTTAGTTGAAATAACTACGGGGTTGGTGCAAGCAAATAGAAGCAAGAGAATACAAAAAAAGAGAACTCTCATTTAGCTCAGTTTTGGATTGTTTTTGTGACGATCTAAATCTCTTTTTGTCTTTTTTTCAAGGTTTTTGGCAAGTGCATCCGTCAAGTTTATGCCAGTTTGATTTGCCAAACAAAGAATCACAAACAACACATCGGCCAATTCATCTCCCAATTCTGATTTTTTTGCTTCTTTTTTATAGGATTGTTCTCCGTACTCACGCGAGATAATTCGTGCTACTTCTCCTACTTCTTCAGTTAACATTGCCAAATTAGTTAGCTCATTAAAGTACCGAACGCCATGTTGATTTATCCAGTCATCTACAATTTTTTGTGCTTGCTCTAAAGTCATGTTATTATAAGTTACAGTGGTACAGAATAATGGAAGTTGCTATCGCTACGTTCAATGATTCTGCCTCTCCTATTTTTGGTATCGTTACCCGGTTTGTAATGTATTCGTTCAGTTCGCTGGGTATTCCGTGTGATTCGCTTCCCATCATAATTAGACAATTTTTGGGGAATTGAAATTCTTTACTCAAGTTGTCTCCAATCATATCTGCGGCAAAAATTGCATGATTATACTCTTTTAAAATCGGTTTTAAATCCTGGTAGTGAATTTCTACATGGGCAATGGATCCTTTGGTAGATTGAACCACTTTAGGATTGAAGCAATCCACCGAGTTTGGCGAGCAGATAATATGCTTTATTCCGAACCAATCTGCCGTGCGGATGATTGTACCGAGGTTTCCTGGGTCGTTTATTTCGTTCAAAACCAAAGTGACACCTTCTTTTAATTTACTTAAAGAAAATAAGGATTTGGGGATTTTTACCACCGCTAATACTTTGTTGGGTGTACTTAGCCCGCTCATTTGCGACAATTCTTTGCTCGTTACTGTGATTACAGGAAAGTTTTGTGTGCTTGGAGTCCAATCTTTTGTGGCAAATATTTCTACGATTTCCAAGGATGAATTAACTAGTTCAGCCACATTTTTTTCACCCTCCACAACGAATTGGCCAGAGTGCACTCTGTGCTTTTTTTGTTTCAGTAATCGAACGTGTTTCAGTTGGTTTTTCGTAATTTCAGGCATTATATTTGGAGCATTTCCATTTTTATGTCATAAAAGTAACAGATAATTGTCACATAAGTCCTTCATAGTTGTTTTTATTCTGTCGTTTTTGCTTGGGTCGTGTTACACCAAAAAGCTGAGCGATACTCAATACTTGTTAAACAAGAATAGAATAATTACCAACAGTGACCAAGTAGATAAAGACGATTTGAAATCAGTCATTAAGCAAAGGCCGAATAGAACTATTTTTTCTGTTCTAAAGTTTCATTTATTGCTTCACAATACCATGGATTCTGCTAGAGTAGCTGTGAGAGAGCAACGAAAAACAGAAAGAAAGAATAAACGAATCGACAGAAAGAATGAGCGAAAAGCCAAAAAGAACAAACCTCTTATTACGAGAAAAACGAGCGAAAATTTCGACTCTTTTGGAGAGAAAATACTGTATTCGATAGGGGAGGCTCCGGTGATATTAAGCGAATCTATGTCCCGAAAAACCGCAGATCAAATCCATATTTATCTGATTAGAAAAGGATTTTTTACAAATTCCGTAAAAGATTCGATTCACTACATCGACAAAAGATTTTGGGGACTACAGAAACAAAGAGCAATTGTAAGTTACCTCGTGGAAGTGGAAGATCCTTTTCGCATAAAATCGATAAAAACTACTTCGGAGGATTCCTTGCTTTTGACTTACATAAAAAAATTGGAGGCCACTTCAAAATTGAAAGTAGGGTCGATATTTGACGTAGATAAATTGGACGATGAACGAGAACGTTTTGCTACTTATTTACAAAACAATGGATTCTATTTATTCAATAAAAATTACATAAAGTTTTATGTGGATAGTAGCAGTTCAAATGGCAACTGGGTGGATATAAATTTGCGAATAGATTTATACAAAGAGAAAGTTGCCAAAACTGATTCGATAGCTGCATCCACTCATAAAGTGTTTCGAATTGGTCGAGTTAAATTTCAGTATGTGCAAAATCCATTTAGCTCCCAAGTGACAGATTATTCGTTCAAGAAAATAGACTATTCGGTTCAAGGAAAAAATGACATCAATGCGAATTTGTTTTATTCTTGTTTATTTCTGAAACCAGGAGATATTTTTAGCAAACAAAGACAGCAACAAACCTTTAGAAAACTAACCTCGCTAGGTGTGTTCCAAACGGTAAATATTGTCACCGAACTGGATACATCAAGCGGCAGGCATGAATTGATAATGACTGTTTTGTTGCAAGGAGCTAAGCGAAAGGATGCCAGGGTAGAGTGGAATGGAACAACCTCGGGAAGTAATTTTGGAATTGAAGGATCTTTGCTGTTTAATCACAATAACGTGTTTAGAGGAGCAGAAGTATTTCATATTGGTCTTTCGGGTTCTTTGGAGTCGCAACCCTTGTTTGTAAACGATAATACTGCAGATAATAGTAATATCCCTATCGATTTTCAGTCGTTTTCTGATGTTTCTTCTGCTTTTAATACAATTGAGTTTGGTCCAGAAGTTTCGCTAACTATTCCCAAACTATTATTTTTTTCGACCTACAAGTACAAGACTGTAAGTAACACCAAAACGGTTATTTCAGCTTCACTAAATTATCAGCGAAGACTGAACGTAATTCAATTAGATTTCGAAAGAGGAATTCAGGAATTGTCTTACGGATATTCTTGGAACGTGAAAGGAAAGTTCTCTCATTTGTTGGAGCCAATTGCATTTAGTGCGGTTGAGGTTGTAAAATCAGAAGAGTTCGAGAATAGAATTAGCAGCTTGAATGATAAACTGTTGGCTGCGAGCTTTCAAAATCACATTATTTCGGCTGCTCGTTACCGGTTTGTGTACAATTCTCCCACTGCTAAATCTAAGAAAAGAACAACCTTGTATTACGATGGTTCGGTGGAGAGCGCTGGAAACTTGCTAAGTACATTCTACACACTCACCAATCAAGAAAAAGACCCTGCAATTGATGCATACAAAATACTAGGGATACAGTTTGCTCAATATGTAAAAACTCAGCATGATTTGAGAGTTTACAATCGAATTAACGAAAAAAGTAGTTTGGTGTTTAGAGTACTTGGAGGTGTAGGAGTTCCCATGCGAAACTTGAGCGCTGCATTGCCTTTTGAAAAAAGTTTCTTTGCTGGAGGAACAGACAAAACAAGAGCTTGGAAGGCAAGATCTCTTGGCCCTGGTTCTTTTCGAGATTCAGCCATCGTTTTTGATAAAATAGGGGAGATCTTAATAGAAGGGAATTTGGAGTATCGTTTTGATTTACTTGGTTTTTTGGACGGAGCCTTGTTTGTTGATGCAGGAAATATTTGGTTGATGAATGAGGACTCTCTGAGACCGGGTGCCGATTTCAAAGTGAACAAATTTGCAAGCGAAATCGCCATTGGTGCCGGTTTTGGAATAAGAGTAGATTTGAGCTTTTTCTTGATAAGACTGGATATTGCATATCCGCTAAAAAATCCGAGCTTGATAGAAGGAGAAAGATGGTTTTTTCAGCCAAAGGATGAATACAATACTTTTGTAAACTCTCTCAATAATTCTTCCAATTTACCTGGTTTGTACACTCCTCAAATTAATATCGGAATTGGATATCCATTTTAATATCTGCCTCATGAGCACAAAAAAACCCCCTTGACATTTCAAAGAGGTTTTACTTTTGATTCTTTTCCTAGGATTAAAAATCCGCATTTTTCGGAGCTCTCGGGAAAGGAATTACATCTCTAATGTTTGTCATACCGGTAACAAACATAACAAGTCTTTCAAATCCTAATCCGAATCCAGAATGCACACAAGTTCCAAACTTTCTCGTTTCGAGGTACCACCAAACGTGCTCTTCCGGAATATTGAATTCTTTGCATTTTTCTTTCAATACATCAAGCCTTTCTTCTCGCTGTGATCCTCCAATAATTTCTCCGATACCTGGAAACAAAATATCCATGGCAGCAACAGTTTTTCCGTCTTCGTTTTGTCGCATGTAAAACGCTTTGAAACTCGCGGGATAATCCGAAATTACAACTGGTTTTTTGAAATGTTTTTCGACCAAATACCGTTCGTGTTCAGTCTGCAGGTCACTGCCCCATTCGGGCATGTAATTGAATTTTTTCTTTTTGTAAGGCTTTGAATTTTCTAGAATTTTAATCGCCTCGGTGTACGTAATTCGTTCAAAGTTATTAGCAGTAACAAATTTCAACCGATCGATAAGGTTTAATTCATTTCTCTCAATCTGAGGCTTTAATTTGTCTTCAGCAATTTCTCTTTCGTTCAAGAATTCCAGGTCATCCATGCAGTTGTCAATCGCATATTGTGCAAGATGCTGCAAGAAATCTTCGGCCAAATTCATGTTGTCGATAATATCGGCAAAAGCTACTTCTGGCTCTATCATCCAAAACTCCGCTAAGTGTCTCGTGGTGTTGGAGTTTTCGGCTCTAAATGTAGGTCCAAATGTATAAACCTTACCAAGTGCCAAGGCACCAAGTTCAGCTTCCAATTGCCCAGAAACAGTTAGGTTTGTTTCTTTCCCAAAAAAATCTTTGGATGTGTCTGTTTTTTTGTCCTCTCCTTTTGGAATATTGTCTAGGTCCAAAGTCGTAACACGAAACATTTCGCCAGCACCCTCAGCATCACTTCCCGTAATTATGGGTGTGTGCATTTGGTAAAAACCTTTGTTGTGAAAATATTGATGAATTGCAAAAGACATGGCGTGTCTCAATCTAAATACTGCACCAAATGTATTGGTTCTCATTCGCAAATGAGCCTTCTCTCTCAAAAACTCCAAAGAGTGTTTCTTAGGCTGAAGTGGATATTCTTCGGGATTAGCTTCTCCCAAAATAGTGAATTCAGTAACTTGAATTTCTACTTTCTGTCCTTTTCCTTGTGATTCTACTAAGTTTCCAGAAACCTCGATGGCTGCGCCCGTATTTATTTTTTTTAATTCAGACTCTTCTGTTTCTTCAAACTCCACTACCGCTTGAATATTATGAATCGTGGATCCGTCATTTAAGGCGATAAATCGATTGCTTCTGAAAGTTCTTACCCAGCCACAAATGGTTACTTTTTCTCCTATCAACGAGGAAATCGTTAAGGCTTCTTTTATAGTTGTTGTTTTCACAGAAATAGTGCTTTTTTTTGAATTTGAAAACAAAGATAAAGGGATAAATGTAAATAGGTTTGGAAATTGTCAATTAATTTAGAAATGAAAATCGGTCAAACAGAAGTATATCTCGATTTTCTGCAATATCTTTAAAGACTATTAAGTTAAATGATTAATTAAACCATTCGTGTTATGAAAAAAATCTTGTTACTCTTATTCACCACTTTGTTGTTGCAAGCAGCTTTCGGTCAAAACGGAAAATTCATTCAGTTTAAACTATACAAAAATATCGAATTTGAATTAGGGCAAACTGCTGGTACTCGTACCATAGAATTGGGAGTGTTTTCGCCCGCAATTGCCTGGGGAAAGGGAGAAAACTTTCATGAGATTCAACTGTTGTCCATAAATTTTTTTAGTAGAAATCAAGCAAGAAATTACAGCGCAGGTGCAGAGTATTCTTTCAATTATAGAATGAGTGATGAGGGCGTGAGCAAGTTCCAGTTTTTTGTGGGAGGAGGACTCGGAGGAAGTTTCCAGAGTAACTACTCAGAGATTTTTAGAAATTCTGCACAAGGGTTTGCTTCTTCAGGAAAATACTTGCGTTTTCATGGGATTATTATTCCCAGGGTAACTTACGAATTAAGAAACAACATTTTACTAGATTTAAGTTTACCCTATAAATTTTGTGCCTACGAAAATATTCGAACCAATGAGCAAGACCCAACAATACCTGTAAATCAACAAACTTCTACATTCAATGATTTTGAAGCATTGCCAAGGGCACTCTCACTGAAAGTGGGAGCGACTGTAAGATTTTAGTAATTGTTAAAAAAGTTAAATTACTTGGTGAACAATATTCTAAGAGTTAGTTTTAATCAAATTGAGAAAATAAAATGAGTTTACTGAAGAAAAATAGTGCTACATTGGGAATGTTGATTCTGTTTTCTTGCGCTTTTTCGCAACAACAAGAGACTATTTCGCCCAAATTCAAGGCGGTAAAAATCTTCACCCATTCTGATTTTGTTTTTGAAAAGAACGCCTCAAATTTCATAAGTTTGTTGCGCACATTTTCGCCTACATTAACCTGGGGGAAGGAGTATGGTGATTTTCATGAAATTGGAATCCAGGATGTGAATGTGCAACTGAATGACTTTTCAAAAAACTTGAGAACCACAATAAATTATAGCTATAACACGAGAATAGGTAGAGGAATG
>CBFHHA010000037.1:0-24155 GCA_965655625.1 Flavobacteriales bacterium | reverse complement strand
AGAATCAAGGTCACAACACTATCCTGACCTGTAGAAGAGGTTAAAGTATCCACAGGAGCGGATGTGCTCGAAGTGTAAGTAACTCCATTTATCCAGGTATAACTACCACAAGCAACAATCGAATCATACGAAGTGGATGAAGTTGGGGCATTTAGGGTAAGATCTAAATATTGGTAATCGCTACAAGCTCCCCCAGTTGGAACAAAAACGTAAACTCCTGAAGTAGAGTATGAGGATTGGCTTACAGGCCAAAAATAGCTTGTTGCAACCGTATCTACAATCTCAATAGGGTTACCATAATTTACATACAGACCGATTATAGAACCGTCATTCTTTGACCTCAATGTTCTTAGATTGCTTGTTGAAGAATCTGTAGACCACATAATTAATGTTATTGCATTTCCTGCTTTCCAGTTAGGTCTACTAATTATTTCGGTAATGATTGAAGAAACATCAGCAGTATAATATGTTGAATCTTTGGTCCAATTATCAACGGTCCATTCAACTTTCTCGTTTGTTTGAGGAAGAGAGGAAAGGTGATAAGACGTGTTAGAAAAAGAAGATGTACTATCTAAAGCAACCCCGGCTATTGTTATTTTCAAGGGACTACTGTCATCATTTCGAGCAACCATAGATACCCTCGCAGACTGTATATTGATGCCTTTTTCCAGTCCCACATCACTAAATCTAAAGCCTGATTTTAAAAGCTCACCAGAGGCGCTGCCCAACTGTAGAGACTTAGAACCTAAATTCATTGAACCGTTATTCTGAAATTCCTTGGCATCATCATTATTGGTAGAAACAAAAGAACTGTCTATACCATCGATTCGTGTAAAGTCTAAATACAGAGTAGAATCACAGCCATGTTCAGAAATAAAAGATGACGAGTAAAGACCAGATGCAAAAATCGTGTCTCCTTGCCAATAGAAAGGCGTGCAATAAGACAGCTGATGGATGGTATCTGAATAGGATTGATTTATCTCTAAACTCAATATTAGAATTGAGTCTTGACCTTGTGAATCCGTCAACTCTTCTATAACGATATTGGATGACTCATAAGTTTCATTATTTACAACCCAATAATAATTGTCACATTCCTTTACAGTATCGATAGATGAGTAATTGAGTGGGATTAATTCAACTTCAAGAGGGATCCAATATGTATGCTCACTATGGATAACAATAGAATCTTTTATAACACTTGTATCCGTTTTAGATAAATTCGTGAATTTTAATCGGATTGAGATATCAGCAGTATCACCAATTGGAATAATCAAGGGAAAAACCTGTGATGAAGTAACTCCACTAGGAAGCGTTAAACTATCAATAACAAGGTCTGGCTTTTTTGTGTCATTTCGGGAATATCTCGAACTTATGGCAGTTGTGGTATAAAGCCATTCATGTTGATTGATGATTTTAATATCTAGAATGGTATCGACCCCAAATTCTGAAGAAATATTCACCGAATCAGTATGAAAAACATCCTGCCTGTAAAAGGGTTCTATGAACGGAAGTGTCTTTGTTATTACTCTAGGTTGGCCGTTTTTAAAGGTTAAATCAACCGTATCTCTACTTCCACTATAGCCTTCGAACATTTTTCGATTAAAGAGTTCCCATCCACCTCTAGCATCAGCATAAGTAAGATTAGATTCATGATGGTAGTTTATTCCATGTGCGAACTCGTGATAAAAAGTCGAATTAGATTGACCGATGCTTTCATAAAATCTTTGACCGACCATCTGTCCCCCAGAAATACCTAAAAGACTTCCACCGCCAAGACCAGCGACATTCTTTATATTACCTAAATACTGATCAGATTTAGTTTTGAATGTGTTTAAAATTGCGAGTTTATTCAGTGTATCACTAACAGGAAGCAACTTATAAAGCTCGCTGTTTGGAAAACTATCTAGAACCGTAGTATTTGTACCCGAAAACCATTTGTCGTTTACCAAGGTGTCACCGTTGGACTTAAATATTGTATCCATGGAGATTTCCTCATACATGAGCCAAGATGCATTAGGTAGTCCAGATGTACTATCACCGGTTAACGTAAGAGAATCTGTACTAGTAGTCGTTAATGACGTTTTTAAGTATGTTCCATTAGACTTCTTGATGAATCCGTGCCAACTTTGATTGCCATGAATAATCATATCAACATCCTTCCAAGAATCTTCAAATTCAGCTTGAGACCACATATAAGCTATGTTAGCATAAGCCGTTAGAAAGTGACGACAAAAAGCGGGGGTGGGGTCATCAAAATTCCCCGTTGTTTTCTGATTATCTAAGAACCAAAGTCTTGTTGACATTTCTATCTCCCTTAGCTTATTAAAGCTTTCGTCAGAGCATTCTAGATAAAAATCTATATCCCTATTAAAAGGGTTAGAAATAGTAACACTTCCTCCATTGATTTTTGTAAAGGTTTTTTGTCCTGTCCCGGCTACATAGGGTAATTCAAGGATAATACTCTCAAAGGATCTTAATAGACTAAAATCACGTATGAAAACTGTATCCGTTGTGTTTTGAAAAATGCCCCAAACGACTACGTTATAATACTCTCTTGGAGTAGCATTGATCACTCTATAAAGACCCGTGCCTACAATAGTAGAATCATCATCTGGATAATGCGTGTAGGCATCAATAAGCCGATCAATATTAAAAATCCTTGTGTTTGCCCAGGTAGAATCAGGGTATTGCGGTTTTGAAGTTAAAATATCTTTAGGCTCGTCTGGCATAAACATAATCTCCCGAGACACTACGCCGGGTGAACGAATTGATAAAACTAAGTTCACAATACTGTCGCAACCGTTTGAAGCAGTAAAAGTCATTGATGGGACTGAAGTAGACTGTGAGTAAGTATTGCCATCGATCCATGTGTAGGAGCTAAAGGACACGACCGAATCAGCTCTATATTGCGGACTATTTACAACTAGATTTAAGGTTACAATACTATCCTGACCATTTACGTTTGTTAGCGTGTCTACTGCAGAGAAATTGCTCGTTGAGTATGTCAATCCGTTGATCCATGTATAAGGCCCACAAGATGTGATGGCGTCTACATTTCCAGAAATACACGCAGCGGTAAATGACGCCAATTCATCTCCTGTGCTTGTATTTGAACTTGGAGAATACGACGAAACAAAAGATAGACCATCTGAAACACTCAATCCAATCTCCTGAGGATAATCCCCATCATCGGTAAGCACTATTTTATATTGATTTGAAGAGCATAATACTACTGAGTCAGTGTATGTCGAACCAGTTGAAAAATTGACGCCAAGAACATAAAAAATATTACCATTAGTATCCCTTATTTCAGCTCTAGCGCCATCCCAACCATCGCCAAAGGAATCTGTCAAAGTAACGTTAAAAGAACACATCTGGGAACTCAAACAATTTACACAAGTTGGAGACAAACTAGCCATTTGTGTATTTAATGAAGTAGATGACGAAGAGTTATAAGTGGATACAATTACACCATTGGATTTGATTACAAGACCTATTTCCTCCGGAAAATTTCCTTCATCTGATACTACAAGTGAGTACGTAAGACCTGAATTCAACAAAACGTTATGCATAAAAATAGCTCCATCGGTAAAACTTTTACCGAGGGTATAGATCACATTTCCTACCGAATCGATAATCTCCACTTCTGCTCCGTTCCAACCATCATCATAGTCGTCGGTCAACTCGATTTGGTAATAACAAGCATGTGATTGATTTTGAGCAACAGCAAAGTTTAAACTCAATGTAAATCCTATAAATAAGAATATGATTCTCATGTAATTAGTTTGAAGCATTACTGCCAATAAAAATTATAATTAACAACAAATTTATTAATAAATGAGATAATATTTCTCATTTTATCTAATATTTGGTTCTGTCGCATTAACTAAAAAATCACTATTTGAAGCCTAATTCATACAAAACGAAAAATCATAAACCGTTGAAATAATGTGAGTTAACTTTTTGAACGTTCATGGAATTTGACGAAAAATGGGCGAAAAATAATTAATGCGACAGAACCTCAGAAAAGACTAAATAGCAATTAACTTGGTCAACTAAAATTTTAACTAAAAAAACAAACAAAATGAAAACATTGAAATTCACAACTCTATTATTGGCTTTAGCCATAGTTTTTGGCTCTACATCTTGTAAATATGAAGATGGTCCTGCCTTGTCATTAAGAACTAAAACATCAAGAATTGCAAGAGAATGGAATATCGAAAAATATGTTGATGCAAACGGAATCGAAACAACTGAAACAAATAGTCCAGTTTATGAGTTTGAAAAAGATGGAAATCTTAAGGTTACTTACACTTATCTAGGGACAACAACCTCATTTGATGGAAAATGGGAGTTTGTGGATAGTAAAAAAAGTATAAAAATAACTTTCGATGGAGATTCTGAGACCGAGGAAATATTAAGATTAACTTCAAAGGAATTATGGCTCAAATATTCTGACGGAGAAGAAACCCACTTCAAAGCAAAATAAAGAATTGACGGTACGTTGATTCACTTCAGCGGAGAATTGATCATAATTGATTAATTCTCCGTTTTTTATTTGAGCCAAACCTTCTGATTATTAATAAATTAAATTTATTATCTTCAATGACCTTAATGCGACAGAATCCAACTTAACATTGAAAAAATACTTTCAAAAATAGTGTCTCAGAAATAATTTAATTCATTCAAGTCACTCAATAAGTTAGAGCTCTCCGCACTTGAGGTCACAAAAAAAAGACTTACTATGACAGTAAGTCTTTTTTTATGGAATAAATTTGGGTCTTGTAAAGACTTGATTGATTTTTCACAAAATTGATTCAAGACATAAATCTTACCAAAGGAAAGCACATAAATAAGGCTCCCAAGATTGGTCATAAAATGAGTATCATTAACACGGTGAGAATACCAAACATGAAAAATGCGAAATGAATAATAATTCATTTAGCCACGACCAATTGGTTGACGAATTAAAATTAGCCATTCAGTAATTACTTAAATACAAGTTTTCCATTCCAAAAAAAGGTAAAATAATGGAAGTCCCGAAAAACAAGTCCATTTTAATAAACCCTTTCAACCGTTTTTATTCCTTCAATTTTTTCCATTTTTCTCATCAAGTCTTCTAGGTGAATAGTATCGTGTACAAGGGCTTTTAATTCACCTTTAAAGAATCCATCGTCAGAGTCAATGTTGAGTGACTTTATGTTGATATTCAAACTACTCGTCACCAAACTAGTAAGCGAGTGAAGAATTCCCATTCCGTCAATTCCCGTAAACTCCACTCCTACCGAGAACTCCTTCAACGTTTGGCTCTTCCACTTTGCTTTCAGTACTCGGTATGCATAGTTAGACATTAATTGCACGGCATTAGGACAGCTTGTTCTGTGAATTTTAATTCCTTCATTGATCGTAAGAAACCCAAAAACTTCATCACCTGGTATAGGCGAACAACACTTGGCAATCGTATAATCTACCTGTTTTAAACTTTCGTCTCCCAATATGATAGACTCTCCCGTTTTTCCTCCAAAGCTCGAAATTATCTCTCTTACCTCAGTTATTTTATTGTCTTTCTCCTTTTCTTTAGACTTTGATTTCTCAAATTTTAGGTTTCCGCCTTTTACCACCAAGTTTTTAATTTTGGACAAGTCTATTTTCCCTTTTGCTATTTGATAGTTCAAATCCAATTGCGTTTTAAACTCATATAGCTTGAGCAATTCACTCACGTTCTTATCGGTGTAATTCACTTTGAGGGCAGAAAACTTCCTTTTTAGCATTTCTTTGCCCATTTCGGCTATCTGCTTTTGTTCTTCTTTTAGCGATTGCTTTATATTAGTCCTTGCCTTGGAAGTTACCACAAATTCTAGCCAAGCCTCTTTGGGCATTTGTTTATTCGAGGTGATAATTTCAACCTGATCTCCACTGCTCAATTCATGACTTAGCGGCACTAGTTTAAAATTAACCTTGGCACCGATGCACTTCTTTCCTATATCTCCATGAATTTCAAACGCAAAATCTAGAGCTGTTGCATTCTTAGGAAGGGTTCTTAATTCACCATTTGGGGTAAACACATAAATTTCTTCGGCATACAAGTTCAGTTTAAAATCATCGATAAAATCTAGGGTATCGGTCTCATTGTTTTCCACCAAGTCTCTTATCTTATTGATCCAAGAATCAAATTTATTCTCGAGTTTTTTCTTACTGTCTTTGTACTTCCAATGGGCGGCCATTCCTTTTTCTGCAATTTCGTCCATTCTTTCGGTTCTCACTTGTACCTCTACCCACTTTCCGGTTGGGCTCATTACTGTGGTGTGCAATGATTCATACCCATTACTTCTAGGATTGGTAATCCAATCTCTTAAACGATCGGGGTTGGGTCGGTAAAAATCAGTGATGATAGAGTACACACGCCAACAATCTGTTTTTTCATCTTCTGGCTTACTATGCAGAATAATTCTTACTGCAAACAAGTCATAAATTTCTTCAAAAGTGACTTTCTTCTTTTTAATTTTGTTGTAAATGGAATACACTGACTTGGGTCTCCCTTTGATTGTATACTCCAAACCTGTTTTGTCCAATTCTTTCTTCAATGGTGAAATAAACTGCGAAATAAATCGAGCTCTTATCTCTTGGGATTTTCTCAATTTCACAGAAATTTCATTGTAAGCCTCTGGTTCTTTGAATTTCAGAGCCAAATCTTCTAGTTCTGTTTTTACAGCATTCAGTCCTAATCTGTGCGCCAACGGGGCATACAGAAACAAAGTCTCCGAAGCAATTTTGAGTTGCTTATCTTTTCTCATTGAACCCAAAGTTCTCATGTTGTGCAACCTATCCGCAAGCTTAATGAATATTACCCTCACATCATCAGGTAAGGTTAAAATCATTTTTCTAAAGTTCTCAGCCTGATCAGAGGTAGTTAAATCAAACGCTCCCGAAATTTTAGTCAATCCATCTATGATTCGTTTTTCTCTCCTCCCAAAAATCGTTTCAATGTCCTCCAAAGTTACATCGGTGTCTTCCACTGTATCATGCAACAAAGCGCAGGCAATGGAAGTTGCTCCAAGTCCAATTTCCTCGGTACAAATTCGAGCCACAGCAATTGGGTGAGTGATGTAAGGCTCACCAGACTTTCTCCTCATACTCCTGTGAGCATCAGCTGCATAATTAAATGCTTTTCTGATGTAGGCTGTATCTTCTGGCGTAGTTCTAAATTTTTTTGAAGCTCGAAGTAACCCTCTGTATGACTTCAAAATAATCTTTTTATCGCTTTCGGAATAATCTTTCATTGTTCATTTTTAATTCTAAGATGAATATAGGAAAGTTATTAAAAAAATTGCCCCATTCCTTGTATATTTGTGTCAAATAAACCCATAATTACAGAATGTACAAACTCATTATAAGGCCCATACTTTTTCGATTTGATCCAGAAAAAATTCATCATTTTGTGTTCAATTCAATAAAAAATATTTTCAAAATTCCAGGAACTAAATTTATCGCTTCCAAATTACACACTTTAGAAAATCCTAAACTCAAAAAGGAACTTTTTGGGCTCACCTTTAAAAACCCAGTTGGACTTGCTGCAGGTTTTGACAAGGATGCCAAATTATACAATGAATTAGCGGCCTTTGGATTTGGTTTTATTGAAATCGGAACTCTTACTCCGCTTCCTCAGGAGGGTAACCCTAAAAAAAGGATGTTCCGAGTTTCTGAAGATTCAGGATTGATAAACAGAATGGGATTTAATAATGGCGGTGTAATAGATGCTGTAGAAAGATTGAAAAAGAATAACTCAGGAATCATAATTGGGGGAAACATTGGTAAAAACAAAGTAACACCAAACGAAGAAGCTGTGAATGATTATGAAATCTGTTTCAATGAATTACATCCTTATGTAGATTATTTTGTGGTAAATGTGAGTTCGCCAAACACACCAAATTTAAGAGCTCTTCAAGACAAAAAACCACTGACTGAAATTCTATTAAAACTAAAAGAATTAAATGCTCAAAAAGGGATACAACGTCCCATATTATTAAAAATAGCCCCAGATTTAACTGATTCGCAATTGGATGATATCATTGACATAGTTGCCGATACAAAAATTGAAGGAATTATTGCCACCAATACAACCATATCTAGAGAGAATTTAGTAACTCCAGCGGAAAAAATAACCGAAATTGGAAATGGAGGACTTAGTGGAAAACCCGTAAGAGAAAGAAGTACCGAAGTAATTCGTTATCTCAGTACAAAAAGCAACAAGGCTTTTCCTATTGTAGGAGTAGGTGGAATTCACAGTACTGATGATGCAATTGAAAAGCTTGAAGCAGGCGCTGATTTAATACAAGTTTACACTGGATTTGTGTACGAAGGACCAAGTATGGTAAAGAAAATAAATAAAGCCATTCTGAAAACTACAACATAAATAATGTTTTCACTCCTACAGGTATAGGATCTTGTATATTCAGATAAGTACAACTTCTGCCTCTTTAGTAACGATATAGAAACAGTAGATTATGAAACAAAGCAAACAAATAAAACTAATCGAATGTCCGAGAGATGCAATGCAAGGAATGCACGATTTTGTGCCTACCCAATTGAAAGCAGACTATATCAATTCGCTCCTAAAAGTAGGATTCGATACAATCGATTTTGGAAGTTTTGTTTCGCCTAAGGCAATACCCCAATTAAAAGATACAGCTGAAGTATTAGCACAATTGGATTTGGAAAAAACCAATTCCAAATTACTCGCTATTGTGGCTAATGAAAGAGGCGCAAAAGATGCTGTAAATTTTGAGGAAATTAATTATCTGGGATTCCCTTTTTCCGTTTCAGAAACCTTTCAGCAACGAAACACAAATTCTAGTATTGAACAATCTTTGGCACGTGTGGAACAAATTCAAAACTTAGCCATTAAGCACAACAAAAAGCTAGTCGTGTATTTATCCATGGCATTTGGTAATCCTTACGGAGATGAATGGAATCAAGACATTGTGGCCAAATGGGCTGAGAAACTTTACACAAAACTCGATGTTCGAATCTTAGCCCTATCGGATACAATAGGTGTTTCCAACAAAGAGAATATTTCCGCTTTATTTTCGACACTTATTCCTGAATTCGAAAATATAGAATTTGGAGCTCACCTGCACACTACGCCCGAAACGTGGAATGAAAAAATAGAAGCGAGCTTAGCTAATGGTTGCAAAAGATTTGATGGAGCGATAAAAGGATTTGGTGGTTGTCCAATGGCCACAGATAAATTAACAGGAAACATGCCTACGGAACAAATGGTTTCTTATTTCGAAGAAAACAACTGGAACTCATCTGTGAACCAAGGTTTTTTCTTAGATTCGTTGACGAAATCGAATGAGATTTTTGAAACCTACCAGTGAGTAGAAAAAAATAACAAAAAACTGCGGAGATAGTTGGATATAATCAAAAAAAGACCTTTCTTTGCAATCTCAAAAAAATACAGAAGATGTCAAAAGTTTGTCAATTAACAGGAAAAAAAGTGCAGTCGGGTAATAACGTATCTTTCTCTTTGAGAAGAACAAGAAGAAAATTTTACCCTAATTTAGTAACAAAGAAATTTCACTTACCAAGTGAAGACAGAACGGTTACTCTTAAAGTGTGTACCAGAGCTTTGAGAACAATCGACAAAAAAGGAATCGAAGCTATGATCAAAGAATCAAAAGCAAAAGGATTGTATACAGGAAACTAATCCAAACTCATATTTTAAAAAAACTCATTGACCATTCAATGAGTTTTTTTTTGCCTTTTTTATAGGTTTCAAGTTTGTAGCCCAACTTCAGAGTAGATTTTTTAATACTTTTATTTTTTGAAAACTTATCATTAAATTCTTACCAACTAAGGAAATAATGAAAGAGAATACATCATGCAAAAAACACTAATTCAAAACGTAACAATCGTAAATGAGGGAATTTCACAAATAAACGACTTGTTAATCTCACACGGTAAAATTGAAAAAATTGGTTCGATTGAACCCTCGGAAAATCAAAAAATCATAGATGGAACTGGAAAATTCCTATTTCCGGGAATTATTGATGGCCAGGTTCATTTTCGCGACCCAGGATTAACACACAAAGGTGATTTGTACACAGAAAGTAAAGCTGCAATCGCAGGTGGTACCACCTCTTTTATAGATATGCCCAATACGGTGCCTAATATTTTGACAGTAGAAAGTTTAAATGAAAAATACGAAATTGCAGCAGAGAAATCTTTGGCTAATTTTTCGTTTTTTTTGGGAGTAAACGGAGATAATATTGAAGAAGTTGCCAAATTAGATACAACACAATTCATAGGGGTTTCTGATGACGGCTTGTATTTTACAAAAAAAGGGAATCTATTGGCAGACAACCCTGAAACCATGGAAAAGCTATTTTCTAGTTGCAAGCAAATTATTGCGATTCACTCAGAAAAAGAAGTGATTGTGGAAGCCAACGAATTGGCTTTTAAGGAAAAATATGGTGAAGACGTTCCTGTGAAGTTTCACCCCATAATACGAAGCACAGAAGCGTGTTACGAAGCTACTGTGAGAGCTATTGAATTAGCGAACAAACACCACGCACGACTTCATATTCTTCATTTAACAACAGCCTTAGAAACCGGCTTGTTTAGAAACGATATTCCACTAGAAAAGAAAAACATCACCACAGAGGTTTCGGTACACCATTTATGGTTTTCTGCAGAAGATTACGAAGAAAAAGGAATGCTAATAAAATGGAATCCGGCAATAAAATCGAAGTCCGACAAAGAAGGATTAATGAAAGCCTTGTTAGATGACAGAATCGATTTGATAACAACGGACCACGCTCCTCACACTCTGGAGGAAAAACAACAAACCTACTTCAAGGCAATGTCGGGAGCTCCTATGGTGCAGCATTCGTTAAATTGTATGTTAGAGTTTTACAAAGAAGGAAAAATATCTCTGGAGAAAATAATAGAAAAAATGTGCCACAACCCTGCGATGCTCTACAAAATGACCGACAGAGGTTTTATAAGAGAAGGATATCACGCGGACTTGGTATTGGTGGACTTAGATGCCAACTGGACAGTAAATAAAGATAATATTTTGTACAAATGTGGTTGGTCTCCACTCGAAGGAACTACTTTCCACTCTGCGGTTACGCATACTTTTGTAAACGGAAATTTAGTTTTCGAAAATGGAAGTTTCCACGAAGAAATAAAAGGAAAAGCTATTGAATTCTCTACTAAATAACTTGTTTGCAGGTCGTGACCTAGTTATTGCGACAAAGCACAAAAAAGAAAGCGTTATTGCGCCCATCTTAGAAAAAGAATTGGGTGTAACTTGCTTTGTGGCCAAAAATTTTGACTCGGATAAATTAGGTGCTTTTTCTGGCGAGATAGAACGAACGAAATCCGCTATTGAAACCGTAAAAGAAAAATGCTTATTGGCAATGGAAGCAAATAATTGTGATTTGGGAATTGCCAGTGAGGGTTCTTTTGGCCCCCATCCCACTCTGTTTTTTGTTCCAGCAGACGATGAATTGGTTATCTTGATAGACAAAAAAAATGAACTTGAAATAATTGCAAGAAAACTAAGCACAGAAACCAATTTTAGCCATAAAGAACTGACGAACCAGGCAGAACTCCAAGAGTTTTTGATTGAGGTGGATTTTCCGGCTCATGGTGTCCTGCTAAAAACAAATAGCTCCGGAAAGTCAAGAGTTTACAAAGATTTTGAAAACACAAATCAATTGATACACATCTATAATGAACTAGTTGTCAAAGCGGAACTCGTAACAGTAGAAACCGACATGCGTGCAATGAGAAATCCAAAGAGAATGAAGGTGATAGAACAAGCTACTCATTTGCTGATAAAACAAATAAAATCAATTTGTCCTTCGTGCGATACTCCGGGATTTTCTGTCGCAGAAATAAAAAAAGGATTGCCATGCGAATCGTGTGGATTGCCAACCAACTCTACTTTAAGTCATATTTACTCGTGCAAGTCTTGTAACTATTCGGTAGAAAAAATGCACCCAAACAAGCAGAAAACGGAAGAACCCATGTATTGCAATTATTGTAATCCTTAGTTACTTGCTGTGAGTAGAAATGAGTCTGCAAATTTTGTGTATTTTTAAACTATGAAACGACTTACTTCCCATTTTTTATTCTTTTCTCTCTTGTTGATTTTGTCCCCCGATGGAAAAGCCCAAGAGCAGCCAATGAGTGTTCAGGAATCTAACATAAATCCGGAAGAAGTTGGGGTTTTTGACAACGATTTATTGCCAGCAAGTTTTCATAGAGAAAGAAGACAAAAACTAAGAGACTTAATGCCAGATAGTTCTGTGGCCATATTTTTCTCCTCACCCATTAGAAATAGATCGAATGACGTGGATTACGAATATCACCAAGATCCAAATTTCTATTATTTAACAGGACTCAGAGAACCTCACTCTGTTGTAATCATTCACAAACATCCTGTGTTGATTAATAATAAACTAACGAATGAAGTACTGTTTGTTCAACCTCGAAATCCCAAACAAGAACGATGGCTTGGGAAGCGACTGGGCGTTGAAGGAGCAAAAAAAATATTAGAATTTGGCACTGTTTTACCCAATAGTGACTTTTCATTTACCGACTGCAAAATCAACGGAATGAATTATACGTTTTTTCCAATTGATAAAGGAGATACCCGCGATACAGAATCTAACCATGACTTATTTGATTTGAAAAAACACTTTTTGACCCAAACTGTGAGACAAAAAGGAAGCTCAACATTAGCTCGATATATGGCTCAATTGCGAGAAATCAAGACAAATGAAGAATTAATATTGATGAGAAAAGCCATTGATATTACCTGTAAGGCTCAGCATGAATTGATGAAAAAATTAACTCCAGAAATGGCTGAGTACCAAACAGAAGCTTTGGTTGAGTTTCATTTTAAAAATGAAGGAGCCGAACACGCGGGTTTTCCATCCATTCACGGAAGTGGTGGTAATTCATGTATCCTCCATTATGTGAGCAACAGAAGAATGTTTGAAGAAAATGATTTACTGGTGAGTGATATAGGCGCAGAATATCACGGATACACAGCCGATGTAACTCGTACCCTTCCGGTGAATGGCAAATACTCAAAAGAACAAGCCATCATTTACAACCTAGTCCTGCAAGCCCAATCTATTGGTATTGACTCATGTTTGGCAGGAAATAGTTTTTGGATTGCAAGCCAAGTGGCCAACAAGGTCATTGCAGACGGGCTAATTAAACTCGGAATCATTCAAAATAAAATTGAAGTAAAAAAATACTTTCCGCATGGAACTTCTCACTATCTCGGTTTGGATGTACACGATGTCGGAACTTTCGGAAAACTTACTCCGGGACAAGTCATAACAGTAGAGCCTGGAATTTATATTCCAGCAAACTCAGACTGTGATCCAAAATGGTGGAATATTGGAGTACGCATCGAAGATGATATTTTAATCACCACCGAAAAACCAATTAATCTTTCAGATTGTGTCCCAAGAACAAGGCAAGAAATAGAAGAGATAATGAAGAAGAAATAGCCCATTTAATAATTCTTTAATATTGAGGAAACTGACCTTTTTACTTTTTTTGGTAGAATTAAAAAAAGTAAAAAATGACGACACAAAAACAACGAAAAATATTTGTCTTAGATACTTCTGTTATCTTATTTGATCACAACTCAATATTTGCATTCGATGAACACGATGTTGTAATTCCAATATCCGTATTGGAAGAGTTAGATAATTTAAAAAAAGGAACGGAGAACAAAAATTACGAGGCAAGACAATTCATCAGAGATCTTGATAAAATTGCTAAGAACAAGGATTTAAGTACATGGATAAACTTAACCAACAAGAAATCTGGAAAAATTTGTGTAATTTTTAATAATAACGGACTAGAAAAAAAACGGAGAGTTTTGGGATTTCATCTAGAAATGCTGAGCAAACATTTGCCATGCATGCCTTAATGAATGAGGACAAACGACTAGTTTGCCTTCAGGGTGTATCAGGAACGGGAAAAACCCTACTAGCTCTTTCTTGTGCAATGGAGGTAAGAAGTAAGTACAAACGGATATTTCTGGCTCGACCAATTGTTGCACTTGGAAACAAAGACCTCGGTTATTTACCAGGTGATATAAGCAGTAAATTAGACCCTTACATGCAACCATTATGGGACAACCTCAAATTTATACAAAACCAATTCTCTGACAGAAGTAAGGAAAATAAACTCATCAATCAAATGATTGAATTGGAGAAATTAACTATCTCAGCTCTCTCCTAAATCAGGGGAAGAAGTCTTAGTAATATAATATTCATTGTTGATGAAGCCCAAAACTTAACACCTCACAGAATAAAGACAATAATAACAAGAGCAGGAGAAGGAGCTAAATTTATATTTACCGGAGATGTGAAACAAATTGACACGCCTTACCTTGACGAAAAATCCAATGGTTTGGCTTATGTCATAGATAAGTTTAGAGGACAAAATATTTTCAGCCACATACAATTGGTAAAAGGAGAAAGAAGCAAATTAGCTAATATTGCAAACGAATTGTTGTAAAAATGAGCCTCTTTTAATAAGTTCAAAAAGACTGGAAATTTTGTAGAGAATTGTTTGATAGTAAATTTATAGTTTCTATATTTGCACTCTTGAAATTAAAGGACAATGGCAAAGACAAAAGGAAATAGAATACAAGTAATCTTAGAATGTACAGAACACAAAGCGACTGGGGTGCCAGGAACTTCTAGATACATTACGACTAAGAACAGAAAGAACACTCCAGAAAGAATGGAAGTGAAGAAGTACAATAGAATTTTGAGAAAACACACAATTCACAAAGAAATAAAATAATAAGTTATGGCTAAGAAGACAGTAGCATCCTTGCAAAAAGGAGGAGGAAAAATGCATACAAAAGTGATTAAAGCGGTTAAATCTCCAAAAACAGGAGCTTACCAATTTAAAGAAGCTATCGTGTTAAATGACCAAGTAAAAGAATTTTTCAGTAAATAAAGAATTATTTACGATTCAGTATATTGAGCTTCTTTCATTGTATGAAAGAAGCTTTTTTATTTTCAATCTATGAGTGTATTTAAACGATTTTTCTCAAAAGAAAAAAAAGAAACGCTTGACAAAGGCTTAGAAAAAACCAAAGAGTCTGTTTTTTCCAAGTTATCACGTGCTGTAGCGGGGAAATCATCTGTCGATTCAGATGTCTTGGATGAATTAGAGGAAGCTCTTATCACCTCTGACGTAGGTGTAAAAACGACAGTCAAAATCATTGAACGAATTGAGGCCAGAGTTGCCAAAGACAAATACATCAATACTTCTGAACTGAACTCAATTCTTCAAGAGGAAATTGCCTCACTTCTGGAAGAGAATAATTCCACAGATCAGGTGGATTTTTCAGTCCCAAACACTCACAAGCCTCATGTAATTATGGTGGTAGGTGTAAATGGTGTGGGGAAAACAACAACCATTGGAAAACTAGCTCATCAGTTTAAACAATCAGGTAAAAAAGTAGTTTTGGGAGCTGCGGATACTTTTAGAGCAGCTGCAGTAGATCAACTAATAATCTGGAGCGAAAGAGTGGGAGTACCAATTGTTCAGCAAGGAATGAATGCCGACCCTGCCTCAGTTGCCTTCGATACGCTTCAAAGCGCAGTAAAACAAGATGCTGATGTTGTGCTAATTGACACGGCTGGCAGACTTCACAACAAAGTAAATTTGATGAATGAGCTAACCAAAATAAAACGAGTAATGGACAAAATTGTTCCGGAAGCTCCTCACGAAATATTGTTGGTATTGGATGGTTCTACAGGGCAAAATGCCATCGAACAATGTGCACAGTTTACCCAAGCAACAGATGTTACTTCCCTCGCTCTTACCAAACTAGACGGAACAGCAAAAGGTGGTGTCGTCATTGGAATATCCGATCAGTTTAACATTCCCGTAAAATATATTGGTGTGGGTGAAGGAATAGAAGATTTGCAAGTCTTTAATCGAATGGAATTTGTGGATTCTCTTTTTTCCTTGAAGTAGTCATTTAAACAAGTCACCCTTCGAGACATTTTGTCCCGAGAGAATCGGAACAAAACACTCAGGGTTCAGATTTACTTTTATTAATAATAACCTGCAACTTGTAACCAGTAATATGAAAACAAAAACACTCAAAAAAAACAAAGTCAACGTAATTACTTTAGGTTGTTCAAAAAACACGTTTGACTCAGAGCTGTTGATGGCACAATTGCATGCCAATAAATTTGATGTAGAACATGAATCCATGAGTCAAGATCATGAAATTGTAATTGTAAATACGTGTGGATTTATTGACAATGCGAAGCAAGAATCAATTGATACGATTTTGCAATATGCCGAAGCAAAAGACAATGGATTAGTGGACAAATTGTACGTGACAGGTTGCTTATCTGAAAGATACAAAGACGATTTGGAAGAGGAAATCCCTCAAGTGGACGCCTACTTTGGAACTCAGGAACTGCCAAAAATGCTTAAAGTATTGAACGCAGACTACAAAAAAGAATTACTGGGAGAACGAATTCTAACTACTCCAGACCATTACGCTTATTTCAAAATTGCCGAAGGATGTGACAGACCTTGTTCGTTTTGTGCAATTCCACTCATGAGAGGAAAACACCGCTCCACTCCTATTGAACAATTAGTTGCAAATGCAAAAAGCCTTGTGGCGCAAGGCGTAAAGGAAATCATGCTTATTGCTCAAGATTTAACTTACTATGGACTCGATTTATATAAGAAACGTGCATTAGCCGATTTACTTCGTCAACTTTCGGATATTGAGGGATTGGAATGGATAAAACTTCATTACGCCTACCCTTCAGGTTTTCCTATGGATGTACTTGAAGTAATGGCAGAAAGAGATAATATTTGTAATTACCTCGACATGCCTTTACAACACGGATCCACGAAAGTACTGAAAGACATGCGAAGAGGAATTACTCGAGAAAAAACGACAGAATTAGTAAAATCAATCAGAGAAAAAGTGCCAGGAATAGCGATTAGAACAACTCTAATTGCAGGATATCCGGGAGAAACCGAAGCTGATTTTCAAGAAATGGCTGAATGGGTTCGTGAAATGAAATTTGATAGATTAGGGATTTTTGAATACTCACATGAAGAAAATACTCATGCTTATAATTTTGAGGATGATGTTCCTGAAAAAGTTAAGACTGCCAGGGCCGAAGAAATTATGGATATTCA
Source organism: Flavobacteriales bacterium (assembly GCA_965655625.1). Classification (GTDB taxonomy): domain Bacteria; phylum Bacteroidota; class Bacteroidia; order Flavobacteriales_D; family CAJJDF01; genus CAJJDF01. The sequence continues at coordinate 6,920 of CBFHHA010000037.1, read as the reverse complement.
ATCATCGATTTCTTACGAACACAATCAAAACAAAATAGGAAAAGAATTCAAGGTGTTGTTTGACCGTGTAGAAGACGATCATTTTGTTGGAAGAACGGAATTTGATTCTCCTGAAGTAGACAATGAAGTGTGGGTGCCAATCACTGAGGAAAACCATGTGAGGTTAGGCGACTTTGCTACCGTTAAAATCGAACGAGCAGATTACTTTGATTTGTTTGGAAGTATTGTGAAATAAGTCATAAGTTTAGTTTGAAATATTTCTTATTGAGGTGTATTACTTCTGTTTGATTCGTATCAATGTGAGGCAAATAATACTTTAGTTTATAATTAGGCACGGAACTATCGAAGATTATTCCTTTTGGTTTCGTTTTTTTAAGAAACCTACCTAACCTTGTTAATCTGCTCCCCATCACCCAAATAAAATCTACCTCATTGGGAGAAGCTTGTTGAGGATTGTAAACCCAAATAGATTTATTTCCTGCCAGGATGACTCCATTATTTACAACCAAATGTTTGTATGACCTATTTCGGTGTAGAGAATCAATATCTAGGTAAGTTTTACTGAGAATATTATGCGAATTCCAATGATTATTCACGTTAAACATCATCGTACTCCAATCGTTTTGTAATTCTTTGTTGGAAATAAAATACATTTGATTTCCTACCGTGTAATCGATGGCTGAATTTTTATTGATGGAATAGAAAGTGAAATAATGTTGCTGGCTAGATTGATACTGCCAAACAACTTGCAAACCACAAAAAAGAATGACCAAAGAAAGTGCCAGACGAACATACCGAATTCGTCTGTTGTGAATAGCGAATAAAACTGACACAATAATTGCGTACAACAAATAGGTTTCAAATACGGTAAACTCAATTTCTGCTATCAACGAGACCGGAAGATTCTCGGTAAAATACACCGCTTGATTGAGAATCCAAACAACCGCATTTATTAGTTTACCCACTACCAATGATAATCCGCCAAATGGAGCGATAACAAAAAGAAAAACGCCTAAATAAAACACACAAAATGCTGCTGGAATTACAATGAGATTGGAAATAAAGAAATACGTGGGAAACTGATGAAAATAATGAAGACTTAACGGAAATGTCGCAATTTGGGCTGCTATCGAAACACAAGTAATTGCCCAAATTCCACGAATAAATTTATATTTTGAGTAAAAAAGCTTATTTAATTTTGGCTGTAAATACACAATACCTAAAACCGCTACATAGGACAATTGAAATCCCACCTGATACACGATATAGGGATTAATAATCATCAGAACGATGGCCGAAACTGCCAGTGTATTATAAATACTTGATTTTCTGTTGATTAGTTCTTTTCCAATTACGATAAAAGAAAACATGGTAGTTGCTCGCATTACAGAAGCAGAAAGTCCAGTCATAATAGCGTAGAACCAAAGAAAGCTAATCACTAAAATTGCTAAAAATAATCTGCCGTGTTTTACTCTTTTCAAGAATCCAAAAATTCGGGTAAGCAACAAATACAAAATTCCAACATGCAAGCCTGATACAGCCAATACGTGCATTGCTCCAGCACTTGCATAGGACTTTACTAACCCTTTATCTAAATTCTCTTTGTATCCTAAGAGCAAGGCCGAAGCAACTTTTAGCTGCTTCCCTTCTACTCCATTTAGTAGTAAATATTGGTAGAGTCGCTGCCTCATTTTTTGAGAAAAAGCAAAAATGGAATTTCCTTGGTTTTTGGCGAGTACTTGGTGGTCCTCATTCTTTAAATAAGATTGAAAATTTATTTGGTTCAGATTCAAGTAATTTTTATAATCAAATTGATCTGGGTTTCGATGCGATTCTATTGCTTGAATGTTATTCTTTATCAGCAATTTATCTCCATACTCCAAAAGTGAACTGGCAGAGTCTTTTTTAAAATATGCCAGTATTTTTCCGGAACAGGCTACAACAGAATCCCCAATTACTTGATTTACAAGTAAAGTTGTTTTGTAAGAATTTTCCTTTTCTTGAAGGTTATCTACCAAGGTAACTTCCAAGAGCGATTCTTGGTGAATAGAGCCGCTAAAGTGAGTGGGCGAAAACTTTTCTGTGCGAAAGGACGAATATGTAAATCCAGCCGAAAACAAAGAAATAAAAAAAAGGAATCCAATCATTTTTCGATTATCATAACTAGAGATAAAAAAACTACCTCCACAAACCAACAAAAATAAGAGCGAAACTAGTAAGTAAGAATTGCAATTCACCCCTAACTCTATGGAGGCTATAATCCCTAAAAGAAAAGGGACAACTAGTTTAATTCCAGGATGATTTTGCCAAAAACTCATACCTTAAGATACAAAAATTGTTTTCGTTCTAAATTTTTAGTTAAATCTAAATGGAATCAAAAGACCTTTCCTATATTTAATAATTCGAAAGAAACAGCTTTTTTTTGGGTTCAAATCAAGTAAACTTAACGATGAAATTATATCTTACCTTTCTATTTATTGGCGCGCATATTTGGGTGAGTTCCCAAAACTCTATCCAAACAACTTTTGATCAAATAAAAGAGCTGAGTTACCTGGAAAATGCCAGTTTTAGCTTTCACGTGATGGATGTAGACACCGATTCTACTATTGCAGAATATCAATCTAAAAATAGTTTGGTTCCAGCTTCTACCATGAAACTGGTTACGACTTCAGCGGCTCTTGTAAAACTTGGTTCTTACAAGCAGTTTAAGACAAAAATTGAACATGATGGATTCATCGATTCCAACGGGGTTCTTCATGGTAATTTATACATCACAGGAGGCGGAGATCCCACTTTAGGTTCAACATATTTTCTCAAAAAGGACGAAGTTTCTTCCGATTTCATGAAAGTTTGGGTGACCGAAGTCCAGAAAAAGGGTATTAAGAAAATTACTGGAAGAGTCATTGGTGATGCAAGCTATTTTAGTTATGAAATGATTCCCTCCACTTGGCTTTGGGGAGATATGGGAAATTATTACGGTGCCGGACCCTGTGGATTATCTATTTATGATAATTTCAATACGCTTACTTTCCGCTCTGGCGACAATGCTGGCGACTCCACCATGATTGATTGTGTTACTCCATTTGTTCCAGGACAATTCATTGAAAACAAAGTAATTGCCTCCAATGAAAAGAGAGACAACGCTTATGTGTACAGCGCGCCCTATGTCCAAAATAGATTGGTAAAAGGTTCTATTCCTAAAGGAAGAAACGAGTTTGATGTAAAAGCCTCTATGATGGATCCAGCATTTCAAGCAGCTTATGATTTTGAATATTTTCTTCTTCTAGAAGGAATTAGTGTCGGGAAAAACGCCAGCACCAAAAGACTGTTGGAACTAAAGAATGAGTTGGTGGAAAAAGAAAGAACAACCTTGTACGTTCACACTTCTCCTAGCGTTGGGCAAATCGCTTATTATACAAATCACATAAGTGTAAACTTATTTGCCGAGCATCTACTCAACGAAATGGGGGTAGCTACCTACCAAGATGGGAGTAATTATTCGGGTAGTTTAGCGGTTCAAAACCATTGGAATAGCCGAATAGATGCCAAAGGAATGTACGTTAGTGATGGGAGCGGAATGTCGAGAACGAACGCAATATCTGCAAATCACCTAACTGGTATTTTGAACTATATGGCAAGTTCAAAAAACTACCAATCGTTTTATTCTTCACTCCCTATTGCAGGAAAATCTGGAACTATGAAAAATATAGGAAGAAATACATATGCCTCGGGAAGATTGAGAGCAAAAAGCGGAACAATGACTCGAGTGAAGAGTTATGCAGGATACGTAACAAGTAAATCTCGTAAGAATTTGGCATTCGCAATTATTGTGAACAACTACAATTGTTCCACCTCAACCATGACCAAAAAACTAGAACAGATAATGGTGGAAATAGCCAACTATTGAGGTGAATTCTCCTCTATCGCCAAAAACATTCTTTTTGCATTTACTTCGTTGGCATAGTTTTCTTTAAGTACTTGTTCTCTTCTTTCTATCTCCGATCGCTTCACGGATACTTCCATCAATTGCTTGATTCGAATCATTTGTTTATCAGCCGAATCTACCACTTCGCACACTTCTCCTAAGCTAGTTCCCTCCACCATTTTAGAATTCACCATACAGTGTCTTCCGTGGTATAGGACATTCAGTAGTTTTAATTTAAGTCCAGTTGCCTGATTTGTGTACAGTAAATGCACATGAGCGTTCTCCATTAATTCGGTCATCTTTTCATTGGAAGCATTCGGAATTAAGGTTATGTGATCGTGTTTTTCTACCTCCGATATCAAAAAGTCTGGTGGATTGAGTCCGGCTATGATAAACGATACTTCAATCGTTGAAAATACTTTTCGTATTAAATGAATTGCTGCTTCATAATTCTCGGACACGGATAAATTCCCGTGATACAAGACAAATTTTCCTTTTCCTTCAGGAATCGTGACACTTTCATTTTCATGAAAACTCGGTATAAAATAATTCTTATTCTGAGGGTATTTCATTTCCAGATAATGAAAATCCGTTTGAGAAACGATGCAACTAATCGTGGCATTTGCTATTTCTTTTTCAAATCTTTTTAGCTTTCTCGCTTCAAGAAGTAGGTAGAGTTTCTTTATAATATTTCTTTCTGAACGGGCTAAATGTAAGTAATATCTGTGTTCAATATTACTTTCTCTGTAAATCGTAATTCGGTTCTTTAATGTTCCTTTTTTCAGCAAATAGCACGTGTGGAGACCTTCCATCAAAACAGGAAAATCAGTAGAAAGTAGGTTCTTTTCCAATTCTCTCGATTTTCTGGAAACAATGATATAAGGCACACGAGAAAGAATAAGGTACCACGAAGATCTTCGTTTGTAATACGTTACAGATTCACAATATTTTTCGAGTTCGGGTTGCACTCCCCTGCCATATTCAAAGCAATGTAAATGAATTTTTACACCTAGTTGATGAAAGGTTCTAATTTTATGAAAAACGTCAATAACACCTCCATAGTTTGCCGGAAACGGTACATCAAACGACACTATATTTAAGCTTTCTATCATTTCACTAAGCTAGAATAAATTTGCTTCAATACCAATTCTTCATTTTCCCAAGTTAGCTTTTCTGCAGCCAATTCGGTATTCTTAGTTTTAGCTTCAAAATCAGTTTCATTTGCAAAAATTTCCTCAATTTGGGCTGCCATTTTTTGTGGATTATGGCTTTCTAGAATCCAACCTACCTGATGGTCTTCGATAATTTTTCTTATCTCTTTCAAGTTGGAAGCCAATACGGGAGTTTTGTGATGGATATAATCAAACAATTTATTAGGCAATGAATATTCGTAATTCAAATTCGTATTCTTATCCAAAGACAAACCTAAGTCGGCCGCATGCGTGTATTGAATCAATTCCAAATAAGGTACTTTTCCTTTAATCAGCACTTTGGACTCTAGTTTTTCGCGTTTAATAATTTCCTTCAGCTTACTAAACACATCGCCTCCTCCCACGATAACAAACAAAAAATCATCTGAAAGATAGTTCATGGATTCCACCATTTCTTCCGCTCCTCTATCTAAATTTATTCCTGCTCCTTGCAGCAATAAAACGTGTTTATTCTCTGGCAGGCCAAGTTCTTTTCTCGTTTGATACACGACTCGTTGTTTTCTTCTGGGAATATTGCGTACTACCTTTACATCAACCTCATATTTTTTTGTGTAAATCTCCGAAATTGAATCACATACGGTATAAACATGAGTTAATTTGGGAAAAATATATTCTTCTATTTTCAACCAAGTATTTTTGGCAAAGGAACCCTCTTGCAGTTCGGGAACTTCTGTAAAATACTCGTGAGAATCGTATACCAGTTTTGAACCTTTTATTCTGCTTATTGCATAATTAGCCAACAAAGTATCTAGGTCGTTTGCGAGCAAAAATGAATGCCTTTTGAACAGGAATAACAAGAAAAGCCTCAAGTTGAGCTCTGCATAAAATAAGGCTCCTTTTTTGAACAATAGCTTCATTCTTTTGGTAGCATAGTTTCTATTCGAGAGTGGCAGGCTGCCAGGTAGCTTCCTTCCTACTAAAGTAACCTCAAACCCCAAAGAAACTAACGTATTACAAATTTTATCTACTCTCATATCAGAGAATAAATCATTGGAGACAGAAACATAAATTTGATAATTGGAATGCCCCATTTAGGTTAAATCGTTTTTGTGATTTTATCCTTTGGTACAAAACTCAATAACACAAAGGCTAGAATAAAAAATATGGCGATACAAATAATCGAATTTCGCATGCTTCCGGTTACCTGCTCTAAGAAACCAAACATAAACATTCCCACTACTATTGCTACTTTCTCCGTTACGTCATAAAAACTAAAATAAGAGGAAGTGTCTTCTGTAGGAGGTAAAAACTTGGAATAAGTAGAGCGAGAAATAGATTGAACTGCTCCCATAACCATCCCTACCATGGCCGCAGTAATATAAAACTCAAAAGGAGTCACTATAAAATAAGCCCAAACCACGATACAAATCCAAGCGAACAAAATTATTTGAAGAGTTTTGATGTTTCCTATTGCTTTAGAAACTTTTGCCATACCCATGGCTCCTGGAATTGCAATTAATTGAATGAGCAAAATACTAATAATTAGTCCCGAGGATTTATCTCCTTCTGTAGGCCAAGCTATTTCTTTTGCCGCAAAATATACGGCAACAAGCATTACTGTTTGGACACCTGTGCTCAGCATAAAAAATGCAGGCAAAAATCTTTTTAACCTAATATCAGCCATAAACTCTTTGTAAACAGATTTAAGCTCTCTGAAACCATTGCCAAAAATATGGCTCGACACGGTATATTTATCCCAAGTATCTTTTATGCGATAAAAGAACACATGACTAAACCCAAACCACCAAAGACCGGTCAATAAAAAACCTATTCTGGAAGCTTGA
>CBFHHA010000036.1:4102-26590 GCA_965655625.1 Flavobacteriales bacterium | reverse complement strand
AATTCGCATAACTTTGTTCAGTCCATTTATGTGCCCAAAAGTATCAGTTGACTCTACTTTGTTTTTTACTTTTGTTAGCTCTTGTTCTTCTACTAATTCATGGGAGAGTGACTCCAAACACTTCTCAATCGCTTCATTTGCCTTGTCCATGGTAATTCCCTCTTTCACTTTACCCGATACAATAAATAATCCGTTTTCCATGCTTCCCATTTGGTAAGCACCAATCTCGGTAAATAGTTCTTTTTCTTTCACCAATTCTTGGTAGAGTCTTGAGGAGTTTCCTCTGCTCAAAATATCCGAAAGCAAATCAAAAGCATAATAATCAGCATGCAATCGATTACACATGTGCCAAGCTTTGTATAGCGCGTTTTGAGGAACGTTTCTTTTTACTTCGAGGAACCGCGCTTCTGTCTGTTTTGGTTCTTTTGGTAAATTCCGGTTATATTTATTTCCTGCCGGAATGGTCCCGTACCATTTTTCCACAAGCTCAATTATCTCGTCTGGTTTCACGTCCCCTGCAATAGATAAAATTGCATTTTGTGGAGTATAATGTTTGTAAAAAAAAGCTTTTACCTCTTCCATCTTGGCGTCTTCTATGTGGCTCACTTCTTTGCCAATAGTCGCCCATTTATAAGGGTGAGTAGAGTAGGCAAGTGGTCTCAAAAGCAACCATACATCTCCATAGGGCTGATTCAAATACCGTTGTTTGAACTCTTCAATTACCACACTTCTTTGTACCTCCAAACTTTCGGTAGTGAACGCCAGACTCAACATTCTGTCGGATTCCAACCATAAGCCAGTTTCGATGTTCTGTTTAGGTAAGGTGAGGTAGTAATTCGTGATGTCATTACTTGTAAATGCATTGTTTTGTCCGCCTACATTTTGCAGTGGTCCATCAAATTCGGGAATGTGAATAGATCCTCCAAACATTAAATGTTCAAATAAATGAGCAAAACCGGTTCTGTTTTCGTCCTCGTCTTTTGCTCCTACATCAAACACGGTATTTATGGTAACAATTGGTGTTGAGTTATCAGGATGAATTAGGACGCGAAGCCCATTTTTTAGGGTGTGTTTTACAAATTCAATCATTGTTTTTTTTAAATTTTAGTTCACAAAAAGGAGTTGATTCACTTTTTGTTTTTTTTGGACGGAACAGTGTAAAACTCCTTTCCGTAATTGGGTTCAAAATACGCTACATCTTCAAAATCATTCTCAATATATTTTTGTTCTGCCAACGCAATCATCCCTCTTGCCGAACAATGAATGTTGTCGATAAAATGGATGTTGGAATTGTTCTTGACAACCTCTTTTAGTTTTTCGGCTCCGTTGCCAAAAAGATACTTTTCTCCTTCAATTTCTTTAAAAGAGTTTTCGTCCACTACTAAATTAAAATCTTCTTGCAATCGCTGATTCTCCGATGAGAACACAGAGCCAAAAACTTCCATTCTTCGTGCATCGATTACGGGTATTTTTGTACCAGATGAAATAGGAGCCAGGAAACACATTGCTTCTAGGGTATTAATACCAATCAAAGGAATGTTTTTTCCGTAGCAGAAACCTTTCGCAGATGAGCTTCCAATCCTCAATCCAGTATAGGATCCCGGTCCCGAACTAATTGCTATGGCATCCAACTCATCAAAAGTTATCTTGCTTTTGCCAAGAAGCTCAATAATACTCAGGTTGAGTTTTTCCGAATGAGAATATTCATCTTCTAAAATATCCGTAAAATCCAATAAATCTCCGTCTTTCCCTAGTGCGATAGAACAAACTTTGGTTGCAGTTTCGATGCTTAATATGATTGCCATAAAATGTATTGTGTGTCAAAAATACTATATTAGTGAAATAAAAACTTACATAATCTGCAAGAAGTTGTTCACCATTTTTAAATAACCCGAAATGAAGGGAACAAGAAAAAAAATGACTAAGAAGTCAGCTTTATTAATTGGACTTTTTTTTGGTTGCCTATTATTTTTAATAGCTGTATTTGCTATTCCCTGGTCTGAGGGATATTCCCCAGACTTATCCAACCTCATGCCTCGCTTTTTCTCTAATCTCATCTCTGGTGTATTGATGAGTTTTATGATTCGCTGGGGAAATAATAAAATGTAAGCTCAGCCATTTCAGTTTAACAGAAATTCGTAAATTGGCGTATCATGAAAGAATTGAACTATGTTAGTGTAAAAGCCGCTATGTTTCAAGGATTGTTTTTTTCTTGTTTTATGTTGTTTTTTGATTTGGTTGGAGACCCTTTGATTATGAAAGAAGAAATCACATTTGACAGATGGCCAATAAAAACAGTTTCTTGGATTTGTTTTGGGATTATTTATGGATTTTTAGTAAGATTTTTGCACAATAGGAAAAGAAGAATAAATGAAGAAAAGAAACAAATCAATGACAAAAGTTCCTCACTTAACAAGTAAACGAAAGGTAATCATTGGTCTCGCTTATTGCCTAATTTTGTTTCTGATTGATGTAGTTGCTAATTGGATTTTTGGTTGGCAAGAATTTAATAAGAGATACTTCGTAAGGGCAATTTTGGTGAGTGTTATTTCGGCATTTATTTTCGTATTGATTTATTTTCGTGTGCTATCAAAACTAAGGAAAGAGGAAGAAAGAAAGCTATGGAAATCTTGAGGAGGTTAAAAAAAGTTAAAACAAATCTGTAAAACCTAAATAGATACTATATTTGCAATCCTACGGATAACTCCAATTATTTATGAAATTGACAAAACAAATTTTCCTTTATTTTTTTACTTTTCTTATTCTATTTTCTTGTTCTCAATACGAAAGAGTGCTGAAAGGAGATGATTACGACAAGAAATACGAATTGGCAGAGAAACTTTACCTAAAAGAGAAATTTTTAAAGGCAGTTCCATTGTTCGAAGAGGTGATTTCTATCTACTCGAAACTAAGTGAAAAAGGGGAGAAGGCATATTATTATTTATGCTACAGCCACTATAATTTACAAGAATATGCTCTAGCTGGTTATTATTTCAGGAATTTTCAATCTACTTATCCACAAAGCGAACATGCTGAAGAAGCCGCTTTTATGGGAGCAATGTGCAAAGTGGCTGCTTCACCCAAGGCTTCTTTGGATCAATCGAATACACTTACAGCGATCAACGAACTCCAAAGTTTTATGAATCGGTATCCAAAAACAGAATTGAAAGATACCTGCAACCAGATTATTGATAACTTGAGAGGGAAACTTGAGGAGAAAGCATTTGCAAGTTCCAAATTGTACTACCACATGGAAGATTACGAGGCAGCTGCTGTCTCTTTTACCAATATGCTGTCAGATTATCCTGATACTGAACTACGAGAGGAAGTTTTGTATCTTGTTGTGAAATCAAACTATAAGTTGGCTGCAAATAGCGTGAAAGAAAAAAAAGTGGAGAGATTTGAGGAAACTATAAAATCTTATACTAAATTTGTAGACAATTTCCCAAAGAGTAAGAGATTGAAAGAACTAGAAGTTTTTTACACGAAAGCAATTGAGGAAATAAAAAAATAGTCAAAAGTTATACACATGAACTACAAACATACAACAGCAGAGAAAGATACGGTTACCAGAAATACTTCGTCTATGGAAGCTATTTCAGGCAATATCTACGAGGCGCTAAATGTAATTAGCAAAAGAGCGGACCAGATAACTGTTGAATTGAAAGACGAGTTGTCACAAAAATTAGAAGCATTTGCTTTGCCAAGTGATAACTTGGAGGAGATTTTTGAAAACAGAGAGCAAATAGAAATCTCAAAGTTTTACGAAAAATTACCAAAGCCAGTAGCTATTGCTCTTGAAGAGTTTTTGAACGAAAAAGTTCAAAAAATTGAAAAGGAAGAGGAAGAAGCCTAAGAAACCCAAACCATGTTGAAAGGTAAGAAAGTAGTTGTGGCAGTTACGGGAAGTATTGCCGCTTACAAATCTGCGCTTATCGTTCGTTTTTTAATTAAATCGGGTGCCGAAGTAAAAGTTGTTATGACTAATTCTTCACACGATTTCATTACTCCACTCACACTTTCTACGTTATCCAAAAATCCCGTTTACTCTGAGTTTACTTCGAGCAAAGAAGCTGGAACCTGGAATAATCATGTAGAGTTAGGTTTGTGGGCAGATATTATGTTGGTAGCTCCTGCTACAGCAAACTCCTTATCCAAAATGGCAAGCGGAGAATCAGATAACTTCCTGATGGCAGTTTATCTTTCGGCAAAATGTCCTGTTTATATTGCTCCGGCAATGGATTTGGATATGTACAAACATCCTTCAACAAAAGAAAATATTGAAAAATTAGTAAGTTATGGAAATGTGATAATTTATCCGGGAAGCGGAGAGTTAGCCTCAGGGCTGGAAGGCGAAGGCAGACTTGCGGAACCCGAAGAAATTATTGATTTCATACACAATGACTTACGAGCCAAGCAACCTTTGTTTGGAAAACGAATCATGGTTACTGCTGGACCAACTCACGAAGCCCTTGATCCGGTGAGATATTTAGGAAATAGATCCACAGGTAAAATGGGATTTGCACTAGCTAAAAAAGCGAGTGAACTTGGCGCAACAGTTACTTTAATTGCTGGTCCGGTTTCTCTTTCTACCCCAAATCCATCAATAACAAGAATAGATGTAGTTTCGGCATGCGAGATGTTTGAGGCTGTGAAGGCTGTATTCAATAACCAAGATATCGTAGTCATGGCAGCGGCTATCGCAGATTACACTCCTTTAGTTTTTTCTCAAAAAAAGATGAAAAAGAAGGAAGGAGAACTGAACATTGAACTAAAGCGAACACAAGATATTTTGGCCTATTTGGGACAAAATAAACAGAAACAAATACTTGTGGGGTTTGCTTTGGAAACCAATAATGAAAAAGAAAATGCTCAAGGTAAACTGGAGAGAAAGAACTTAGATTTTATTGTACTGAATAGTTTGAACAACAAAGGAGCGGGTTTTGCAGGAGATACAAATAAAGTAAGCATCCTTGATAGACACAATAAAACAACCGATTTTGAGTTGAAGTCGAAAGAAGATGTTTCAGGAGATATACTGAACTACTTAATTCAAAATTACTAGACCTTTTATGAAAAATATTCTTTTAGCTACTTTGTTTGTGTTGTTAGGATTGTTGGGGAATTCCCAAGAATTGAGATGCGAGGTTGAGTTATTGGCTCCACAACTAAAAAACGACCCAGAGAACACGCAGGTTCTGGAGCAATTAAAAAAGACCGTGTTGAACTTCATGAACAACACCAAATGGACAAGTGAAGTATTTAAGGAGCATGAAAAGATTGAAACAAGCATCCTGATAACGATTAGCGAAAGGAGCGGAGATGCTTTTACCGCCAAAATTCAAGTAACCTCAAGAAGACCTGTTTTTAATACCAATTATACATCCACCGTAGTCAATACATTGGATGGTGCTTTCAATTTCACCTTTCAGCTAAATGCTCCCATTCTATTTACCCAAGGTGCTTACACCAATAATTTATCTTCTGTTTTGGCCTTTTATGCGTATTATGTAATCGGAATGGACTACGATACCTATTCGCTGGAAGGCGGCACAAAATATTTACTCAAAGCACAGGAAATTGCCAATCTGGCTCAGTCATCAGGTCAGTTAGGTTGGTCGTCTAACGAAAGCGTGAACAACCGATACTGGATTATCGAGAATATATTGAATGTTCAATTTAAAGGAATGAGAAAATGTTCCTACGAATACCATCGATTAGGTTTAGATTTGGCTCATGATGACGCAAAAAATGGAGTGGATAACATTACGAAATCTTTGTCGTATTTAGAGCAAGTTCACGTAAATAAACCTGGTTCCGTAAACATGAGGTTGTTCTTTGTAGCGAAAGTAAATGAGATATTGAATATTTATTCTGAGGCATCAAACCTGAATAAACAAACTGTTTTTAATATTGTTCGGAGATTAGATCCTAGCAACATTCAGAAGTATCAAAAAATGCTCAGATAAGAGAGTTTTTTGAAATGTGAAAAAGTTTGACTTTATCCCCACCAAATAGTTAACAACTCTCGGTTGTGAAAATTCTAAATTTCCTGACAAGACTTATCTTTGTAGCATGGAAGAAATGATACTGATATTAGATTTTGGCTCGCAATACACGCAGTTGATTGCACGAAGATTGAGAGAATTAAACGTTTATTGCGAAATACACCCTTACACAAATATTCCTAAAATAGAAGAGAATGTAATTGGAGTGATTCTTTCGGGCAGTCCTTATTCGGTGAGAAGTGAAGATGCACCAAATCCAGATTTATCAGAAATAAAAGGGAAATTACCTTTACTGGGTGTATGCTATGGTGCTCAATTTTTAGCCCATAGTTTTGGAGGATTGGTTACTCCTTCAGAAACACGAGAATATGGAAGAGCAAACTTGAGTTTTATTAACCAACAAAATGAGTTGGTAAAAGGAATGACAATGGGCTCACAAGTGTGGATGTCTCACGGAGATACGATCAAAGAGCTCCCATCCGATTTTGAAATTATCACCAGTACAGGCGATGTGGCAGTTGCTGGATATAAAGTTGCCAACGAAAAAACATACGGTATTCAATTTCACCCAGAAGTTTATCACTCAACTGAGGGAGCGATTTTGTTAGAAAATTTTGTTGTTGGGATTTGCGGATCAGAGCAAAATTGGACCCCCAATGCTTTTGTTGAATCTACTGTGGAAGAGCTTCAGACGAAAATTGGAGACGAAAAAGTTATATTAGGACTTTCTGGAGGAGTAGACTCAACTGTTGCGGCTATGCTTTTGCATAAAGCCATAGGAAGTAATTTGCATTGTATTTTTGTAGACAACGGATTACTCAGAAAAAATGAGTTTACAGAGGTTTTGAAGAATTATGAGCATCTGGGATTAAATGTGAAAGGAGTGAATGCTTCGGAATTGTTTTATTCAGCTTTGGCTGGATTAACGGATCCGGAAGAAAAAAGAAAAGCAATTGGCAAAGTGTTTGTAGATGTATTTGATGAAGAGTCAAAGAAAGTTGAAGGAGCCAGCTGGTTAGCCCAAGGAACAATTTATCCTGATGTGATAGAATCTATTTCTACAGGAGGACCTTCACAAACAATAAAGTCGCACCACAATGTAGGAGGCCTGCCAGATTACATGAAATTGAAAGTGGTTGAACCGCTTAGAGCTTTATTCAAAGATGAAGTAAGAAGAGTAGGCAAATCACTTGGATTAAACCAAGGTTTGTTGGGTCGTCATCCTTTCCCAGGACCAGGTTTGGCGATCAGAATATTAGGAGATATTACTGCTGAAAAGGTGAGAATTTTACAAGAAGTAGACCATATTTTTATCCAAGGTCTAAAAGATAATGGATTGTATGATGATGTATGGCAAGCAGGGGTAATCTTATTGCCAGTTCAGTCTGTGGGTGTAATGGGTGATGAAAGGACGTATGAAAATGCAGTAGCTTTGCGAGCAGTAAGTTCTACGGATGGTATGACTGCCGATTGGTGTCATTTACCGTATGATTTTTTAGCAAAAGTATCCAACGATATCATTAATAAAGTAAAAGGAATAAACCGAGTAACCTACGACATTAGTTCAAAGCCACCAGCAACTATTGAGTGGGAATAATAAACATAAATTATATGAAATATTTAATTACCCTTGTTTTTGTCAGTTTAACAATGGCTTTTTTCTCTCAAGAGGAAAGAAAAATGATTGACGGAAAAGAATTTATTATCCATACTGTGAAGCAGGGAGAAACGCTTTACGGACTAACAAAGAAATATAAAACTTCTAAAAAAGAGTTGAGAGATGCTAACTCTGGTATGCTCATTTTTCTAAAAGAAGGTCTAGTATTGCACGTTCCTGTTCCTTTGAATCTTAAGACAGTTCATGTGGTTCAAAAAGGAGAGACATTGTATGGGATTTCTAAGATTTATGGTTTGACAATAGAAGAGTTGACAGCACTTAATCCAGAGAATGTGAAAGCCTTACGAGTTGGCTCTGAATTAAATATAAAGAAAAATTCTAACTCATCAAAAGAGCCAAAGTCCCCCTCTGATTCGTCAGAATATCATATAGTGGCAAAGGGAGAAACTTTATACGGAATCACAAAAAAATACGGAATTACTTTAAGTCAACTTAAAAAACTTAATCCAGGATTGAATGAAAATATTGCAATTGGGGATAAGATTATTGTGTCTAATACCGTAAAAAAAATTGAAAAATCAGAACCAATAATTAAGGAAGTGCCGAAAGGTGAATCGAAACTGATTCAATATACGGTTGAAAAAGGTGAGACTTTTTACGGGATTTCAAAAAAGTACAACACGACAGTGGAAGCACTGAAAAAGTCAAATCCAGGAGTTGAAAGTTTAAAAGAAGGGGATAAATTAATTATCGCTTTACCTAACAATTATTTGAAGGATATCAACATATCATTGAGTGATCCAATTTTGCCCAAAGGTAATCTTGACTCGATTAATAAGATTAATCCATTGAAAGAGAAACTGAATGAGATGAGAATGAAAGAATCTTACTCAATCTCTTTGTTTCTGCCTTTTATGCTTGATAAAAACGCGCAAATTCCGGAAGTAGTAAACAAACCAAAAAGGATTCATCCTTACACAGAAATGAGCACCCATTTTTATCAAGGTGTTCTGTTAGCACTAGATTCACTTTCTTTATCTGGTTCTTCCTTTGCTTTACAAGTGTTTGATACTCAAAATGACACAATCACTGTGAAAAAACAGTTGAGAACGAATGATGTAAAATCAAGCGACTTAATTATTGGTCCATTCTTTGAAAAACCCTACAAACAGGTTGCAACTTTCGCCAAAACTAATCAAATTCAAGCGGTTTGCCCGGTAAGTCAGTCTAATCAATTGTTATTTAACAATCCTTTCGTGACTGAACTGAAAACTTCTTTTCCTGCTCAAATTAATTACTTGGCTCAGTACCTCGCAACGAATAGAAATTCGGAGAATATAATTTGTGTTTCTGGCAAATCAAAGAAAGAAAAGTATTTAGCAACTTTATTTTCTGATGAATTTGCACAAGCAGTTCTTGGTAAATCAACTAATTATAGAAGTAAACCCAGTCCGTTTAGTTTGACTTCCTATTCCTCCATGAAAGGATTTGATTCTAAATTGGTTAAAGGAAAAAAGAACGTGATAGTTTTGCCTTTAATCGAAAAAGGGATGTCGGCTAGTTTTTTTACTCAATTAAATATCATAATGACAAAAAGTCGAATGAAAGGTTATGAAATTGAAGTGTACGCGTTGGAGAATTTTTTGGAGTATGATGAAATTGAAACGAGCCAAAAAATGAAGTATAATTTACATGTAACTACTTCTTCCTTTATTGATTACACAGATTCAATTGTGGTTGATTTTGTGAAACAATACAGAGCAAAGTTTGGTTCAGAACCAAGTAAGTTTTCTTTTATGGGATATGATGTTGCATTTTTTCATGGAGTTGGTTTATCCAACTTTAGTAAGGATTACGCAAATCATTACAACCAAGTTCAGGTGCCGCTTCTACAATCAAACTATAAACTAAAAAGAAGTGACAAAAATAGTGGATTTGAAAATCAATCCGTGTTTATTTTGGCTTATAAAGAGTATGAGCTGGTTCAAGTAAATCAATAAAAACAATCTTTCTGTTTTCAGTTATTGTTAATAAATCAATTGAGAGTAAAAAGAGGATTTCACTATCTTTATAAGAAACAAAACTAAATGAAAGCAACATATTACGGACATGGTTGTTACAGACTTGAAATTGGAAAGAATAAATTTCTTATCGATCCGTTTATTACACCCAATGAATTAGCAAATTCGATAGATGTTTCGAGCATTGAGGCAGATTATATTTTGCTTACTCACGGTCACGAAGATCATGTTGCTGATACCGAAATAATTTACAAGAACACCAAGGCAACTGTGATAGCTAATTTTGAGGTGGCCAATTGGTTTCAAAACAAAGGAATCAAACACACTATAGGGATGAACATTGGCGGAGCTTATCATGTCGAAGGATGCGCGATCAAAATGGTAAGTGCTTTGCATTCGAGCTCTATGCCCGATGGTAGCTATGGAGGATTGGCAGCTGGCTTTATTTTTGTGTTTGAAGAAGACGAGGTAGAAAAGGTAGTTTATTTTGCAGGCGACACCGGACTCCACAAAGACATGGAGTTGGTTCAAGAAGAATTTAGCTTCGTTGATTTTGCATTTTTACCTATTGGTGATGTATTTACAATGGGTGTGAATGATGCAATAGAAGCAGCTTACTTGGTAAACGCGGATACAGTAGTTCCGATGCATTACGATACGTTTGATTCAATAAAAGTTGATATAGAGGAGGCAAAAATAGGATTTGAAGAATTCAGATTTGAAGTTTTTAACATAGGAGAAGAAAAAGAATTAATTTAATATATGGCAAAAATAATTGCAATAGCGAACCAAAAAGGGGGTGTAGGAAAAACTACTACTGCTATAAATTTAGCAGCTAGTTTGGGAGTTTTAGAAAAAAAAGTATTGATAGTAGATTCTGACCCACAAGCAAATTCCACTTCGGGATTGGGTCATGACCCTAAAAATGTAAAAGCAAGCATCTATGATTGTTTCATAAATGAAGTTGAGATTTCAGATATTATTCTTACCACAGAAACACCATTTGTAGATATTTTACCTTCGAACATTGATTTAGTAGGGGCAGAAATCGAAATGATTAATTTGCCAAACAGAGAATATATGCTAAAAGCAAACCTAGACAAGGTGAGAGATTCTTACGATTTTATCGTGATAGATTGTTCTCCTTCTTTGGGATTAATTACGATTAATTCGCTAGTCGCTTCCGATTCGGTAATTATCCCTGTTCAGTGCGAGTATTTTGCACTAGAAGGCTTAGGAAAACTTCTCAATACAATAAAAATAGTTCAGAATAAATTGAATCAAGAATTAGAAATTGAGGGAATTCTGCTTACCATGTACGATACTCGATTGAATTTATCCAATCAGGTAGTAGATGAAGTGAAAACTCATTTCCAACAAATGGTATTTGATACGATTATTCACAGAAACACAAAATTGGGAGAAGCACCCAGTTACGGGGAATCTGTGATTATGATGGATGCATCAAGCAAGGGAGCAATTAACTACTTGAACCTGGCAAAAGAGGTTTTGCAAAATAACGACCTGACAAAGATAAAGGCAGAAGATAAGATTATAAACTAATGGCAAAGAAAAAAAGTGGACTTGGACGGGGCTTGGGTGCCTTGTTAGAAAATAACGAAACAGACATCACTTCATCAAAAGAATCGATGGTAAATGCTTCTGTAGGAAGTGTTTCCAATATTTCAGTAAAAGACATTGAAGTGAATCCTTTTCAACCTAGAACCGAGTTTGAAAAAGAAGCGCTTGTCGACCTCTCTAATTCAATCAAGGAACATGGATTGATTCAGCCAATTACTGTCAGAAAAATTGGATATGGAAAGTACCAGCTGATTTCGGGAGAAAGAAGATTTAGAGCTTCCCAAATTGTCGGTCTTACAGAAGTTCCTGCTTACATTCGTATTGCCAATGATCAAGCAATGCTAGAAATGGCAATTGTTGAAAATATTCAACGTCAGGATTTGAACCCTATTGAAGTTGCCATAAGTTTCCAGCGATTGTTAGATGAATGCGAACTTACCCAAGAAGAACTAGGGGAGAAGGTGAGTAAAAATAGATCTACGGTTACGAATTATTTGCGATTACTTAAATTGCCAGATGTAATTCAATTGGCGCTTTCGAGCAAAACTATCACGATGGGGCATGCAAGAGCCTTGTTAGGTGTGGAAGATGAATCTACCTTGGTGAAGTTTTATAGAAAAGTAGTGGACGAAAAATTATCTGTAAGAAAAACGGAAGAACTTGTTCAAAACCTGAACAAACCCAAAGAATCAAAATCAAAGCCATCGAGATATTCGTTGTCTTATGAAGAACAAAAGCTGAAAGATGAAATCTCTAAGCACTATGATGCGAAGGTAGCAATTACCAAAACGAATAAAGGGAATGGAAAGATTACCATTCCGTTTGTGGACCAAGATCATTTGAGGAAGATTTTAGATTTATTAAAACTAGAATCTAGATGAAACTAAGGATCCTTTCGCTTATTTTTATTTTACTTTGTGGAACTTTAGGAAGTTCCTTGGCGCAAGGGAGAACAGGATTGTTTGCCGATTCAATTCATTCACCCAAAAAAGCCACGATTTATTCGGCAGTATTGCCTGGTTTAGGACAGGCCTACAACAAAAAGTATTGGAAAATACCCATTGTGTATGCTGCCATTGGAGGATGTGTTGCTGCCGCGGTAATCAACCATGGAGAATTCAAATCGATGAGAGACGAATTGAGTCACCGACAGGCAAATTCAGGGTCTTTTAAAAATAGTGAATTCAATAGATTTGATGATAGTCAATTGCTCGAGTTTTCGGATTACCATAGGAAGTGGAGGGACAATATGTTTATTTTTAGTGCCTTGGCCTACACTTTGAATATAATTGATGCAAATGTTGATGCACATTTATTTAATTTTAATGTGGACAAAAATCTGAGTATGACAGTCCAACCAAGATTTGGTATTACAGCATTTAATCAATCCTATACGGGGCTTAGTCTGTCTCTTCGGTTCCAATAAGTTTTCTCCTTTTCTTTTTCAAATTCTTGAATCGGTGCATTGTGCTCTTCTTTGAGCTCAGAAATCACTTTCACTTTTTTTCGGGCAATGTGTTTTTCACTTGTTTATTCTTTTCCACTTCATTCAAGATCCATTCAAGCTCAGTATCGATTCCTTTTTTGCGATGAGAAAGAGTAGGTAAAATTGTAATATCTGGAATTACTCCCATTCCGTCTGGCGCTTCAGTGTAAGGCGCTTTAATCATCCCTAGACCAAACTGCACAATTAGCTTAGAGTTTGGAAGTTTAACAGGTTTAAAAACTCCTGCAACTGTCCCATTGAAAGTTCCGCCAGTTTCTTCTCCTACAATAGTTGCTCTTCCAGATCCCTGCAGGTTACTCGAAAGAATTGACGAAGCAGAAAATGAATTTCCATTCACCAAAACATACAGCTTTCCTTTAAATGAATTTTCTTTTGGTAAGGTATGCTTACTCGATTTCATTTTATGGTAGTAAACTCCGTTTTTCTTTCGGGAAGTTGATTTTTCATACGCATACAGAAAAGGGGTTACCATACTTTTAATAAGAATGAGAACGGGCTGATTATTTGAGCTCCACAAAGAATTTGTGCGAGGAATGGCTGTGTTTGCTTCCATGGGTTCAATTGTTATAAACTCTTCAAGAGCAAGATATTCCATTAAATAATGAATCTCATTTAATCTTCCGCCCAAGTTATTTCTCAAATCTAAAATTACTGTGCTAGAGTTAGCAGAATCAACCAATTCAAAAAACTCATCGTATAAATCGGAGTAAGGACCATTCATAAACCCACGTATTTTTAAATAACCTACACAAGAGTCTTTCATGAACTCATAATTTCGGGTGTATCTTTTTGTCTTTTTATCGTAACCTCGAATGCGGTTTGGTTTATTTGTGTCTTCTTTTTTTGTTAAAGAATCGCTTTCTTCTTTTTTATCATCTTCTTCTTTAAACGTTTCTTCGTTTTTGATTCGGTTTTTATCCAATTTTGTGGAATCTATTACTCTGTAAAAAGTAGTATCGAAAACCACCTCACTCTGCTTTAAAGTAAGTGTAACAGAATCAAAGGTTGGGTTTTCTATTCTGTAATAAGAAGGAAGAAATAAGCCTTCTCTTCGTTCGTAAAATGAAGTGTTAAAACCGTCACTAGATCGCAAGAAGTTGTGCTTTTTTATTAGGTCTTTTACCTCAAATGAATCAATTTTTAATAATTCTGCATATTTCAATGTTTTGATCGAGTCAAACACTTCCGAAATAATAATTTTATCCTCTACTCTCTCAAATTCAAGTTTTGTGAAGTCATTTTTGGTGTTTTCAAACCTTTTTTCAAATTCTTCTTTTTCAAATTTATCAAAAGGGAAATTGACGGAGTTGTGTCCTTGTCGTATTTCAGAAACTAATGGTGAAAGTATAAAATAAAATTCTTTACTCGTAAGTGGCTCTGATATAGAATTCTTTACACTGTCTACTTTCCTGGCTAGCTCTTCCTTCGCAATAAACCAATAAAGGTTTGGGTGAAGTTTTTCGATTTTCTTAAAGGTAAAATCAATGTCATTTCTGATTTCTTCAACGGAGTGTTTTGCATTAATTGTTTCGTTATATTTTTTAACTGAATTACAATTAAATAAAACAAATGCAACAATGAAGTAAGAAAAAAACTTGAAATAGATAGTCATACAAATAGGTGTTGTTTTAGTAAAAATAGGAATATCCATGAGATTTTGTAAGAATATCTACAAGACTCTTAACTTTGTAGCAGATTTTTTAATTGCAAATCACACATAAATCAAAAGAAAAATGAAAATAGCATTGTTGGGTTACGGAAAAATGGGGCACGAGATTGAGAAAGTAGCCATTTCAAAGGGACATACAATTGTGTTGAAAGTGTCCTCAAAGAACACTGAATTTGATATTTCGGAACTGCAGCTGGCAGAGGTAGCAATTGAATTTAGTAAACCAGAGTTTGCGTTATCGAACATAAAAAAATGTTTTGAGGCCAACGTTCCTGTTATAGTGGGTACAACAGGTTGGTACGATTCGTTGGAAGAAGTGAAAGCTATTTGTACAAGAAAAAAACAATCTCTCGTGTATGCCACTAATTTTAGTATTGGTGTAAATTTATTTTTTAAGCTGAATCAAGAATTGGCAAAACTCATGAATGACCACAAAGAGTACAAAGTGGAGGCAGAAGAAATTCACCATACCCAAAAACTGGATGCGCCAAGCGGAACCGCAATCACTTTGGCTGAGCAAATTATAGCCAAAATCGACAACAAAAAATCTTGGGTAAATAAGGAATCAGACCAGCAAGAGGAATTATCAATCACTTCCAAAAGAATTGACAAAGTTCCTGGCACTCATTCAATTTTCTACAAATCTACTACTGACGAAATTGAAATTAAGCACACGGCTCACAATCGCAGTGGATTTGCTGGTGGAGCTGTTTTGGCTGCCGAGTGGATTGTTAATCACAAAAGTGGCATTTACACCATGAAAGATGTACTTTCGTAGTAACTAACAAACACAATGTAGCATGGAATTAGAAAGAATTATCGAGGATAAATTAGGAAAGCTAAGAAATGAACTAAGGAATCATAAATTGTATTCTGCTTTGGGCAGTATGGAAGATATCAAAGTATTCATGGAGAATCACGTATTTGCTGTATGGGATTTTATGTCCTTATTGAAATCTATTCAAACAGAGCTTACGACTGTTTCGGTTCCGTGGGTGCCAAAGGAGAATGGAAAATTAGCCAGATTCATTAACGAGATTGTTCACGGGGAAGAGAGTGATTTGAATGAATTGGGTGAGGCAAAGAGTCATTTTGAAATGTACAAAGATTCAATGGCTCAAATAGGAGCAGACACAACGAAAATCGCTGCTTTTATTGAGAGAATAAAACAAGGCGATTCGATTGAAATAGCTCTAGATTCAGTACTATTACATCCGAATGTTAGGTCTTTTGTTGCATACAGTTTTGAATTAATAAGAACGAAAAAACCTCATTTAATCGCCTCATCTTTTACTTTCGGAAGAGAAGATATTATTCCAGATATGTTTGTGGAATTGCTTAAACAAGCTGACCCTCACAATGAGAAATATACAAAGTTAAGCTACTATTTTGAAAGGCACATTGAGTTGGACGGTGATGAACACGGCCCCTTGTCTTTGGAAATGATGGATGAATTATGCAACAATGACCCGGAAAAATGGGAGGAAGCAATGGAAGTCGCCCAAAAATCTCTCGCTTGTCGAATTGGATTATGGGATGCTATTTACGAACAATTAGTTCAAGTCAATAAGCTTGAACTAGCCTAAACTTAATTATGTATTTGCCAAAATGTTATCAAGGTTCCATCGCAGAATTTGATTCAGTTCTGACTGGTTTTAATAAAAAATGGACCAACATTTACATTTTGGCAGATGAGCATACAAAAGTAGATTGTCTTCCAATTTTACTCGAAAAATCGAACGAATTGAAGGAGGCTAATTTGTTGGTTTTGGATCCGGGAGAGGATTTTAAGACACTAGAAATTGCCGAGTCACTTTGGAGCTCTTTAATAGATACAGGTGCAGACAGAAAGTCTTTACTGATAAATTTAGGAGGTGGAGTAATAACAGATTTGGGAGGCTTTGTGGCTTCTACATTCAAACGAGGAATTGATTTTATCCATATTCCTACAACCCTATTGTCCCAGGTTGATGCTGCCATTGGAGGAAAAACGGGAGTGAATTTGGAATACTCAAAGAACCAAGTAGGAACATTTGCTCACCCTTTGTTTGTGTATGCCGATACAGGTTTTTTAAGAACACTTCCTCAGAGAGAATTCATTTCAGGCATAGGAGAAGTTATTAAGTATGGTGTTATCGCTAGCAAGAGCTTATTTGAGCTATTGAAGGACAAAGAAAATCTACTGTTAAACCTAGCGTCTATTGTAGCAACGTGCATTCAATTGAAAGAGGAAATTGTGGTGTCAGATTTTAAGGAAACCGGACGAAGAAAATCACTTAATTTTGGGCACACCGTTGGGCATGCAATTGAATCGTACTTTATGGGTGAAGTTTTGCACGGAGAAGCAATAGCTGCCGGTATGATTTGTGAAAGTTACTTGTCTTTACAACGTGGTTTGATATCAGAAACAGAATTTACGGAAGTGGAACAAGTAATTAATTCCTATTTTGATAAAATTGATATTGAGCCACAAATGATCGGCTCCATTTTGGAAGAAATGAAAAACGATAAAAAGAACGAGGAGGGAAAGCTGAATTTTTCTCTTATTGATGGAATTGGATCTTGTAAAATTGACTGTTTTGTTGAAGATGAAATCGTTGAACAATGTTTAAACTTTTACTTAAATAAAAGAATGTAATCAATTGGTTTTAAGAAATATAAATAAAAACTTTCCCCTCAAACATTCTGTTCGATTGCCCGCCTCCAAAAGTGTGTGTAATCGCTTGTTGGTGTTGCAGTATCTTCAAGGCAGTTCTTTTGAAATAGAGGGAGTTTCTGAGGCTGATGATTCGCAACTCTTACAATCCATATTGGCTACAAATGAATTATCTGGAGAATTGAATGTAAAGAATGCAGGGACTTGTTTTCGGTTTTTAACTGCTGTGTGTGCAATAGGAAATTCCGAAGTGATTCTTACTGGCTCAAGGGAAATGAAAAAAAGACCTATTAAAGAGCTTGTAGAGCCTTTAAGAAGTTTGGGTGCTGAGATTCAATACCTCGAAAAAAAAGGTTTCCCACCCATTAAAATCATTGGAAAACAATTGAATGGTGGAAAGGTTGAAGTGAATGCAGAAATAAGTAGTCAGTATGTTTCCGCTCTGTTACTTATCGCTCCGTTTTTAGAGAAAGGTCTGGTAGTTGAGCAAACTGGCGAACCCAAATCAAAGTCCTACACCAATATGACTATTTCTTTGCTTAAGCGTATGGGTGTTTCGGTGAAAGAGGAGTCAAAAACAATTTCTGTTTTGCCTATTATTCACTTTTTTACAAACCGGATAGAAATAGAAGCAGATTGGTCTTCTGCGTCTTATTGGTACGAGTTGATTAGTTTCCTTCCAGTTAATTCTAAGATTCAGCTACAAAGAGTTAAAACATTTAGTATTCAAGGAGATAGAGAGATTCAAAATATGTTTAAAAGTTTTGGGGTTTCGACTCTAGAAGGAAGAACGGGTATAGAAATAGTAAAAACTTCTGAACCAAAAATTACTACTTTTGAGTATGATTTTTCGTCTATTCCAGATATGGTTCAAACATTCGCAGTGACTTGCATTGGTCTGGGTATAAACGGAGTGTTCCAGGGAGTATCCCATTTGGTCTACAAAGAAACAAATCGAATTCAGGCACTTAAAAACGAAGCAGAAAAATTGAACTATTCGCTTGAGATGTTGGATGAAAATAGCTTTGAATTAAAAAAGAAAGGAGCAATTCCAAGTCAGGTATCCATTTCCACTTATCACGATCATCGCATGGCAATGGCATTTGCTCCACTGGCTGCCGTAATAGAGCAAGTAGAGATAGAAAATCCCCAAGTTGTGGCAAAAAGTTATCCTGGGTTTTGGGATGAGTTTTGTTAAGGCGATTCGGCTAGAATTAAAATTCGGTCACTTCTTTCCATTCTCCACTTTTTAACTTGCCTAAGGACACACTTCCTATTCTTACTCTCACTAACCTAAGAGTTGGGAACCCAACTGCCGCGGTCATTTTTCGTACTTGTCTATATTTTCCTTCCGTAATGGTAATCGAAATCCAGCTAGTTGGGCCATGACGTTCGTCTCTTATTTTTTTTGCTCTTTCAGGGAAATTTGGCTTTGGATTTAATCGAAATGCTCTGCCCGGCAGTGTTGTGTATTTCTCTTTTTTTACAGTGATTTCTACTCCTTGTTCTAGTTGGTTAACGGCTTTTTGGGTGATGTCGCCATCTACTTGAACATAGTATTCTTTTTCTACTTTTTTGCTTCTTATTTGATGGCTCACTTTGCCATCAGTTGTCAAAAAAATGAGTCCTTCGGTGTGTTCATCTAACCTACCAATTGCCATGGTTCCTTCAGGAAAATCACCTAACTCGCCCAGGAGTTTTTTGTTTTTTCGCACAGTTTCTGTTCGGATAAATTGCGACAGGTATCCGTAAGGTTTGTTCAAAATAAAGTGGCGATTATTCAAATTGACAGTATTATTTTTGTTTTTATTTATCAAAACTATCTGCCATCTCCTTTTTTAGGTTTTCTTCTTATTTTGTTTTGATCACCTCTGGTTTTGGGTTTTTTATACTTGAGGTCTTTTCTTCTTTTCCTGGGGTTTCCGGAGTTTTTTAATAAGTTATTTTCTTTTTTCTCATGAAAACTAGCACCTCTTGTTTCGTCTCTTTTTGCATGAATATTGAGTTCTTTAACTTTTGGACGCTCATCTGGTGTGAGTTCGTTTGAGATGGAGACGGTTTCAGGGAATTTTTTCTTTTCAATTTCTATTTCCATCAATGTTTCTATTTTCTCTTTATGCACAATTTCTTTTTCGGTATAAAGTAGGATAGAATTCCCTTTTTTCTCAGCTCTCCCGGTTCTTCCTATTCGATGCATGTAGTTTTCTGGATAGTTCGGTGTATCCATGTTTATTACATGAGAAACTTCGTCCAAATCAAGTCCTCTTGCCATCACATCTGTACTGATAAGGATTCGATTGGTTCCTTCATCAAATCGCTTAATAGATTTTATCCGGTAATTTTGCGATTTGTTGGAATGAACAACCCCCAATTCTCTACCAAATTTTTCTTCCATTGCAGTAAATAGTCTATCAGCATTGGTTTTGCTGGATACAAAAATGAGTACTTTTTTGAATTGGTCTTTGTCTTTCAGCAAGTGAAGCAGTAAATTTGCTTTGGTATAAAAATTCTGAACCGGATAAGCCACCTGCTTAATATTGGCCAGTGGAGTTCCCGAAACGGCAATCGAAATAGTGATTGGCGCAATAAAAAAGGCTTCAATAAGCTCTTTTATTTCATCAGTCATAGTTGCCGAAAACATCGTATTCTGGCGTTTTTCGGGCAATAACTCAAATATGTTGGTTAATTGGAAACGAAATCCTAGGTCCAACATCACGTCTACTTCATCAATCACAAGTTTTTGAATAGATTTAAGGCTCAATGCTCGATGCATCACAAGATCATATAATCTTCCTGGAGTTGCCACCAGCACATCTACACCGGCACCTACGGCAAGTTTTTGTGTATTGATATTTGTACCTCCATAAACACCTACAACTCTCGTGGTCATGTATTTAGAGTAATCTTTAACATTGTCTACCACCTGAAGCACAAGTTCTCTGGTAGGCACCAAAATAAGTACGCGAGGATTTTTTTGCTCAGAATATTTTAATCCATCTAAAAAAGGTAAACAAAAAGCCAACGTTTTTCCCGTTCCCGTTTGAGCAATTCCAATTACATTCCTGCCTGATTTAATCACAGAATAAGATTGTTCTTGGATAGGTGTAGGGGTTGTAATAGTTAAATCCTCAAGTGCGTTGAGTAAATAGTTAGATATTTTAAAATCGTGAAAACTGGACATTACTTACTTTTTTTCAAAAGTACGGGTTTTATCCGGGTTTTTGAAAAATTAATTTTTACCAAATATAGCCCACAAATTCTTTTTCTTAGGTTTGATTGTAGTGCCGTTCTCCTGATTGAATAATGCAATAATTTCTTGTTCGTACTGCTTGTAAAACTCAGGATCGAAATTCGCATCTTTTAATTCTGTTAGCACAGTCTCAATTGATGTTTTATTTTTAATCCATTTGTCACAGACTTTATGTCTCAATCGAATTCCAAAACTATTTATGCCGATCAAAGCTCGAGTTTCTTTCTCAAAAACAGCTCTAAATGAAATTGGTTTTACGGGATGTTTCCAATAAAAAGTTGATTCGTTTTCTTGTTTATTTGCAGCGACATTGCCATAAGTTTGATATTCCACATCAAAAAACTTTGCCGAATTAAACCAAATTCCGGGTTCATATGCGATTTTATTGCCCGCAAGAGTTTGCCCGAGAGTTTCTCCCATCATTCTGCCAACGTACCAAACGGCTTCAATAGGTTTTCTACCAGCCAAAGGATTTTGTACTTCAGCGCAATCTCCTGCCGCATACACGTTGGGTATATTGGTTTCTAAGTAGTCATTTACTTTAATTCCTTTGCCAATATTTAGGTTGGTATTTTTCAAGAAATCAATATTTGGGCGGACCCCAACAGTAAGTCCAACTAATTGGCATTCAATTCGCTTTCCTTTTTTTGTAACCGCTGCACAAGCACGACCATCTTCTCCCTCAATAATTTCGTCCAATTCTTCTTCTAATCGAACATCGATATGGTGGTCATATTTCATGTGGCGTGCGATCATTTCGCCTTCTTCAATGGGTAAAACTCCTCCCCAAAATCTATTTTCTCTTACCAAAAAAGTCACTTTAATTCCGCGAGAATGCAACATTTCGGCAAATTCCACCCCGATAAGTCCACCTCCAACAATTACTGCATTTTTTACTTTCGAATCTGCAGTAGAGGATTCCAACTCATCTAAATCTTGCTTGCTATATAAACCTTGAACTCCAGGAAGATTCTCTCCTTTCCAACCAAATTTATTGGGAGAAGAACCTGTCGCGATTACGAGTTTGTCATAAGAAATAGTTTGGGACTCGAGATGAAGTGTTTGTTGTTCAAAATCTACATAATTTACAATCCCAAAGATCAACTCAATTCTGTTTTTTTTCCAAAACCAGTCTTCGTAGGGTTTTGTGTCTTTGTACCGCATGTGTCCCATGAAAATGTACATCAGTGAAGTCCTAGAAAAAAAATGTTCCGTTTCTCCTGAAATTACTGTAATTATGGCTTTCGAATCGTTTTTTCTTAGATGACGAGCAGTCGTTATACCTGCTATTCCATTTCCAATAATAACAACATGATTTTTCATGATCATTTAGAATTTAAAGTCCAATCATATTCGTTGTAACTTACTTTGGCATTCGCGTTTATATTTTTGTTCGAATAGGAATTGATAAACTTTATTATCCCTTCATCGGACGATCCAAAATCCGCTTTATACCATTCAAATATTTTTGAAATAATAATTTCATCTTCTTTCAAAGTATTCTGTTCTTTATTCTCCAAAAAAGCGCTAGTTTGGCTAGTTAAAGCTCTTTCAAGGTTGTGTTCCGTCCATGCCTTATTCATTATTTTTGGGCAAGACTTCGCTGCACAATTTACCGCAAAATGAATTCTAGGCTCGTTAAATTTAGGACGAATTATTTTATTTTCAATCACGTTCAAAGTGTAGGCAATACCGCTTAATTCTATGAGCTCAGTATCCCAGGGTTTTCCCGATTTCAAATCGGTAATTGACGCAACAGGATAATTGTCAACAACAAGTTGGACTGTGACAGCATTGTACATATTTATCCAATAGGCCAGTCGTTTATTTTTGTTCCATGTAGCAAGTTCAGGATGCAATTCTTTTAATTCAGTTAGGTATTGCATCAATTCCTTTTTGTCAGCTAAAAAACCAGCATAGTTTACCTTTCCTTCACTACTAATGTGTTTTCGAGTTAATTGATCCCATATTTTGTGCGGCTCGGCAATTATTTTTGTTTCGGGAGCTTTTATCGAATCAATTAATTGCTCGGATTCCTCAAGTTCAATCGATTCTTTTTTTACCGTATCGTTTGAAATTTCCATTTCTTCCATTTCTTGTATTGAAGTCTCACTTTTGATAGGAGCAATTATAGGGTCACTATCTCTATCAACACTCTGTTTCTTAATTGATTCTGTC
>CBFHHA010000036.1:0-4003 GCA_965655625.1 Flavobacteriales bacterium | reverse complement strand
ATTGAAGTCTCACTTTTGATAGGAGCAATTATAGGGTCACTATCTCTATCAACACTCTGTTTCTTAATTGATTCTGTATTTTCTTTAGTTCGTCTTTCTGTCTGAACAATTTCCTTTTTGGAATCATTCGTTTTTTCTTCAGCTTTAGATTCACAAGAAATAAATAGTAAAGAAATAAAAAGCAAGGTGAACAGGTATATTTTCATTGATGTTTGTGAGTTTAGTTGATAAAAAAGTATGAGCCAGTGCTATTAAATTTAATCATTTTTTTGATTCACAACGTTACTGAAACACAAAGCCTAAACTGAAACCAGTATTTTTGAACGCATTTCTTCCATCTAAAATGTAAGAAACTCCTCCAAATGCGCCAAAATGTTTGTGGATACCGTAGTAAATTGTTCCGCCTATTTTTTGATAACTAAACCCCAAACTTTCGAATCCTCCTCGAGCTGAAGTTGGTTGCAAATCTCCAACTCCTCTGTAATCTGTTCCGCCAAGAGCATGTATGAGTTCATAATAGACATCTACATACAATTTACCCGCATAGCCAATTTTTAGAGAGGAAGCTATCGCGTGGGGAGTAGGTTCCGATTTGAAGATGTATCCTCCTTGTAATGTGGCGAATAGATTTGATTTAAAGCTTTGATGAACGATTATTCTCGCATCTCCAGCCATGGCCATTTGTCCTATAGAACTGGAGTTTTCAGTTTGGTAATTAGATAAAGGGTCAGCATATCCAGCTGCTACCATAGTGCGAATTTCTCCAAATGCATTCTCTTTTTTTAGTAGGTTGTATTTCAGGTAAATACTTCCGTCTTGAAACCCTTTCTCGATTCCTTTGTTTACATCTAAATAGGGGATTCCAACTTGTATGTTTAATTTATCTGTAATGCCATAAATACCAAAAAAACTAGCCGCTCTAGTGGTTCTGTTTACCGAAACTAAGTTTGGCCCAGCAAACATTTCATTTGCTTTTTCTCTTGAAAAAGAAAGACCTAAAGAAAATTCAGTTTTCTTTTTCATAAATCCATCTACAGGACCTTGAGCAAAAATACTTCCGGATAAAAAGAAGATAAAAATTGTTTTTTTCATGATTGTTTATTTTGGTTGTCTCACATAAAAATCAAACCCACCTTTATTTTTTATGAAACTTAAGTCAGTGTATTGTTTCATCTCTTCCCGTTTTGTGATTTTAGTAACTAGGTAAACGTCTTTATCGATGTTTCCTTTCAATAGCCATTCATTTGTGAGCGAATTTGCCTCAGATGGGTCGTAATCTTTGGGGCTTTTTAAATTGTTTAAATAAGCGATTTTTATTTCTTGGATTCCGTCTTTTTTATTTCTTGGATGCATTTTTGAATAAAAGAAATGACCGTAACTTTTAAACCCTATTGTTGTAATATACACATCCTTATTCTGAAGAGATTCGTAAAACTCGATTGCTGGACCTTGAGAAAACTGTTCTATTTTCGGCACGATAAAAAGTGAATATCCCAAAAGTGTAATCCCTGAGGATAATACAATAGAAATGAGAAACTGATTTGTTTTTCGTTGATTGAAAAACACAAACGAGACAATGAGTCCACTAATGAAAACCAAACCAAATAGAAACTCCCAGCCTTGCCAATCGATCGGATTTTGGAAAGAAGCTACCGCAAAAGGATCATTAATGAAAGGAGTAACCCAATGGTGGTTTTTAAAAATCACAGGAACAAGTGTCAACAGGATTCCAAAAATAAGACCGATGGAAAGTAAAGCAACTCGGGTAATTTTAAATTCGAGCGAGTTTACTTTTGGTTCAAAATAGAAGTATAAATATCCAGCAGCCAAAAAGGAGAGCGGTAAATAGCTCATGGATGAATAATGCACAATTTTTGTTTCCACTATCGTAAACAAAATCATGACTACCCAAAAAAGTATTTTCATCCACAACAAATAATTGTAAGGAATGTTCGCCTCTTTTTTGAAAAACATAGGGATAGCCAAAATAGACATGGGAAAACAGCCTAAAAGCACAACCACAAAATGGTAGTAAAATGGTTGCTGATGGCCCGCAACAGGTTCGGTTAGTAGCTCTATTTGATACTGAATGAATTCTAGAATAAACCAAGGACTATTGGTAATGGTTTCGTAACCAAACCAAAGAAAAGTAACACCTAAAGAACTGATAAAGAACAAGAAAACTGTAATGGGTTTTATTTTTACTTTTCCTTTCTTGGCAATTAAATAGATGAGTAAGGTAAGGATGAGTAGTAATAATCCTACAGGGCCTTTGGTAATGATTGCCAACCCAATGAAACTTCCCGACACAAGTGAGTTTGACTTTTTATTAGTTGGTTTTTCAATGGTGAGAATGAGAAAGTAGAGAGAAAGGAAAATAAAAAAATTAAAGAACGGATCAATGATTCCAGTTTTGAAATACATGTGAGGAAGAAAAGAGGCGAAGTAAACAAGGCTCCAAATAAGGCCAAAATTAATAGAGATTAGTTTTTTTCCGATACCGTAGAGAGTTACCAATGAGATTAATCCCAAAAGTGCGTTGGGAAACCTAGCTGCAAATTCATTAATGCCAAATAGTTTCATTGATAGAACTTGCAACCAAAAAAAGAAAGGGGGTTTTTCCCAAAATGGTTCGTAGTTAATTTGAACTCGAAAGAAATCATTCGTTTCAATCATTTCTCTTGCCGATTCGGCAAAATTTATTTCATCCCAATCAAATAAATGCACATTCCCCAAAAATGGAAAGAAAAACAAACCGCCTAAAGCGAGCAGGAAAAGAATATGTTTTTGAGATTGACTCATTTTATTCTCGTAATTAAAGGACGTGTAGCCCATTTGCCATAATTAATTTTATCAAACAAATAGGACAAAACAAATGTAACAAAAACACCAATTGTGGCACCGGCCAAAATATCTTCGAAAAAGTGCTGAGAAAGATAGATTCTCGAGTACCCAATCAAGACTGCGATTAATCCGTAGAGTATTCCGAGTGTTTTATGATGAGAAATAATAGAAAGGTAGCAAAAAAGAGTAAATGCAGCAGTTGTATGGCCCGAAGGAAAGGAGTGACTCGTTAATTGAGTGAGACCATAATCGCTGGGAAGCAATCGTAAATCAGAGATGAGCGAAGTGGGCCTTAATTCATGGAAAAAGAACAACCGCTTTAGGGAAAAAGTGATAAGAGCGGTTACAACATAAATAAACAACCCGTTGAGGGCATATTTTGCTCCTTTAAAAATAAGGATTACTAAAATCACTATTACAGCAAACCATTCAACTATTTTTGTGGACCAAAAAAAGGTGAAATCAAAAAAAGGCGAATGAAATTGATTGGCATATAGTTGAGCTTCAATTTTTCCTAATGACACGATAAAAAAAACAACCAAAGCGGCAAATACAAGGTAAATGCTCAAAAATGCGAAGTTTTTTTTAATTAAGTTAATCAAAGGTTATTTTAAAAGTTTCCAGTTGTATACCCCAATTCTCGTAAAGAAATGTTTGAAGGAAGTTCCTAGCACTCCAAATCCGTAGGTCATACTTCTTTTGAAATTAATGGAAGATGCTTCGTCAAAATATTTTGTAGGACAGGTGATTTCGGCAATTTCAAAATCTTTGTAGATGATTTGAGAAAGCATTTGATTGTCGAATACAAAGTCATCGGAGTTTTCGTTGTACTTTATTGATTCCAATACTTCTTTCGAAAAAGCACGATACCCCGTATGGTATTCAGATAGTTTTTGACCCACCAAAATATTTTGTGTTAAGGTTAAAAATCGATTTGCGATATATTTATAAAGCGGCATTCCTCCTTTTAGAGCTCCATTCCCTAAAATTCTTGAACCTAACACGACAGGATACACTTCGTTGGCAATCAAATAAGAAATAGAGTGTATCAATTTGGGAGTGTATTGATAATCGGGGTGAAGCATAATGACAATGTCTGCTCCCAATTCTAGCGCTTTATTGTAACAAGACTTTTGATTTCCTCCGTACCCTTTGTTTT
>CBFHHA010000035.1:0-26837 GCA_965655625.1 Flavobacteriales bacterium | reverse complement strand
GAAAAAACCTCAGAAAAAAGAGGAGCCAAAGGTTGAACCAAAGAAAGAGGAACCTAAAGTAGAGGCCAAGAAGGAGGAGCCGGTTCTTGTAAAAAAGGAAGAGACAAAAACAGAGAGGAATGAAGAAGAAAAGCCGAAGGAAGTAAAACCAGAAGAGTTAACAATTAAAGCAAAAGCAGACAAATTGACTGGTACAACGGTTTTAGGTAAAATTGAATTGCCTGTTGACAAAAGTAAAGAAAAGGGAAAACGAAAAAGAATAAAAAAGGTTAACATTGAAAAAACCATCAACAAAGTAGGTGGAAATAAAACCAATAATAACCAAAGAGTTAAAAAACCTCAAAAAGCGGAAATTACCCCAGAACAAATCCAAAAAGAGATTAAAGAAACTCTTGCAAGATTGAGTGGAAATTCTGGAAAGAAAAAAGGAGACAAATACAGAAGAGAGAAAAGACAAGCAGTTGCAGATAAAAGAGAAGAAGATTTACAAAAACAGGATGCTGAAAGTAAAATCTTAAAGCTTACAGAATTTGTGACAGTTTCTGACCTTGCCTCCTTAATGGATGTAACCCCTACCGAGGTTATTTCAGCTTGTATGTCTTTAGGAATTTTTGCTTCTATCAACCAGCGAATCGATGCGGAAACTATTTCTATCATTGCCGATGAATTTGGATTTGATGTTGAGTTTATCTCGGCTGAAGATCAAATAGGTGTTGAAGAAGAGGAAATTGTTGATGCACCGGAAGATTTAGAGGATAGAGCGCCAATCGTCACGGTAATGGGCCACGTAGATCACGGGAAAACCTCATTACTAGATTACATAAGAGAAGCTAAAATTGCGGATGGAGAAGCAGGAGGGATTACTCAGCACATCGGTGCCTATAAAGTAACTGGAAAAGAAACGGGAAGACAAATTACCTTCTTGGATACTCCAGGTCACGAGGCATTTACCGCGATGAGAGCAAGGGGTGCTGCGGTCACCGATATTGCCATTATTATTGTAGCAGCTGATGATGCCATCATGCCACAAACCAAAGAGGCAATCAATCACTGTCAAGCGGCAGGGGTTCCTATGGTGTTTGCTATCAACAAAATAGATAAGCCTGGAGCAAATCCAGACAACGTAAAAACTCAACTTTCTGCCATGAATTTATTGGTAGAAGAATGGGGAGGTAAATACCAATCAATGGATATTTCAGCTAAAAATGGACAAGGTGTTGAAGAGCTACTTGAAAAAGTGCTTCTGGAAGCTGAGCTATTGGAACTAAAAGCAAACCCAGACAGAAATGCTCAAGGTGCGGTATTAGAATCTTCTTTGGATAAAGGTAGAGGATACGTAACCAATATCTTAGTTGAAAAAGGAACATTGAGAGTTGGAGACATGTTGCTTTCAGGACATTATTACGGCAAAGTAAAAGCCATGCATAATGAACATGGAAAAAAAGTAAAAGAGGTTGGTCCAGCTACTCCAGTTTCAATTATTGGACTAAATGGAGCGCCCAATGCAGGTGACAAATTCAACGTATTAGAAGACGAAAAAGAAGCAAAACAAATTGCAACAAAACGAGAGCAGCTACAAAGAGAGCAAGGAGTAAGAACGAAAAAGCACATTACACTCGAAGAAATTGGAAGAAGACTTGCTATTGGAGATTTCAAAGAATTGAACGTAATCGTAAAAGGAGATGTGGATGGATCTATCGAAGCATTGACAGACTCCTTACTGAAACTTTCTACCGAAGAAATTGCCGTAAATGTCATACACAAAGCGGTTGGAGCCATTTCAGAATCTGATGTACTACTTGCATCAGCTTCTGATGCGATAATCATTGGGTTCCAAGTGAGACCAACAGCACAAGCAAGAAGAATTGCTGAAACAGAGGAAATCGACATCAGGTTGTACTCCATTATTTACCAAGCAATCGAAGAAATGAAAGATGCAATGGAAGGAATGTTATCACCTGATATTGTGGAAGAAGTTCTTGGAACTGCTGAAGTAAGAGATATTTTCAAAATTTCTAAAGTAGGAACGATTGCTGGAAGTTACGTGTTGGAAGGGAACATCACTCGAAGTGCAAAAGTACGATTGATAAGAGACGGGATTGTGATTTACAACGGAAAACTTGCGACACTGAAAAGGTTTAAGGATGACGTGAAAGAGGTGAAGTTTGGTTACGAGTGTGGTATTGCTCTGGAGAAATTCAACGACCTTCAAGTAGGTGACCAATTTGAAGCCTACCATGAAGTAGAAGTTGCTAAAACGTTAAAATAATACGTTACAATGAGTAGATTAAAATCTCTTTTCGCTTCTGGTAGAACTACCTTTGCGAATAAAGATGAACTATCTTCTTATTTCATTCAACATTTCGGCATTAAGCCAAAGAAAATTGAATTGTATAAGCAAGCGCTTACGCACAAATCAATTTCGGCCGAGTTCAATAACGAACGTTTAGAATATTTAGGAGACACGATACTTTCGGGCATCGTGTCTTCTTATTTGTACGAAAAATTTCCTGAAAAAGATGAAGGCGGACTTACCGTTCTTACCTCTAAAATAGTAACACGTGACAAATTGAATGAAATTGGTTCGTTCATTCAGCTCAACGAACACATAGTAGCGGTAGAATTTCAGCGAGGGTATAAAAACATTGTAGGAAACGCTTTCGAAGCAGTGGTTGGCGCTATATTTTTGGATCACGGATTCGATAAAACTGCCAAGAGCGTCTATCGTTCGCTTCTTCGCCATATTGATTTGGTTGAGTTAGATAACACCAAGACAAATTTTAAAAGTGTACTAATTGTGTGGGGCCAAAAAACAAGTAATCAAGTTATATTTAAAGGAAAAAGACTTCCTGAATCAAACAAATACAAAAGTACTTTGTATATCAATTCAAAAAAGATTAGCTCTGCGGCAAAAGAATCAAAAAAAGAAGCAGAATTGTATTTGGCCGAAAAGGCCCTAAAGAGTTTGTTTTCTGAAGAAGGATAAAAGCACTTCTATTGAAAAAAACAGGAATATACATCTAGTTTATTGAATTCACAGTTTCTTGGATAGTTCTGAATAAAACCCTACTTTTAGCGGTTAAATAAACTAAAAAAACTATATTCTAATGGAAAAATTTATGATTTATGCGCCAATAGTTTTGGCTGTAATAGGATTGATGTACATGCTTCTGAAGCGCGGATGGGTGATGAAACAAGATGCTGGAGACGGAAAAATGAAAGAAATTTCTGACCATATTTACGAAGGGGCTCTGGCTTTTTTGAAAGCAGAGTACAAACTTCTTACATTCTTTGTTATTGGAGCAAGTATCGTTCTGGCTGCTGTGGCTTATTTCGTGCCTACCACAGAATATTTAATCATAGCTGCCTTTATCATTGGGGCAATTTTTTCTGCGGTTGCAGGAAACATGGGTATGAGAATTGCCACTAAAACCAACGTAAGAACCACTCAAGCTGCCAAAACTAGTTTGCCAAATGCCCTAAACGTATCGTTTGGCGGAGGAACAGTAATGGGATTAGGAGTTGCAGGATTAGCAGTTTTGGGACTTACAGCATTTTTCATACTCTTCTTTCAATTGTACATGGGAGGAGAATGGACCTCTACGGCAGATATGACTATCGTGTTAGAAACATTAGCTGGTTTCTCTTTAGGAGCTGAATCCATTGCTTTGTTTGCAAGAGTAGGTGGCGGAATCTACACAAAGGCTGCAGATGTTGGGGCTGATTTGGTTGGAAAGGTAGAAGCAGGAATTCCTGAAGATGATCCTCGTAATCCAGCAACAATTGCGGATAACGTAGGTGATAATGTAGGAGACGTAGCCGGAATGGGAGCCGATTTATTTGGCTCTTATGTAGCAACAGTTTTGGCAGCAATGGTTTTAGGAAACTACATAATAAAAGACATGGGTGGCGATATTTCTGAGTATGGATTTGGAGGAATTGGCCCAATTCTATTGCCAATGGCGATTGCTGGTGTTGGAATTATCATCTCAATCATTGGTACTTTCTTCGTGAAAATATCAAGCAATGATGCCAAAGAAGGACAAGTTCAAAATGCCTTGAATATAGGAAACTGGACTTCGATAATATTGGTAGCTCTAGCTTGCTACGGACTCGTAACCTGGATGCTTCCAGAAACTATGAAAATGAATTTCTTTGGAGAAGGAACAAAAGAAGTTGCTTCTATCATGGTGTTTTATGCAACTCTGGTTGGTTTAGTTGTAGGAGCGGCCATATCATCTTTCACTGAATATTACACCGGGCTAGGAAAAAAACCAATTTTAAATATTGTAAGACAGTCAAGTACTGGAGCAGGAACCAATATTATTGCAGGACTTGCAACAGGGATGATATCTACATTTTCATCAGTGTTATTATTTGCAGGAGCAATTTGGGCCTCTTATGCTTTCGCAGGATTTTACGGAGTAGCAATGGCTGCCTCAGCCATGATGGCAACTACAGCCATGCAACTTGCCATCGATGCATTTGGACCTATCGCTGACAATGCAGGAGGAATAGCAGAAATGAGTGAGCAAGAACCAATTGTAAGAGAAAGAACAGATATTTTGGATGCTGTAGGAAATACAACTGCTGCAACAGGAAAAGGATTTGCTATTGCATCTGCTGCACTTACAGCGTTAGCTTTATTTGCTGCTTATGTAACTTTTACAGGAATTGACGGAATTAATATTTTCAAAGCGCCAGTACTAGCTATGTTATTTGTTGGCGGAATGGTTCCAGTTGTTTTTTCTGCACTAGCCATGAATGCCGTAGGGAAAGCTGCCATGGAAATGGTGGAAGAAGTGAGAAGGCAATTCAGAGATATTCCCGGAATTATGGAAGGAACAGGAAAACCAGAATACGATAAGTGTGTAGATATTTCTACCAAAGCCTCATTGAAGCAAATGTTGTTACCAGGAATTTTAACCATCGGTTTTCCGATAGCGATTGTATTAGTAGGATTAGCAATTTACGGATCAGAAGGAAATCAATTGGTTGCTGAAATGCTTGGCGGATACATGGCCGGAGTAACTGTTTCTGGAGTGTTATGGGCTATCTTTCAAAACAATGCCGGAGGCGCTTGGGATAACGCAAAAAAATCTTTTGAAGCAGGAGTAGAAATTAATGGAGAGATGACTTATAAAGGATCTGATGCGCACAAGGCAGCAGTTACAGGTGATACCGTTGGAGATCCATTTAAGGATACTTCTGGACCATCAATGAATATTTTGATTAAACTGACTTGCCTCATCGGACTTGTTATTGCGCCAATTTTAGGTGGGCACAGTTCTGATAGTAGTCATCATGACAAGAGTGCTTCACATGATATTGAAGTAGGAACTAGCACTAATGAATTAGAAATGAGTTCGGACCAACATTCAATCGCTTTAGAGACATTGACAGATGAAACTTTGATCTCGATGGAGAAAGAAGGTGTTTCGACAAAAGGAATGATCTCAGATGAAAGATATAACAGGATAATGGATGACTTAGCGGCTCAACAACCCATGATGGATGAAAATCCAATGGAATAAAATTATTGAATCTATTGAGTTAATTGTAGCTGAGTTTCAGTTCAGTTTCAAACAGAACCGCCCCGAGAAATCGAGGGCGGTTTTTTTATAAAACATCCTGTAGTAAGTTCGTAGGAGATGAACCGTTACTCATCTCACAATTTATATTAACTTTGTGCTCACACAAAAAATAGTACCAGTTCATGAGTGATTCAATCAAACACGAGTGCGGAATAGCCCTTTTAAGACTAAAAAAACCATTGGATTTTTACCTTGAAAAGTATGGGACTTCATTTTACGGATTAAGAAAAATGTACCTCCTAATGGAGAAACAACACAATCGTGGGCAAGATGGATCAGGACTAGCCAACATCAAATTGAACATGGAACCTGGAACGAGATATGTGAGTCGATCTCGATTCACGGGAAACAATAACATTCAGGCTGTTTTTAACCACATCAACAGAAGATTTGATAACCTTACGGAAGAACAACTCAACGATCCAGAGTGGCTTAAGCAAAATGAAGCTTTTACGGGCGAAGTCTTTTTGGGACACCTGAGATATGGAACATATGGAAAAAACAGTGTAGAAAATACACATCCATTTCACCGCGCCAATAATTGGATGACCAAAAATCTTATTCTTGCTGGAAACTTCAACCTAACAAATGTGGATGAACTGTTTGATGTGTTGGTGAACATTGGTCAACATCCAAAGGAAAAATCGGACACAGTTACTATTCTTGAGAAAATTGGACATTTCTTAGACGAAGAAAATCAAGTGCTTTTTGATAAATACAAAGCGTTAGGATACAGTTACCAACAAATCACTGAGCTGATAATGGAAAACATCGACATTCAACAAATCTTGAAAAATTCTTCGGTAGACTGGGACGGTGGATACGCCATGGCAGGAATTTTGGGACACGGAGACGCCTTTGTTTTTAGAGATCCAAATGGAATAAGACCTGCTTATTGGTATGAAGATGATGAAATAGCTGTTGCGACATCTGAGAGACCGGTAATACAAACCGTGTTCAATGTACCGTTGGAAGAAATAAAAGAAGTAGCACCAGGAAGCGCGCTTATTATCAAAAAGAATGGAGAGGTTTCGGAAAAAGAAATTATAGTTCCACGAGAAAGAACAGCTTGTTCATTTGAACGTATTTATTTTTCTCGGGGGAGTGACAAAGATATTTACCGGGAAAGGATAGAATTAGGAAAAAAACTAGTGCCTCAAATCCTGACCTCTGTTAATCAAGACTTAAAAAACACTGTTTTTTCCTTTATTCCGAATACCGCTGAAACGGCTTTTTATGGAATGATAAAAGGAGTAGATGCTCACCTAAATCAGGTGAAAATAAATGAAATTCAAGCATTGGGCGAGAACAAAACACCCGAAGCTTTGAGAGAAATTCTTGAGTTTACTTACCGTGCTGAGAAAATCGCGATAAAAGATGCGAAGCTTCGAACTTTCATTACCCAAGATGACGACCGAGACGATTTTGTGGCTCACGTGTATGATTTAACGTATGGTACGGTAAACGAGGGAACTGACAATTTGGTGGTAGTTGATGATTCCATCGTGAGAGGAACGACACTTAGAACCTCAATTTTGAGAATGCTTGGAAGAATGAAACCAAAGAAAATATTGGTTGTTTCGTCAGCACCTCAAATTAGGTACCCAGATTGCTATGGCATTGACATGAGCAAAATGGGCGATTTTATTGCTTTTCAGGCTGCAATTGCCTTGCTCAAAGAAAGTGGTAGGCAAAACGTAATTGATGATGTTTATGCACAAAGTGTGACTCAAGCTAATTTACCGAAAGAGCAAATGAGAAACTTTGTAAAAGATATTTATGCTCCGTTTACTCCTGACGAGATTTCGGCAAAAATCGCTGAAATATTAAAGCCTGATGGAATGGATGAAGTAGAGGTTGAAATCATTTACCAAACTTTGGAGGGTTTACATGCCTCTTGTCCAGATAATTCGGGAGATTGGTATTTTTCTGGAGACTATCCAACACCTGGTGGAAACAAAGCAGTGAATCAAGCTTTTATTAACTATTATGAGGGCAAGAATGTACGAGCTTACTGTTAAAAATCATTAGAAAATATAAAGGGTAGCTAATTTCGGCTAACTAACTTAGGAAGCTATTTCATAAATTTGGAGTTTCCGATATATGTTTCCGTTTCTATTTGAACGAAATAAACCCCATGAGGTAATTCCTCAATATTAATTCTATGTTCCTTCAATTTTTCTTGAGAGATTATTGCTTTTCCAGAAAAATCATAAATTGTAATTTTTTTGATCTCCTCTTTACTTTCAATTGAAAGATAATCTATCGCTGGATTTGGATAGACGGTAAACGATCGAGTTTCTTTTTCAGAAATTCCAATCGTTGGGTTACTCGCATAACGAGTCATCCATACAATTTGACCAGTAAGACTCCCGCTAGCATCAATGTCATATGAAATTAATGGATATTTCGCATTTGTTGCATCTGACCAGTATTGGTGACTATAGGCAGTGTCATTTTGAGTAAAAAGTGGGGATGGGTTCCAAAACCCAGAGATTTTGGCATAAACCAATGAAGTAGTTCTACGTTCTACGTTTTGACGAATACAGGAAAAAATCCCCATAGGAGAAGTAACCGTTCCGCTGGCATCAAAATTCGACAGGATAGTTGTTGTGCTGTTTATCCTGATCGAGTCTGCAGAAGGAATACCAGCATTCGCACCAGAAATTACTGTTTGAGTCACAGCAACGTCATTAAAAGTACTTCCGTAAGAACTTGGAAATTCTATAACAGTTTCAGGGTTTTGTGAAGCGATACAAATACTCCCGTTTGAGAGCCCTAACAGCTCCAAAGAGGAGGAAGATTTGGATAAAAACCCAAAGTTAGTGTCTTGTGGGAATTTAAAACTTGCTGAGCTAAAAGTAGTTGAAGCACATAGTACAGAACTAGGGCTAGAAAATACTATCGTATCCCTACCATTAGCTAATAATGACCCAAAATTCCAGGAATTTCCAGTTCCAGTAGAACCTATATTTACTGAAGGGGATACATCAATCGCATTGAACACCGTATCGCCTACACTTACAATATTGGCCGAGGTAATGGTTTGTGAAAAACTAATTCCTATTAAGAGAATGGTGCAGAGAGTAGTAATTGATTTTTTCATCATGTAATCATTTTTGTTCGGATAAATGTAGAAGAATTTTTTAGTTTACCCACTGAATTATTAAAGTTTTCGTCTGTCATAAGTGTACAACTCTGCGAAATAAAAGTTGTTTATTCGTCTATTCCAAGTCATAGATTGATCATAAATTAACAAAACATACATCCGAAATAGCCAATTTTATGGTAACTTTGATCAAAATCTAACTATTATGAAATACTATCTAACACCGATACTTGCTTTGTTAAGCGCAGTATCATTTTCGCAAACCGATTCACTTAACAAACCGATTGACACCACACAGATCAAAAAAAAAGAAATTGATTTTAGAAAGGTGAAAGTGATCTTAAAAGACAAAAAGAAACATTCAGTAACCAAGGATACCACTCACAACAAGAACGGAGACGAATGGTTATACTCGGACTCTAAGAAGTATCCAAAATTTAATTTTGAGCCAACATGGGGGATGGGAATATTGGGATTATCACGTGAAACTAAAAATTATGATCAGTCTATACCAGCAATTAAACCCACCTCTAATGCGAATTTAGAGTTAGATTTGTTTAATTCTATCAACTACATAATAAACGGCAATGTATACATAGACTTTACTAAACACTTTGGTCTTCTCACTGGTGTTGGATTCGAATTCAACCGATTTGTATTTGATGAAAACATGAAAATTTCTCCTAAGAATGGCGAATTTGTTTCTGATACCGTTACAGCA
This sequence comes from Flavobacteriales bacterium, assembly GCA_965655625.1. GTDB lineage: Bacteria > Bacteroidota > Bacteroidia > Flavobacteriales_D > CAJJDF01 > CAJJDF01. The sequence goes on along the minus strand of CBFHHA010000035.1, from coordinate 17,413 downwards.
TTTAGTTCCTATAAGTTTAAAACGAACTATGTACAAGTTCCTTTGATGTTGAAATTCCAAACCAGTAACCAAGATTTTAAAGTGGCACTAGGAGGAGCTATTAGTTATAACATAGGAACCAAAGTAAAGGCGGAATTTGCAGAGCCTGATGCAGAGATACAAACTACTATTAAAGGGAATTACAACATTGATCCAATAAAGCTTTCACTAGGGTTAAGAGTTGCTTACAAAGGTTTAGGTATTTATGCAAACTATGCGCTCACTCCAATGAACAAAAATCAAATTCTACATACAGATGGATTGGTAAATCTTTCTCCTTTCTCAATAGGAATTAGCTTAGGTGGTTTATAAAAGAAACTTAGTATATTTGCTCTCAATAAATTTTTAAAGAACAAAAATAACATGAAACATTTTATTACACTTATGGTTGCTGGAGCTTTATTAGCTTCTTGTGGAAACCAAGAAAGCAAAACAGAAGAGGTTGTAGCCGAAACAACAGAGGAAACAAAACCAATCCAAACTGTAGAAGGTTATACTCATTTTGGAGTGGAAGAAGTAACGCTAGAATCAGCCATTTCGATTGATAGTTTTGCCACAGCTTTTGCAGATGGTGCGACTAACAACTACACAATCAAAGCTAACTTGGCGAGTATTTGTGCCAAGGCTGGATGCTTCGTTATTGTAACGCTTCCAGATTCTTCTGACATGAGAGTGATGTTCAAAGACCATTTTACTATTCCTACCGATACTGAAATTGGCACTGGTGCAATTTTTACTGGTGAAGCAAAAATGGATACAACATCTATCGAAGATCTACAGCATTACATCATGGATGAAATGGAAGGAGAAGGAGTGTCTGCTGAGAAAAAAGCCGAATTACAAAAAAGACACGATGCAGTCGTTTCACCTAAATTTGAACCAATTTTTATTGCTTCAGGAATTTTAGTAGAAGACTAACGAGAGTAAAACTCAGTTTAATCAAAAATCCTTTGAATCTTGTTCGAAGGATTTTTTTTGTGTTACACTGAACCAAAACTAGTTTTGGGTGTACTAAGAACCAATAAGAAACCTTATTTTTACTTATTATGAAATTAACTCTCACTATTCTGACATTTGTTTTTTCAGTCTTGAGTACTCATTCTCAACAGATTGTTATAACCAAACAAAAGAAGCGAAGTCTTTCTAAGTACTCGGTTCAGTTAAATCCAAATACAAAAGAAAGAGTCACCCCTGACCAAGAATTGACCGAAAAGAGCAATCAAAGCTCGTTTAATTTTCATTACAGCGCCTATCTGAAAAGCGATGCGGCTAATAAGAATTATTCAGCTCTGCTGTTAGCTTATGGCATAGACTCTACTAATTCTGAGTTGTATTATGAGTTAGCGAAATACCATGAGGTCAATCAAAATGAAAAAGAGAAAGATAGGTTTTGTGTAAAGCTAAAATCTGCCAATCTTACCGCTGCCCTGAGAGAATACGCATACAATACATTGGTTTCGGTAGAGAAAAATGGGGTATTGATTACCTACGGAGAGAGAGATACTTACCCAATTTGGGTGTTGCAAACTACCGAAAACTTCAGGACGGATGTTCAGGTTTTGAACTACGATTTGTTACTCAACGAGGGGTATAGAAATAGAAAGTCGAAAGAGCTAGGTATTCGATTTTCTCGCAAATATTCGGAGCCGATTGATCTCTTAAAAGAGATTGGGCCAAGAAACGAGAACAAATCAATTTATTATTCTCTTACCGTTTCGCATTTGGTTTTGAAAGAGCTAAAATCTGATTTGTATGCCACGGGATTAGCGCTAAAATTTTCGAAAAAAGAATTGGATAACTTGTCGGTATTGCGCACTAATTGGGAGAAGAATTTTCTGAAACAAGAACTCTCAAAGTCTAAGTTTGTGGAAATTGACAACCAATTGCATCTTAATTATATCTTGCCACTTATTCAGTTGGTTTCGTTGTACGAAAAAGAGTTGGAGACGGCAGAGGCAGAAGAGACCAAAAAGCTGATTCACCAGTTGGCAAGTATGGCAGGTAAAGAGAAAGCGGTAAAACAAATTTTGTCAAAGTAGAATAGATGTCAAATTACAGTAATTATACCGACAATGAATTGATGCAAGGAATCTTGGAAAAGGATTCGCGTGCTTTTTCGGAGTTATACGATCGGTACAATGGCATGATGGTCAATTATTTTTACAAAATGTTGTGGCAGGACAAAGAGAAGGCGCAAGATTTTATGCAGGATTTATTTGCCAAAATCATTGAAAAACCGAAACTGTACGACCTAAGTAGAAATTTTAAAACTTGGCTATTTTCGGTGGCAAATAATATGTGTAAAAACGAATACCGAAAACAATCGATTAGACACAATACGAGCTACGATATTGAGGAAGGATTACAAATAAAAGATACAGGAATGAATGCGATGGATAACCTGCAAGACTCACAATTTAGCGAAAAGCTTAAGTTGGAATTAGACAAACTAGACGAAAAGCAAAAATCGGCTTTTGTAATGAGGTATTTTCAGGAGTTATCCATCAAGGAAATCGCGGAGACACTCCACATTTCGGAAGGAACAGTAAAGTCCAGGTTGTTTTACACGTTGAAAAAACTGACTGTTTCACTCAAAGAATTTGCCCCTCAATTAGCCAAAATGATACTCGTTTTACTCTCCTTAACAACTGAATTATGAAAAATAAAACTAACCAAGAAATAGTTGATATAGAAGGTTTATTACTTTCCAAATCGTATGATTCGCTGAGTAACGAAGAACGGATTTTTGTAAAAAAAGAAATAAACTCTGCGCAGGAGTATGAAGAGCTACGAGCTACGTTACTCTCTGTAAAACAATGGGCAAAAGAAGAAAATCAGCTAGTTGCCAAGGAAAAAGTAAAAATGGCGCTTATGAAGCAGATGGAAGCAAAAGCGAATCAACTCTCTATCTGGGATAAGCTGGGTGCTATTTTGTTTCCTATTAATGTCCCGTTACACAAGAAGCCAGGGTTTCAGTTTGCTGTGATGGGTGTGGTATTACTGTTGGTAATTAATTTGGGTTTAAATCAATTTGGAAATCGGCAAAATGAACTAGCCATGAATAGCGAAACGAAGGTGAAACCTGCTCAGCTTCCCGAACTGATAGTTCCATCGAAAGAGCAACCAAAAAAAGTAAATTCTCCGATGCCCGTTGAAAGTGTTTCTTCTCCTGAAAAAGAAGAAACTCAGCTACTAGAAATAGTAGAAGAAGATGCCATTGAGGAGGAATTTCTTTCTGAGATTGAACTGAGTGAAAAAGCAGTAAAAAGTAACGAATTAATTTCACCTAGTATTATTAATTATACCGAGGCAGTGACTTTGGAATCGAATCAAACTGATGCGTCTAACAAATCCCTCGCCAGGTTAACTCAGTCAGATTTTTTTGTAGAAGAAAAGCCAAAAAAGAAGTCAAATTCCTCACAAAACTTAGCGAGTCAGGCAGAACTGATAGACCTGTTATTTACCACCTTATAATTTTTAACAATTTCTTTTCTTAACGATAGGCAATTTATGTATTTTTGTGTCCTATGAGTTACACGATTTATCACAATCCCCGATGTTCTAAAAGCAGACAGGCTCTTGCTTTGCTAGAAGAAAAAGACGATGACATTACCATCGTAAAATACTTGGAAAGAGTTCCTACAAAGCAAGAATTTGAAAAAGTTTTGGCAAAACTAAACTTAAAACCAACCGATGTTTTGAGAAAAAGTGAGTCGATTTTTAAGGAACAATTCAAGAACTTAGAAATGAACGACCACGAATGGATTGAGGTAATGTTAGAGAACCCCAAATTAATAGAAAGACCGATTGTAATTAAGGGAAATAAAGCTGTGGTAGCTCGGCCTGCAGAAATGATCAACGAATTGTAATTGCTATACCGATGAAATACAGAATTGAAAAAGATACGATAGGAGAAGTAAAAGTCCCAGCAGACAAATACTGGGGAGCTCAAACAGAGCGGTCTAGAAATAATTTTAAAATTGGACCCTCTGCCTCAATGCCAAAAGAAGTAGTTGAGGGGTTTGCTTATTTGAAAAAAGCAGCAGCTTACACAAATTGCGAGCTGGGTGTATTGTCTGAGGAGAAAAAAGAACTGATTGCTAAAGTATGTGAAGAAATATTGGAGGGAAAACACTGGGACCAATTTCCTTTGGTTATTTGGCAAACTGGTTCGGGTACTCAAAGTAACATGAACGTAAACGAGGTGGTGGCTCACAGAGCACAGGAGCTTGCAGGAAGAAAAATTGGAGAGGGTGAAAAAGTGTTGTCGCCAAACGATGATGTGAACAAGTCGCAATCGAGCAACGATACATTTCCAACGGGAATGCACATCGCTTGTTACAAAATGATTATTGAAACAACAATTCCAGGAGTAGAACAATTGAGAAATACGTTGAAAGCTAAATCTGAAGAATTTAGAAACGTAGTAAAAATTGGAAGGACTCACCTAATGGATGCAACTCCATTGACAATTGGGCAAGAGTTTTCAGGGTACGTTTCGCAATTGGATCATGGATTAAAAGCATTGAAAAACACTTTGGCCCACTTGAGCGAATTGGCGCTAGGAGGAACCGCGGTAGGAACAGGATTGAACACGCCAAAAGGGTACGATGTGTTGGTGGCAAAGTACATCGCAGAATTTACACAGTTACCATTCGTAACGGCTGAGAATAAATTTGAGGCACTTGCAGCTCACGATGCTATTGTAGAATCGCACGGAGCACTGAAGCAATTGGCTGTTTCGTTGAATAAAATTGGAAACGACATTCGATTGATGGCTTCTGGACCAAGATCTGGGATAGGAGAATTGATTATTCCTGCAAACGAGCCAGGATCATCCATTATGCCTGGTAAAGTAAACCCGACTCAGGCAGAAGCCCTGACAATGGTGTGTGCTCAAGTAATGGGGAATGATGTAGCTATTTCTGTGGGCGGATTGCAAGGGCATTATGAATTGAATGTTTTTAAACCCATGATGGCTTCTAACTTTTTAGAATCAGCTAGGTTGATTGGAGATGCTTGTGTATCGTTTGATGAAAACTGCGCTCAAGGAATAGAACCAAACTATGCTAGAATGGAAGAGTTATTAAATAATTCATTGATGTTGGTAACTGCATTGAACACAAAAATTGGCTATTACAAAGCGGCTGAAATTGCCAACACTGCCCACGAAAACGGAACGACTTTGAAAGAGGAGGCTATTCGCTTGGGTTATGTCACCGCGGAGGAATACGACCAGTGGGTGGTACCAATGAATATGACCGGAAGTTTATAAAACAAGCTATAGAAAGTGTAAAACTCTTTTCAATGTACATTGAAAAGGGTTTTTTTTATTCTTACCACTCTGTCCATGTCGCGCAGTACTATGAATTACAAAAGAGTGCCTAGAGACAGATCAAAAAAAATCCTGAACGGGAAGATTCAGGATGTATTTTATCGATAATGAGTTTAACTGTTCAAGAGTCAGTCTGATAATTTCTGAATGTACTTCTGAGCTAAAACTTTTAAGGACAGGTTTGACAAACAATTGTTTGTTCATTTTCCTTTTCCTCTTCTATTTTTATTACTCCTGTCGCATCTGGTGATGTAGATCCAGACTGGGTCACTTCCACATCCAATACGGCAAAACCAGCTTGTCCTAATTGATAATTTTCTGTGTAATTAAATTTTACTTTTCCGCTACTATTCGTCACGTCATTTCTATCCATATCCTCGTTAAGCGAGCCTGTGGCACAGGTTGAAGAAGGACAATAAACCCTCACAGAAACACCTGCTACAGGTTCTTGAGCTGAATTTACAACAAGTACAGTGGCCGTTGTGTCTTTTTCCTTTCTACAACTATAAAAAGAAATTGCTGCAAGCGTAACCAAAAGGATAGATAATATTTGTTTCATGTTGCGTGTTTTTTACTGCTATTGAAAGAAGGTAACTCTAAATTTAGTAGTTTTATACTTTCAAAAATAAGAATAAATATGAGATTTCTGAGAAATATCGCTTTGTTTTGTGCTGTTAGTTTGTTGATTCAATGCGTAGGGTTGCGAAAAAACAATAAGATTGACCCAGAATTATTAGTTAAGATTACAACCCCAATGGGCGAAATGTATGCAGAACTCTCAGATAAAACACCAAAACATAGGGCAAATTTTATTAAGTTGGTGAATGATGATTTTTATGATAGCTTACTGTTTCACAGAGTGATAAATGGTTTTATGATTCAAGGAGGTGATCCGGATTCTAAATACGCCAAAAGCGGAGCGCAATTAGGAAATGGAGGTCCGGGCTATAGAATTCCAGCCGAATTTGATACGACTTTGTATCACCAAAAAGGCGCTTTGGCTACGGCCAGACTTGGAGATGGTCAAAATCCGAAAAAAGAATCATCTGGCTCTCAATTTTATATAGCTCAAGGAAGAGTGTATTCTAAGGAGCAACTCAATAGAATTGAACAAAGTAAGCAAAAAACCACACCAGAGATGAATATGGAAGAAATTCCAGAGTTTGCTTTTACAAAAGAACAAATTGAAACGTACACAACAGTTGGTGGAATTCCATTTTTAGATCAAGGTTACACCGTATTTGGACAAATAGTGAAAGGACTAGAAGTTATAGATAAGATTGCGGGTGTCAAGGTCAACACAGCAAACGGAAACAGACCGATTCTGGATGTGAGAATGAAGATGGAAATACTTTACTTGAGTAAAGAAGAGAAAGCAAAATTACTGAACAAAGAGGAACAATAAATGAAAGATAGAATTGAAGAATTATTGGTTGAAGTAGAAGCATTTAAAGCTGAAAAATTAGAGGAAGTAGAACAGCTAAGGATAAAAATCTTAGGAAAGAAAGGGGCCTTGAATGAGTTGTTTGCCTCTTTCAAAGAAGTAGCAAACGACCAGAAAAAGGAAGTGGGTCAATTGTTGAATCAACTGAAAGTAAAAACCCAAGATAGAATTGTAGAATTATCCTCTTCTTTTGCTCAAAAAGAAGATTCGGGGGATAGATTTTTAGACTTGTCCTTGCCTATTTCGGAAGATAATCTTGGTTCCAGGCACCCTTTGTCGATTGTTAAAAATGAGATAATTGATATTTTTTCGAGAATAGGATATTCCATTTCTGAAGGGCCGGAGATAGAAGATGATTGGCACAATTTTTCTGCTTTGAACTTCCCAAAAGAGCACCCAGCAAGAGATATGCAGGATACTTTTTTTATCGATAAAGAAAACGCCTTGAGAACACATACTTCTAGTGTGCAAGTGCGGGTAATGGAAAATTCTACTCCGCCAATCCGAACTATTTCTCCTGGAAGGGTATTTAGGAACGAAGCCATTTCTGCGCGTGCTCACTGCATATTTCACCAAGTAGAAGGATTGTATATTGATAAAAATGTATCCTTTGCCGACTTGAAACAAACGCTTCTTTATTTTGCGAAAGAAATGTTTGGAGAAAAAACCGAAATCAGGTTAAGACCTTCTTATTTTCCATTTACCGAGCCAAGTGCTGAGGTGGATGTGAGTTGCAATATTTGTTCTGGAAAAGGGTGTAACGTTTGCAAACATACTGGGTTTTTAGAGATATTAGGATGCGGAATGGTAGATCCAAACGTATTGGAAAACTGCGGAATAGATTCTAACGTATATACTGGTTTTGCATTTGGAATGGGTGTGGAGCGAATTGCCATGTTAAAGTACCAAATTAATGACTTAAGGATGTTTTTTGAAAATGACATTCGATTTTTGAATCAATTTAAATCGACCATTTAATATGTACAAAAGACTTCACTTTCTCTCCATCTTCTTTCTCTTTATTTCCTTGAGTTCTTGCACATTGTACGAAGAAGTTGAGATGTTGGGAGTTGAAGGTTACCACCTCGAAAAGTTAGAGGACGGAATGTCTCAAGCCTCCATAATTGTGAAAATTAACAATCCGAATTTTTACTCAATCAAATTAAAAAAATCTTCTTTTGAAGTGTTTTTGGACGATAAAAAATTAGGAGATGCCGCAATGGCTCGAGAAGTTATCGTATTAAAAGAGACCGAAGGAAATTACTCATTGGACTTACTGCTTAGTGATAAAGACATTAGAAATGCTTCAATCCCTTTGTTGGCAAAAGCTTTGTTCAAAAAGAATATAAAGCTCACCGTAAAAGGAAGAGCAACATGCAAAGTATTGGGTGTGTTGGGTAAAAAAATTGACGTAAACGAATCTAAAACTCTAAACTTAAGTGAATTACTTAGTAAAGTGCGAATTAAATAATTGAGATAAACTTGTCCTATGAAAAATATTTTTGATAAATCTGTTACGGATGAGGTGATTGACCGAATCAATAAATTAACTCCTGAAAATCAACCTGTTTGGGGAAAAATGAATGCAGGACAAATGTTGGCTCATTGCAGCGTCACATACGACTATATTTATGATCCCAGGCATCAGAAGACTAAAGCTAAAGGATTGAAAAAATTTCTTTTGAAAGCTGTGATAAAAAAAGGTGTTTATGGCGAAAAGCCTTATCCAAAAAATGGAAGAACAGCACCTCAATTTTTGATCACCGACCAAAAAGATTTTGAGAAAGAAAAATCAAAATTAATTGGATACATCAAACAAACTCAAGAAGAAGGAGCAGAGTCATTTGACGGAAAAGAATCTCATTCTTTTGGTGTTTTGAATACAACAGAATGGAACAATATGTTTTACAAACACCTGGACCATCATTTGACTCAGTTTGGGGTTTAATATTTGATACAAACATTCTTAGGCTCAGACATCAAAGATAATTTTGAGTTTAAAAGAGAGATTTAATAAATCAATACTTTATACACACATTTTTGGGTTCCGTAAAAAATTCCAAGGCTCTAAAACCGCCCTCACGGCCAAGTCCGGAGTTTTTCACCCCACCAAATGGAGTTCGTAAATCTCGCACCAACCAGCAGTTTACCCATACAATTCCCGATTCCAATTCTTGTGAAACCCGGTGTGCTCTCGATAAGTTTTCTGTCCACACTGTGGCTGCCAAGCCGTATTGAGTTGAGTTCGCCATTTCCAATACTTCTTCTTCGGTTTCAAATGGTGTGAGAGTTACCACGGGGCCAAAAATTTCTTCTTGATTCGTTCGGCAATAAAAATCCAATCCTTCGATTACGGTTGGTTCCATGTAATATCCGTTTTCGCTGCCCTCAATTGTCAGTTGATTTCCACCAAATAGAATATTTCCACCTTCGTCTTCAGCTAGTTTCACGTAACCTAATACTTTTTCTAAATGATCTTTTGAAACCAAGGCTCCCATTCGAGTCTCTTTATCAAAAGGATCGCCTACTTTGTGCGTTTTTAGTTTCTCAATCAATGCATTTTTAAACTTTTCGTAAATCGGTTTTTGAATAAAAATACGAGAACCACACAAACAAATTTGCCCTTGATTGGCAAAAGAAGAGTGCAGTGTAGTGTTGAGCATGGCATCAAAATCGCAATCAGCAAAAATGATGTTTGGGTTTTTTCCACCTAGTTCAAGAGATGTTTTTTTGAACGATTCGGCTGCTTTTCTTCCAATGATTTTACCGGTGGCAGTTCCACCAGTAAAGGAAATCGCCTTTACTTTTGGGTGCGAAACAATCGCATCTCCGGCATGGGCCCCCAATCCATGAACGATATTCAGCACGCCTTTTGGCAATCCAGCTTCAATACACAATTTAGAAAACAAATAGGCCGTCATTGGCGTAACTTCTGAGGGTTTTGCAACTACTGTACAGCCCGAAGCAATGGCGGGAGCAATTTTCCAAGTGAATAAATACAAAGGCAAATTCCAAGGTGAAATACAACCGACTACTCCCAAAGGATGATTCAAAGTATAGTTAGTAAATCCTTCTTCCATGTGATGAGATTCGCTCGCATTATGCAAAATAGCAGTGGCAAAAAATCGCATATTGGCACTTGCTCTAGGAATATCTACACGAGTTGCCAAGGAATAGGGTTTTCCGTTATCTAGCGCTTCGGCTTTGGCTAATTCTTCCAGGTTTTTATCAATTAAATCGGCCAAACGAACCAAAATTTTGGAGCGTTCGTTTTTTGAAGTTTTACTCCAAGTTGGAAAAGCAGCCGTAGCGGCTTTTGTAGCTGTCTCCACATCTTCTTTTTGTGAATCAGGAATTTGGCTATAGACTTCTCCTTTGGATGGATTGTAATTGTCAATGTATTTCCCTTCAACAGGAGCGACTAATTCTCCGTTTATGTAGTTTTCGATTGTAATCATGAGTAAATATAGTAAGTAGTGAGTAGTTTTGAATTATGAGCGACTGATTACTTTCTCATTAACACCCCCAACTTGAGTTAACAACGACTATTTTCTCCTCTTTTTGGCCAGAGGAAAACCTCATGATTTTCAAAAAAGTTCGGCTAATAAAAGGTACAATACCCAAGTCGCTGATGGAGTCAGTAGATTCTATGTAATTTTCGAAAACGCTCGGCACATTCATTTCCGTTATGGCTTCTAGTAATTCATTTTTATCTGAGTGTAATTCTTTGTTTAGGTTGGTGGGCTCGGTTTTTCCTATTCGAAAAAAGAGTTTGGAGGAATCTTCAAGAGGTTCAAAGCCCGAAATTGTGTTCCATTTGGATAACTCTCGAGTATCTTTTTCTCCTAAATAAACCATTAACTTATTCTCGCGTGCTATGAGAATGCTAAAAGAATCCGATTCACTCTTTGGAATAATTTCTACCGTTACATTTTCCAGGATGTACCCCATTTCTTCTTCTAAAGTGGCGCTATCCTTGGGGTAAGAATTTTGGTTGCCGTAGGCTTCATATTCGTGAATGATTAATTCATAATCTCCAAAATTAATCTGAGTTTTCACTATTTCTTCTTCCTCCTGTTCTTGGGTTTCTGGAATTATTTCTTCCGCTTCAATAGCTTGAATATCAGAACTCGAATCATTTTTTTCCTGGAAAGGACTGCACGAAAACAACAACGAAGAAAAAAGGATTATCAACAAAGGTGTTTTCATCTTTACTTATTTTTCTTCTTGTAAACCGGAACAGCCGAACAAGCTTCTCCATACATCAGGCTTTTTACAACTGGCTTTAGTAAATTTACGGCTTTTGCGTAGGCAGAATCATGGATCGGGATTTCTCCACATCCTTTTATTATGACTCGCTGATCTTTAAATTTTTCTGGATTCAAATTCTTTTCCAGCGATTGGATAAAAATGGTAGACTCCAGTGAATCTAAATTTCCATACACCACTTCTTTGGCGAATGGCTCTAGAGCATCCGTCAGAACCATGTAGGCCCAAGATGGCACAATGGCATCGGTAGAATTAATTAAAGCCACATATTTTCCTTCGTAAATTGACCAATCGTTTTCTTTTACAAAAAGACGAAAGTCCTTTTCTTTTAGCACAAATTCTTGCCATAGGTTTTGCTTGATGTCGTACACCACGCGCTCTCCTTTTGGATAAAACTCGGCTAAATCCAAATTGATTAATCCACTGTTAGCGACCTTATTTACTATTTCTTTTTCCATCTAGTTTTATAGCTATCTCCCACGAGGGTCAATCTTGGTGGGTTACCTTTTTTTACATCGTTTTTAAAAAACCAACTTCTACGGTCGTTAAGTGTCTCCACTGACCACGCGGCAATCCTTTTTTGTCGAGTGTAGCAAATTGAATTCTATCTAGTTTTTTTACTTTGTAATCAAAGTGCTCAAATATTCTTCTTACAATCCTGTTTCGACCAGAATGTAGCGTGATTACTGCACCACTTTTGTTGGTTCCATTATCTGCGTAATGAATGTCATCTACTTTGGCAAAACCGTCTTCTAATTCAATTCCTTCTATCATCATTTTCATGTGCCCACTTTGAATCGTTTTGTCTACCTCAATTTGGTACGTTTTTCCTATTTCATTTCGTGGATGAGTTAGTTTTTCTGCGAGCATTCCGTCATTCGTGAATAACAGCAATCCCAGTGTGTTTCTATCCAATCTTCCTACAGGGTAAATTCTTTCTATACAAGCATTGCTGACCAATTCCAGTACGGTCTTTCTGTTTTGAGGATCCTTTGAGGTGGTAATAAAGTCTTTAGGTTTGTTCAACAAGACATATTGATACTTTTCCACTTTTATCTTCTCACCTCCGTAATGAACCACGTCATTTTGAGGATCTATTCTTATCCCAAGTTCTGTTACAATTTTGTTGTTCACTTCAATTACCCCAGTTTCAATTAAGGTATCCGCCTCTCTTCTTGAACAAATTCCTGCTTGTGCCAAAAATCTGTTTAATCTTATTTTGCCATCCATCGAACGTTTTGGAGCGGTTTTACCACTTCGTTTTGGTTTTTCGCCAAAAGGTTTGCTCTCTCCACGTTTTGCTCCTGGTTTTCCACTAGTCTTGTAGTAACTTCCAGACGTCTTAAATCCACTTTTTTTCGACCTGTCTTCCGAAACATTCTTGTTTCTCCCCTTAGGATTATTCGTTGTTCTTCTCTTTTTCATGGTACAAAGTTACGGTAATTTGTTGAAATTATTTCTTAATCTGTAAATCTCAAAATATAACTTGGTCATTCCGCACTTGATGCGGAATCTGCTTATAAAAAGCAGTGATATTAATAAACAGACCCTGAATCAAGTTCAGGGCGACTAGTTGTTTTTGAGATTGAAAAAAATGCTTTGTCAAAAGCTGTTACTTCTTTTTTAAAGTTCAATTATTCTTACCTTTATCATTCAAAATTAAACAGCAAAAAATGAGTCAAGAAGTAAGAAATTTAGAGCCAAAACAATTGTGGAATAAGTTTGCCGATTTAAACGCAGTACCTCGACCTTCAAAAAAAGAAGAGAGAGTAATTCAGTTTATGGTTGATTTTGGGAAAAACTTAGGATTGGAAGTAGTAATTGATCCCGTACAGAATGTGATCATAAAAAAGCCTGCAACGAAGGGAATGGAAAATAGAAAAACCATTGTGATGCAATCGCATTTAGATATGGTTCACCAAAAAAATAACGAGACCGTTTTTGATTTTGATTCGGAAGGGATTAAAATGAAAATTGAGGGAGATTGGGTAAAAGCCGAAGGCACAACTCTTGGAGCAGATAATGGATTGGGAGTTGCCACCATCATGGCAGTTTTGGAATCAACTGATATTCCTCATCCAGCGTTAGAAGCTCTTTTTACTATTGATGAAGAAACGGGAATGACCGGTGCATTAGGATTGCAAGCTGGGTATTTGACTGGAGAGATTTTATTAAACCTAGATACCGAAGACGATGATGAATTTAGTATCGGTTGTGCTGGTGGTGTGGACTTAACCGCAACCAAAATTTACACAGAAGTGGAAGCAAAAGGAACTTCCTTAAAAATCACAGTGAAAGGTTTGCAAGGGGGCCATTCGGGTATGCAGATTCATGAAGGATTGGGAAATGCCAATAAACTAATGAATAGAATATTGCATGCAACCAATTCGTTTATGCAAATTTCGGAAGTAATGGGTGGTGGATTACGAAATGCAATTCCTAGAGAAAGTAATGCGATTGTGGTTACCGAAGACATAGAAGAGTTTAACAAAGCATTTGAGTTAATAAAGAATGAATTGGTAGAGGAGTATAATACGATTGAGCCAGAAATAAACATTGCTGTTAGCGAAACTGAGGACGCTAAAACTTGCCTATCGCCCGAAGATCAACTTTCATTTATTAGAGCAGTTTACGGGGCTCACAACGGAGTGTACAGAATGAGTCCGGATATCGAAGACTTGGTAGAAACCTCTAACAACTTAGCTAGAGTAGAAGCCAAAGAAGGAAAAATTGAAATACTTTGTTTAACTCGTTCATCGGTAGAATCCGGAAAATGGGATTTGGCGAATAACCTAACCGCTACTTTTGAGTTGGCGGGGTTTGCGGTTTCTACTGGTGGTTCTTACCCAGGATGGAAACCAAATAGAAACTCGGAGATACTGACCGTGTTAGAAAAAAAATACGAATCATTGTTCAATGAAAAACCAAGAGTTATGGCTTGCCATGCCGGATTAGAGTGCGGAATTTTAGGAACTAATTATCCGGAAATGGATATGATTTCTTTTGGTCCAACAATCAAAGGAGCACATTCCCCGGATGAAAGAGCAAGTATTACTTCTGCTCAAAAATACTGGAAATTTACGCTGGAAGTATTGAATGACATTCCTGCGAAGGCATGATCCAACAGCTAGAAAATAAAAAAGCCGAATTCATTTGTTTCAATTCGGCTTTTCTTTTCAAAAAAAGTTGATTAAAAATAAAATAAATACCCGATATACAAATAAAGAAATAGTCCAATTACATCGTTTGTGGTGGTAATAAATGGTCCAGTGGCGAGTGCTGGATCAATTTTTCGCTTGTGAAGAAGTAAGGGGATTAAAGTGCCAAACATGCCCGCAAAAATGATAACAGCCATCAAAGAGATACTAACTGTAAGCCCCAAAGTGAGGTCTTTTTTTACGGCAAAAACAAAAGCAAGAATGAGTAAAGAGCAGACGATTCCATTGAGAAGAGCTACTCTAAATTCCTTGAATAACTTTCCTGCTATTCCGCTTAAATCGATGTTGTTACTAGCAATACCCTGCACCACAATAGCCGAAGATTGTACCCCTACGTTTCCTGCCATTGCAGCAATTAACGGAATGAACATTGCCATTTGAGGATAATCGCCAAGTTGTTTTTCGAATAATCCAATTACCTCGGCACCTAATATTCCGCCTACCAGCCCAACTATTAGCCAAGGGAGTCTTGCGCGGGTTAGCGCTAAAACACTATCGCTCGATTCTACATTTTCAGAAATACCACTTGCCATTTGATAATCCTTTTCGGCTTCCTCTTGAATAATATCGACCACATCGTCAATAGTAATTCTACCAATCAGTATTTTATCTTGATTGAGAACAGGCAAAGCGACAAAGTCATATTTCTTCATCATGGAGGCAACTTCCTCCGTGCTTTCATCGGAATTTACATACCGCACGTTTTCGATGTAAATATTCTTTACGAGGGTTCCTTTTTTTGCGAAAAGCAAACTTTTTAGCGAAAGCATTCCTGTCAGTCTTTTGTCATTATCCACTACATAAACCGTGTAAATGTATTGCACGTCTTCTGCTTGAATTCGCATTTCTT
Organism: Flavobacteriales bacterium; assembly: GCA_965655625.1. Taxonomy (GTDB): domain Bacteria; phylum Bacteroidota; class Bacteroidia; order Flavobacteriales_D; family CAJJDF01; genus CAJJDF01. The sequence goes on along the minus strand of CBFHHA010000035.1, from coordinate 2,258 downwards.
CAATGCACTGGTCGGTCGTCCAATTTTCATTTACACAGATTAACTCAGTTCCCATTATGGCTCCGGCAGTATCTTCTTCATATTGCATCAAAGAAGCAATATCAATGGCTTGTTGCGGATCTTCAATTTGTTGAATTACGGCTTCTTGCTTTTCTTCAGACATTTCTGCCATAATATCGGCAGCATCATCCGAGTCCATGTTGTCCATTTGCTCGGCAATTTCTTTGGCCGATAGAGCTTCAAGAAACTCTAACCGCACATCTTCATCGAGCTCAACTAATACGTCTGATGCCATTTCATCATCCAAGAGTCGGAAAATAAATTTAGCTTCCTCCATGGAAATTACATCCAGTATTTCAGCGATATCAGCTTCGTGAAGTTCAGATAAATTTTGAACAATAGATTCCCTATTTCCAGTAGCTACTAACTCTTGAATTTCCTCAATAAATTCTTTTGTAATTTTAAATTGCAAATCCATTGGATAGGGTTTATTGGCATGCAAATATAGGTTTTTTCGCTGTGATTTACTAATCTCTAGCTCGAGATTGTGGGAGCTTTGGCCTGGTGGTTGTCATTTATTGAACTCTCACTTTTACTGCTCTCTTGCCATTAGGTTTTTGGCAAATAATTTGATTTGGGTGAGATCAACTCCTTCAATACTTGACAAGCTATTGGAAGATAATTGAAAATAGTCGGCAATCATGGCTTCTGTTTTTTCTTTTACTCCGATTTCCTCGAATACCAACTTAAGCTTCTCTACTCGGTTAGCGTCTTTGGAATTTATTAAACTAGTTATTTCCTCTTTTTGTGAGAAGTTGGCTGAATTCAAACTAATCAAATAGGGAATTGCTTTCTTTTTGTTCAGAATATCGCCTCCTACTACTTTGCCCATTTTTTCACTTTTTGGGTATAAATCTAAATAGTCATCCTGCAATTGAAAGGCTAATCCTAAATTGATTCCAAAGTCGTAAATCTTTTGCTGTGTTTCTTGGTCAGCCTTTCCCAGAATTGCTCCGGCTTCAAAACAAAATCCAATTAATACAGAGGTTTTATTTTTTATCATTTCCAGATATTCAGGAATAGTTACTTCTTCTCTTTCTTCAAAATCCATATCATCCTGCTGTCCTTCGCACAGCCATAGCGCCATTTTATTAAACGCCTTGTAAATTGCCGGCTGAAATTCTACAGGAACTTTTTCGATAAGCTGGTAAGCTTGAATCATCATGGCATCACCCGATAAGATAGCGTTGTTTACATTCCATTTTTCATGCACCGTGGGTTTCCCTCTTCTTAGCGAAGAATTGTCCATGATGTCGTCATGCATCAATGTAAAGTTATGAAACACTTCTACTGCCAAAGCGAGTGGCATAGCTGCATTTCTATCACCTCCAAATAGCGAGACTGAGTCGAGTAAAATAATCGGACGAATTCTTTTTCCTCCTATATTGAGCAAATACGAAATGGGTTCGTATAATCCGTGGTGTTCAAACTGAGCAAGGTATTTTTTTAGCTCAGCTTCAATGATTTCCTTTCCTTCCATTTAGTTTTCCTCTTCTTCTTTTATTAATGTCATTAAATAATCTCCATATCCGCTCTTAAGCAGAGGGGTTGCAATTTTTCGTAATTGTTCTTTGCCGATAAATCCTCTTGCGTAGGCAACCGCTTCAATACACCCAATTTTTAGGCCCTGTCGTTCTTCTACTACTTGCACAAATTGACTTGCCTGTATCAATGAATGAAAAGTCCCTGTGTCGAGCCAGGCTGTTCCGCGGTCGAGGATAGAAACACTTAACTGTCCTCGCTTGAGGTATTCGTTGTTCACGTCCGTTATTTCATATTCGCCTCTTGCGCTAGGTTTTATTTTTTTGGCAATTTCTACTACCGAATTGTCGTAAAAATACAATCCTGGAACAGCATAATTTGATTTGGGTTTTGCCGGTTTTTCCTCAATCGAAATGGCATTCATGTCGCTATCAAACTCTACCACACCGTATCTTTCGGGATCCGAAACGTGGTAAGCAAATACGACTCCGCCATCAGGGTTTACTTGTTCTTGTAAGTTTTTTGATAAATCTCCACCGTAAAAAATATTATCTCCCAAGATAAGAGCTACACTGTCGTTCCCAATGAACTCTTCGCCCAATACAAAAGCTTGAGCCAGACCATTGGGAACTTCTTGCACTTTGTAAGAAAAAGAACAACCTATTTGACTTCCGTCACCTAATAGTTTTTCGAAATTGGGTAAATCTTGTGGAGTA
>CBFHHA010000034.1:18790-27223 GCA_965655625.1 Flavobacteriales bacterium | reverse complement strand
TAGCCTTTATCAAGTAAAAGGCAGCCTGTTTTTCGAATGGTAAATATCCATGGCAACAATGATAGCAAAGCATGTCCAAACTGGAACGGAAGCCTTATCCGTATCTAGGTAATTATTCAACACTCCGTGAACAAAATAGGAAACTAGAGCAAGCATAACGGATAATAATAGTGTTTTTAGTTCCTTGTCTTGTAATTTGATATAAAGCATACTTCCTCGATAAAAAACAAAGAACAAAAGAACAAGAAACGAGAATAGACCGAGGACTCCCATTTCGGACAACGCACCCAAATATTCACTGTGAGCATTTCCTTTGTTACCAAAATTTGTGCTAATTACAGTAATTTCGCTTGAGTGTTGAAATGGAGCATATTCAAATGCATAAGTTCCTGGTCCCCAACCAAAAACAGGTCTTTCTTCAAACATACGCAAAGCGCAGTTCCACCTATTTATTCTTTCGAGGTTAGAGGCATCCGTGGACACATTCGAGATGGACTCGATATGTTTACTGATGTTTTCAGATGAATCTGTTTTGTTCTTGCTCAATGCAATAGAGATATCCGTGTAATACTGAACCCCCACAAAACCGCTAAAAAGAGCAAGTAGAACTACGTATTTAACATGGATTTTTAACTTAAATAATCCCCAAACTCCGAGGGCAGCAACTAAACTCACCCAAGCAGCCCGTGTGTAGGAGTACAGTAAACCAACGCTCAAAATCACTAAGAACAAAATGAGAATGTATTGAATGATAGCCGAGTTTTTTTTACGAGAAAGCAACCCAATAGCAAGAGGAATATAAAAAGCAACAATGGCACCATAAGAAGTGTGATCCTTGTAAAAAGGAGACATAATCCAGTGAGCAGCCTTTTGATCAAAGCCCCAAGTGTAATGGCGAATTAGTGTAATAAGTACCACGAGGGAGAGCGAAATTAAATAGAGCCAAACAACCCGATACATGTTCTCTTTTTGCTTAAATACAACGATCAAATAGAAAAATAAAGGAATGACAAACCAGAGTTTGGCAATCAAGAATTTTAGCGAAATTATGGGGTTGGAACTTGTAAATACTGTGATTGCCATCCACAATAGGTAGAATAATACAGAGAGAGTTACGGGATGATTTACGAAATGTTTGTCGTACGTTCCTCTGAGCAAAGCTCGAATGGAAAGAAGAATCATTAAACCAAACAAGATAGGTTCTGTGGGCAAGTAGAAACCAACATTTCCCAAAGAAAGTTGTTCTAAATTTAGCGAGAAAGGAGTACAAAGAATAACAAAAAACAGAAGTTCTTTGGTCTTGTAAAAGCTAAAATAGATAATGCTTATGGCTACTGGTAAAAACGACAAGTAATAATTTCCATGGAACAGAAAATACCCATTAACCCCTATAAATACTATACTGAGGAGGAAAAGAAGTGTGTTATGTATCGAAAATGCCTTGGGCATATTACGATTCTTTTCTTTTTAGCTCTTTCACTTTTTCAAAAACTAGCAACATCACGATGGCAAATAAAAATGCCGAAATGGTAGAAACAACCACAATTAACCACCTAATTGGGTAGGCTTTCTTTTCGGAAGCCGAAGCTTTTTCTACGGTAAATTTATGAGAAAACTTAGAATTAGCATCTGATTTTAATTGCTCATACACAGCATCTTTAGTGGATAGTCTGATGTTCATCCATTCCAGTTTGTTTTCGTAGTTGGAGTATATACTTCCGTATTGATCGGTTGCTTTTATTTTGGCTTCAATTAATTGCTTTGTGCTGCCATCCTTTGCATTTGCTAGTGCGGTAATCAAAGTAGGCCTTGTTTCTTTATCCACAACCCCTAATTGGTTAAGTGAAGCAAGCGTGTCAACAATTGTTTGAATATCCTCTTTTAATTTATTTCTTTCGGACTCGGCAACTTCCAGTGCCTCAGAAGATCGTTCGTTAATCATTCTGTTTTTTGCGTTGTCAAACAAGTTAGCGATGTCGTTTGCCATGTCGGCCGCCATCTGCGGGTTTTTGTCCATTACCTCTATCAACACGGAACCGTATTTTGTTCGAGAAAACGAGACGTTTTCTTCGTAAGTTTTGTTTAAGGCAGTATATTTTATGTTACTCGAAGTATCTATTTCATAGTGATTCATCAAATCATATTTATTGATAATCACGTTTCTTATTTCAGCAGACTGCAATACCTGTATCATTTGTTCTGCTTGCTCTTCTTCTCCAAATTGAGCCGCACTTTGTTCGGGGTGTACTTCATCCGTAAACGCAACCGTGTTAGACATGGCTGGGTACAAAGTTACTACTGACTTGAATTTTTCTTCGATCAATAAAGAGTAAATAATTGCTCCAATTGCTGCAATTGTGGTGATGAGAACAAGAAGTCCTTTTTTGTTCCAAATAAACTGGATGAGGTCTTCAGCTTGGTTATTTTCTTGTTGAGTCATGCTAATTGGGGTTAAAAATAAAGCGACTAAAATACTAATATATTAGCCATTTTTGAAATTATTTAAGGATAACGGTCTTATTAAAAAATTATTAGTTCGATTTGCGCTTTAATTTTCTCAATTTGGTTCTAAGACATTTGTTGATTCATTTAGAAAAGATAAAATACTAGCGGCTGAGATTATTAGCAAGAACATAACAATAAAAAGTGATGAAATTCCTATCTTCGTTGGGTAAATAAACACGTGAAAATAGATGAAAATTATTGTACCAATGGCGGGTAGAGGCTCGCGTCTTAGACCCCATACGTTAACTATCCCGAAACCATTAATGCCAGTAGCCGGTAAGCCAATTGTGCAAAGATTGGTGGAAGATATTGCAGCGGTGAGTAATGAACCGATTGATGAAATTGCGTTTATCATAGGAGATTTTGGAGCGGAAACCGAAAAACAATTAGTAGGTATCGCAGAAAGTTTAGGAGCAAAAGGAAGTGTATTTCATCAAGAAGAGGCTCTTGGAACGGCTCATGCAATTTTATGCGCTCAAGAATCGTTGAAAGGAAATATTGTCGTTGCATTTGCTGACACGTTGTTCCGAGCAGACTTTAAACTAAACACAGAAGATGACGGAATTATTTGGGTAAACCAAATTAATAATCCAAGCGCATTTGGAGTTGTAAAGCTTAACGAAGAAGGGACAATTACCGATTTTGTAGAAAAACCAAAAGAGTTCGTTTCGGATTTGGCAATTATTGGAATCTATTATTTTAAAGATGGCGAAAACCTAAAAAATGAATTGCAGTATTTGATTGATCATGATATCCGTGAAAATGGAGAATATCAAATTACCAATGCCCTCGAGAATATGAAGAAGAAAGGGGCAAAGTTCAAAACGGGCAAAGTAAATGCTTGGATGGATTGCGGGAATAAAAATGTAACGGTAGAAACAAACCAACGCGTGCTTGAGTTTATTGGAGAAAATATTGTGGAAGGGAATTATGAGGCGATTAACTCGGTGATTGTGCAGCCTTGCTTTATTGGCGACAATGTAAAATTGATCAATTCGGTCGTGGGCCCTCATGTTTCCATCGGGAACAATACTGTGATAGAGAATACGGTGATACAAAATTCCATTGTACAAAATGAATCACACATTGTAACTGGAAATATCACCAATTCGATGATTGGAAATAAGGTGAGTTACAAGGGGAAATCTCAAGACTTAAGTATTGGAGATTACACAGAAATAAAGTAAAATGAAAAAAACTTCTGCCATAGTGCTTTTCTTGCTTTTTGGGTTCGCTTGCGCTCCCAAAAAGCAAGTGGTTGCCCCATCAGCTCGCACCAGTAGCGAAGCGCAGCAACGGAAGTTTATGAGTTTATTCATAAAAGCTACGAACGAAGCACAAATAGAAAACGATGACAAAGCCATCGAAATGTTTGAGCAATGCAAAGTTTTGAGTCCAAAAGAAGCTGTTGTTTATTACGAATTGTCTCGCTTGTATGCCAAAAAAAGAAATGCCCAACTTGCCTTTGAAAATGCAACTAAGGCAAACGAATTGAAACCAAAAAACAAATGGTATTTGTTGCAAAAAGCCCAAGTTCTTAATCGAACTGGACAACAAGAAAAGTCTATCGAAGCTTTTGAAGAACTTGTCTCTATTGAATCCAATAATTTGGAGGCGCTATACGAGTTGGCGGAGTTGTATCAGCGCACAAATAAACCATTAAAGGCTGCAAAAACAATAGGAAGAGTGGAAACTATAACTGGCAGAAACCCTCAGATGAGTTACCAAAAATACCTCCTCTTGCTCGATGGAGGAAAGGAAGAAGAGGCATTGGCAGAGATAAATGAACTCTTGAAACTACAACCTGAAAATGGGATGGGTAACCTAGCAATGGCACAGCATTACTCTAAAATTGGCGAAGATGAGAAAGTGTACCCAAGATTGATTTGGGTATTTGAAGACCCTGAAATTAGAACCGACACCAAGTTGTCTATTTTGCAAGACTATGCCCAGCGAATAAAAGAAGAGGAAGAAGCCAAAGCAGAAGCACAGAATTTGGTTAATCTATTGCTTAAAACTCATCCTTCCGATGTGAAATCCTATGCAGCTGCTGGTGATTTTTACACGAACTTGGGAGAATTGAAAAAAGCCAATTCCTTTTACGAAAAGGGACTTGCTTACGCCACTCAGTCTTATCCATTGTTCATGCAATTGCTTGATAATTCCTTTAATAGCAAAGATTTTGAATCCGTTACTTCTTACGCCAGTCAAGCGCTTGAATCTTACCCAACTCAGCCTGTTTTGTATTTGTACCAAGGAATGGGATACAAGGAAATGAAACAATACGAAAAGGCGGTTCAGGCATTTAAATCAGGACAATCGATCGTGGTGGATGACGAGAAAATTGAATTTGAATTTTGGTCCAAATTGGGTGAAACCTACAATGAACTGAATCAGTTTTCTTTTTCTGACCAAGCTTTTGATAAAGCTATGGACATCAATGGACTGGATGTGTATTTATTGAACAACTACAGTTACTATCTTTCCTTGAGAAAGGAGAAGCTAGAGAAGGCAGCTAAGATGGCTAAGACTGCCAATGACTTGTTCCCTACAAATGCGTCATTCAATGATACTTATGGCTGGATATTATACCAACAGGGAAATTATGAGGAGGCAGAGAAATGGATAAAAAAGTCTTTGAACAATGGTGGAAATAACTCTGGAACTGTGTTGGAGCATTACGGGGATGTGTTGCATGAATTGGACAAAGACGATAACCGAGCAATGGAATACTGGAAAAGAGCCAAAGAAACTGGAGAATATTCAGATAAGTTGGAGGAAAAAATAAAAGAGGGAAAGAATGAAAAATAAGGTAGTATTGAATGTAATGGTGGCTGTATTCTCTTTGTTGCTTTGGCAGTGTAGAGCAAAAAAACCCTTGATTACAGATAGTTCCACTCAAGAATTGTTGTCCAAACAAAAAGCCGATACCATTGTCAGCCAGGTATTGGCCAATAATTTTGAGTTCACTGATTTAAAAGCGAAAATCAAAACGAAATTCAAAAGTAGAGAGAAACAGAATTTAGCTTTTGGAACTTTCATTAAAATCGTGAAAGATTCAGCCATTCACGCAACAATTTCATTAGCAACTATTCCTGTGGTAGTGGCGCTCATTACGCCAGACACACTCAAGTTTATTAATAAAAAAGACCAGAAATATTTTGTTGGAGGATTTGACTATCTCTCGAGGTTGATCAAAACAGAAATTAGTTTTTACGAGATTCAAGATTTATTGGTTGGAAATCCGGTGAAACTAAAACAATCTGAATTGCATTATTTGATTGAAGAAGAAAATCAAGTTTACCTGAGTAGTAAAAGTAAAAATGCCTTACAACTAGCAAATGAGAATAGCGCAGCTAGCTCTGAATGGCTAGTGAAATACTGGGTAAATGAATTGTATAAAACAGGAAGAACCTTGGTTGAGAATAGTGGAAAAAAAACCATGATAGAAATTACCCAAGCCGATTACAATAAGGTAGATGGACAATTGTTTCCTAATAGAACCCAAGCCGAAATTGTAACGCCTAAAGATTCGATAACTATCCAACTAAACTACCAACGAGTAAAAATTAATACAGGAGTAGAATTCGAATTTTCAATACCTGATCACTATACACCTTATTAATACTATGAGAAAGAACTTCTGCATACAAAGTGGATTATTCCTCCTTATCTTGATGTTTATTGGCGGTAACTCCTTTAGTCAAAAATCGAAGACAGAACGGTTAAAGGCAAAAGAAGAAGTGCTAAAAAAACAACTAGCACAAACTCAAGAGCTATTAAATGCCACTAGAAATTCGCAAAAGACTACCCTGAGCGAATTGCGAATAATTAATAAGCAAATTGCCTACAAAGAGGAGTTATTGATGAATATGAATAGTCAAATCAGGGAGACTGAAAGGCAAATTGATCTGAATAGAAAAGAAATAAAAGAGCTAGAAAGTGACTTGGAGAGATTGAAAAAAGAGTTTGTGGAAATGGTGAGGTTTGCCTATAAGAATAGAAAGAAAGAATACAATGCGATGTACTTGTTTTCTTCTGATGGTTACTCTCAAGCCTACCGCAGAATGAAATATATTGAGCAATACACGGCCAATAGAACGAGAAAAGCAAACGAAATAATGAAAATGCAAGAGGAGCTGAATGAACAAAATCTTGTATTGTTGAAAAATGTGGCTTCTAAGAAAGAATTGGTCGAGAGTTTTGACAGAGAGAAACAACAGTTTCTGGAGGTAAAAAGGCAACAACAAGAGGTGTTATCTAAAATTAAAGAAGACAAAGTATCTCTCCAAAAAAAGCTGGACGACCAGAAAGCTGAGCAAGAAAGAATAGCGGCTGCTATCAGAGCCGAAATTGAAAAAGAACTGGCGCGTTCAAGAAAAAACAATACGTTTCAATTAAGTCCTGAGGCAAAGCTAGCATCCACAAGTTTCGAAAAAAATAGAGGAAGCCTACCGTGGCCAGTAACACGAGGAACCATAACCAAGCGATTTGGAAAACAACGACATAGCCAAGTGGCAACTGCTTTTGTTCAAAACAATGGGATAGACATTAGTACACTAAAAGGAGCAAATGTAAGGGTTGTTTTCGATGGAACTGTTACGAGCGTTTTTACTATTCTGGGAAGCGGACAAACGGTAATTGTGAGTCACGGAGCGTACCGCACCGTTTATTCAAACTTAAAAACTGTGGAGGTGAAACTCAATCAAAAATTAAAAACAAAACAGACTATTGGGACACTTCTTCCTGATAATTCGGGTAGTATTTCGGAATCGCACTTTGAGATATGGAAAATATCAAATTCGGGCATGAATCCTCAAAACCCGGCAATTTGGTTGTATCGAAATTAACGTTGAGCGTACTCAGAAATAAGGTAGGCCAAAACAACCAAGATCAGTAGGAAGAAAAAGTATTTAGGGTCTTTGTAAATTGGTTTCTTAGGGCGTTTGGTAAAGTTTTCGTACTCATGAAAAAGCTTGCCAAAGTCCTTCTGCTTCTTCATTTTTTGTGATGAAGGCGAACGTAGTTTGGTGTCTTTATTTAGTTTGTACTTTTTCATCTCTTTTTCCCTTCTGTCAAGGCACTTTTTATGGTTTCAATGATTCGATAAACCTTCATTTTTGCCCTAGCCTCGCTTATTGCAAAAATACTCGCAATTTCTTTAAACGATCTTTCTTCAAAGTACCTAAGCTCAATTAATTGACTTTTTTCGAGAGGAAGCGACTCCATCACCCGCAAAATTTCATTCAATTGAGTTTCGCTGTTGTCCACCTCTATTTCGGTTGCGATATACGATAAAGAGTTTTCGGTTACCTCAATGGTAACCATTTGTTTTGAGGACCTAAAGTGTTGATTGGTTTCGTTGCTGGCAATTCGATACAGCCACGAAGAAAAAGGAAAACCCCGGTCTTCATATTTTTTTAAATGAGTCATTGCTTTCACAAAAGTGCGCGAGCAATTATCTCCTGTAACTTTTTCGACTTGGATTTTTTTGAAAATAAACAGGTAAATCTGTTCAAAATATTTCTCGTACAAAAAGCCAAAGAATTCTTTGTTTTCCTTTGCTTTTTTGATGTATTCGCGTTCTATATGTTTTTCTTTTTCGGTCAAAAACAGTCTGTTACTTTTGGATATAACGCAAGAGTTACAAAAAGTAACAGCTCATGTTTCAGTTATTTTTCAATGACGGTGAAAACAAAATTTTTGTCCTGTTGAATGACTCTTACAACCGCACAGTGCGAAATATGTGCTACCTCAAAAGGCAGATTTTCATCAAATGGCTCATTTATTTTTGGTAAGCTAAATACTCTGTTACAATCCAAAATGCCTTCGGGTGTAAATCGTTGTATTCTGTAATTGGGTTCTTCTTTTTGGATACAAAACCAAGCTCCACCACCTTCGCCTGATAGCCACTGGGCTTTTTCTGGC
>CBFHHA010000034.1:0-18691 GCA_965655625.1 Flavobacteriales bacterium | reverse complement strand
ACAAGTTCAGTTTTTTGTGGAGGTAGTATTCTTCCTTCTAAATCCATGTTACTTTTTTGTTAAAGGGTAAAGAATATTCATGCGCTTGGTTAACTGGTTGTTTTTAAGCTCGAAATAATACCGGTAATCATTGATAATCTTTACATTGGTAATGGTAGTATGAGTGATCGTGTAAGGAATTCTTATCAATAAATTTTTGATGAATCCAATATTGCTCGCTTTAGCAGTTTGGGCAACAAATCGAGAGCAATTGGTACCGCCAATATTAAAAGGGCCATAAATGATTGCCTCGCGGTTTTGCATGTTTTTGGCTTTTTTAAATGCTTGGTCGATATTGGGAACTACTAGTGTAGACGCAATAAGTCTTCCTTCGCCATGCGTTGCTTTGAGTTCTGATAATTCTCGCATCAATTCTTCCATGTTTTGAATTTCGCCCTGTTTAATGATCGGTTTTGAATGAAGAATTAAATCTGGATCGGTATGCCTATCTCTTACTCTTCCCTGTTTATTGGGAGTTTGGTAACGTCCAAAATCAAAATAACGAAATTCCTCTTCATCATGATCAACCAGCACAACGGCTGCATGTCCGGCTTTGTAAAAGTCATTTTTTAGAAATCCCAAGAATGCCATAATACCATCGTACCATTTCCCCTCTTTTATTACGGGTGTGTCTGGCCAAGCAAGAGGTATTATTGTGCCTTTAGTGTGGTTCATTTAATAGTTGTTGTTATTTTAAAATTAGGATTTATTAAATTAAAAGCGACAAAAATATACAGCGGAATCCATAAAATAATTGTTGGAAGGACTAACCTATCTCCCTGCATAAAAGAGATTCCTGTAACAAGAATGTAATAAGAATACAATCCAAATAAAGACAAGAGTAAAATAAGACTTTCATAATTTTTTTGTCTTAAGAATCTAAATATTAAAATTAACATTGGGAGTAAGAAAAGAAAGTGTAAGTAATAATATCCTTTGTTTATATTTCTCATAAACTTAAGAAAAAAGGGGTGCTCTAACTCTTTTGGAAATCTTAAAAATTGCGCATCTGCTTTAATATTTTCATTAAGGTTTGATAAATATGAATCGAAAAAAAGCATTTTATTAGCTAAAACTAATTCAATTTTTTCAAATTTTTTCATCTCAAGTGATTTCGACTGAGATTCTACCCATGTTCCTCCTTCTAGTTTTTGTATTCCTTGGGCAATTATATATTTATCAAGTGTTTGTGTGCTTATGGTTGATATCGTTAATTTATCATGCTTTACTTTCATTATACTCAATTGGATAATAACAGGTATCATAATAACTACAAGGGTGAGAATTTTTTTTGGATCTTTAAGATAACCTTTTGAGTAAAACAAGAGGAGTAAACCAAGAATAATAAGGAGCGGTATAAAAAAAACGGGCTTTATCACAACAAGAATCGATAGATATAGTATGACTGTGTGAATAAAAGATAACTGCTTCCTTTGTTTGATGTTTTTTGTTATAAAAAGAACCAATAGACTTAGTAAAAATACAGTAGAAATTTCCGTCAATGCATGCAGTGTGAGGACTATTAAAGATATATTTGACAGGAATATAATTACCCCAAAGTATGCAATTAACTTATTATTGCTTGTGATAAGAAGGAGTATTCTATAAAGAGTATTTACTGAAACTAACCAAAAGATAAATTGAAAAAACCACAGAGTATTTACCAAAGATATTTTTGATGCAACTGCAATTAACAAAGGAAATAAAAATGGTCTATCAATAGTCCAGATTGTGTCTTTTTCGCTTGTAATCCACTCAGCTACTTCAAAATAAGTTTGTGAGTCTGAGGAAGCAAACATGATTTCAAAGTTTATTCCCGTATTAAGATTTAACAAAATAGCGAAATAATAAGCAACAATAATAAGATTGAACATCAAGAAATGCTTCAAATTATTGCTATTTATATTAGTTAGCTTTTTAAACATATTTACTATTTAATTAGTAATTTTTTTACATTTTTCACTTCTATTATTTGAAGAAAAAATAAAAATAGGATTCCTGAAACAAACAATATGAGTAATAATAAATACCAAGGAATAAAATCAAAGTACGCTTGATTTAATACCATTCCTAGAGCTAGAACTATTGCTGTAAATAAAGTTCCCTTTAATAATAGATATTTGTTGAAGGCAAGATTAAAATAAGATTTGCACAACCAAACTTGAGCAATTGCGGTAAGTCCTTGTGTAATTAAACTTGCAATTGCAGCTCCATAAGCCTTATAAATTGGAATTAATATTAAGTTTAAAATGATGTTCAAAATTACTCCGACAAATGCTATTTTATTTAGTGTTTTCAGATTTCCGTTTGCTGTAAGTAGTGTTCCAAAAATATAAGAAGTGGAGATAAATACAAAACAAATCATCAATATTCCAAATACCTGACCAGATTGGAAAGTACTGTTTGTATACCTTGCACCAATTAATTCTTGGCTAAACAAAAAGCCTGTGATTGCTACCAAAATAGCTCCAGGAATAAGAATACTACTGGATATTTTGACCAAACTATTTACTGATTTATTATTCTTTAATAAATTCGAAAATAAGGGCAGTAGGAGAGTGGCAAATAGAAAAGCGATGTTATTGGCGGCTTCAAAAAATCTAAATCCGTTGGCATAAATCCCCGCTTGTATTTTTCCGTCTTCCAGCATTCTTTCCAGCATCACGCTGTCTGCTCTGTAATAGAATGTCATCAATAAGATAAGCAAAGCGTAAGGGGCACTTTGCCTAATTATTGCTAACGAAAATAATTTGTCCCAGTTTATTTTCTTTAATTTTTGATGGCTTAGCAGAAATACTAGAGCAGTAATTGCTGAAACTCCATAAGCAAAAGTTTGTGCATAGACAAACCAATAAAGTTGGAATGGTTCTTCGGTAATTCCACCCCACAAAAGTATGGAGCAAATGATAATAAGTAGAAAACGGTCTAATACGGAAACAATGCTGTCGTATTTGAAAAGAAGGAGGCCTGCCAAGTTTGAGCGGAAATATAACGTGAACGAGGCTAATATTTGGTTGACAACTAACCACATCAGCAGGTAAATTTCGGATTGGTTGTACCCAATCAATGCTCCAAGAAACAGAATAAAGCCTGCATAAACTACCGCAAGAAGAATCCTTAAAGAGACGATTTTGGAAAAGTATTTTTGAATCAAGAATGGTTGCTGGGAAATGGTGCGCGTATTGAAGTTAACGATGCCAACATCCAATAAAATAGTGAAAAGTAAAGTGAATCCTAAAAGTGAAAAATACATACCGTACTCTTCTGCGCCAACTCGGTTTTGAATTTCTGCATCAATTCCCAAAATATAAAAAGGCTTCACCAAAAAATTAAGGAGAAGGACAAAAATAAGGTTTGTTGCGAATTTTCTATTCATGAGATGTAAATATAAGGAGTTTGTTCCAATACGAATGGCATTTATTGAATACTTCCTTTTTCTTGGTTAACTAGTCGTTGGGTGAGTTTGTACATAAGAAAAATTCGGGAATGGATAGAAGGGACGTTTTTTCAACCAAATGAATTACAAGATGTTAGGAGGCAATTTTTTTTTGTCGTATTATTGTTCAAACTAAAAAAATAAAAATATGAACAAATTAAAAGCAGCCTTTGTTGGTTTAGCGGCCCTTGGACTTGGGTCTTGTACTGTTTCGCATACTGCAATTGTGACGAATAATCCAGTTGGTTCAAAAGTAGGGATGGTGCAAGCAAAAACTACAAACACGAAAGCCGATTATTCTTACCAGGCAGCCATGAAAAATGGAAAGATTACTAAAGTAGGGATTGCAGAGACCAAAGTCACAATGTTTTTTATTCCAAAAGCAACTACAATCGTAACAGGAGATTAATAATCAATTTTAAAAATACAATAAAAATGAAAAAATTTATACCAGCAATAATTGGAATAGCACTAATGTCCTCTTGTTCAATGACAAGGCCATATGCTGTAACGAACAATTACATAGGAAATAAAAAAGGAGTATCAAAAACAAATATTATTTTTGGAGCCTCTTCGGGAATGCAATTAGCTACTGGGTTAATTGTGACAAACAAAAGTTTTGGAGTAATTGAAGCTGCAAAAAAAGGAGGGATTAACAAGATTGGATGTGTCGATGTAAAGACAACAAACTATTTTGTGTTTCAAAAAGTAGAAGTAATAGTAACCGGGGAATAAAAAAAACATCATGAAAAACACAATTTTAAAATCAATTTTAGCGGTGTCAATTTTGGCATTAACTTCTTGTTCAGTTTCAGGACCTTTGTTTATTACTGATAACGAAGGAGGACCTGACTCTAAAACAGGAGAAGCATCTTTCAAAGTAATCTTAGGATTCATGCCAATGAATGCTGATGCATCAATTGCCACGGCAGCCAAGAACGGAGGAATTACTAAAGTAGCAACTGTAGATCAAAAAATTACGGGAGGCTTCTTTACATCGACTTATACAACAGTAGTAACAGGAAAGTAATTAAATGTTGAGTAAACAATTTACACAAAACAAAGCTGCGATATTTTTTCGCAGCTTTTTTATTGCATTTTTATTTCTTGGATTTGCCTCCATTGGATTGTCACAACAAGTTTCGATGAACCATTACCAAAGAAAGTGCGAGGTATTCTCGTTAATTGTTCCTAGTCAATCATACAACTCCCGTGTTTTTTCAATTCCTTTCCCCGATACTTTGTATTCTGCGGGCAATGTTTCCATAAAAAAACTCCAAATGAACAAAATAAAAGCGGAGGGGAAATTTATGTTTAAAAACAATGTATACACTCGCGTGGAATACTCTTTCAAAAAAAGAGAAGAAGAGGAGTTTTTGAAACTTCTTCAGTCAACCAAAGGAAATTTTAATTGGAAGAAAGAGACTATAAATAGAAAAATAGTAGTAACACTCACAGCGAAATAAGTTTATTTTAAACGCAATAAGTAGTGGTCAAACTCACCTGTTTCCTTCATTGTTTCCATCGCTTTATTCAATTTTCTCACTAATTCTGGACGATCTTTTGAGACTCCAATTCCGATACTTTCTTCCGTAAATTTACGACTCATTACCTCCAGTGTTGGATTGTTAAGGGCAATTTCGTTCAAAAAACTCTTATCCAAAATATAAGCGTCTATTTCGTTTGTTAGTAAAAGTCCTTCCGGTTTTATAAAAGCGGTGTCAAATTTTTCGTAAGTCAACAGAGTACTTTTGATGAGGTTGATTTTCGCCCAATTGTGAGCCGATGTAAATTCTAAGGTATATACTTTTTTTTCGTTTAAATCGCTTAATGTGAACAGCGAATCAGATTTTCTGACCAGTGCCGATAACCCATCAAAATAATAAGGATTGGTAAACAGAATTGACTTTTTTCTTTCGTCATTGATGGAAAGTGCTCGAATACAAATGTCTGCTTTTTTGCTCGCTAGCGCTTCAATTCTTGGGTCACCCTGGCCCGAGAACTCAAAATCGGTTACGTAATAATAAGGCAGGTCCGCTATTTCCAAAAGTCTCTCGATAAAAGCGGGTTCTATCCCCGTAGGTTTTAGCTCCCCTTTTTTCCAGGTGTAATGCGGAAGTCCTTCACCGCCAGGCCAGGAAACAAAGATTCTCACTTCATTTTGTTCCTTACAAGAAAAAAGCAATGAGATTAATAGAATAATCGTCATTGCTTGGGAAAGGTTTTTCATAGTATCTCTTTGTTTACAGATGTATAGAGATTCCGAACTAAATTCGGAATGACAAGTTGTTTATTTTCAGACATTTGCCATGCTGATTTTATTTCAGGATCTGTAAGAGAATATTTCATAGAGGGATTAATTAGCATGAATAGTTAATCGCCAACAGTATTTGAATCGAGTTCAAAGTGTCTGGCTCTTTTTCACTTCCAATTTACTTCTGCATTAATTGCCAGGTTCCTTCATTGATAAGCGGCTCAGCCTGTTTGTACTTTACTTCCTTCGTTTCACCACTTCTCAAATTTGTAATAGTTACTCGATCATTTCTGCCAATTTTTGTTTCGTTCACCACTGGTTGTTGCTTTACTCTTTGTCCATTTTGTTGTTGATTGGCAACTTGCTGATTGGCTTGCGTACTTTGGTTTATATCTGTTCTGCCGGTTTGTAACTTTGGTTGAGATCTCTGTTGCAACTTCTCGTTGTTGGTTTGTTCCACCCCTTCATTCTGAGGTAAATTAGCTCGCATCAAGAACGAAATGATTTCTTTATTCACCTTGCTCACCATTTGCTTGAACAATTCATAAGATTCTAATTTGTAAATTAACAAAGGATCTTTTTGCTCGTACTGCGCTCCTCTCACGGATTGCCTCAAATCATCCATTTCGCGCAAATGTTCTTTCCATTCGTTGTCAATTACACCCAAAGTTATATTTCGTTCTAGCAGTTTGGATATGTTTTTTCCTTTAGCTTCGTACGAATCTTTCAGATTTGCCAGTATTTGTGTGCTTTTACTTCCGTCAGTTACGGGTATGATAATGTTTTCGTAAGAATTCGATTCGTTTTGATACACATTTGCAATCACCGGGTAGGTCATACTAGCCATCAATTCTACTTTCCTGTTGTAAGCTTCTTTGGCTTTTTGATATACCATTTCAACAAGTTCATTCTCGTTTCTTTTCAAGAATTCTTCCTGTGTTACAGGGGATTGAATAGACATGATTCGGATTAACTCCAGCTCAAACTCTTCGAAATCTTCCATGTCTTTGGCAGTAAATACGATGTTTTCTGCAATTTCATATAAAGTATTGGCGATATCCAAATCCAGTTTGTCTCCATACAATGCATTCTTTCTTTTTGCATAAATAGAATTACGCTGTGCATTCATTACGTCATCATACTCAAGTAAGTGTTTTCGTATTCCAAAGTTGTTTTCCTCTACTTTTTTCTGCGCTCTTTCAATGGATTTAGAAATCATTTTATGCTGAATGACTTCACCTTCTTTGAAGCCCATTCTGTCCATCATTTTTCCAATTCTTTCAGAACCAAAAAGTCGCATCAAGTTATCTTCGAGAGAAATAAAGAATTGAGATGAACCGGGATCACCTTGTCGTCCTGCTCTACCTCTCAATTGTCTGTCAACCCTTCTAGAATCATGTCGTTCGGTTCCAATTATAGCCAAACCACCTGCATCTTTTACGCCTGCTTGTAGTTTAATATCTGTTCCCCTTCCTGCCATGTTGGTGGCAATGGTAACTGCTCCTGCTTTTCCAGCTTCAGCAACAATATCTGCTTCTTGCTGATGTTTTTTTGCGTTTAGTACGTTGTGTTTGATTCCTTTTGAATTCAATAAGCTACTCAGGTATTCCGAAATTTCAACGGATGTAGTACCCACTAACACGGGCCTGTTTTCACCCACAAGTCTTACAATTTCTTCACTTACTGCAAGGTATTTTTCTCGAGCAGTTTTGTAAACCAAATCTTCTCTATCATCCCTTGCTATTGGTTTATTCGTTGGAATTACTACTACATCTAGTTTGTAAATGTCCCAGAATTCCCCTGCTTCCGTTTCTGCAGTTCCAGTCATACCAGCCAATTTGTGGTACATTCTGAAATAGTTCTGAAGAGTAATAGTTGCATAGGTTTGAGTAGATGCTTCAATTTTAACGCTCTCTTTTGCTTCAATCGCTTGGTGAAGGCCATCTGAATAACGTCTGCCTTCCATCACACGCCCGGTTTGTTCATCTACTATTTTCACCTTACCGTCAACCATGATGTATTCAGTGTCTTTTTCAAAAAGGGTATATGCTTTTAGCAACTGATTGATAGAGTGTATTCGCTCAGCTTTTACGGTGTAATCACGAATTACTTCGTCTTTCTTGGCAACAGTTTGCTCCGCAGGCAAGTTTTGATTTTCTACATCGGCAAATAATCCTCCTAAATCTGGTAGGATATAAAAATCTGGTTCATCTACTCCAGAGATTAGGTCAATTCCTTTTTCTGTTAAATCAACTTGGTTGTTTTTTTCTTCAATTACAAAGTACAATTCACAATCTACTTTGTGCATTTCTTTACTTTGGTCTTGCATGTAGAAATTTTCTACTTTTTGCAATTGAACTTTAATTCCTGGTTCACTTAAATATTTAATTAAATCAGGATTTTTTGGCATACCACGGTGCGAACGAAGAAGTGCCATTTGCCCTACTTTTGTGTGCTCAGCTCTTGTTTTTTTGTCTAGTGATTCGTCCTCGGCTTTTGCCAAATGTTCTTTCGCAACAGTAAGATTTTCTTTGGCTAATTTTCTTTGAGCGCCTACAAGTTTTTCAACTTTTGGTTTTAAAGTTGTGAACTCTTGCTCATCTCCTTTTGGTGTTGGTCCAGATATGATAAGTGGAGTTCTTGCATCATCAATCAATACAGAATCTACCTCATCAATAATGGCAAAATGGTGTTTTCTTTGGACTAAAGAATCTACCTCACCACTCATGTTGTCTCTCAGGTAATCAAAGCCAAACTCATTGTTGGTTCCAAAAGTTATATCTGCGTTGTATGCTTTTCTCCTTGCATCCGAGTTGGGTTGGTGTTTGTCAATACAATCTACCGAAAGTCCATGGAACTCGTAAAGTGTTCCCATCCACTCGCTGTCTCTTTTTGCCAGGTAATCGTTTACCGTAATCATGTGAACTCCTTTACCGGCTAAAGCATTCAGGTAGACAGGTAAAGTAGCTACTAATGTTTTCCCTTCTCCTGTTTGCATTTCGGCAATTTTTCCGGTGTGTAAAGCTACACCACCAATCAATTGCACATCGTAATGCACCATTCCCCAAGTTACTTGAGTACCTCCCGCAGTCCAAGAGTTAAACCAAATTGCTTTGTCACCGTCAATTTCAACAGCATCTTTTTGTGTTGCTACCACTTTATCGAATTCCGAGGCAGTCACTTCAATTTCTTCATGCTCTGTGAATCTACGAGCTGTTTCCTTAACCACCGCAAAGGCTTCAGGTAGGATTTCTAGAAGTATTTCTTCGAGTTGCGCATTGGACTCTAGTTCCAACTTTTCAATCTCCTGAAAGATTTCATCTTTCGCGTCTACATCCGTATTTTCGTCCTGAGTTTGTGCTTTCAGCTCGCTTATTTTTCCGTCTATTTCTGCTGTGTAGGCTTTTATTTTTGCCTTAAAATCTTGAGTTTTTGCTCTCAACTCATCGTTAGAAATGGAATTGAGTTTGTCGAATTCTTCTTTGGCTTGGTCTACCAGAGGGTTTATATCTTTAAAGACATTTTTATTGTTGTCTCCTAATATTTTTTTGAGGATATTTTGAATCATCAGTTACTTGTTTTTGACTGTTAGATGTCACTGTATTTACAATAATTGTGCTTGAATTTTTTGCAAGTCAATTTGGCTGATAAAAATAAGAAAAAACGACTAACTATCCGTTTAAATTGGTTAAAATACAAGATTTGGCAGTGAAATTTGATTTAGAAAGAAATTTAGGAATGATTCTTTTCCTTAACTTTGTTTTTATTCTATTACAATGAAAAAAATAAGACTATTTTTCTATCTCTTTATTCTCACCATGCTGGGGGCGGGTTATTATTTTTATCCAAAAATCGAACACTATCTTTATGGAATAAATGCAGTAAAAAATCAAAAATCGATAGAATTTTATATCCCCACTGGCACTACCATAAGCGCTTTGGCCGATTCGCTTGTGGCCAATAATGTCATTGATAAACCAGAGAGATTTAAGAAATATGGGGGTTTTAGAAACCTGAAAGACAGAACGGTAGAGCCTGGAAAATACATAATTTCGGCCAATACTACCTTGCATGAATTGGTGAACGATTTAAGGAAAGGAAATGGTGAAAAAGAGGTTCAGATTACGCTCAATAATACGAGAACATTGGAGGATATAGCGAATAAGATTACCGAAAATATCGAGGTGTCTTCGTATGATTTTTTGAGGTTACTGAACAGGCAAGAAACCCAAAACAAATATGGTTTTGATTCTGAAACAATCCGAACACTATTTATTCCGAACACATACAACGTGTGGTGGGATGTTTCCAAAGAAGAACTGTTGGCTAGAATGGCCAAAGAATATAAGAGGTTTTGGAACTCGGAGAGAATCGCAAAAGCGAAGCAAATCGGTTTGTCCCAATCTGAAGTCTCCACATTAGCCTCCATCGTATATTCCGAAACAAAAAAGGCAGATGAAGCGACCAAAGTAGCTGGTGTTTACATGAATAGGTTGAAGAAAAGCATGTTGTTACAAGCAGACCCTACTTTGGTTTATGCAATAGGTGATTTTAGTATTCGTAGGGTGTTGAATAAACATAAATTAATCGATTCGCCTTACAACACCTATCTCAATTCAGGTTTGCCTCCGGGACCAATTGTGACTCCACCTATCAGTTATTTGGATGCAGTTCTTAACTACACAAAACACGATTATATTTTCTTTTGCGCTAAACCAGATTACTCAGGGTATCATGCTTTTGCCAAAACAAATGCACAACACAATGTTAATGCCCGTAAATACTATGCTTTTTTGAATAAAGAGGGGATAAGGTAGAAATTCAAACTGTTTTCATCTGTCATTCCGGCCACCGAGCCGGAATCTTATAGCGAGCATATTACAATTGGATTATACTGATGAATAAGATTCTCTTTTTCAAGGGAATGACAATGTCGTTTAAATATTAACTCCCCCAGGGATTAAATAAATTCTCTTGTTCACTTCTTCCCGGTTCTTCTTTGGTTAAAGGTTCGCAAGGCTTCAGAGTTTCGTGACAATCTTTGGGTAATTGTTGGTACAGTTTTGTTCCTTTTGTTTTCCAAGTTATCATTTCGTCTGAAACCTCTTTGATTAATCGAGCAGGATTTCCCGCCATCAAACTTCTTCTTGGAATAATGGATTTTGCTTTTACAAAACTCAAAGCTCCCACAATACATTCTTCGCCAATTTCTACTTCGTCCATGACTACGGCATTCATTCCGATAAGGGAATTTTTCCCAATAATTCCTCCGTGAATAATAGCTCCGTGGCCAATATGAGCACCTTCGTGCAAAATAGTATCTTTTCCCGGAAACATATGAACGGTACAGTTTTCTTGTACGTTGCACCCATCTTTGATGATGATTTTTCCCCAATCCCCTCGCAAACAACATCCCGGGCCAATGTATACGTTTTTGCCAATGATTACATTGCCAGTAACAGTTGCTTGTGGATGCACAAACGAAGAAGGATGGACTACGGGGATGAAGCCTTTGAATTGGTAGATCATGGATTTTGTTTTTACATATGCAAAAAAACAAAAAATTACGGTCATTCTGCCATATCATTTACAAAACAAAAAAGTGTTGGTCACCCTGAACTCTTGTACAGAGTTTATCGAAGTATGATTCAGGGTCTGTCAATGAGTTGCATCACTGTTTGCCAACAGATTCCGCATCTGGTGCGGAATGACTGGTTTCTTTTTTGTCGAGGACAGTCTTACAAGGCTTTTAAAAAATCAATACCCACTCCCACTAGCCCCAATTTGTTCAATAGGATGCCAAGTCGTTTTTACTTCGGTAAATTTGGTAATGAAATAAGGCGATTCGTTATCGTCCTTAATCCAATCAATGTCTTTTTTTATTACAATACGTTTCAAGTTTGTAGTAGAATTTTCTTTAATTAACTGAATGGCTTTTTTATCATTTCCACAATATAATAGGCTGTTTACATCCATGTGTGTAGAAAAATGTGGAATTAATTCTTCTGCATTTCCAGTTAGGATATTGATCACTCCACCAGGAACATCCGAAGAGTTAATTACTTCGGCAAAAGAAATAGAACACAATGCTTTGCTTTCTGAAGCTAAGACAATGCATGAATTTCCAGAAACAATAATGGGTGCAATAGTCGAAACTAAGCCAATTAATCCGTTTTCTTCTGGGGCAATTATTGCCACCACTCCAGTTGGTTCTTGAACCGAGAAATTAAAAAACGCTCCAGAAACTGGGTTTACCGAACTACTAATCTGTTGGTATTTATCTGCCCAACCTGCATAGTAAATTAACCTGTCGATTGAAGTAAATACTTCTTCTTCCGCTTGTTTTTTAGTCGAACCCATTTGCATCAATTCGTCCATGAATTGTGCTTTTCGTCCTTCAAGCATTTCTGCTATTCTGTACAAAATTTGGCTACGGTTGTAGGCAGTTCTATTTGCCCAAGGTTCTTGAGCTTTTCGTGCTTCCACCACAGCATTTCTAAAATCTTTTCTTGATCCAGTACACATAGTTGCAATTTCTACTCCATTTACATTTTTTAAAGGATAAGACCTCCCAGATTCTGTTCGTGGAAATTTCCCTCCAATGTATAGTTTGTATGTTTTTAAAACTTCTATTCTTGTCATAGTTTTGTTTTCTAAGTTGGGCTTCGAGACATCCCGATAAATCGGGACCCTCAGCCCGCAGTTTTGTATTCTAATCTGAACCCTTAGGTTTTCGACTTTAGTCGAAATGTCTCGAAGGGTGACTTCATAATTCTATTCTCTTTTTATCCCATCCCTAACCCTTCCCCAAGGGAAGGGAATATTCTCGCTTCAATTGTTCTCGTTTTATATTCAGAGAATTTGTAAAAGTTCTTCCCTTAGGGAAGGATTTAGGATGGGAATTTTAAATAAGCCTCCAATCCATGTAATCCTCCTTCTCTTCCAAATCCACTTTCTTTGTATCCTCCAAACGGAGAAGTTGGGTCAAACTTATTGAACGTATTTGCCCATACAATCCCAGCTCGTAGTTGGTTGGTCATATTGAATATCTTTGAGCCTTTATCAGTCCATACTCCAGCAGAAAGTCCGTAAGGTGTGTTGTTGGCTTTTGTAATTGCTTCTTCAATGGTACGGAAAGTTTGGATGGCCAATACAGGTCCAAAAATTTCTTCTTGGACAATTCTGTTACTCTGCGCAACTCCAGTAAATAGAGTTGGTTTACACCAATATCCTTTTTTATCTAGTTTGCCTTCTGGTTGGTAAATTTCTGCTCCTTCTTCTTTTCCTAATTTGATATAATGGTTTATCGTATCCAATTGTGATTTAGAATTAATTGCTCCAATGTCTGTGTTTTTATCCAAAGGATTTCCTACAATCAAGCTTTCCATTCGGTCTTTTAGTTTTCTCAGCACAATATCATATACGGATTCTTGAACCAATAATCTAGAACCTGCACAACAGACATGCCCTTGATTAAAGAAAATCCCGTTTACAATTCCTTCCACGGCTTGATCCAGTGGAGCGTCTTCAAACACAATATTTGCGGCTTTTCCACCTAATTCAAGCGTTACTTTTTTATCTGTACCAGCAATGGCATTTTGGATTATTTTCCCAACACCTGTAGAACCCGTAAAGGCAATTTTATCAATTCCTTCGTGGTTTACAATTTCTGCTCCGGTATCTCCCGCACCTGTTACAATATTTACCACACCCTCAGGCAATCCAGCTTGTTCACAAATTTCGGCAAGTAGGAGAGTGGTAAGCGAAGTAGTTTCGGCAGGTTTTAATACCACAGTATTTCCACAAGCCAAAGCAGGAGCAATTTTCCAAGCTGCCATTAACAATGGGAAATTCCAAGGGGTAATTTGGCCTGCAACACCCAATGATTTCGGATTTCTGTTAGGAAAAGCATACTCCAATTTATCTGCCCATCCGGCATAATAAAAGAAATGATTTGCCGCCAAAGGAATGTCAATATCACGTGATTCACGGATTGGTTTTCCACCATCCAAAGTTTCTACCACAGCTAATTCTTTGGCTCTTTCTTGCATGATTCGAGCAATACGGAAAATGTATTTCCCTCTTTCTTTTCCAGAAAGTTTACTCCAATTGTTATCGTATGCTTTTCGGGCAGCTTTCACAGCCAAATCCACATCTTTTGTATTTCCGTGTGCAATGGAAGCTAATTTTTCTTCAGTAGCTGGGTTGTTGGTATCAAAATATTTCCCTGAGCTAGGTTTTATCCATTTTCCTCCAATAAATAATTGGTATTCTTTTTTCAAGTTCACATGGCTCGTGCTTTCCAATGAAGGAGCAAGTTCCCAGTTGCTTTTTAAATCTAGTTTAGTTTCTTTTTTAGACATAATCTTTTAATTAATCTTTAGAAAAATAATCTTTACTCTGATAAACCCCACTTCTTTGTTTTTCCAATTGCATCAATACATCATTGGCAAGGCTACTTGCTCCAAAACGGAACCATTGGTTGGTTAACCATTTGTCTCCAAGCGTTTCTTTTACCAACATCAAATAGTGCAAAGCCAATTTAGCATTCGAAATTCCACCAGCTGGTTTCATTCCTACTTGGATTCCTGTTTCGTAAAAATAATCTTTTATTGCCTCCAACATTACCAAAGTAACAGGCAGAGTTGCCGCAGGGCTAATTTTCCCTGTTGAGGTTTTAATAAAATCACTTCCTGCATGCAAGGCAAGGTCACTTGCTTTTCTCACATTATCCAAACTACCCAATTCTCCCGTTTCAAGGATGGTTTTTAGTCTCACATTCTTGCCGCAAGTTTCTTTTATTTTGGCAATCTCATCAAACACATAATTGTGTTCTCCTTGATGAAATTTCCCTCTTGAAATAACCATATCCACTTCGTCTGCTCCGCCATCAATTGCCATTTGGGTGTCGGTAATTTTTACTTCAAGCGAAGAGTTTCCCGAAGGGAAAGCAGTAGCCACAGAAGCCACCTTAATTCCAGAACCTTTAAGCTCTTGCTTTGCCAATTCTACAAAATTAGGATAGACACAAATAGCGGCTACAGTCGGTAAGTCTTCATAAGAATCATGTAGATGCATTCCTTTGTAACACAATTGTTTTACTTTGTTTACTGTATCAGCACCTTCCAAAGTGGTGAGGTCAATCATGTTCAAAACCATTTTTAATCCATGGATTTTGGCTTCGTTTTTCACACTGCGGGCAGTGATTCTAGAAACTCTATCGTTTATTCCAACCTGATCGACTGAAACTGATTTTATGCTGGTTATTATTTTACTCATTTATTATTCTCGTTTTACTTTATTCTCGCGTTATATTCAAAGAATCAGGAGTTCCTTTCCTTGGGGAAGGCTAGGATGGGATTTACTTAAAATACCTAAAATCGTGTCCATTTTTAATGTTCTGCAATACTTCAATATACAATTTAATCAAATTCTCCACATCATCTCTGTGAGCTGTTTCTACGGTAGTGTGCATGTATTTAAGTGGTAACGAAATCAAAGCCGAGGCAACACCTTCATTCGAGTAAGCAAAAGCATCGGTATCGGTTCCAGTTCGGCTAGAAAGCGCCATTCTTTGGAATGGAATTTTGTTTTTCTGGGCAGTTTCAATCAATAATTTCAACAAGTTGTTTTGCACTGCAGGTGCATACGATAAAACAGGTCCATCGCCTGATTTGAAATCACCTTGTTCAATTTTATTAATCATAGGGGAATTGGTATCGTGACACACATCATTTATTATTGCTACATCTGGTTTGATTCTCGCGGCAATCATCTCTGCTCCTCTCAGCCCAATTTCCTCCTGTACGGAGTTTACAATGTACAACCCAAAAGGTAAGTCAATGTTTTCCTCTTTGAGCTTTCGAGCCACTTCTGCGATAATAAAACCACCCATTCGGTTATCCAAAGCTCTTCCTGTGAAGTATTTTTTGTTCAAGACCATAAATTCATCTGGGTAAGTAATGACGCACCCAACATGAATTCCCATAGCCTCCACTTCTTCTTTCGAGTTGGCGCCACAATCTAAAAATATGTTTTCAAGTTTGGGTGTTTTTTCAGTTGCATCTTTTCTGGTATGAATGGCTGGCCATCCAAAAATTGCGGGAACAATTCCATTATCGGTATGAATATTTACCCTTTTGGAGGGAGCAATTTGATGATCCGAACCTCCATTTCTTCTCACATAGATGTATCCATCCTTGTTAATGTAATGGACAAACCAAGAAATTTCATCTGCATGGGCTTCAATTACCACTTTGTATTTGGCTTTTGGATTAATCACGGCTACAGCCGTTCCGTATGTATCAACAAAATATTCATCCGTGTAGGGTTTTAGATATTCCAACCATAGTTTCTGCCCTTCGCTCTCAAACCCAGTAGGGGAAGCATTGTTCAAGTATTTTTCTAAAAATTTGATTGATTTTGTATTCAGTATTTTTGCCATGTTCACTATTTTTAATAAGGTAATTTTTCTAGTTTATTAAGTTAAAATTAATTGCATAACTCCAACCTCTATGTTCTATTCTCTATATTCTATTTTTCTTCCTACGTTTTTTATTTATTCCCATTCATAACACTTCCTGTATTGTTTCTAATTTAATTCCCCTAGATCCTTTGATAAGGAAAAGGGTCTCCTTTTTGGGGTTGGTCTTCATGAATTTTTTTGCAGCTTCATTATTCACAAAAGAAATGTATTCATTCTGTTTCACTGCCTTGAAGAGCTTTCCTACTAATATTCCTTTTAATTCATTTTCGATAAGAAATTCTACAATAGCTTCATGTTCTTGTTTCGAGTCTTTACCTAGTTCAAGCATATCTCCAAGAATGAAAAATTTCTTGTCGTTTTCGGAATGTATCAAATTGCTAATAGCCTCTTTCATACTGGAAGGATTTGCATTGTAGCAGTCTAGAATTATTTGATTCTTTCCTTGATGAACGAGTTGGGATCGATTGTTTTTAGGCTGGTAACCTTCAATCCCTTTTTTTATGGAATTCGCGTCTACCTCGTAAAAATCCGCTATGACCACCGCAGCCATTATATTGTTCCAATTATACGTTCCGATGAGCTGGGAATGCAATTCAAATTGATTTTTTCCGTAGGATACTTCCATAGTCAAATACGGGGAGTTGGATATTACTTTGGCTGTATAGTCTGACGAATCCAATCCGTAAGTTATAGCTTTTGTTTGCTCAATATATCGTGAAAGCCGGTCGTCCGTTGTGTTAATGAATAATTGTTTGCCTCTTGAATTCAGATTTGCGAAAAGTTCTGTTTTTCCCTTTTCAACTCCTTCTATTCCTCCAAAACCTTCGAGATGTGATTTACCAATGTTGGTTATCAGACCGCAGTCTGGATTGCAAATATTGGCTAAAAATTCAATTTCTTTTTGATGATTAGCCCCCATTTCAATAATAGCAATTTCATGTTCCGCTGTGATTGAAAGAAGAGACAGAGGAACACCAATGTGGTTGTTCAAATTTCCTTTAGTTGCAAAAACTTTATATTTTTCGCTTAGGGCACTTTTAATGAGTTCTTTCGTTGTTGTTTTTCCGTTACTTCCTGTGATTCCAATTACTGGAATCTTAAGTTTACTTCTGTGGTATGCCGCCAATTCTTGCAGGGCTACTAGGGTATCCTCAACCCAAAAATATCTTGGCTCGTTTTTCAATAATGGATCACTTACAACACACATTTCAGCTCCCTTATTAAGCGCTTCTTCTGCAAACTTATTCCCATCAAAGTTCTCACCTGACAAGGCAAAGAAAATTGAGTTGCTTTCGATTTTCCTTGTGTCAGTGCAGATTTTTGGATGCCTCAAAAATTGTTGGTAGATCTCTTCTATTTCCTGCTTCATCTTTTATTCATATAAAAAGCCTTGATAGATTCTTCTACCAAGGCTTTAATTCTAATTCAATGCGATTCTTATTTTCCTCCTAATCCTACTGGACTTCCTACTCTTGTCATTGCACATCTAAATCCAATGTAGTCTGTAGAACGGAATTCATCGTAAAACCTTCTGTTTCCTGGAGATAACCAATATGCTCTATCTTTCCAAGATCCGCCCTTGTATACTCTCGATTTATCAGTAATTAAAGTAGAAGGTTGAATTGGCTTTCCTTTGTCTACAGTGGTAGATTGGTACACCAAGTTTTGTGGGTTTTTTCCAGTTCTATTTCTTGCAGCTCCGGTTTGTTGCTCAAATTCATTTACCCCAGCAATAGTTTCTTCGTTGTTATAGTATATACTAGACTGTAAATCGCCATCTAAGTAATCAATGTAATTCGATTGTTCATAGTTTCTTCTGTCTAAGTTTTCTTCTTTCGTAACTGTCCTAACTTTTAAACTTCCAGGTTGGTTTACAACGTAATCAGAAATTCCATCTACTAATTTCGGTATTATTTCGAACTGAAATTCTTCTAATCCAGGTAATCCCTGTACTCTAAACGCTATATCTAATAATTTTTCGTCTACAATATCTCTAACGTATCTGGAAGCTTCAAGTTTTCTTCCGTCATTGAACATTTCGTTAGCGATATTCACCATAGAGTCAAGTTCTGTCAGAAGAACATTGTCCAACGAATCAGTTATAGCTCCAGCTCTTCTTCTTTTTCTTTCTGCTGTAAAGTCAACCAAGTATTCCTTAATTCCATTCACATCATACATAGCTTCGTCTAGCTTTTCGTCTATAGCTCCTTCAGAGTTCAGAACTTTAGTTTTGAAAACATTTCCTCTAAATGGACTGAAATCATCCATGTCTTCAGAGGAAAGAGGTCTGTATACATCCATTACCCATTCAGCCACGTTTCCTGCCATATTGTATAATCCATAGTCATTGGGCCAGTAGGCAGTAACAGGTGCAGTAACAGATGCGTTGTCATTTAATTTCCCAGCAACTCCCATATAATCTCCTCTTCCTCTCATGAAGTTCGCCTGAATTTCTCCTTGAAATTTATCATCCGTA
>CBFHHA010000033.1:23534-28579 GCA_965655625.1 Flavobacteriales bacterium | reverse complement strand
TCGTTACCCTTTTCCCTAGGATACCATATTGTGGCGGATAAAATTCAAAACCATCAGTTACTAATATCAAAATCCAACTAGAAATCGAAGGTAAACTTCAAGAGTATATAAACAAGAGAATCTCACGAGAGGAATTAGATGATCTACTTGGGATATCCCACTATTCATATGAAACCATAAAAAAAAGAAGAAGTTTACTGATAAACCAAATTAATGGAAGAAACGTATTATTCGTTGAGAGGTTAAGAAACCAAGATGACAAAAGGTATTTTAATTACAAAATAACTAAATCATGAGAAAATGGATTTTCATATCCCTTGTTCTTTTAGTACCTTTTCTTTCATACTCTCAAAAGGTGTACTCAGTTCAGTATCCTAACCAATCTGATGTTAAGGTATATTTAGTAGAGTATGAAAATCAATGTGATTTAAAGGTGTTCAAAGTAGATTATCCAAATCAAGTGGATGGGAACAAGGGGTTATGGTATTTTGTAGATTACCCTAACCAATCAGATAAAAAGATATACTTCGTTGATTATCCCAACCAAAGTGATTTGAAGATATTTTTTGTAAAGTACAAGAATCAATCAGGTTGGAGAGATAAATCAAAACAACACTTGATGTATTAGGAGAAATAGAGAAAATTATTAATAGATATCACATAAATATGAGAGAAATTAAGAGATTTTTTATAGTTATTTTAACTATGTTAATGACAAATAATATTTTATTTGGTCAAAGTGAACTTGAGAACTTCACCAAATCTGAAACTGAACTAAAAAAGTTAAACAAAAAAGAATTAAGAAAATATATTAGTTTTCTTGAAAACATATCCGATAGTTTACTCCGTAAAAAGAATGATAATATAGTTGGGTTACAATCTCAATTAAAAGAAAAGAAGAATAGAATAATCTCTATTGAAAACGAGATTGAGAAATTAAAAACTCTTCAATCCAAATTGGAATCAGAAAAGTCTGAACTTCAATCAGAGAAGTCCAAATTGGAATCAGAGAAGTCTGAACTTGAAAACAAACTCGAAAAACTCTCCATTCTAGTATCAAAAAATAATGAAGAATTGAATCTCTTAAGAAAACTAAATGGAATAAAAAAAGATACCACTAAGAATAATCAAAACATTAAAAAAATCGGAGATGGTAGTGTAATAAGTGTCGGTGAATTAACTCTTTCACCCAATGGGTATAAATATCAAAACAAACCTTACACAGGGTATTTATGGAACTTAAAGGAAGGGAATTACATTTATGATTGTCATCAATCAACCTATGATTATGAATTTGAGTTAAGTGATTTATACTTTGGTATGGTAAAAAATGGAATCAAAGATGGTATCTGGGTTGAAAATAAAAAATACTCGGATAATACTGTTGTTATATCAAAATATGATGAAGGTAAAATTTATAATGGTTTTACTCTAGAAATCGATTGGGATATTACTTACCACTTGATTAAAAACAAATTGAGATTAAATAATTTTTTTGATTCTTTACCTAACGATTTTCAGTTTATAGAAATAACAGAAAATGTTGAAGAACAAACTGATAACATCACGAAGAATTTTAAATATGAGGGTAATAAAACATATGTGGAACGAAAGAAAATGGAACTTTATTTGAAATCTTTAAATCCTCAGGAAAAAATTGACTTTACAAAAAGACTTTATAAAGTACTCTGTGAAGAACTAAACAAAGTGGAAAAACTAACAGACTTATTAATTATTTTAAATGATTTTACAAAAAATAAATTCGTTCCTAAAGGTAATGTATGGTATGTAGAATCGACAGAGATGGGTTTTAAATTTGATAATTATGACTTGGGAATGAAGAATGGATTATCTATTGATTCAAAATTAAAATGTACGATTGGTAGTAGGACTGAACACCCTAGTTCTAAAGATGTGAATCAAAAAAAGAGTTGTACTTATGGTTGGGATATAGATGTTTCCAATTACAAAAATGGAGAGTTAGAAGGTAGTTCGATAAAAGGGAAATATACTTACAGAAAAGATGGAACAACCAGAGGAGTTATAAACTACCCTCAATTTGTAGATGAGAAAAGGTACTGGAAAACATATAGGAAAGGTAAAACTGAAAATCTCTTAAAATACCTGAGAAAAGAAAGGAGTGGTGTTCCCAATATTACCCAAAGATTTGAAGAAACTTCCATCAACAAAACAGATATAACATTTTTTACTTCAAAACCTGATTTTATTTCCATTGGTGAGACAGATGAGTATGAATTAGAAAACTATAAACAGGGTAAAAAAGATGGAGTTCAAACCTATTATGAAAAGGGTGTTCTAACTCTTAAAGAAGAGTATTCAAAAGGTGAATTAAATGGAGATAAAGAAGTCTACAAAAAAGGTATTATTCAATCTGTAGAAACATTTTCAAATGGAGTTCTAACACTTAAAAAGATTTATGAGAACGGAATTATAAAAGAAGAACATTATTGTCGAGGAGTTAAAGATTCATATGGAAATGTAGAGAAATTCATTCTGAAAAGAGTGATATATGTAAATGGTAATTTGAATGAAACATGGTACTATAAGAAAGATATAGGATTCTCTGATTATTATATACAAGATAAGGATAACACATCTAAAATAACTAAACACTAACCCACCATATTAAACTGATTTGTAGAACCGTTTTAGGTCTGATATAGTTGCCTCTTTGAATAGTTAAAGCTTCAAATTTATCAGAATTACAAAAATATAATTCGGAAGGAAATGTTTTATATTGAAAAGGATTACTTCATCTTAGATATGCATTTAACAAAGTGTGTAAAATTCTTACCTTCGTTTTTTCCTGCAGATCGGTCAAAAATATAAAGTCTAATTTTTTTAATTTCCTTTTCAGAAAATATTTTCAACTCATTATTAGTTAATCTAATAAATGATGAATATTCGTATCCATATTTTGAAACATCAACATCAATTTTGGAAGACTTTTTCATTTTTGTCCCATCAGTAAATAAAATAATAACTCCAGTCCCATCAAACACGGCAGTGGAAACGACTGCTCTCAAATATAAATAATATGTTGTTTTATCTTTTTTTATGTATTTATTTATTGAAATAGTTGATGAATAAGGGCTACTAATTGTTATTTCGCCTGTCATATCGTCAACTTCACGAATGAGTTTACCACAGAAATAATCTAAATTAAATTTGGGTTCAGTAGATAAAAATGGGAATGAAAATGAGGAAGCCTTTGAGTTATAAATATAATGTAAAGTGTAGTAACAATTCAATTGTTTAGAATAGGTATAAATTCCTGTTTCTATTTTCAAGTATTGTGTATGCTAACAATTTACTTGCTTATTATGGTTTTATTTATCTATCATATGTTTTGATTCTATTGTCAATAATTATGTTTTGGGTATTATTTAAGAGGAAAACTTCTTATTTAAGTGCCGTATTGCTTTTAATTCCAATATTATCAGCGTTAATTTTTTCGTTTACTTCAATCAATCCTAAAGAGAAGGTATGTTTTGAATACAAAGAATTACCTCCAAATTTAAAATTTAATTATATTAAGGATAGTAAAGTTATTAGTATTATCAAAGGAGATACAGTCGCCATTGTAACTGATAAATTAGGAGACACAACTGATGTGTATGTTGATGGAAGTAAATATAAATTAACCAAATAGACCATCAATAGGAAACCATAGTGTTATACCACCATTCTGAGCAAAGGCTATAAATAGCAAACCTATATTTTAAAAGAGTACGGGAGTATTGAATAGAAAAATAGTTCGGATTTTTTTGGGATTTATCTACTATATCTATATCATTGATATGTAATACAACGAGTGTCTTTCTGTACCCTATTTGTACCTTAATAATATAAAGCACTGATTATCAGTACTTATTACTTTTTGTATTGAATTTTTGCATATAAATCCCCCTATTAATACAAATAAATAGAATACAGAATTGCAACCTCCACCTAAACTACTATCATCAGAAGAACCTTGATTGTCTTTTCAATTATCGATAATTATATTTCGAGTATGAGTATGTTGTTTTAAGTCGGCTTTAACTCGTCTTGTTTTTAAATTTCTAAAATGAAGTATTTCCATAAATGATTATGTGCATCATTAAACTCTAACCAATTAGCACGATAGCTATTATTTAAATTTATATCTCCATTCTTATGAAGGAATTTTGGCAGATGAGAGCAATTTATTGAAGAGAACTTAACTTCTTTACCATTAAAACAATAATAAATTTCTTCATTAGCTTGAGGAGCAGCCCAAAAAGAAGTTCTTTCTGTTATTAATATACAGAAGCAAGATTTAAAGCCATGAGATTTCAGCTCTTCACCAAACTTAACATCTTGAAAAGCACGGTACATTTCTTTAGGAGTACCACAATTCTCCTTCGGTAATTTTAATTCTATTAAGTATTTCTCATTCGATGGAGAAATTAAGTAAATATCCATCTCTTTTTTAATGAAACCAGGATTTGGACGGAAAACTCTAGTTATTGGATATTCCAGCCTTATAATGTAGTCAGGCAAAGCATTTTTCAAAAAAAAAGCAAACTCATGTTGAAGGCCTGCTTCACTATATAACTCTAAATTTAATTTGTTTTTTTCAAAAAAACTATGAATCACATCTATCATATTATTTTCGTTGATTGTTTCTTCTATGTTATATATTAAAAAGCATCGATCATTAATTACAGTAAATATTTTGCCTTGGAAAAACTTCATTAATTTTAGCTTTCCTAAACTTAAAAACTTTAAGTACAACTAGTTGTTTTTCCTTTTCATTGTACTTTTTTGAATGAATAGAATTGTCATTGTATTCAAAATAGCGGTTCGCTTCACAATAAGACGTTTTGTTTCCTATGCAATAATGTACAAAAATTATATTTAAAAATAATAATTTTTAGCGACTTCATAGGTTTTTAGAATTTCTAATATTGAGGTTGTTTTTAATCAGTTTTAAACCCAAAATAATTATTAAAGATTAAGAGTTAAGATTACTTTGATATTGTATAGGTTTTTTTGATTTC
>CBFHHA010000033.1:18518-23437 GCA_965655625.1 Flavobacteriales bacterium | reverse complement strand
TATTTAATTTTTTATTAGATTTTTTGATTTTATATAATTGACAAATATTCAGCTTGATAAAAAAATGTTGGTTTTTATATAGTATTTATTAATAATTCATTGGTTTCTATACTTTTAAAAGATATTAAAAATTACTTAATTTTCCTTGTTCAAAATTAAATTAATTCAATATGCTTTTTGTTTTGTTTAAGATTTAAAAATTTAGTTTTTATTTAACCTAGAGCATTACAACCCGAAAATCGAATTATTTTTTAGAGTTCAACAATAAAACAATGTTATTAATCTATTTACATAGTCAATTTTTGTTTTATTGGAGCATGGACACTTCTGCAAATGTGGAAATAGATTATCATTTAATATTTTATTTCAAGTGAAATATTCATCTATTTATTATTTACAGGTTAACTATAGCTGAAGTCCATAGCTATAGTTAAGCATTATTTTGAGATTAGTGTTTTGTATATAAAGCCAGTATCTTCCTCAGAAATAGCTTTTGCCCAATTCTCGTTAATGAAGTTGGTATCTTCAATTATAAAAATAGATTCTCCTTCACTTAATTTTTTTAAAACTTTACTGTTTTTAGTAGGTTTCTCTCTAAAGTTAGCAGTTTTTACGGAAATTCGATATTCATTTTCTTCATCAAACCAGCGAGAAATATAATCAAAGCCACCGTATATGAAAAGGACCCCTAATACTACTAATATATAGAATACAGAACTACAACCTCCACCTAAACTACTATCATCAGAAGACCCATTATTGTCTTTTTTTATATATCTGCTACCGTCAACAATTATTTCTTCAGCCATTTAAATTCATTTGTTTTGTTGCCCTAATATAGCGTTTTTTTATTTTTTAAATATCTTTTCTATGAATGAATTATTGTATCCAAAACACTTAAAATCCGATTTAAGTTTTTTAAATTTAGTTATGTTGCTCTTTATTAATGAGTTTGTTGCTGTTTTCAATTCAAACTTGTTACCTTATTTGTTAGATGAAGGCGAAACGCGTGAAGTTTTGGGCTGACCTATCTTGCTACATTGATTTTGACAAAGTTCAATTAATTAATGAAGGAATACGATTCAAGGATTTTTTTCGCCTCTAGAAATTCTATGTTTTTCATAAAGACTTGAAATTGTTTGCCCAGAATTTTGTTGTATGTTGTTAGGTTGAGCTCAATAATTGGATTTTAAATATCTTTGTTTTAATTACAAAACGTATTTTTATGAAAGATTTATATCTGATGAATGACTTTTATGAACTTTGTGAAGAGCTCTTTTCTGAGTGGAAAAAAGGTTCCAAGGAATTGGTTGATGACACACTTTTAAGGAGTCTGGTAGATCTGTCTTTCCCTCCACAGCCATATGTTATCTTGAGAAATGGCGATATGCCTTTGTTTATTCTGACATCAAATGCTGAAAGAACAACTGAGCAAAGCCATATTTTAGACTCAGAGAGCAAAAATTACGTTGGAATTGCCCGAGAATTGGGAGAGCAAAATGTTTCATTAGACTATCACTCTTGTTTTTTTACTAAAAATTTCAATAAAGTTGACTTTGCTACCGATCTAGGTTTTAATGCAGTAATTGATATTGCTACAATTCCTTTTTTTTCGAGAGACTTAAACAAGTCTAAAGTCATAAACGAAATAAGAACTTCTTATATTCTTTTTGCTTACACGCTTAGTCTTCAAACTTTTTTGTTTGATAAATCTGTGTTAATTCCGATTAATATTGATTCTACTGATGAAATTTGTTTAGAAACCTTAAAAAAGAATGAATGGTTACTATTTCAATTGAACATTTTAGAGGTGCCGATAGAAAGTTTAAAAATGGTAGATTTAGATAAGCAAAATGGTCAAGTTACAAGAGCCCTGTTTAGTTTGAATAACAAGCACGTTTTAATTACATCGCTTTAAATTAAACTAAAATTATGAGCAATTAACCTTTCTTTTTAAAAAAAAGAAAAAATTTGCTAAAATAATTTTTATTATTTATTATTGCTTATTATTATTCATTATTATGAATCAGTTGGTTAATTAGTTTCATATAAGTTATTTCTTCGCATAGAGGACGCAAGGAAAGAAGAAAATTAATGTATATATAAATTCTAAATTTACCAACAAACACTCCTCTTGTTATGAGTGGTTATTAATTATAAAATAATGTTTAATTTACCGTGGAGTCTGGAAACCATATAAAAAACAGTGTGACTTCTGAAAAGCCTCAAGAGTAAGAATAATTAAATAAATTTAAATATGGAAATTTCAGTAGTACCCTTTGTACCCCAAGTTACCGATGTGAATCCAGCAGCAGCAGCAGCAGAACTCCAATCAATCATCAATAAAAAAACATCCGAAGGATGGGAATAAAGTTAAAATCCTAACAAAGAATGGACTAATTATCACGGAAGATAAGATTAATCCATTGATAGTTAGGGACTTCAAACTGACTCAGAATAAAAGATAAACTGTAAGTAAGACGAGTTTATCCAATTCGCCAAATTAGTAGTAATAAATATAAAAATAAATGAAGAATATAAACCTCCAAAAAATGAATCAAGAATTAATCAATAAAAATGTAGCAAATCCCGAAGAATTTTGGAATTGTTTTTTAAATAATTTACAAGCACCATATGCTTTTTGGAAAGAAAATAAAAATAGTACACTTCAAGAATGGGTTGACCTTTGTTGGAATTCTCCGCACATCCTTAATGCAATTAATAACTTAAGTCAATATCCTGTTTTAAAGGGTGAAGCACTTGTTGCATCCATAAGTAGTGGTATGTTACTAACAAACTATCGCGTAATTAATAGTGAAAATAACGTTCTTATTAACATTCCCTTGCACAACATGACTTATTATGATATTCAAACAGATGCAAATGACAAAGGAAATGACTTAATAGTAAAATACACTAAATCTGGGGAAAACAAAACATTAAGAATTGATACTTGGATTAAAGATGAAATTGTCGCAGCAGTTAGAGATGCAGGAGAGTTTAAGAAGTTGAATGATGTTCAAAAAGAAATACTTGAATTATCTCACTACGAGTTATCTAAATTAAGTTTTGATGCTCCAAAAATTAAAATGTTAGATAAAACCCACCACGAACAAAAGGGGTGCTTTTAATAGATGTTTTGAGAAATTAAATGAAGTGGCTTTTTATTTTACTTATTAAAACATATTGGTATTTAATTCCTGAAGAGAAAAGGAATTCTTGTATATTTTCTCAATCCTGTTCCAACCACGTTATGTCTGCCTTGAAAGAAAAAGGTGTTTTGTCTGGTTTGAAAGCTTTATTGTTTCGTTATAATAATTGTCGAAAAGGCTACAGAATAATAATGGAAGGTGAAAATCTTGTATTACTTACTGTAAATAATCAAAAAATTGAAGAAAGTAATGTGAGAAAATCTATTATTGATGCACATAATAATAGATGCCATTCTATTACAAAATCAGCATCGGATAGTTCGATGAAGTTCTCTCAATAATTAAAAAGTGAAATAACTAGAAAGTTTTTTTTAGTAAAGAAAGACCAAATTGTTGGATTAAAAAATCGGATAAAAGACGGTTGCTGTTATAGAGTTTTTCTTGATAAAATGTTATCATTAAACATTGGTAATTTTCCTTTCTTGTCCTCAAATATTTGTATTTCTAAATAGTTTAAATTTTCCGAATAGACACTCATTCTGTCATATCCATTCCCAATAGCTAAATAATAAAGATCCTCCTTAAAATTAAAATGCTTATTTTGAATAAACCGTTCAAATTCATCTACTTTTTGTGATAGAATAAATTTCACCACTCTTGTGTTGAACCTGAAATTTCCATTTTCAATAAATTCATTTAAATCAAAAACAGATTTGATTTTTGCGTTATTAAAAAAATTTTCAATTCTTGGATGAATGTTTGAATTTTTCAAAGCTGCGAAATAAATAAAAAAAAGGTCGTTATCTACTTTGTATTCTTTAATCATTCTTTCCAAAACAAACTGATGACTTCCCGTAATCTTTATGTCGTCTAAAAACAGGAGCAATTTATTTTTTATTAGGTGTTTATCTATATGGAATTTGTCATTTCCAATTAGCTCTAATCTTTTTTTTGCTGAAAGACTTCCATAATCCTCCTTATAGGTAATATCTCTATGTATTTTAACAATTTCAGCCGTTTTATTATTATGCTTTTTTAACCAATAATTTAAATAGTTTATGAAATGATTAGTCATGGAGTGTGAAGCGGTAGGAATAAACGAATAGGGAGAGGATAAAACAACAATGTGTTTTTTATGCAATTCATTTTCGTAGGTGTGGATAAATCCTTTTGCCAGTGCGGTGCCAAATTTTTTGGAAATTAAATTATTTCCATATTTAAATTCACTATAGTCCTCGGGCTTAAAAGGTAATTTATCTTTGTTTTCTACATCATGTAGGTTATAATTTTTTTGCATACAAATAGAGTTCTTTAAATGAATTGTCATCGGTGACATGAAATGTAGAAAACCCATAGTTTTGAGCTCCTTGTACATCGGCAATAGGGTTGTCAC
Organism: Flavobacteriales bacterium; assembly: GCA_965655625.1. Lineage (GTDB taxonomy): Bacteria > Bacteroidota > Bacteroidia > Flavobacteriales_D > CAJJDF01 > CAJJDF01. The sequence continues at coordinate 18,892 of CBFHHA010000033.1, read as the reverse complement.
CAATATGCATAATTTCTTTTGCTTTTATCGATTCGCTGTATAGTTCAGAAATATTAGTGTGAACAATACCAAAAAGCTTTTTATTAGGTTTTGAAAGATTTAGTTGGTCTGAATATATTTCAAAATTAAAATACTTCTTCAATTGAAGATTGTTTAGGATTTTTTTAATAGTTTTCCCTTCAATAAATCCCGTGTTGCTCAAAAGACTAATTGTCTTGTTTTTTTCTTTCAGAGTTTGTAAAATAGGAATTACTTTTTCGTTCAGAATTATTGGTGGATAGGAAAGAACTAAATTCTCCATCTCTTTGAATAATTGCTCACTATTAATTTTGCTGTAATCAATGGAATTTTCATTAAGAAGGTATAAAATCATC
>CBFHHA010000033.1:6054-18419 GCA_965655625.1 Flavobacteriales bacterium | reverse complement strand
AAATACATTTCTTTGGTGTCAACATTAAAACCGACTGATTCATTTATTTGATTACACATTAAATCAACTTTTCGAAAAACATTTCCAATCTCTTTTAAAGAATGATTTGAAAAGTTATAATGTTGATGAAAAAATGATACTCTTTTATCTTTAAAAAGAGGGTTAGATTTGATAATTGTTAACCAGAGGTCGAATGAAAAATGTTTCAATGTATATATGTTTAGTTCGAAAAGTCATTTTTTAAAATGATGGATTATCCTTTTGTATAAAAACCTGGATATTTGATTAATGAGTTTAAAATTCAGTGTCAATCATAGTTCTTGTGTTTGGACTTTTTTCTTCTTTATTCATTTTATTGAATTTAGCAACCAACTTATTATAACTCAAGATTATTTTATTATGATTTTTCAAATTAATTTCATATTCATCATGCAAATCTTCGAAATTTTCAATTAATAATTTCCTTTTATTGATAATTTTAACACAATCATTGTATATTTCCGTTGTTGTTGCGTTAGAGCAATTCATTTCTAAAGATATTTTTTCTAAGGAATCGACAGAGAATCTTAAAGCATCCATTTTGGTAATGAATTGGTCAAGTTTAGCTCCTTTTGAATCTTGTTCTTTTTTTAATTTGTTCATTTTTTCCAGAAGAATTTTTCCTGTAATATTATTTTGTAAATACATATCTCCGTATATTGCTGTAATTTCTTCATAACAATTTTGGATGTCTAAAAACTGCTCATAATATCCCTCATCATTCTCTTGTGGAAAAATAATTAAAGGTTCTTCAGATGATCCTTTTTCATCTGCCGAAGTACCTTTTTTTCCAATTGGAAATGTATTTGTTGACTCAATAAAAACATAACCATTTTTGTAATACCCCTCATCAGATACTTTTAATCCAACAGCCATGTGTTTTTCCTTTGGATAAACAAAAAGACATGAATTGTAACCTTCTAGATTCAAAAGTTTGCAAAGTAGTAGAGATTTTTCATCGCAATCTCCTTTATAAGAACTCAATGTTTCGTATGGATATCGCACATCCTCAGCATACTCGTCATATGGAATAGATTGTACAAAGCCCACAATCATTTGAACAATGTCGTAATCGGTGCCAATGGTTCTATTTCTTAGGGTTTCCAATATGCCTTGTAGCAGATAAAGATCTTTGTCGTCATTTAAGAAAACGTTATAAAAATCTTCTGTGGTTGGAGGAGTTTCATTTACATAATAGGAGAGTGTTCTAACGGCATTTTTGTAGCTATCGATTATTTTTTGATCAAAAGAAATTTCTACATTGTATTTGTGTTTGTAAATTTCAAATTCAAAGAATTTGTCAATGTCTCCGTAGTTTCCTTCGAAATAGAGTGTTTCAGTTTCTTCTGTAAAATCGGTATTACAAATTATATCATAATCAGCAGGGTTTACACAGCTAAACAAACTGACAGAAACAATAACAACTAAAGAGTACTTTTTCATTTAGTAATTTTTAATCTAAACCTAAAATCTCCAATATGTTACCTGTCGGATCATTTTTTACCCTAAGTTTTGTATACCTTTTTTTATACGATTCAATTTGTTTTTTTTCTGATTCAGTTAGTTCATTTTTAATATACATATATTGAATTTCAGCAAAGTCATTGAATTCAACCTCAAGGTATTTCCAATCATCGTCTGAATATGAACTGTTTTCGAGCTCAATCTCATTTATGAAGTTTCCAAATTCAATGATGTAACTTTCTTTAGGAGAGGCACATGAGCTGATAATGAGAAGAGCAAAAAGTGATATTGTGATGTTTTTCATTTTCTAAATTTAGGAGAAATAGTATAATCTAAACGCAATATAATAGCAAAATATTCCAATTAGCTGATAAACTACTGAATTCCAGCTGAATTTTTTTTTAATGCCCTTTTTGAAACGTTTGTCACGATTTAAAAGCTTAGAGAATGACTTTATACTAAAATAAATGCCTAACAATAAAAATACTAAAGATAAAATAATGAAAAATGACATAATAAAAATTTGTTATCAAAAGTATGAATATTTTTTGTTAGTTCAAGTAATAAGCATTATTATTGCTTAATATTTTTAAAAATTTAAAACCTTGATTCAATGAAAATTAAAACTATTTTCACAACTCCTGTTGGAGTTTTCCTTTTATTAGTTACAATCATTTCCTTGTTTTCCTGTTCTGGCGGATCGGATTCAAACTATGAATTTGAAGATTTTTCATTGGAAGATATAAATAACGATGACCTTACTTATATAGAAGGTTTTCATGCTGAATATTTTCCTATCGCTAATGTGGAAAAGCCTAAAGATAATCCTGCCGTTTACGTGGATTTTAGCGATGGAATTACTAAATATTCATTAAACAACGATAACAATAAGGAAGTCTTTAAAATGCTTTTTAAAGTGTTTGCTGTTGAACCCGCAACTAAATATTTTGAGCTTCACAGTGATAAACTAATTCCTTACACTGGCTCTTCACACATGAGTCATTTCTCAGAAGATGGTCATAAAGATGAAAACGGAAGGTTTTTAGCGGGAGCTCCAATTGACAAGGCGATAAATGCCATTGTTGAAAGAGATAACGTTGGGGTTTTAATTACTGATGGTGAGTTGTATGATCAGGAAGGGCAAAAGGTTTCCCAAGAGACATGGGCCAGTGAAGCTTTTGAGAAATGGATGAATAAAGGAAATGAGCTTGCAATTGTATACACCGATTTTGAGGAGCAAAATAAGGGAGTAACTTATGACAAGCACATGTACGTTATGTTTTTTATACCATCAGCTGATAACCAACTATTATCAAGCTATCTGCAAGAGCTTGAAAGCGAAGACCTCGAATATAAAATTGAAAGATTTTCTACTAACACCAATGGTTTGTACAATAGAGATAGTTATCCCAATTCTGAAACTCCAGGTTCTAGTAAGGCAATTGAATATGAAGCTTTAAATGAAGATGAGTCTGGTAAAAAAATGTTTTTAGCAGCCGAGAACTCAGCTATGGAGTTTATTGATTTTACAGCACTTGGTTTAAGTTTTGACGAAGGTAGCGGGTTAATCTATTTTGTTAGAGATCTTGGAGATGAAAATACTGGTAAGCCAAAGAGCTACCCTTTACTTGAAAAATTATATTTTAAATTCTCTTCTTTACCCAATTATAAAGTAAATAACCTAAAAATAGTTGTACACGATGTTTTTGACGATTTTAAAAGCTACAAAGTAAACCAAATTGTAAGAAACAATTTGCCAGTAATTGAAAAAGCTACAGATGGTTCTGATAGCTTAAACGATGATAATTATTTAGTTTTTAAAGGAATGCCTACTGTAAATGGTGAAGAGCCTTATGATACTTCTAAAGTTACGGTAGATAAAATAGAAAATGATTTCCTTTCAATGTTAAAAAGTGAATACAAATTTAATCCATCTGAATTTAGCTCATCTAGCAAGGGAATACAAGATTTTTTAATGCTAGATCAAAGTGCTGGAAAAACCAGTGAGGTGAATGACGATGGAGAATACGAAATTATCGTTAAATTTTCTGATTTGCTTAACGAATCAAATTCTCAGCTAAGCTCAGAAAGATATAATTTAGTAAGGGTTGATGTTGTTATGGACGATGTTGAACTTAAAGACATAAATAAACAAGCCCTTACTTGGAAAAGAATTTCTGACGGCAAAACCGACGATGCATTGTATCGCTCGCTAAAGAACATCATGAAAGATAAAGATGTTAAACCACAAGGTGTGGTTTACAGCTACTACCTAAAATTTAACGCATTTAATCAATAAATTATTTCTAAACATATAAATACCAACCAACATGAAAACAGATACTTTAAAAAAATCCATATTTCTAACAACTATACTTTGTTTAATCGCTTCTTTTGCTGAGGCTAAAGGATTAGTTGGTCTTAAAGGAGTTGAAAATCTAATTACTTCAGACTATATTTTTGCTCTTATATTTATGGGTGGTGCAATATTACTGGCTGCGGTTATTTCCAATCTTATCAAATTTGAAGCCGGTGCAAATCCTAAGGATCCACAAAAAAGAAGAATGTGGTTTTGGATATTGGCTATTTTGGGACCTGTAGCTTTTTTCCTATACAACATACTTTCGGTAATACCAACCATTAAAAAAGGACCAGCACTTGATAAATTTGGTATTACTCACATTATAGGAACTGCAATTATCCTTGTTGGCTACATTGTAATCGGCTTTGTTTTATCTAAAATGATGAAAAGAGGCAAGTTAGGAAATTGGTTTCCTTCTAAAGACAAATAATTTAAATAAATTTTATGGCAAGTACTGATAAATACTTCGTAATTGGTATAGGTGGCACAGGTATGAGATGCTTAGAAGCATTCACTCACATGTGTGCTATGGGGATGTTCGACAACAAAGAAATTAACGTTCTTACACTGGACACCGATTTTACCAACGGAAACAAACAACGAACAGAAAATCTTATTAAAACATATAATTCTATAAAATCGTATGGTTCAGAAGGAGATGGTTCTGTAAATAATAATAGTTTTTTTAGTGCTAAGCTAAATTTGTTTCAGTTTGTTACTGATTACGATAACCAAGACAAGAGAACATTTAGAAAAATTACCAATCTCGAATCTGAAAATACAGAGCTTTCTGATAATCAATTATTAGCCGATTTATTTTTGGGTGAAGATGTTCAGGAGTTTGATCTTTCTCACGGTTATAGAGCGCAAACACATCTTGGTTCCTACCTGATGTATCATGCTTTTTTAGAAACAGCTAAAAAGCTAAAATCTGGAAAAGATATTCCTGAATCTGAAAGACCATTTGCATCTTATTTAAGAAAATTAACAGATGCTAAATCAGATGCTAAGGTTTTTGTTTTTGGATCTATTTTTGGTGGTACTGGTGCTTCTTCCATTCCTGTAATCCCTAAAGCCTTAAATGATGCTATAAAGATGTATAGTGGTGGAGCAAATTCATTACATAAAGGAGCCAAATTTGGAGCTACTTTACTTACAGAATACTTTAAGTTCAAAAAACCTGCAGATGCTCAAAAAGCAAATAAAGCAGATGCAGTTATTGCTGATAGCTCATTTTTCACCTTAAATAGCCAGGCTGCATTACAATTTTATCAATCAGACCCAACTGTACAGAGTACGTATAAAAAAATGTATCACATAGGTTGGCCTATTGATACAGAAGATTTTTCTAAAGACCAATCCGACTCAAAAACCATTACTGGTGGTAAGGCGCAAAAAAACCCTTGTCATATAACAGAATTTATGTGTGCTTGCGCTGCTTGGGATTTTTTCAATTCTGATACTGGGCTTGAAGTTAAAACGGCTGATTATTTGTATAAATCTGTTAGATATAAAGATAATCGCCTAGATTTCAATTTTAATGATTTTATTGGTGATGGTGAAAATGGAAAACTCTTTGCTAGAAAATTTGGAGGGTTTAATGCTTTCATGCATTTGGTGCTAACCAAGAATGAAGGTGCCCTTGATAATGATGGAGTTAACTCTCTTTTGAAAAGAATCAATGAAAGTACTCAAGCATATTCATCAATAGGTACAGAATTTACAAGTCTTTTAAATAATTACTTTAGATCTTTTGGTTATGTTATTGATGCAGGTGTTTTCAAGCCAGGTTGGATGTATCAAATAAAAAGTACTGTTAATGGAAATTTAGTTTTAGATGACTCTGCTTATACAACGGTTACCAAAGAATTAAAAAAACTAGAGCCTGGTAAACTTTTTTCAGAAAAAGAATACCATTGGAAAGATAAAACAATCTCAGGTGACACATTTGATCCTTTTATTAAACACCTCAAAAAAGAGGAAACAGAACCAGATGACGAACAAAATGTTTCAACCTCAACCGAGAAGTTTATTGCTCACATGTATAAAGCAATAAATACATCATCTAAAATTTAACTAATTAAATACACTTAATATGTCTTTAACATCTCTTGTAATAAATTCTTCACATACTCCTCCTGCAACTGAATACCATTGGGAATCTATGTCAAAAGTACTTCCAAACTTTACTAGAGGAATTCAAACTCAGTCTTTGGGTGATGAAGATTCTGATGATCTTTCTACGCTAGGGTCTGTAATTTCTGGAATGCCAACTGTTTTTGCTCGTTGCAACATGTTTAGGCTTTCTTTTGAAAATGTGCGTGATAAAAATCAGTCAAACCAGGGTTTATTAGCTTTTTATCAAAGTTTAATTGGTGAGTGGAGAGGTTTAATTTCATGTATAGCACTTAACCCAGATAAAATTCAGGTTAGAAGAATAAACCTTGCTTATTCTGGTGGCCAAAATATTTCTAGTGTTGATGGATTAAAGATTTATGAGCCAGCAGGTTCTTTTGGAAATATGCTTTTTGAGCGAAAGCCACTTTGGTCTGACCCTAAAGTAGATAATCCAAATCCATTTTTAGATGTTATCATTTACAATAAGGATGATGGCACTAAAGTGGTAATTGGTGGTACTAATCCAGATAGTTTGTTTTTTACTTCTGCCAATTACAATATGGCTGGAGAAAAATCTGCCTATGTAAATGTAATTACATCCGATAATAAGGTTGTTGGAAAGTTTGTTGATCCTATTAAATCCAAAGATTTTGATATACCAAGCTTAAAAAAGGTATATAGCTATGTGAACCACATTATTTCTAAAATGAATGATTTCACTAGATTTTTTAGTGACCATATAGTTGATGGAAAACCTATTATTGAACCAAGCTATCATGGAGATATAATTAGTAATTTAAAAAGTTGGAAGGCAGAAATGGAGGCTTATTTAAAAGAAAAAAATATTCCTCCATTTGAAGATGATGAAATTCCACAAATTAGTCATTTCCAAGCACCCTACAGTATTTTTGGAAATTACTCTACCAGTATTTCTGCTTTAGATGGTGTCATATTTGATAGTGGAGTAGAAGGTGGTGTTACTTTTAATCCTAATGAGTTACTACTTCCTGATACAGTTAAAATTGCTTGTGTAGATGACGATGGGAATGCCAATTTTCTTAAAGATAAACCTGTACTTTTATTAAAAGCAGAAGATACGGGTAATGGTGTTCAGCAAGGTGAATTTCGTCATTTTTTGCTTCCTCTTTCTCCTAAGGGTATTCAGGTTTTTGGTAAAAACTTAGGTGCAGTTCTTGGTATAAATAAAAATAATACAGCTGTTAAGTCAAGAATCACTGGTGAATATAACATTGATGATGGAATCCTAAAAGTATCAGTTAAACTCTTTACTGAAACAAAAAAACTAGCAGATTTTAATTCAAATTATAAAACTACCAATGACGACATTGTAGGTAAAGATTTATTAGTATGGCCTAATTTCATTAGTCCAAAATGGAACAAGTATTATTTATTTTCTGAAATGCCGCACAACAGTCCCAGTTGGAGTGCCGTGCCATTTTGTGTAGATAACAAGTCTGAGCGGCAAGAAATGATTATGAGTGCTGCTGATCCTTTAATGCCAGAATTATTAGCTGCTAATGGAAAAGAAACAGATGTTAATAAAGCAAAACTTATCATAGATTGTGATCGAGCAAAACTTGGCGGTAATCCTTACGAATACGAAATTTATGAGAGTGTAAATCCTTTTAAAGGATTTCAAGTAATGCATCAAAACAGTCTTGTGGGGTATGCGGTTATTGAATATGGAACAGATCCAAAATCTCCAATTCATGTTGGTAATTTACGTGGTGATTTAAAACCTGCTCATTTAGGAGTTGATTTCGGGAGTACCAACAGTGCCATTGCATATAGAGAAGGTGATGGGAAAGCAGTAGGTTTTCAGTTTAAAAACAGAAGAGTTTCGCTTTTTGCTCCCCACGGAGATGGCCCAGACGGTAAAAACAACAACGTTAAACCTGCCGGTGAAGATGAAGTATTCTTTTTTCAGAACGATGAAATTCAAAGTAATCAGATAAAATCTGTTCTTTCACTTCATGATAAAAACAGGATGAAAGATGATAAAGGTCAAAACAATCTAGTAACACTTTCTAGTGAAGAGGTTAAAGGTGGTTTTCCTTGTTTTGAAAAAAACCTTCCAATTGAAGACAGTACAGATAACACTTATTTACTTAAGTTTAGATCTATAGGTCACTCTACGCTTATCCATAGCATGAAATGGTCCGATGATGCGTCAACTAAAGAAATGGATAAAGCCAACAGAAAGGCTTATTTAAAAAGCTTATTGCTTCAAGTTTACTCAGATCTTTTTGAAAAAGGGCTTTACGCTAGTAGCTTAAAATGGGCTTATCCTTCTGCAATGGGAGATAATGATATACTTGTTTATAATTCCATATGGAAAGAGCTTGAAGGAGTTAATCCACTTTCTGCAGGACATGAGTTAATTGTTAAGGAAGGTCGTGCTAATTCTGATGGTTTTGGAGATGCTGACGGTGGCACTGGAGATTGGGGAGGTCCATCTGCAGCAGATTCTTCAGATGGTGGATGGGGTGTAGATTCATCTGCAGCGGATTCATCAACTGGTGGATGGGGATCTTCGGATGACTCTGGAGGAAGCTGGGGAGATACTCCTGCAGCACCACAACAACCTGCTCAATCTGGAGGTTGGGGTGAAGAGGAAAAGCCAAAAGTTCCGAAAAAAGAATTAAAAATTGATAATGGTCCAATCTCTTTTGATTTTGACACTGCCCCATCCGATATGGCAATGACAGAATCTTGTGCAGTAGCTAATTTTTTAGTTAACCAACCTGAATTTAAAATTGATCCAGGTGATTTAACTTTATGTTTTGATATTGGAGGTAGTACTACAGATATATTAGTATTATCTAAAATGAAAAAGACGCCAGATGGTGATTCTGAAATTGCAATGGTTAAGCAAAGCTCCATTCGTTTTGCTGCTCAGCGTGTAGCTCAAGCAACTAAATATTCTCCAAATTTTAAAAAAGTATTAATTAATTTCCTTGACAGGAAAAAAATCAAAGTTGAAGGGATTAATAATGGTGGAGCCAATAAGTTTAATGAAAATACTGCACCTTACTATTTTGAGCAATTGGTTGACAGATTAGAGGATAGTGATTTTGATGATTTTTACAGAGAGCTAGGTACCGAATGTAAAGAAATGGTATCAGTAAACCTATATGTTACCGGCTTAATTGTGTTTTATGCTGGTCAGATAGCTAGAAAGGTAAAAATGGAGATTGATCAATCTCCTAATAAAGATCCTTTTTGGTCAAATAAAGCAAATATTAACATACAATTTACTGGAAAAGGTTCCAGAATTATGGATTGGTTAAAAGCCATTAATCCTGATTACGACAAGAAATATTACATGGACATGTTTATGAATGGTTTTGGGGGCATAGATGAAGCTAAAAAACATTTATTTGGTCCTAATTCAATAAGATTTCATTCTAGAGATAATTCTATTAATGTTAAATTTGAAGTCGCAAAAGGACTTGCCTCAGATCCTAGAACACTACTAATTCCTAAAACTGGTCAAAAACCATTGGAGATATTTGGCGAAGATGGATTTGTGTTGTCATCTGGAGGAGAAATTCATCAGCTAACTTCAAATGACTCTATAACCCCTGAAATGATAAATGAAATTGGAAATAGACTTATTTCTAGACCCCAAAACCCAAATGTACCTTGTCCTCGCTTTATGCAATTTGCATCCCTCTATTTTCAGGTTTCAACCAAATTTTTTGGTTTAAAAGCTACTCAACAAGATTTTATGGGCGGTTTCCAAAATATGAATATTTCAAATTATATTACTTTGCTGCCGGAATTTAAAGAGGCAAAACGTGCTAATGAATTTGATTTTGTTGCTCCTATTATAATCCTTGAGGGAATGCAGTTTTTTGAAAATGTGGTGTTAAAGAAATTATCTAACAGGTAAACTAGTTTAGCTTTTAAATTGAATGGAATTACAGGTTGTTATAAATATTAGCAGAAATAGCATTCAATTCTTTTATAGCCAAAATGGGAATTCATTTAAATCATTTAAATATGAAAACCAAGAGCTAATCCCGTTCTATGTTTATACTGATGGTTATGATTTTCAAGTTGGAGAGTCTGCAAGGTCGAAACACCTTGATCATTTACCAAATTGTTTTCACAACTATTTTGAGCTAATTAAAAAGCCAAATGAAAAATATTTGTTTTTGGATGGTGAAAAAAAACAGATTAGGCATTTATTAGTTCAATCAACAGAGTTTATATTAAATTCTCTTATTAAAGAATTGTCGATTTCAGAGCGTTTATCTGATTTAAAGTCTTCTTTGAATTTAAACTTATTGTTTTCAAGTGATATTAATGATGATCAAATTAATTTTACAGCTAATTTATTTAAAGAGCACGGTTACCTAAAAGCCAAATACATATACGGTAATTATCTTATTCTAAATTATTTAGACAACAATAGAAAGATTGGGGCTTTTAAAGATTCAACCAGTAATATGGGATCTTTTAAAGGGTACTTAACTATTGATGCTTTAGATAATGATTTATACATCGACTTTTTTAATGCTCTTGATAAAAAGTATCCAAAGATTGCAGATGTTGGAGAAGATTTAGCAAGCGACCCTAAGGTGAAACTTATTGCTAGAGAATTATACAAACAAACAGCAGATTCTTGGGGCTCTAATACCACTTCTGAAGAATCGGAGCTTCCGCATTTAATTCCATTAGCTCAAAAATTTGCTGATTCTACAAAGGCAGAATTTAGAGTTGAAGTCAAACTTTCCGATGGTGCCTTAAAGAAAGTTAGAATCAAAATGAGGGAAATTAATAAACATCTTGATCACCTTTCGGAATTCTCTAAAGATGTAGATTTAGTACATTCAATCGTCAAAAAATCTAAAATTGAAAATACAGATTTAGCCATTGTTATTAATAGCTCCATAAGATCTGAAAATTTTGTAAGTAATTTAAGATCTAATTATAATAATGTTTACCACTCTAAAGAAGATTTAATTGATGTTTTAGATTTGTTTAATGAACATAAAAAGGTAATTGAAAATGGTAATTTTTTAAGTGTTAATTCAGTTTCAGAAAACGATGAAAAAGGGATTGAAAAACCAAATAATATTTTAAAGCCAACAGCTCCAATAAAAACAGTACCTAAAAAAACAGTTTTCTCAAAACCTGCGCGACCTTCAGCTCCATCGCGACCACCAAAACCACCAAAACCACCAAAACCACCAAAACCATCATTTTCACCAAGATCAAATTCAACCGCGAAGAAAACCAATATTCAACTACCTTCACCTCCCTTAAGGCCACCAAAACCAGGTAAAGTGGTTAAAAATCCAGTTACAAAGATAATATCTCAGCCTGCTAGAAAAGCTAAATCAGGTTCCAAGCCACCGCCACCGCCACCGCCACCGCCTCTACCAAAAAAATAAATAATAAAAGATACAATGAAAATTAATTTAGATAAAGAACCTTCATTCAATCTCGAAAAAGATGAAGTTTATTACTATTACTCAGTTAATGGGAAACAATATGGTCCATATTTGAAAAAAGATTTATTAACCAAAATTGATTCTAATACATTAGTTTGGAGAGAAGGGATAGAATGGATGAATGCCTCAAAATTAGAAGAGTTTAATAATCATTTTCAAAGTGAAGGTCCAGTAATTAAGGAATCAGATGTATCTATTTTAGACTCTGAAGTAGTTGAAGCTCTAGAACCAAACAATATAACTAATAGTCAAAAAATGTTTTCTTCTCCATTTTCTTTCAAAGGTAGAGTTAGAAGACTTGAGTATGGTATATCATTAATTATATACTATGTTGCAAGTTTGACATTATCCATAATTACCATTGACGCTCCAATTCTTGGTTTAGGATATATTCCAACCCTATGGTTCTTGTTTGCACAAGGCACAAAAAGATGTCATGATAGAGGAAATCCTGGATGGTGGCAAATTATTCCCTTTTATAGTTTTTGGATGATTTTTGCAGAAGGTGAAGCTCAAGATAATGAATATGGTAGTAGTCCTAAATAAGTATTAATAAATAAAATAACAGGTATGGCAATTAATTTAGAAAAAAAGCAAAAATTTGATTTAACAAAGAATTCTCCTGCTTTAAAAAATGTTTTTGTGGGTTTAGGCTGGGATCCAGCAGATGGTTATAATGAAGAAATTGACTGTGATGTTTCAGTATTCATGGTTGATAATACTTATAAAATTCCAGAGGAATCGTATTTTATTTTTTATAATAATCTAAAAAGTGGAGATGGTTCTGTTATTCATCAGGGTGATAATAGAACTGGTGAAGGGGAAGGAGATGATGAATGTGTCAATATTGATTTACAAGAAGTTAATAATCAAGTAGAGCAAATGATTTTTGTAGTTAC
>CBFHHA010000033.1:0-5955 GCA_965655625.1 Flavobacteriales bacterium | reverse complement strand
GGAAGGAGATGATGAATGTGTCAATATTGATTTACAAGAAGTTAATAATCAAGTAGAGCAAATGATTTTTGTAGTTACCATCGATGGAGCAGAAAAAAAAGGACAAGATTTTGGAAATTTAGATAATTCATTTATTAGAATTTGTAATATTGATAACGGTGAAGAATTATGCAGATTTACCTTAAACCAAGATTTTGAAGGTTATGACTCTGTTCAAATTGGTAGAATATATAGAGATGGTGATGATTGGGGTTTTGAAGCAATGGGTGAACCCTTTCAGGGAGGATTAGCAGCCCTAGTTGAACTTTACACATAATAAATTTTTAATATGTTATTTTTTTTTTACATTTAAAAATTAACTTATTAAAAATTTATTATTATGGGATTTGATTTAGAAAAAGGAAGCTCTTTTGATCTTACAAAAGAAGCTCCAGGTTTGAAAACGGCAGGTGTTGGACTTGGTTGGGTAACATCAGCTGATTTAGATGTATCCGCGTTTTGCCTTGCAGAAGATGGGCAAATTGCGAATGCTACAGATTTTGTTTACTACAAGAGCGTTAATCAACAAGTTCTTGAAGGTGAAGATGGTCCACGGCCTTACTCTACGGATGGAGCAGTATACGGAGCCATTGATGTTCAGGAAGGCGAAGAAGATGAGGATGGAGGTGATGACGAAGATATGTGGATATATTTTGAAACAATATCGGATGCAGTTAAAGAAATAGTTGTTGTTGTTACTATTCACGATAAAGGAGTAACTTTTAGTGATGTATCAGGGGCTTATTGTCGAATATGGGATGCTGAAACAGAAAAAGAACTTTGTAGATATACGATGAGTGATGATTTTGGCAATGAAGACGCAGTAGTGATTGGCAAGTTTTCACGTGAAGGTTCGGGATGGTCTTTCACAGCTATAGGTGATGGGTACGCAGGAGGATTAGGTAAATTGGTATCTATATACGCTCACAAATTTTAATAAAATAGTTAAAGCAAATAATTATGGCAAATAAAGATGACGATAAATCAGGTTTTGATCTAGGCAAAGACGGAGATGCTGGTGCTGACAAAGGAGGTTTTGATCTAGGCAAAGACGGAGATGCTGGTGCTGACAAAGGAGGTTTTGATCTAGGCAAAGACGGAGATGCTGGTGCTGACAAAGGAGGCTTTGATTTAGGTAAAGTGGGAGATGCTACTCCTGAAAGTAAAGGTGGTTTTGATTTAGGAAAAGATGAATCTTCTGTAGTAAAAAGTGATGATAATAAGTCAGCCTCAAAACAAAGCAAAAACAAGCCTGCTTCCGAAAAAACAGTTAGTTCTAAAGCGAAAGATCAAACTAGTGGTTCTGGTGCTGTAACCACATCAACTAGCTCTACTAAGTCAACTAAAGCTGATAAGGCTGCTGCAGAGAAGACTGCAGCTAATAAGACAACTTCGAGTAAAGTTACAACTGATACTGTAACTGGTGGTGAATCTGGCGGTAAAGGAAAGTCTAAACTTGTTTTATTGATTGCTGCAGCTATTGCTTTAATTATTTACTTCATTATTCCTTCAGATAATCAAGTTACTGATAATCCTGATTTGGCCAGTTCTATTGAAATCGGTGATGACATGTCAAGTATAGACACTGATGGAGATGGCATGCCTGATGCTTTTGAAAATGATAATGGACTTGATCCATCTGATCCATCTGATGCATCATCAGATAGTGATGGAGATGGATTGTCTAATGTTGATGAAATGAATGCAGGAACTGATATCTCTAATTCCGATTCAGATGGAGATGGCATGTCTGATTCTTATGAAAAAGACAATAACCTCAATCCATCTGATGCCACAGATGGATTAGCTGATAATGATGGAGATGGAATTTCAAACGCTGACGAAGCCAATGCAGGGACAGATTTAACAAATTCTGATGGTGACAGTCAGTCAGATGGGGCAGAGCTTGCATCAAATTCAGATCCTAATGATGTTTCTAGTACTAATGTAGGTTCTGATGATAATGATATTACTGATGCTAATATGAGTGTAGAATCTTCATCCAGTTCCAGTGTTACAGATGTGAATCCTAGTGTTGCTGAAAAACCATCTTCAACTAAAATAACACTTAGCTCTGGTGATGATGTTTATTATTTTAAATCTGGTAGTTCGTTCATTAGAAAAAGTGATAAGCAGCTTAATAAATTGGCTAAAGAATTAATGTCAAATAAAACTAATGTTCAATTAATTGGGCACACAGATAATTCTGGTTCTGAATCTTTAAATTTAAGATTGTCTAATTCAAGGGCTGAAAGCGTCTATAATTTCCTTATAAATAAAGGCGTTTCAAGTGCTCAAATTAGTTTTTCCGGAGAAGGAGAATCTTCTCCCAAATATTCTAATGATTCTGAAGAAAATAGAAGAAAAAATAGAAGAGTAGAAATTAAATATTAATTCTAATTATATGGAGGTAGCAATAGCAATTTTTTTAATAGTAATATGTTGTTTGATTATTTGGCGAGCCAGCGATGGTTTTGAAGCCGCATCGGAATATCTAGGTAGAAATATGACCGAAGGTGTAAGGGGCGCTACAATAAATGCTATTGGCAGCTCTATGCCTGAACTATTTACAACTCTTTTTTTTCTTATATGGTTGAATGATACCGATGGTTTTTCAGGGGGTATTGGAACAACAGCTGGAAGTGCCATTTTTAACGGAATGATTATTCCTGCAGTTGTTATATTTGCTGTTTTAATGATTGGTATCACAAAATCAATTACTGTTTCTAAAAAGGTCATTTTAAGAGATGGCCTATTTTTAATTGGTGCAGAATTAATACTTATTTTTTTAATTAGTGGTAAAACTTTAAATTGGTGGCATGGACTTATTCTTATGCTTACTTATGCTATTTACATGACCTACATGTTAACTTCAATGAAATCAATTGAAGGAGAAGAGGAAGAAGAGGAAGAAGAGGAAGAAGAGGAAGGTGAAGAAATAGGAGTTATTAAAGGCTTATTTACATTAAATCTTGAGGCTGTATTTATTGGAAAAAAAGAAATCAAGACCACAAATGCATGGGTTTTACTATCTTTTTCTATGTTAGTTATTGGTGGTGCTTGCTTGTTACTTGTTTACTCTTGCGAGATGATTGGAAATGCGCTTGATATTCCTATTATGTTTGTTGCTGTTGTTCTAGCCTCAGCAGCTACAAGTGTCCCCGATACTATTATTTCTATGAGGGATGCTAAAAAGGGTAACTATAATGATGCAATTGCTAATGCTTTAGGAAGTAACATTTTCGATATTTGTTTTGCTCTAGGTTTTCCATTATTCCTTTATTGTATCATTTATGGTCCTATTAGTATGGATTCTTCTACTATAGAGTTTAGTAGTGAGTTGAGAATATTACTTCTTATTTTTACTGTAATATCTTTTTTTATCTATTATATCGGCTCTAAAATGGGTAAATTTAAAGCATTAATGTTAATTATGATTTACTTGTTGTTTACTACTTATATAATTGGTCAAAGCATAGGAGCAGAATGGGCAGACATTATATCTGATTTACTTAATAAAATTTATAACTTTATCAAAGGTGATGGAATAACTGGGTAGTAACTTTTTTTTAAAATTTATTTCCTTTGACATTTAACAAGAACAATAAGTCATGTAAGGTGTCTTTCTAATTTTGAAGAAATAACATTAAATAAGTATCTAAGTACAATTTCAATAAAAGTATAAGAGTTCACGAAAATTATAAACTCAGTAAAAATAAATTATTCTGACTTGTAATTTTTTTTTAAATAAAGAAGAAAAACTCTGAAGGGAAATATTATGATTTTCATTAAATTGTTAATTAATTTGAATTGATAAAGGGTAATTATAATTCTGTAAGAGAAAAACCAAAAATTATGAAAAAGTTAATAAAATATGTTGTTGTGATTGTTTTAGTGGGTGGAGGTGTTTATTATTTTATGAGTTATGACAGGCAAATTGAAGGGAATAATAACTTTATTGAAAGCACTAAAGAATTTTCGAAAGATGCTTTTGAAGTTTCAAAGAAGCTAATTATGGAGGGAAAGGAATATATAGATACAACTGACATTTTGAATTCTAGAGATTTAAAGGACTCTATTTCCTCGTAGATAATTTTTTTTTAAATCCAGTTGTATATCTTTTAGATTTGTAACCTCATTAGTTTTTTTCGTTTGATCAAATTGTTGTTACAAAAGTGTAAGATAACATTAAGAGACATTGCAGTTGTTTTACAAATTATGATTCTTTTTAGATTTGCGATCTAAAGGATAAAGTTAAAATTTTCTATTGTTCTAAATCCTGGATGTTAGGTGTTTTAGGTCTGAGTACAGATAAGGTTAGTTCCACTTCTATTTTTTTTAGTCATTAATTTATTTTAAAAATTCTTTGGATTAACTTTTTTTAGTTAAATTGGAATGTATAAAAATCACATTCCATGATAACTATAATGTTTACTGGCTATTCAGCCTCAGATGAATATATTCAGAATACACGTGTTGAAGTTGATGACGTTTTTCTACAATATTACCCTGATGTTGATATTGAAAATCTTATAAAGAAGGAAGAAGAAGAATTCGAGTTCATATACAAAGGGGAATGGTCCAGTCCTGAAGATATTGATGAAGATGTAATTAGAGATATTTGTCAGTCAAATGAACTTTATTGTCATATTTCAATTGACAATAATATAAATAAAAGTTATTATTATGATGAGGATGATGAATTCGTATACAGATAAATTAAAATGTTAGAATTTATTACTATTGGGATGATACCTAAAAACAGTAAATCATTTATTATTTGCTGTGGAGATTATGCATCTGATGACACTATTGATTTTAGTTTTTGTATTAAAAAAAATAAAATTATTGGAATAGACAATGAGTTTTCTTGTGATATAGCAGAGGAAATATTTAAACCTAACTCTAGCGCCTTAGAGAAATTATCTAATTATATAAAACCGCTAGGTATAAAATTATCTGCAAATTCTATTTACAACGGAGTTAATCTTTTAATTCGAAAAAAAGACTCTTTTTCAAAAAAATGGAGTATTATTGATTCGGAAGGAGGAGAAATTCAAAATAAAGAATTCCAATTTAATGGGATGATTTATATGAGAAGAGTAGTAGAAAAAAGTGAAGAGATTATTAACGAAAGTATTTGTATCAAACTTATATAAAAATTATTTAACGTTCTCAGACAAACAATTGTATTAGAGTATAATGATAGAAGAACTATAAACCACCAAATTTTTGAGGGTTGAAAATTAGTTGATTATAAATCTCAAGCAGATATTTGTATTGGACCTAAAAATTTGTCTAAATAAATAATTTTCTTTTTGAAACAACATTTATTTTAAGAAACGGAAGGAGGTTTTAAGATTATTTTTAATTTTTAAGGCAGTATGTCGAATCCACTGCCCCCATTTGGATTACACCTTTTAATTTTCCTACACTCCATCAACCCGCCCTATAAAAAACCATATTTTTTTATGGCTTGTTTTGTATATTCTGAACAGGATGGTTTTTATCTGCACACACTAGGTAGTTTAGGTGAAATGAATTTTTGCTATATTAAAATAAAAAAAACAGAAATTTTAGTCATATGTTTAAATAATTTAACACGATCTCCCAGTTTTTGAAATCAGGCGAACCGAAATGAATCCATTTACCTCTAAACTCCGATGCTCCATTAAATCTTCTGTCATCAATTAAGTAATCTCCAATTAATAAATTTTTGTGATGGGATAAAATTAGTTTTTTACGAACTAATTTTTCGTTAAAGTGTTTTGTCATCCAAAGCCTCTTGTGCATCCATCCCTCAGGATTGTCCCATGGTGCAGTGGATAAAAATAACACATTGAATTTTGGATCATGTAATAATTTGTTAACCGCATCGATTGCTCCTGGAATTGGTTCCAAGTTCTCATAAATTCC
>CBFHHA010000032.1:0-28638 GCA_965655625.1 Flavobacteriales bacterium | reverse complement strand
ACCTCTTTCAACCCCCGTGTGGTAATTGCAGGAGTTCCAACTCTTATTCCAGAAGTTACAAAAGGTGATTTGTCATCAAAAGGAACCATATTTTTGTTTACCGTAATGTCAGCTTTCACCAGTATGTTTTCTGCCTCTTTTCCCGTTATATTTTTACTTCTCAAATCAATTAACATGGAGTGATTGTCTGTACCTCCTGATATAATCTGGTAACCCTTTTCTACAAATGATGCAGCCATCGCTTGTGCATTCTTAATCATTTGTTTTCCATACTCTTTAAATTCAGGTTGAAGCGCCTCGCCAAACGCCACTGCTTTCGATGCAATTACATGTTCCAAAGGCCCTCCTTGGGTTCCAGGAAAAACTCCCGAGTCTAGCAAAGAAGACATTTTTCGAGTGACACCTTTAGGCGTTTTTATTCCAAAAGGATTATCAAAGTCTTCTCCCATCATAATTACCCCACCTCTTGGTCCTCTGAGTGTTTTGTGAGTTGTAGAAGTGACAATGTGACAATGTGGAAGAGGATTATTAAGCAAACCAGATGCAATTAATCCAGAAGGATGCGAAACATCTGCCAACAACAAAGCGCCAACCGAATCGGCAATAGCTCTCAATCTTTCGTAATCCCAATCTCTAGAATACGAAGAAGCTCCGCAAATAATCAGTTTCGGTTTCTCTAGGTTAGCCGTTTGTTCCACTTTATCGTAATCAATTCTCCCTGTTTCTTTTTCTACTCCATAAAATGAAGGTGAATAAAGTTTTCCCGAAAAATTTACTGTTGAACCATGAGTTAAGTGTCCACCGTGAGACAAATCAAATCCCAATATTTTATCTCCAGGATTTAAAATTGCCAACATAACTGCTGCATTGGCTTGTGCTCCCGAGTGAGGCTGAACATTTGCCCAAACCGCCCCAAATAATTCTTTTAATCTATCAATAGCAAGTTGCTCCACTTTATCTACCACTTCGCAACCTCCGTAGTACCTTTTTCCCGGTAACCCTTCTGCATATTTGTTTGTCAAAACACTTCCCATTGCCTGCATTACTTGGTCACTGACAAAATTCTCCGAAGCAATTAATTCAATTCCGTTTAATTGTCTGTGTTTTTCTTCTTCGATTAGGTTAAAAATTACGCTATCGTTGCTCATAGTTCTATTATTTTAGTCGGATAAAAATAAGAGAAAAAGTAGTGATATGAAATATTATGAACCGAATAAAATAAAAAAAATTGCGAATTCGTTTAAACTTGTGTTTTCAACCTTAATATAATATGTAACTTTGAAGGTAGAACACACCAAAACTATTAAAACTCATTGAAGAAATTTGATTAAAAGATATTCGATATTCGTTATTCTTTGTTTTGTGCATTTTGCGTTAAAATCACAAAAGGTTGGACTTGTCATGAGTGGCGGTGGTGCATCAGGCATGGCCCACATTGGAGTCATTATGGCTTTGGAAGAACATAGGATTCCAATTGATTACATTACTGGAACTTCTGCAGGTGCGCTTGTAGGAAGTCTTTATGCAATTGGGTATACTCCTTCTCAAATTATGGAAATGGCCTCTTCCGAAGAATATTTTGCCATCTCCAATGGAGAAATAGACAAAAAGTATACGTTCTTTTTCAAACAGAGTCAAAAAAATGCTGGAATCGTAAACTTCAGTTTCGATAAAAAATTTAACCTTACTTCTACTATTCCTCTCAACTTCACTGATCCAGCATTGATTGATTTTTTTATGTTGGAACAATTTTCTCAAGCTTCAAATCAAGCCAAATATAACTTCGACAGTTTACTTGTCCCATTCAGATGTGTGGCATCAGATATAGATGCAAATAAAGAAGTTGTTTTTAAAACGGGAAACCTTTCTCAAGCTGTGAGAGCATCTATGACTTTCCCGTTCTACATTCCACCTTTGCGAATCGAAGACAAAATATTAGTAGATGGTGGATTGTACAATAATTTTCCTGCTGACGTAATGTACGAAGATTTCATTCCAGATGTAATTATCGGTAGCTCCGTAACTGCACCGCGTAGCAAACCGCAGGAATACGACTTGTTTTCGCAAGTAAGGAGTATGATTCAGACGAAATCGGATTTTGAGATAAATTGTGACAACAGCATCATCATTCACCCAGAAGTAGAAGATATCGGAACATTTGATTTCGAAAAAACTAGACTTGTCATTTTAAAAGGATACGAAGAAACTATTGCGAAAATGGACTCAATCAAGGCTTTAGTCTCCGTCAGAATCGACACCTCTTTATTAAAACAAAAAAGAGAACACCTCTTAAAAATAAGAAATCAAGAGGTTGTGATTGACAATATTGAAATTCTCGGATTAAACAAACGAGAGGAACAATACATAATTAGCACACTTAAAGACAAAAATAAAACAATCACGCTAAAAGATTTAAAACCTCGTTTTTTTCGATTAGTTACTGATGACAAAATTGAGTTTATGTTTCCTAACCTTATTAAGCATCCAGGAGACTCGGCTTATACACTTAACTTAAGAGTAAAAAAAACGCCCGATTTTGATTTTAGAGTTGGTGGGAGTTTTACCTCAAAATCAAATAACACAGGGTATCTTGGGTTAGATTACAAGTTCATCAATAAGTATTTGTCTCTTACGGCCTCCGGAAACTTTTATTTTGGAAGGTTTTACAACTCCTTAGACATGGCTCCAAGAATTGACTTTCCGTTGGAATTACCTTTTTACATTGAGCCACACCTTACATACAAT
This sequence comes from Flavobacteriales bacterium, assembly GCA_965655625.1. GTDB lineage: Bacteria > Bacteroidota > Bacteroidia > Flavobacteriales_D > CAJJDF01 > CAJJDF01. Next base: position 25,893 of record CBFHHA010000032.1, on the reverse strand, counting down.
AGATGGGATTATTACCGCAGTTTTTCTACTTTTTTTGAAGATACAAAACCTTCCTATTTGATCAAAAACGAAACTTTTGCAGGTGTTTCTATTGGTTTGCCAATAGAAAATAAGGGGAAACTCGTTGCTAGTTTTAATAACGGATTTTTTCAAAATGAGTATTACCAAACAGACCAATTTCTGTCTGTTGATACTGCCGATGTAACAGAGTTTTTTGTAAATAAAATTGACTTAGAATATGAGTTTAATTCATTGGATAATTTCTATTATTCAAAAACTGGAAGTAAACTGAAACTAAAAGCGGGTTACGTAGATGGAATTGAAATAAATAGAGCAGGCTCAACTTCATTACTTACAAGTGATACGGTTAACAGAATCGAGCATGATTGGTTTCAGTTCTCGGTGAATTACGAGCAATACTTTACCATTAATAAAAAATATTCATTGGGTGTAGAACTTGAGGGGGTTCACTCTCTTCAAGATTTTTTCAACAACTATACTTCTAGTGTTTTATTTGCTCCACAGTTTAGTCCAATTCCAGAAACCCAAACTCAGTTTATTCCTCAATTTGCCTCCCATACCTACGCTGCGGTTGGAATAAAAAATGTTCTCAACATCTATAAACTTCTTGATTTTCGTCTAGAAGGATACGCCTTTTTGCCTTATGCCAACATCATCGACAATAATAAAAGAGCTGAGTTTTCGCCCAATATAAGGGCTACGAAGAGAAATTACATTCTGTCTGGAATTATTGTTATCAATAGTCCACTTGGACCAGTTAGTTTCACCACAAATTACATGGATCACCGACAAGAAAAATGGTCTTTTCTGTTTAATTTCAACTTCTTAGTTTTTAATCGAAAAGGACTAGATGTATTGTAATTACTTTCTTTTAAAAATCACTATAAAATAATTCCCACCTCCCAATACCTTAAAATTGACGGGCGGATAAAATGTGGCGAGCTTTTCAAAATGAGAATTTGTATCAAGGGACAAAAATGAGATTCCGCCCTCGTTGGGTGTTGTTTGTCCATCCCACACGATCAAATCGCCCGATTCTAATTCTTTTTCAGGTTGGGTTCTTCTATGAATATTAGTTTTGAGAAAAGACTTTTCTTCTTTCTTTGGGTTCACCCCAAAATGAACCAAATAATCTGTTTTATACACCACAACACTCTCTTTTCCCTTAGGATAGCCCTCGTTTTCGAGCCAATCAATGGATTCATTAATCAACTTATTCATGTCATTCGGTTGCGATAAAATAACACTCTTTTTTCCTGAAAAAGTAAAGATAACCATCCAACAAGCAAACAGAATAATGGCCAAAAAATGCCCCCTTTTTTTGAACCAAAAAAAAGGGACATAAGACAATAACTTATTTGTACTAACAGTAGTAAATACAGCTATCAAAGGCAGAACTCCTCCAACAATTCTGGGAAGACCAACCGAGGCACTCCAACCTTTGTACCAAAGAAAAGAATGGCCAAAAATATAAATTGCAGCAGGAACCGTTATCAAATAAATCAAAACTAGGTTTTGAGAGTTCAAAGAATTCCTCAGCTTCAAAAGCGTTTGAAAGGTTAACAAAACGAAACTAACTACAATCAAAATGGCAAAAGGTAGCCCAACTATAGATTCGTAGTGAATAAACCAATTCCAAAAAGGTCCAGTTCCATAAAAACTAACAATGGAACTATATGGATAATCGTAAAAATACCATAAGAAACCTTTACCAAGTAGTGCGCCCAACAAACTATAAGAAAGAAATCCAACGCCCAAAAAAGGCAAGGGTTTCCATTCATTTTTGAGAAGAAGAGCCATAAAATAAATGGGTAAAAAAAGTATTCCCTCTGACCTTGAATAAATAATGAAGGAAATAACGATAGCAGCAAACGTATAGCGTTTATTAGCAAATAATAATGCCGAGTATATTGCCACCAAACCAAAAAGTGGCTCTGTGAGACAAGATTGAGCAAAAGGATAATACACGGGAGCAAATAGTAACAAAACGGGAGCTATAAAACTATATTTAGCCCCTAACTTTCTGGACAGCTTGAACGATATTAGGGCGCTCAAAATCATGACTAACACATTAAAAATCATAACCCCTCGATCTCCAAAAAATGAAAAAAGACAAGACAAAGCAATAAAAAGCGGTTTTCCCCAATGATCCAATGCCATGACAGGGTTTGTAAAAACTGATTCCACAATAAAATAGTGATTCATTGATTCAGAATCTGCATAATGTTTTACGGAGAATAAGGCAACATAGACCAATAAAAAAGCCGAAACACTCACGATTAATTGAGTAATTCGGCTATCTATTTTATTTGAAGTCATTTGTAAACTTACTAAATAAGTAGGTTTTATTATCCTACAGGAGCTAGTTTTACAACTAGGTTATTCAGCTCAGACGTTATATGAAGCTGACATCCTAATCTGCTTTTTTCGTCATCCACAAAAAACGCCTCATCCAACATGTCTTCCTCGTCATCCGATTTTTCGGGTAAAGCCGTGTCAGACTCCACATACATATGACAAGAAGCACACATCGCCATTCCTCCACAAGTTCCCTCTACGGGTAATTCGTATGACTTACAAACTTCCATCATGTTCATATTCATGTCGGTAGGAGCTTCTAACTCGTGAGCCACTCCTTCCCTGTCAATGACGGTCACTTTAATTATACTGTCTTCCATTTCTTCTTTTTAATTAAAAACCATTTACTCCATTTACGGTCGTGTATTTCAATACATTTTTCTTATCCGGGTAAATTCTTGCAAATGCAGATTGCACCATTAACGTTGCTTCATGGAAACCACACAAAATCAATTTCAATTTACCAGGATAGGTATTTACATCACCAATTGCGTATATCCCATCAATGTTTGTGCTGTAGTCAAAAGTATTGACCTCAATCGAATTCTTTGAGATATTCAATCCCCAATCGGCAATTGGCCCCAATTTTGGCGAAAGACCAAACAACGGAATCCAATGGTCAGTCGTAAGCTTTATTTCTCCTTGAGTTTTGTGTTTAATAAGCACTTCATTCAAAGAATTGCCACCCTCAACTCCTACAACTTCTGCCTCAGTTATTAAATTTAATTGTCCTTTATCAGCCATATCCATCACTTTCTGAACGGAGTCTAAATGTCCTCTGAACGAGTTTCTTCTATGAACAAGCGCCACACTTTTTGCCACTCCATTGGCTAAAAAATAGGCCCAATCCAATGCAGAATCACCGCCACCCGATATCACTACATCTTTTCCCCGGTAAAATTCTGGGTCTTTTATAATGTATTCAATTCCTTTATCTTCAAAAGTCGATAAGTTTTCAATTGGCGGTTTTCTTGGTTCGAAAACACCCAATCCACCCGCAATTGCTACTACTGGGGCTTTGTGTTTTGTCCCTCTATTTGTGGTAACAATAAAACTTCCATCTTCTTGTTTATCAATTGCTACGGCTGACTCTCCCAAAGTAAATCCGGGATTGAATGGTTTAATTTGTTCCATCAATCTATCTGTCAAATCTCCTGCCAAGATTTCTGGGTAAGCAGGTATGTCGTAAATTGGTTTCTTAGGATATATCTCTGAACATTGTCCACCTGCCTGAGGCAATGAATCAATTAAATGGCATTTTAGTTTCAATAATCCTGCTTCAAATACAGTAAAAAGACCAGTTGGTCCAGCTCCGATTATTAAAATATCTGTTTCTATCATAACGTAGGTTTGAAATTGAGTCCAAAATTAAGTAAAGAAACCCTAATATGTTAGATTTTGTGCGAATGATTTAAACAAGGAAAGGTTAACTAAAAGTATGAGAACTTCTTCGTTTAGAATTAATTGGAATTTCATATTTTTTTAACACTTAGTAAAATTTGCAATTCATTTATCAAACACTTAATTTAGAGAGATTATTAATAACAACTCATGAAAAAAATTTACAACATTTTTGTTACAGTGCTTCTAACGAGCAACTTATTTGGACAGAACGTCCAAAACTCGCTTCCAATTGATCTTAAAACTGGAACGCAATTTTATCCACATAATATTGACAAATTCATTTCGTCCAACTCGAATCAACCTCTGGTAGAAGGCAAATACTATCGGTTTGTGCAATTTGATCGTATCCCTACTCAAGAAAATAAAGAAAAAATGAATGCGCTTGGATTGAAATTTCAGGAGTACATCCCGATGAATACTTATTTAATTTCATTCCCGTCCAATTTTAATAAAGTTTTATTAAAAAATTTTGGAGCGAGAAGCGTTAGGGAAGTTTTGAATAGCGACAGAATTACTGACTTAGCAATAAGTACTCCATACCCGGAATGGGCGCTAGAAGAAGATGAGGTCGTTTTGTACCTAAGTTTTTATCAAGATTTAGATTTCAAAACTCAATTAGAAAAACTTGAACCTTACATCACCAAAATTAAATCAACGAATGTGTTTGTGAATAAAGCTTTAGTTGTTCTAAACCAATCAAATGTCACCAAATTATTTCGCCACGAGGGTATCAGATTAATTGATTTGACACCAGAACCTGGCAAGCCGGAGCATGATTTATCAAGAAACATGCATCGGTCAACTTCAATCAATACAAGGTACAATGGTGGTCGGAAATATGATGGAACGGGAGTCGTTGTTGCAGTAAACGATGACGGGCTTGTGGGTCCACACATTGATTTTACAGGAAGATTGTCACAACCAGGTGTAACAGCAGATTTGGGAAGTCATGGAGACATGGTTGCAGGAATTGTTGGAGGTGCTGGGAATGTTGACCCTACAATGAAAGGAATGGCTACTGGAGCTGATATTATAATTAGACAATACTCTTCCTCTTTACCCAATACTGTGAACGTGCATACAAATGATTCGGCAGTGATCTTTTCCTCTTCCTATTCGAATGGATGTAATGCAGGATATACCTCTCTGGCCAGAACTGTGGACCAAGAGATAAGGTTAAATCCTACTTTGATTCAAGTTTTTTCTGCCGGAAACTCCAATAACAATAATTGCGGATATGGAGCAGGTACTCAATGGGGAAATATAACTGGCGGACACAAACAAGCTAAAAATGTAATTGCAACGGCCAATTTAGAAACCGGGACAAATTTGGCCACATCCAGCAGTAGAGGTCCTGCAGATGATGGAAGAATTAAGCCGGACATTGCGGCTCACGGAAATGGAAATTTTTCAACTGATCCCAACCATACTTATGCATATGGAAGTGGTACCTCCGCAGCAGCTCCTGGAATTTCTGGGGTATTGGCTCAAATGTATCATGCCTACGAGGCAAAATCTGGAGTAAGGCCTGAGTCAGGTTTGATGAAAGCAATCATTCTAAATTCTGCTGATGATTTCGGAAATGTAGGCCCAGATTTTAAATACGGATTTGGAAGGGTGAACGCGTTAAGAGCTATTCGGGCAATTGAACAAAACAGATATTTTAACTCTACCCTCACAACAGGAAATACGAATTCTCACAACATTATAATTCCTACGAATGTGAAAGAAGTGAAAGTGATGGTTTATTGGCATGATTACGAGGCTAGTACTTCAGCTTCAAAAGCACTAGTAAATAATCTTGACGCTCGACTTGAGAGAGGAGCTACTACCTACCTACCTTGGATTTTGGATCCAACACCGAATGCAACAACTTTGGATAACCCTGCTATTAAAGGAGTGGATACGTTAAATAATGTTGAACAAATCTCAATTAATAATCCTGCGGCTGGAACCTATTCATTAAAGGTGAATGGTTTCTCAATTCCCCAAGGTCCACAAAAATATTTCGTGACTTATGAGTTCATTTACGACAAAGTAGAACTAATTAATCCAAACGGTGGTGAAGGATTTGTTCCAGGAGTAACCGAACGATTATTTTGGGATTCATATGGGACGTCAGGAAACTTTAGTTTAAGTTATTCAATAGATAGTGGTTCTACTTGGAATTCAATTGGCACATCTGCTGGAACCGCAACATATCGAGATTGGGCTGTACCAAACTTAGTAACCGGAAAAGCATTGGTAAGAGTTATTAGAGGAAGTATTGGAGACACTTCAGATCACACATTCTCAATCATAAGAATACCTACAAACCTTACAGTCACGAAAGTATGCCCAACATTTATGGAAGTGAGCTGGACAGGGGTAGCGGGAGCAGATGAATATCAAGTGTACCTCCTAGGGAACAAATACATGGATTCAGTTGGCAGAACTTCCTCAACTTCTTTTCAAATTCCAATTACAGACCCAAGTAAAGGACAATGGTTCTCAGTAGCAGCGGTAAAATCAAACAATCAAAATAATATTGGTAGAAGAGCTGATGCAACCTTTTATGCTGGCGGCCTCCTTAATTGTGTTCTACCACTAGACGGTGGTATATCCTCCATTATCAGTCCTACTGAAAGTGCCTGCGAAAGCGGTTTGTCAGATATCACAATAAGAACAAATAACTTTGGTTCAACAACCGTGTCAAACTTCACAGTGAAATATCAAGTAAATTCAGGACCGATACAAACAGGAACTGTATCTGCTTCATTGACAACAGGTAACTCTGCTCTATACACTTTCCCTACTCAATACAACTTTAACACGCCAGGGACATACATTATAAAAGCATGGACAGAAATTACGAGTGATGGATATTCTTTGAATGATACAGCCGTATCTGTGTACAACTACACACCTGTTCAGTCAGCCCCATTTAACGAGAATTTCAATTCGTTTGCCAATTGTTCTGATGCCAGCGACTGCGAAGACATTTCTTGTAATTTAAGAAACGGATTCACTAATTTAGAAAACCGTGTCAAAGATGATATCGATTGGAGAACTAATTCTGGAAGTACACCTTCGAACGGAACCGGACCTTCTGGCGACCACACCTCTGGTTTTGCAAGGTATTTATACCTTGAAGCTTCAGGTACGGATTGTACTGGAAAAACAGGAGTTATGTTATCTCCTTGTATTGATTTAGGAACCTCAATAGGTACTCCGTTTTTATCTTTCTGGTATCATATGTATGGTGGAAATTCTATGGATACCCTAAGAGTAGATATCTATGATGGTACAACTTGGTACTTAGATCAATTTAAGATTGGTGGTAATCAAGGAAATCAATGGAAAAAGGGATTAGTCGACCTAACGAGCTACTCAGGCGATATTATTAAATTACGATTTACTGGAACTACAGGAGGAAATTGGGATACAGACATTGCAATAGATGATATCAATATTTCTGATCATACCTCAATTGAAGAAGAAGAATTGAATCAGGCAATTTCTATTTACCCAAATCCCAACAACGGAGAATTTGATTTGACAATTGACAATGCAAAAATTGAACAGGTAACGATCAATATTTTTGATGTATACGGTAGAATGATTTATTCTAATTCCCTTTCCAATAAACTAAATAGAATTTCATTGAGCGAAGTTTCTTCTGGAATTTATACGGTAAGAGTTTCTTCGAAAGACCAAACCGTTACCAAAAAGATTGTTGTAAACTAACAGCCACATCACAGCATACAGGAAAATAAGGAAGATTCATTCGGGGTCTTCCTTTTTTTTTGTTTAAAATTCATGGACTGAATAATAAATCTTTGAACAATCTATTTTATGTAGTACAAAGGAATACAAACAAAAAGGCCACTAACAGCGTTGTTATTGGCCTACTCTATTTCTAAATGTTCTCACTAAATAACAATGAACGAACTTTCTATAAATTTAAAAAGCCCATCCGAGGATGGGCTTTTTGGGCTCTATTTTAAAGCTTAAACTATCTAACTGTTCAATAAAAATGAGATCCTTTTGAATATTTTATAACCGAAATCAAAATTCTCTGAGCCACAAAAAAAACGCGATGTTTTTCTATACTCAAATAAACAAATTAATTACATAAAAAACAAAATCACAGGAGTGGTTTGACGTAAATTTGTAGTGTTCGTAGAGAACTTTCTACTAGAAGCGCTTATCATTAGCAGAAAGCACCACTATACATTTGATTTTGTTTAGATAAAATAGACTATTTAACCATTCTACTTCGATCTCTTTTTCTTTGTAAATAATCTTCGAGAACTTTTCCTTTTAATTCGTATCCATTTTTATAAAAATGTTTCGATACAACCTCTTCATTGGTATCATAATTAATCGTGTATCCATTTTTCACCCCGTGTTTAAAGTACACCTCATTTCTTTTTTTACCGTTGGAGTAAAAAGTTGTTCGTTTTCCCTCTAAAGTCCCTGTTGAGTAGTTTGCCTGCATCATGTATTTTCCGTTTCGATAATATTTCAGGTATTCACCGTCCTTTTCTCCATGGATGTAAATCGCTACTTCTAGCAAATTGGGTTGACCCTGATCTATCTTGGGATTAAACGCATAAAACGTAAAGCACTTGCCATGTCTCTTTCCATTCTTATAATTTTCTTTAGACAAGTAATTTCCATGTTCATCCAAAAATACCCAGACACTGTCTTTTTGTTCATTCACATATTTTCCCATTGACATTAGTTTCCCATTCTCGTGATACATACTTACATATGAATCTTTCCCTTTATTTAAGTAAGTGTTTTTGGCTTTTACCTTTCCATTCTCATAGAAAAAAATAAATTTTCCAACTGGAATATCATTTATAAAATCTCCTCTATACTTCACATTTTTGGTGCCATCGTAAAAAGCGATCCACGTTCCTTGTTTATTTCCTTGGGCGTCTTTTTTATTTAACTTTTGTGCAACTGAACTATTCATCATAAACAGTGAAAGAATACCTGCAATAAGTACCTGTTTCAATCTAATCATTCCTTTTCTTTTTTTCTTAATTAACTAAAAACACACCAAAAAATTATCCTAAAGTAGTTTTTTAATAATTCTTAATTTGTGAGTATATTTTTCACAATCCTCTCTGTAAATTCCTTCATGATCCACTTTATCTATCCTTACTTTTCCCGAAGCGTGAATAAGTTTGTTGTTCTCAAGTAAAATCCCAACATGAGTAATTACTCCTTCTTGATTATCAAAATACACCAAATCTCCAGGTTCTGCCTCTGCCAAAAAATCAACGGTTTCTCCCACCAAAGCTTGTTCTTTGGCATCCCTTGGTAGTTGAATTCCATGCAGCGCGTAACACATTTGTGTTAATCCCGAGCAATCAATTCCGAAAGGAGAAGTTCCTCCCCACAAATAGGGAGCGTTTAAATACTCCAAGGCCGTTTGTGCTATTTCCTGCTTTGAAGTGGTGCAGGTATGGTTCGTATTTCCAAAAAACTCAAATCGTTGGTTGCCAAATGAGGTGAAACCAGAATCAAAATTTGGCAGTAAGCATCCTTTTACCAAGTGGGTAACTTGGTTTGTTATTACTTCCTTCATTGAGGCAGAAATATCATGAACACGTACTTCTTTTTGCGAATAAATTTGATTGAATTCATCTTCCTCTAGTTTAACAATATGTTTGGTATCGACCCAACACGAATACTTGAACTTAGTCATTTTTATCTTGGTCCAATTTTTTTGCACTTCAAGAATGTAAACCAAATCGCCAAACACGAGTTGCATTTCTATTTCCGATTGATCTCTCGGTTCGGCTCTTCCAGGAGAAAGTACCACTTGACATATTCCGTATTCCATATATAGTTTTACCTTTGAGTCGGTTTTTATTCTAGACAAAAATAACATAAAATGATTAAAGCACTCATATTTGATATGGATGGAGTTTTGATAGACTCTGAACCCTTGTGGAAAAAGGCGATTCAAAAAGTTATGAGGAAATATGGATATGAATTTAGCTACGATATGTGCAACGAAACCAAAGGAATGCGTGTTGACGAAGTCACTCAATATTGGAAACACAAACTAAATGCATCATTTGAACCCAATCATACTTCAGAGGAAATAATAGAAGAAGTTATTGCTCTCATAAAAACAGAAGGAACTGCCATGGAAGGAGTATTTGAAACCATTGAGAAGGCAAAAAAGAAAAATCTAAAACTAGCACTGGCCTCGTCATCTTCGATGAGAATTATCGAGACAGTATTAGAAAAGCTAGAAATTAAGACGCATTTTGAGGCGATTCATTCTGCTGAGAATGAGGTGTATGGCAAACCACATCCTCAAGTTTTTATTTCCGCAGCGAATAGTCTTTCGATTGAACCCCAAAAATGCCTCGTGATTGAAGATTCAATCAACGGGGTAATAGCAGCAAAAGCAGCGAAAATGAAAGTAGTTGCAATTCCCGAAAAAAAAGAATTTCAAATGACTCAGTTTTCAATAGCAGACTACGTATTATCTACCTTGTCTGAAATAACGTTAGATTAACATTCAAAATCTTTTAGAACCTCCGAGATATAATTAGATTTGTAAAAAAAATTAAAAAAACCTATGAAAGTACTAGCAAATGATGGAATTTCTCAGTCTGGAGAAGACAAATTAATTGAATATGGATTTGAAGTAATAACCAATCATGTTCCGCAAGAAGAACTGGTTGATTATATCAACTCCAACAAGATTGCAGCTTTGCTTGTAAGAAGTGCAACCAAGGTGAGAACAGACATTATTGATAATTGTCCAAGTCTTAAATTTATTGGACGAGGAGGTGTAGGAATGGACAACATTGATGTGGCCTACGCCAGAGAAAAAGGAATTGTCGTATCCAATACTCCGGCAGCTTCATCTCAGTCTGTGGCAGAGCTTGTAATGGCTCAAATGTTCAGTATCTCCAGGTTCACTCACCTAGCAAATAGAGAAATGCCAGAATCTGGCAGCGAAGAATTTAAAGTATTAAAGAAAAATTACGGAAAAGGAGTAGAATTAGCCGGTAAAACACTCGGTATTATCGGTTTTGGAAGAATTGGAAGCGCTCTTTCAAGTTACGCGCTTGGTTGTGGAATGAAAGTAATTGCTCACGACAAACAACCTATTTCTTCTACTATGCCAGTGCATTTTCATACAGGGCAATCGTTCGAAGTAGAAATCGAATCTGGTTCGATGGACGACATATTTACAAAATCAGATTATATTTCTATTCACATTCCAAAACAAAATGATGGATCAGCAGTAATTTCGGCTCGTGAATTTGCCAAAATGAAAGACGGAGTAAGAATTGTAAACGCTGCAAGAGGTGGAGTAATTGACGAAGACGAATTATTAAAAGCGATTGAATCGAACAAAGTGGCCTACTGTGCTCTTGATGTTTTTGAAAACGAACCTTCTCCAAGAAAAGATTTATTGGAAAGCAAGAGAATTGCAACTACTCCTCACATTGGAGCTGCAACCTTAGAAGCCCAAGATAGAATTGGAACCGAGATGGCCGATAAAGTAAAAGAAGCCTTGCTAGGATAGGCTTCTTTTTACTAGAATTTAATAAAATTCTGAACCTTTTTTTCTAAATCACAGTGCATACAACATGCATAAAAATGAGAAGAAACAACTAACAAAAAAACATCCTGATACTTACTCAGGATGTTTTTTTTTGTACTTTTAATTTAGATACTCAAGCATTGAAATTTACCGCTATTTATGACAAAAATAAAACCGTTTAAAGGATTTTTTCCAAAGAAAAACATGGGTCCTGAGATTAGTACAAAACCGATCAACACCTATTCTGATGAGGAGATTACAGCGCTTATGAATGCTAATCCTGACTCATTTCTTCACATTATTCTTCACGATGAAAAGGAAAGAAAATTGAAGCTTGACGAACGGTTTAAAAAAACAAAAGAACTTTTTGAGTACGCAATAAAACAAGGAATATTTGTGCAATCGACCTCAGACGCATTTTATGTTTATCGACAAACAAATGGCGAGAATAGTTATTGCGGAATAATCGGTGGAGCCCACGCAAAAGATTATCAAAAAGGGAAAATAAAAAAACACGAACTAACACTAAATAAAAGAGAAAAATTATTTACAAAGTACCTTACGCTCACCGGATTTAATGCTGAACCAGTTCTGTTGGTTTATCCAAAAGTGGAGGCATTATCTAATGTCATTAACGAAATTATTTCTTCTGCTCCTATTCATAATTTTGTTTCGGAAGACAACATAAAACACGAATTATGGGAAATGGCCGATCCCGAAAAAATTGAACTCATAGAACAGTCATTTGAGAAAATTCCAAGCGTATACATTGCTGATGGCCATCACCGATCTGCCTCTTCCAATAGGTTGTCGCTACTGAACAGAGAAAAGGAAAGTACTCAATATATTATGTCCTTATTTATGAGTGATGAAGCAGTTCAAATTTATGATTATAATCGAGTAATTAAAAACTCTGAGAACCTAAGTTTCGCAGAAATTAAAGACAAACTCTCTAAAGAGTTTGTCATACTCGAAGAAAGCAAAACGATTTTGTCACCGAAAGCTAAACATGAGTTTTCGATGTATTTATTTGATTCTTGGATTCGCATTAAGTTGAAAAGAAAATTTGAACACACTAGCGGAATAATTGAGCAATTGGATTCTCAAATAATTACGGACTCTATTCTCAACCCTATTTTCGAAATCAAAGAGTTGACAAAGGACAAAAGAGTGAGTTTTGTCCCAGGAAATAAGGGACTAGAATCGATACAAGAAAAAGTAGATTCAGGAAAATATGATATTGCAATTACCATGTACCCAATAAGTTTTGATGAATTAAAACTTATTGCCGACCACAATCTCATCATGCCTCCAAAATCTACCTACATTGAACCAAAACTGAGAAGTGGACTTACGGTTTATAAATTTTAATAAAAATGAAATACCTTAAACAATATTCAGCCGCAGATTTACTTGAGTTTTTTACTCCTCGAGAAGGTGAAGTGAAGTTGGGACAAACAATTGAATTGGCTTTGGATGGAATCTATAACACAGAAAGAGAATTCGTGTTAATTGGAATTCCTGAAGATATTGGACCCAGAGCAAATTTTGGAAATATTGGGGCCTATAACGCTTGGGAAGCATTTCTATCCAAGTTTTTGTCCATGCAAAATAATGATTTTTTATCGGGTGAAAATATTATTTTGGGTGGCGCAGTAAAACTGGATGACTTACAATTGAAAGCTCATAAAGCTTCTGTTTCTGAGTTACGTATCTTAATTGAGCTAGTTGACTTGCGAGTGCAAGCAGTAATCGAGGAGGTAATTAAGGCAGGAAAAACACCTATTGTAATTGGTGGAGGTCACAACAATTGTTACCCTATAATGAATTCATTTGAGTCTACTATTGATGTCTTGAATATTGATCCACATGCCGATTTGCGAGAATTGGAAGGAAGACATAGTGGAAATGGATTTTCTTATGCCTTGCAAAATAATAAACTCGATAAATACTTTGTATTGGGACTTCACGAAGAATATAATTCTCAGTTTATTCTGAATAAATTCAAGGAGAACGAAAAGTTACAGTTTCTTAGTTTTAATCAAATTACACAAGAATCGTGGTGCGATTCCATGATAATTGAGGGTGTAAAATCTCATTTGGATGCAACAAAAATTGGATTGGAGTTAGATTTAGATAGTATCAAGAATATGCCAGTGAGTGCATTTACCTCAGTTGGTTTCACTGAAGAGGAAGTAAGAAAACTTATCTTTTCACTTTCAAATGAATACAATTTCCATTATTTTCATATTTGTGAAGGCGCTCCAACAAATGAACTAGAAAAGAACATTGTAGGAAAAACGATCGCATATTTTGTAAGCGATTTCATCAAAATCAACACTAAATTTAGCTAACCATAATGGAATCAGAATCAAATAAAGAAGAACAACAGGAGTCCAAGAAAATATCGAAAGATGAATTAAAAGGCCTCCCTTCTACTCTCTGGAAATTTATTATTTCTTTGTTTAGTTTTAGTAATGATTCTAGTGTTAATCCTATAGAAGTGATTGATAACATCAAGAAAGAAATTGAATTTAAGGGCTACAACGTTTGGGTATTGATGTGCTCAATTGTGATAGCTTCAATTGGTCTGAATGTAAATTCTATTGCGGTTGTAATTGGAGCCATGCTTATTTCTCCGCTTATGGGTCCAATTAGAGGAATTGGATTGAGTGTTGGAACTAATAATTTCAAGCTGTTAATTTATTCGCTAATCAACTTTGGTGTTGCGACAGTGGTCAGCATTTTGGTCTCTTTTATTTATTTCAAAATAATGCCTTTTAAAGATGCTACAACCGAAATATTGGCCCGAACCGAACCTTTAATTCTAGATGTATTAATTGCTTTTTTTGGCGGACTAGCTGGAATCATTGCCGCATCCAGAAATGATAATTCTACTGTGGTGCCAGGTGTAGCAATTGCCACGGCCCTAATGCCACCGCTATGTGTTACAGGATATGGATTGGCCACGAGTAATTGGGATTATACTTTTGGAGCTTTTTACTTGTTTTTGCTTAACTCTTTGTTTATTTGCCTTTCTACCATTGTTGTGGTCAGATACCTTAAATTTCCTTTGGCTACTTATGTCAATAAAAAGAAAGAAAGAAATATCAAGATTTATATTGCTGTGATTTTAATAATTATCTTGGTACCGAGTGGAATGAAATTTATGGAAGTTTTTAATAAGTCGGTATTTACGAACACAGCCGCCTTATTCGTGAAAGAAAGAGTGAGTACTATTCCAAAAATAAAAATACTAGATACGGACTATGATTATTATGCTCGAACGGTATCTGTGGTGCTTGTAGGAAGCAATACAATTTCGGCTTCTCGGATTGAGGAGCTTCAAGGCATCTTGAATGATGAAGATTATGGCTTGGATGAGACTAGCTTTGTGGTAATTCAAAATGATGAAATCGAAAACAATACTTTTACCATGGATGATTACCGACTGTTGGTAAAAGATTGGGAGCAAAAAATAATTGACCGAGACAAAGAAATCATAAAATTAAAAGAGGATTACAGTAAAAAAACCGATTTTAACTACGACCTCACTTCGGTCAATAAAAAGTTGAAACTGATCAATGAATTCAAACCGCTAGAAAGTTTCACGGCCTCAAAAGCGTACCGAATTGATATGGATGGAAATCGAGATACAACCATACTTATCGTTGTTAATTGGAATGATTCGGTGGTGAATGAAAATAGAACACAGAAAATGAAAAACTGGATTGAAGTGAATTTCGAAACAAACAACTACGAAATCATAGAAAAAACGAAGTAATGGCTAAAAAGAAAAAAGAAAAATACATTGTTTATTCCACCAACCCTGGTTTTCAGGATGAAGATGAATTTGATGAAGTAGAAACTTTATCGCCAGAAAATCAACAATTGAAAGTGTGGATTGACCGAAAACAACGAAAAGGAAAAGCGGTTACGCTTATTACCGGTTTTGTTGGCTCCGAAGAAGACCTAAAAGAGCTCGGAAAAGAACTAAAATCAAAATGTGGTGTGGGCGGAAGTACAAAGGATGGAGAAATAATTATCCAAGGAGAAGTAAGAGAAAAAGCAATCGATATTCTGTCAAAAAAGGGGTTTCAAGCAAAAAAATCGGGAGGGAATTAATCACACTGCTTTCCATTCATTTATGAAAATAATTAAACAAAGAATTCAATCTTTTTCTGCAGCCTTGGCTGGTATTCGATTAGGTTTTGGTCAAGAGATTCACCTCAAAATTCAGTTGGTGATATCTATTCTTGTTGTCATATTGGGTATTGTTTTGGATGTTTCGACAACGGAATGGATTTTTTTGATCTTGTGTATGACTTTAGTTATATCATTCGAGTTGATAAACTCAGCCATAGAAAGATTGGCTGATAAAGTGACTTTAGAAAAAGATCCGTTGATAAAATCAGCTAAAGATATGGCGGCTGGAGCAGTATTATTTGCTTCAATTTGTTCATTCATAATTGGATGCATCATATTTATCCCTAAATTTATTGGCTAACAAAAAATTTCAATGATTAAAGTAACACAACTCACAAAATCTTACCAAAACTTGCCTGTGCTAAAGGGAGTTGATTTAGAAATAAAACAAGGAGAAGTCGTAGCAATTACTGGTGCTTCAGGAGCTGGAAAGTCAACTCTGCTTCATCTTATTGGTACTTTGGACTCACCAGACTCTGGAAAGATTTCCTTTCTGGAAAAAGATGTACTGAAAATGAAAAAGAAAGAGCTGGCAAAGTTTAGAAATAAAAACATTGGTTTTGTCTTTCAATTTCACCATTTACTCCCCGAGTTTACGGCATTAGAAAATGTTTGTATCCCAGGCTTCATAGGAAATAAACCCAAAAAAGAGGTAGAAACAAGAGCAAAAGAATTACTGGATATGCTTGGGTTAGCAGATAGATTGAGTCACAAACCTTCTCAGCTATCTGGAGGTGAACAACAAAGGGTTTCGGTTGCTCGCGCACTTATCAACAATCCTTCGGTTGTATTGGCAGATGAGCCAAGCGGAAACTTGGATTCGAAAAACGCTGAGGAACTTCATAATTTATTTTTTGAATTAAGAGATAAATTCAATCAAACATTCGTAATCGTAACTCACAACAATTTGCTGTCGGAAATGAGCGACAGAAAACTCGTAATGAAAGACGGACTTATCTGCTAACACTTTTATTTGAATGATGACAATACTCTTTTTAGACAATACCCACCCTATTCTTTCTGAAATTTTTGAAAAAAAAGGATGGAAAACAGAATTGGACGAATCTTCAACAAAAGAAGAAATAGAAAACAAACTTCATGACTACGATGGAATTATAGTAAGAAGTAGAATGGTGCTTGACAAAAAATTTATTTCAAAAGGCAATAAGTTGAAGTTTATTGGCAGACCAGGAGCCGGGCTAGAAAATATTGATGTAGAATTTGCAGAAAGCAAAGGAATCCCTGTTTTTAGATCTCCTGAAGGAAACAGAGATTCTGTGGCAGAGCACGGAATAGGTATGCTGCTTATGTTATTCAACAAGCTAAATACTGCAAACCACGAGGTTAAAAATGGAATATGGAATAGAAAACCCAATTGGGGCGAAGAATTAATGGGTAAGACTGTAGGAATTATAGGTTACGGAGTAATGGGGAAAGCGATGGCCCAAAGACTTTCTGGATTTGGCGTTTCTTGTCTAGTATACGACAAATACTTAACTAACTATGGAGATTCGTTTGGAACGGAAGTTAGTTTAGCAGAGTTGAAGAAAAATGCAGACATTATTTCACTTCACACTCCCTTAACGGAGGAAACAAAAGGTTTGATTAATGAATCATTCATCAATTCTGTGAGCAAACCTTTTTATATCCTAAACACCGCTAGAGGGCAATCAGTCTTGTTAGATGATTTGGTGGAAGGATTAAAATCAAGAAAAGTGCTTGGGGCTTGTTTGGATGTGCTGGAATATGAAAAAACTAGCTTTGAGTCTATGTTTGAAGAAAACAAAACCAATTCTTTTCAGTACTTGGCGCAAGCCGAAAATGTGTTGCTTTCTCCTCATGTTGCTGGATGGACGCAACAATCCAATGTAAAAATCGCACAATTTTTGGGTGAAAGAATTGTCAAACATTTCGATTAGCTTATTCGTGTAAAATTAGAATTGGACTCTTCGAGTGGTTGGCTAATTTCTTACTCATACTTGGATGAAACATTTTGTCAAAGAATTTTCGCTCACGAGTTACTACCGACAATAGTTGGTTTTGTCCAACGGCATCTAATACAGCATTTTCGATGTCATTTGATTTAATTAACTCTATTTCATATTTAAAGGAATCAAAAATTATTTTTAAGCTTTCTTTCTTTTTTGCCAATCTCTCTTCCATTTCTTCATCCTCCTCTTTGAATACATTAAAGAATTTTACTTTCAAATTTAATGTTGTGGCAAATAGCTTTAAAAAATTCATTGAATCTACTGTTTTTATACTTTCCAGACTACAAGCCATCAAAATAGAGTCGATCGACTTAAAATCCGAATTATGAGGAACTGCCAAAATAGGAGTTTTTACTTTATCCACGATATTGGAAGTTGTACTTCCTAAAAATATGTCTTTCATACCAGTGGCTCCAGTAGTTCCTATTACTACTAAATCATACTCGGAATTCTGTGTATGTCGCAGGATTGAATTCACCGGAACATTAAAATCTGTTTCTGGGGTGATTTTAACGTTTGGAAAATCGTTTTTCTTTTTTTTAATCAAAGCAGCCAACTCCTCCTCTGTTTCTTTTCGCATGTCCTCTTGTATATTAACCACAATGGTCGCTGCGCCAGAAGATGGTATGTGATACGCGCTCAATAGTGTGATATCAGCACCCATTTTTTTGGCCAGAAATAGTGCGTAATCTAATGCATTTTCGGCACAGTCAGAAAAATCGGTGGGGACTAAAATTTTTTGCATTGGGAGTTGTCTAATTTTTTATAAATGTTAACTCCTTCTTACCATGAAAATATGACGAATATCAGTAATTAAGCCGAGTTTTATCAAAAAAGAACGGCAAATAGAGCTGTTATTTCAATAATTTGAATGTTTCGAGGAAACTAGTTTTCAAAATTAAAATATCTTTTAATTTGATTCCAGAAGACTTATAAAAAACTATACCTAAGTATATACATGAAAAAGTGTAGCTTAAGGAGGTGATTATTCCTGCGCCAATTAATTGGTAGTTGATGACTGCATATTTTCCAAATAGAATAATTGGCGCTAAACCAACTAATGCCGCAATCAACAAATGTTTATATTGTCCGGTTCCAGATAAATAATGTGAAAATGATTGAGACAAAGCTACAGACATCACTCCCAACGAGAGTGCATAAATGATGGGTTTGGTTCCACTAATATCTTTTCCAAATAAGGAAAGAATCCATTCATTTGGAACCATCCATAAAATAACAATTGCTACTGAGGTAATCAAAAATGACAAATGAATAAAACTGACTGTGAGCTCTGATTTTTTTTGAGATTTTTTTTCATTCGATACTTTTCCGTATTGAATTATAGCGAGGGCCTTTGAAGGTATCCAAAGACTCTCGGCCAGTTGAACCGCCACGATAAAAATTCCTAGTACACCTCCCATTGATTTCCCTATAAAAAAATATATTAATCGGTAATTCAATAACTGAATAATGTTCGATAACTGGATTTGAAAACCATACACAAACGAGGTTTTAAATACAGTAAAAAGTTCTATTCTATGTTGGAAGCGAATGTTTTTTTTGAGTGCTACAAACGACAAAAACAAAGATAACACATAAGACAAAACAAGTGAAACGATGAAATTTTGGAGAGTAACCCCAAGAATCAAAAAAGTAAGTAATTGCACTCCTTTTTGAGTTAATTTTAATGAATTATGAGTTTTTAATTGTTCTTTACCGATGAAAATTTGATTGTGAATAGAGAACAGACACTCCATAAATCCAATGGCAATTGTCCAAAATACAAACTGATTGGGAACTAGCTCAAAAAACCAGAGAACTGTGCCCATAAAAATAGCCGAAAAAATGGCCCACAAGTAGGAAACCAAAAGAAGAGAAAAAATGGGCTTACGCGAGGATAAATACACCAAAGCACTTCCTCCCACCAAATTGCTTATCATCACAATAAAACTAATACCCAAAACGACAAGTCCCATTACGGCAACTCCATTTTCGCCCAGATTATTTGAAACTAAGGCAACAAGCACAAAGTTAATTAAGCTAATTAGAGCTAAGGTGAACGTAGTATTTGAAATTGTTTTTATCAACTCAGTATCTCTTTATAAACCTCCAGATATCGAGCACCCACAACAGCATTATCAAATTGGTTAATGGCCTTTTTTCTAATCTCAGTAGAATCAAATTCACTCACATTATCAAGCATAAAATTTATTTCTTCTTGCAACGCATTTTCATCTTCAGCCCTTACTAGCCTGCCATTCGAGTTATCTACAAATTCCGAAATCCCTCCAACATTAGAAGAAACAAAAGGCAAACCACAACAAAAACTCTCTACCATCACTACGGGGAGGTTTTCGTAATTACTGAAGAGTACAAAAAAGTCAGATGATTGATAAAATTCGACTATTTCATTCGGTGTTTTTGTCCCGTGATAGGTAACAAACCGATCTTGCAAACCTACAGATTTTTGAATGAATTTAGCTTTTTCGATGTCACCATCTGTTACTATTACTAGCTGAAAATCTTGACGTGTTTCTGCTATTTTTCTCAAGGTCCTAAAAATACCCGAAATGTTTTTGTGGTCATCAACCAAGGTAGAAACATGAAGTATTTGCTTTACTTCGTTGGGCTCTTTTGTTCTCAACGAAAACAATTTTGTATCCGCCACATTTGGGATAATGGTATAATTTCCTTTTAATCCCTTCTCTTGCATAGAAATAGCTAAATGTTGCGATACCGGAGCAACAACGGAAGCATTTGAGACAATTTCTCTCATTTTTCGTTGTACGATTGGGTTTAGTTTCTTGAAATCATTTTTGTAGGGAAGAAACAACGTCCAATGTTCGGTTAGCACATACGGGATTTTGTATTCTTTCTTAAAATCTAAGGCAATAATCCCTGCAGGGAAAGTGACATTACAATGGAGAACATCGAACTTTTTCACTCTTTTTTCATCCGACAAGTATTTCATTCCCAAATTATGAGCTTCGCGGTATCTACTCAGTTTCTTGGCAGAAGCGAGAATCGGCATTGTCGAATTTACTTTTTGGTAATATACATGCAGCGTATTTACTCCATTGATGATAGAAAATTCCAGCTCAAACTCTTCTTGTAAATCGGTGGAAGAAGATACTGACATTACCCACAAATTAACAAAGGGCTGAATCGATTCAGCATGTCGCTGAACAAAATTCCCTAAAGTTCTGTGTTCCTTGCTAGGATACCAACTCGAAATAAATAATACATTTGGTTTTTGCATTCGATTCAAAGAATTACTTTTGTGTAACGACCAAACGAAGATAGTATTTTATCCTTGGTTTGAAAACACATCAAACATCAAAACAAACCCTACAATGGCAAGAAAACTTAGAATAATATTTATGGGAACTCCAGATTTTGCTGTAGAATCTTTGAAATCACTTGTTGAATCAGGAAGTGAAATTGTAGGGGTAATTACTGCACCAGACAGACCTGCCGGAAGAGGACAAAAACTTCAAGAGTCTGCGGTAAAAAAATACGCTATTTCTCAAAATCTGAAAGTGCTTCAACCCGAAAAGCTTAAGAATCCAGAATTCTTGACCGAACTTAAATCTTTGAATGCCAACTTGCAAGTAGTGGTAGCTTTTAGGATGCTACCAGAAGTAGTATGGAATATGCCAGAATATGGCACATTTAATTTGCACGGTTCTCTCCTTCCCCAATATCGAGGAGCGGCTCCGATCAACTGGGCAATAATAAACGGAGAAAAAGAAAGTGGTGTGACTACTTTTTTTATCGAAAAAGAAATTGATACTGGTAAAATATTATTCCAGGAAAAAGTAAAGATTGATAAAAATGATACTGCCGGAATACTGCACGACAAACTAATGGACATTGGCGGAAAGCTTGTGGTAAAAACGGTAAGAGCAATTGAAAATGAAGATTATTCAGAAACATCGCAAAATTCACTCTGTGCAGATGAACAAAAATTAAAACCGGCTCATAAGATTTTCAAACAAGACTGTAAGTTAGATTGGTCTCAACCGATGGAAAGTATCCACAACTTTGTTAGAGGACTCTCTCCTTACCCCTGCGCATGGACTGAATTTAAAAAAGAAGGAAAAACTATTGCAACCAAAATATATTCAATAGAAATTCTAGACACTGATGAGCATTCATTCTCAGTATCGACCGACAACAAAGAATACATTCATGTTTCTACCCCTCACGGAAAATTAAGTATCGTTGAATTTCAGCCCGCTGGAAAAAGAAACATGACAGTAATTGATTATTTAAAAGGGAATAGTTTTGAGGACGCCAAGCTATTAATTAACCCCTCCTAACAAATTTCGGTAAGTCAAGGCAGATATATTCAACGTGATTCGTATTGTTTGTATAAACTCTTTTTGAGTCAGAGAGTTTTGTATGTTACTGGTTGAAATTAATGGCACATAAGCTGCCAAATTACCTTGGAGTAATCGAATACCCAATCCAGCATTTGCCGCGGTAATAAGTTTATTTCCATTGTCGAAAACTCCATAATCTCCAAACACTCCAATTGGACCCCAAGGAAGTTCGGCATACAAATTGGCCGATGCCATAAAGTTGGTAGAAAAACCGAAGTCGCTTACAGTTTTAAATCCTCCCTGATTTTCTATCCTCTGTTGTGCCCACAATCCGTTGGATTCATTTCTTCCGAACATGAACTGCTCATAAAAGTAATCTTGTGTGCCATTTTGTCCTCCAAGCGCAAATCCAAAACGGAAATCATTCTCTACTCCCAGTACACTTCTTGTGTACAAACTCTTACCCGCAAACATCCTGAGCTCAATTTTCTTTTCTGATTTTATTCGATAAGTCCACGCTTGTTTGATATCAAGGTAAACAAATGAATTGGAATAATTTGATAAGACATCATCGCCAAGTAAATCGATCCTCAAATTTGATTCCAAGCTATACTTCCTTTTTTTGTAATTAAAATTATACTGAACAAACCCACCTTTTGTTCCAGTCTCAGCTGTTTGAAGCTCGCTCACACTTCTCGCCCAAATATACTGTAGTTCTATATTATGACTAAATCTTCTTCTTTCTCTATTGTTGCCCAATTCCATAAATAAATAGGGTTTCACTACCCAATACAACATTTTGTCTAATGATGATCTTCCTTCCAGATCGAATGAATAGGGCGATTTATCGCTGATTAAAATCTCCTCACCAAAAGTTTGCCCCTTCACTCCTACCTCCATTTTTTTTATCAGTCTGGCTGGAGTAAAATTTAGGTGTACATCTCCTATTCCAGCGAGTGTGCTATTTCCAAAAGAAAACAATGGAGCTACAGAAAACTCTAATTTGTTTTTGGGCGCTGTGATATTGTGGAATAGAGCTCCAACCATAAGCTTGTCATAAGCATTTGCTCCAACAATGGGAGTCCACCAAATCGTATTTTTGTCCGATTCATTGTCCCCTGCCAAGAATTCAAAATGCATAGGCTCCACTTTATTTAGCGTTCGGGTTTTCTCCCAACTATTATTCATTCGATTGACATCAGGCATATTTTCTTCGCCATCTATTACCACTTTATCAATTTGTGTAGAATTAAACTCAGCATCAAGAACACCAAAATCTTCTGTAGATTCTGTCCAAACAGTTTCAACTAATTTCCCTTCAAAATAAGCATCTACTCTCACCGGAGATCGAATATCACCCGCATTCAAAATCTCTGCAGAATATCCACCCTCATTCCTTTTTCTTACCCTCCTTAGTTTAAAATCAATTTTCCCTGTGGTGTTAATCACATCATCAAAAAACCAATTGAGGTCTTTACCCGTTTGGCTTTCCATTACTTTTTGTAAATCTATCGGTTGAGGATGCTTGAACTTCCATTGGTCAAAATAAGCTTGCATAGCTTTATCATAAACGTTTTCTCCCAAATAATCGCGCAGGTAAGTAAATACTAACCCGGTTTTGGCATACACAATCGCTCCGTAATTGAGAGAAGTGTAGTCGTTGCTGTGCAGCTCAATAGGTTGATCCTTTCCGTTGTTTGCAGAAAAACCGTAAGTCAAGTGATTTCCGCAATGATGACTAATTCCTCCCAAATGAATTTTATCAGCAACACCGCCAAAGTTGTTTGAAAACTCATTGTTTTCAGGGTATTTGGTTTTGAAATAGCGAATTTCATTGGCCGTATTTATTCCTTCATCCATCCAAGGATGAACTCTTTCATTTGAACCTAAAATACCATAAAACCAATTGTGTCCTACTTCATGAACTATCACCAACTCGAGTTGGGTTGCACTACTCGCTCCTCCAATTACCGTAACATTTGGGTATTCCATTCCTCCGCCTGCGCTAATTGTTCCGTCTACTGCGGTAACTTGATTGTATGGATAATCGCCATTCCATTTGCTGTACCAATAGATTCCATCATTGATATACTCGATGGAATTTTTCCATAAATTTGCCTGACTATTTGTAAACATTGCCCAAGTTGTTACTTTTCTTTTGCTAATTGGCAATTCCACTTCTCCTTTTAAAACGTGGTAACGCTTATCGGCAAACCATGCAAAATCATGCACTTTTGATTGAGTGTAACGAATTGTTTTGACCTGACTACTTGATTTTGGAAAATTATTCCCTTTAGCACTCAATATTAAGATAGAGTCTAATTTACTTTCTGTGTGCTGTGCTTTATTGTCCAAAAACTGAATTTCGCTTTCCGTTTGTAAATCTCCGGTTGATCCCACCACATAATTTGATGGCAAAGTAATACTCACGTCAAACGAACCATATTCTGAATAAAACTCTCCTTGGGTTAAATAAGGCATTTGATGCCAGCCTTCCTTGTCGTAAACCGCAGGCTTTGGATACCACTGAGTTATCTGATAAGATTCTCCCACATGTCCCAATCGAGAGATGTTTCCGTTTGGAAGTTTTACTCGAAAAGGAGTGGAAACTGTGATTTTACCTCCTGGTTTCAGTGGTTCATTCAAGATTAACTTTCCAATATCCTTATGAGTAAGATTATAAAGAAAAGTTGCTTGTTGACCCTCAACTTTAAAGTCCAAGGAATCAATAAAACCTTTATCTACCTCAGAGTTATTCTCCATCACCTTATTTCCGTTTCGGTATTGCTGCAATGACATTGCAGACGTATTGTCTTTGTAGGCATTGGGCCATAAATGTATGTAGATGAAATTCAATTCATCAGGGGAATTGTTGACGTATTCAAAAGTCTCGAAAGCACTTAAAGTATGGGTTTTGTCGTCAAGCGTAACGTCTATTTTGTAATTTACTTCTTGTTGAAAATAAGTTTGCGCAAAACTAAAACTAGATAAAAAAATAAGAAAGGGAAGAATTCGCATAATTTGATTTTTAGTTAAATATAGTGGGAATTGACAACAAAGCAGTGGTGTTTTGTAGAAATAATCGATAACTCAAATTAACTTCTATCGAAATAAAACAGCTATACCTCTTTTGAATCTGAAAGAAATTTGTAGTTCTGAGATATCCCTTACCTTTGTACCAACTGAAATAAAAAAGAACTATGTCAGAAATATTTACACTGGGAAATCTATTTACTTTATTCATGCTCATTTTGTTGCAAGCCGTTCTGGGGTTCGACAACTTGCTCTATATTTCGTTGGAGTCCAAGAAAGCTGAGGAAAAAGACCAAAAGCGAGTTAGAAAAATTGGAATATTGATTGCCATTGTATTGAGAATTGTTTTGCTCTTTATTTTGGTTCAACTTATCGGTTATTTCCAATCACCCATTTCTTTTTTAACGGGAAACATTGAAGGAATCGTAGATTATCATTTCACAGGACACAGCATTATCGTGCTGTTTGGAGGTGGATTTATCTTATACACTGCACTCAAAGAAATATGGCACATGCTGTCGGGTGTAACTCATCAAAACTCGGAGGTAAAAAAAGAGAGAAAAAAGAAAACCGCTCAATCTGTCATCATTTCTATCGTTGTGATGAACTTAGTTTTCTCTTTTGATTCTATTTTAGCTGCAATTGGACTAACTTCGCACATTGAGAATTCTGCAGTTTCTTTTATCATCATGGCAATTGCAATAATTGGCAGCGGATTATTAATGTTATTACTGGCTGATAGAGTTTCGGAGTTTTTGAATAAAAACAGAATGTACGAGGTACTGGGGCTGTTTATACTCTTTATAGTAGGAATTATGCTCATTACAGAAGGAGGACATTTAGCGCATTTGAGCTTTTTTGGCAACCAAATTCACGCAATGAGCCAAACTACTTTCTACTTCGTTATTGCCGTGCTGGTGCTAGTGGATGTGGTGCAAGGAAGGTACCAAAAAAAAATTATGAACGAGGCTAAAAAATTTAAAGAAGA